>DATATB010000090.1:0-135583 GCA_036268995.1 Pirellulales bacterium | reverse complement strand
AGGCCTACATCCGTGACTTTGGAACCATCGAAGCTGACCTCGATGACTGGATGTTCAGGATCGTTTTCGTCGGTCACCGTTTGCCCGCCATGTTTTCCGATGGCGCGCACGGCGGCGGGAACCTTGCCTCGCTCGGGCGGTGCGCCTCGGCGGGCGAGCGTGCCCTTGACGTTACGGGCCGGGGCCGGCGAATAGTTGATATTCGCCTCGGGCAGCGCCACCTTGAGCGCGGCGATGCCCGCCTCGGTGCACTTGGTTTCTTCAAGCAACAAGGTCTGCAACTTGACCAGCGGCTTGAGATGCGCAAGCCCCGCGTCGGTAATCTCGGTTCCGCTGAGATCGAGAAAGGTCAGCCCCGTCAGGTTTTTCAGGTTCGCAAGGCTGGCGTCCGTGACATCGGTCTTCCGCAGGCCCAACTCCTCGAGATGCGTGAGCGCGGTCAGATAGCGCATGGCCGGCTCGCCCGTGCGGGTGTCGTTCAGATAGAGCTTGATCAGGCCGGGGAAATGGCGATCGCAGGTTCCGGCCACCTGGCTGCTTTCCAGGTACAGTTCCTTCAACGGCAGCTCACTGAGTTTGGCCATGCCGGTATCGGTGACCTTGGTCTTGTACAAACTGATCTGACTCAGTTTGCTGAGGCCCTTCAAATACGTCAGACCAGCGTCGGTGACCTTGGTGCTGGGCAGCCAGAGCTTTTCGAGATCCGGAAGTTTCTTGAGGTACTTCAATCCCGCGTCGGAAATCTTCGAGTTGCCCAACAGCACGATCTTCAGCTTCGGCAGATCCTCGATCGGTTCCAGCGTGCTATCGGTCACCTTGGTGGCATCCAGGTCGACGCCGATCAGCGGTTTATCTGCATTCTCCTCATCGTAGATGAATCGGGCCTGCAACTTTTCCAGCGCTGCAATGGCCTCCTTCTCTTTGAAGTCGACGGCCATGGCCGCCACGGGCCAGGCGGACAAGATGATCGCTACCAGCAGCAGCCGCGCGCGTCGCATGGGTCCAAATCCTCGCGGAGTGACAACGGTTTCGAGTAAAGGCCCCCAAACGTCCCAGAGTATCGTTTATCGCGCACGGCGCGACGCGAGTCAATGATTCGCTTGCTAACCCGGCTGGCGAGCGGGGGGAGTCCGTCCCCCGATGCCGGCAGCGCGGCTGAGAGGCGGACTGGGTGCTGGCTGCTGCGCGTACGCTCACGCGGCCGCCAGAAACGCGGATTGACATTCGGCGGCAGTTTTTAGTACAAGTCCGCCGCTTATCTCCAGACGGCGGGGACTTGCGGCTTGTGGCGGCCCAGCATGTATGCGGGCGGCTGCAATCCCACGTGCTCGCCGCGACGACTTGCGGCCACCGATGCCGAGGCATCGATCAAGGCCGCCGCAGGCTGCGTGATCCACACTTTTCTGGCCTGGCTTTAAAGCCCGGCCTTGAGCAGATCTATGTCCAAGCCCGAAAGCACCGCCGATTTGCCGGGCTCGAAGAGTTCGCCTGGCCAGCGTATATCGGCATTGGCGCGCGGGTTGTTTAGTTTTTCTGGCGGTACTAACCGGCGCAAGCTGTTCATCGCGCTGGCGGCTGCCGCCTCGGCCGTGCCGCTGGTCGTGGGCGCGGCCTTGTGGGTCGTCAGCAGCAAGCGGCATGCTGCCACCAGTCATTCGCCGACGATTGCCGACGCCCGACAGGCGTTCGATTCGCACGACGACGAGCGGGCCCGCTGGATTGCCCTGGCGCAAATCAATACACCCCAGGTCGCGGCCGACCAACGGTTCTGGCCGCCGCTGTTGCTGGGCCGATTGGCCGCACGCAAGGCGGACGTGCTGTTCGGCAATGACCAGCTTCGTCAGCATGCGCTGGCGGCACGCTACTTTGCGCAAGCCAATCGCCGCGGGCTGCCAAAGTCGGAGCAAGCGGCCTGCCTGCTCGATTGGGGCCGGAGCTTGTATCTTGCCGGCCAGATCGCCGAAAGCGTGAAGATCCTCGAGCAGGCGCTGGCCGAGCCGGGCTGCAATCTCGAAGAGACGCGGCTCTTGCTGGCCAAAGCACTGTGCGAGCAACCCAGCCCTGCGCTGCCCGCGGCGCTGGTGCAGTTGGTCGAGGTGGTCAAGTCTGGAAAGCTATCAGTGGCCGAGCGCGACAGCGCCTTGGCCTTGGCGGCGGAAATCGAATTTGATCTCGGCCATTTGCCGCAGGCGATCACGCAACTCGACGTACTCAGCCCGGTGGCCGCTGCCAAACCGGAAACGCGGTTGCTTCGCGCTCAAGTGCTGGTGGCTCAAGCCACCTCCGAACAAAAGCAGGGCGCCGCCGCGGCGTCGAAATCGGCCGGCTCGTGGCAGGCGGCGCTGGTCGTGCTGAAGCCATTGGCCACCGACATCGCCGCATCCGACGCCGTCCGCGCGGCCGCTGGCTATCTGATCGGTCTGTGCGACGCGGGGTTGGGCCAGCCGCGCGCAGCGGCCGAGGCTTGGACCGACGTACACCATCGCCATCCATTTGCCGCCGCAACGCTGGCCGCCCGATTCGAGCTGGCCGAGTTGCGTCATCGCGAGGGCAACGACGACCAGGCGGCCCTGCTGTTCCACGAAGCGGCCACGCAGATCGACGAAGAGGAAACCGAAAACCCTTGGCTCAGCCGCGATGCCGCGAAACGTCGGGTCATTGCCATCCATCAGCGCTTGCTCGAGCAGCGCAAGTTTGCCCTGGCCATGGAGCTGGGCAAATGGTTCGAGGCGTTGTGTAGCGAAGACGAGCGGGTGCAACTAAGCGCCCAGGCCCACGAAGCCTGGGGACGCCACTTGAAAGAACAGGCCGACGCATTGCCGCCGGCCGAAGCGGCGGGGGCGCACGAGCGGGCCCGCGAACAGCGGGTGCTGGCCGGCGACGACTATCGCCGCCTGGCCCAATTGCGATTTACCACGCGCCAATATGGCGAGTTGCTCTGGCTCAGCGCCGAAAACTACTCCGCCGGCCATGCCTTTGCCGAGTCCGTGTCGCAATGGCGCGCGTATCTCGAAGTGGAGCTGCGCACGCGGCGGGCCGAGGCGCTGCTGGAGTTGGGCCGCGACCTGCTGACCTTGGGCGAGCCAGAAGAAGCCCTGCTGTCGCTGGACGATTGCATTGAGTTGGAACCCTCGAGCGTGGCCAGCTTCGAGGCGCGCCGGCTTTCGGCCGAGGCCTATCTCGAGTTGCACGACGCGCCCAGGGCCCAGGCGGCACTGGAACAAACGCTCAATAGCGACGTGCTCAAGCCGGTCAGCCAGGAATGGCGGCAAGCGTTGATGGCGCTGGCGCGCTTGCTGTATCAGACCGACCGTTTGCCCGAGGCTCGCGTGCGGCTGGAAGAAGTCGTGCAGCGCTACCCCGACGCGCCGTTCAATACCGAGGCCCGCTACCTGTTGGCGACCACGTGCTGGAAGCTGGCCCTGGCGCCGGCCGGCGCGCCGCCAGACTCGAAGGAACCGGCGGCGGCCAACCAAGCGGCTGCGACCGGTTCGCCAGCCACTCCCAATGCGCTGGCGACTTCCACCGCGCCGGCCGACGCGGCTCCTGAGGCGGTACAGACGGTATCGGTGCCGCCGGTCGAGCAGTTGCTGGCCACGGCCGGTAGCCAATATGCCGCCGTAGCCGCCACACTTTCGCATCGACAGGAAGAGAGTCCGCTGTCGCCCTGGGACGCGGCCCTGTTGCGGAACAGCCATTTCGGACAGGGGGCCGTGCTGTTTCGGCAGGCACGCTACGAGCAAGCCATTCAAGCTTATCTGGCGGTGGTCAACCGCTACTACGAATCGCCCGAGGTGTTGGAAGCTTACACGCAGATTTACGCCTGTTATCGACGGCTCGGCCGAGTGGCCGAGGCGCGGGATGCGTTGGTCCTGGCCCGGGCGGCGCTGGCGCAGCTTCCGCCGAGCGCGTCGTTTTCCGAAACCACGAATCATTCGCGCGTGCAATGGGGCGAGTTGCTGGACACGCTGACCCGGCTATAGCTCGCGGCCGGGAAAGCAGCTTGTTGAACCTGGAAATTGTTGACGCCGGAAACCGCATGGCTTTTGTCGAAACGCACCTGTTGGCAGAACTGCTCGGTCGCAAGCACGACTGCCTGGCACAACTTTACGAGTTGGGTGGGCAGCAGTTGGCGCTGGTCGAGTCGGGCGACATCACGCAGCTCTTGAAAGTCCTGGCTGCCAAGCAGCGGCTGCTCGAGCGTTTGCAGGAGATCGAAGGCGAGTTGGACCCTTTTCGCAGCCAGCATCCCGACGAGCGGCAATGGTCCAGCGCGGAAGAGCGGGGCCGCTGCTCGCAAGTCATCGAGCGCAGTGAGTCGCTGTTTCGCGACATCCTGGCCCGCGAGAAGCAGAGCGAACAATTGCTTGGCCTGCGGCGCGACGACGCGGCGGCCAGGCTGGAGCAGGCCCACACGGCCAGCCAGGCGCGCGGCGCGTATGGCACGTCGCACGTGCGTCCGCTGGGACGGCTAGACCTTAGTTCGGAGGTAGCTTGAAGATGGTGCGCACAACCGAAACAGCCTTGAGCATCTGCCCTGCGTCGGGCGGCCACGATTTGGAACTCGTACTCGAAGCCTGGCAGGAAGCCACGGTGCGGCTGGAGCAGACGCACGCGGCGCTGCGTGACGAAGTTCGCCGGCTGACCGACGAGCTGGAGATCAAGAACCGCGAGCTGGCCCGCAAGAATCGGCTGGCCGACTTGGGCCAGATCGCCTCGCACATCGCCCACGAGGTGCGCAACAACCTGGTCCCTGTGTCCTTGTACCTGAGCCTGTTGCGACGCCGCATCAGCGACGACTCGGGCAGCCTGGACGTGCTGGAAAAAGTGGCCTGCGGTGTGCAAGCCCTCGACTCCACGGTGAACGACCTGTTGCACTTCACGGCCGATCGCGATCCGCACTGGTCGGCGATCAACGTGCGCGATCTGGTGATCGACGTGTGCCAGTCGCTGGCCCCGCAGCTCGAAGCCCAATCGATCGAGGTCGTGGCTAATTTGCCGGCGCAAACCACGATCGCGGCCGACCGCGACATGTTCCGCCGCGCCGTGCTGAATATTGCACTCAATGCTTTGGACGCCATGCCCGACGGCGGCGAGCTGGTGTTCACCGCCTGCTCGGGCCGCGACGGCTTCGAGCTGGAAATTGCCGACAGCGGGCCGGGCCTGGGCGAAGAAGCCTCGCGCCGCGCGTTCGAGCCGTTCTTCAGCACCAAGAGCACCGGCACCGGGCTGGGGCTGGCGATTGTCGAGCGGATTGCCGAAGCCCACGGCGGCTGGGCCGGCGCGGCCAACTGCCCCGAGGGCGGCGCTGCCTTTACGATCCGCATTCCCCGCCGTGCGCTGGAGGCCGCTGCATGAGCACAAAATCACCCATCGCTTCCGGTCCTGGCGCCAAAACGCCGCTGGGCCGCATCCTGGTCGTCGACGATCATCGGCAAGCGCGCGAGTCGATGGCGGAAATCCTGCGGCATGCCGGCCATAAGGTGCAGTGCGTGTCCAGCGCCGTCGAAGCGCTGGCCTTGCTGCCCAGCCAGCCGGTGGACCTGGTGATCACCGATCTGCAAATGCCCGGCATGAGCGGGCTGGACTTTATCCGCGATCTGGAGCGCCGCAACTACGGGGCGCAGATCGTGATGGTCACGGCCTTTGCCACAGTGGCTTCCGCCGTGGAAGCAATGCGGCACGGGGCCTTCGACTATATCGAAAAACCGTTTGCCGCCGAGCGGCTCGAAGATCTCGTAAGCCGCGCCATTGCCCACGGCCGGATGCTCGACACCAGCCGGGCACTGCCGCTGCCACACTCGGGCCTCGACGCGCCGGCCATGATCGGCAGCAGCGAGCCCATGCGGCAACTGCGGGCCCAGATTGTCCGCACCGCGCCGACTTCGGAAACCATTCTGATCGTGGGTGAGAGCGGCACCGGCAAAGAGCTGGTCGCCAGGACCGTACACGCAGCCAGCCAGCGGGCCGATCGCCCGCTGGTGAGCTTGAATTGCCCGGCACTGTCGGCCCAGTTGATGGAAAGCGAATTGTTCGGGCACGAGCGCGGTGCGTTTACCGGGGCCGAGAACCCGCGCACCGGGCGTTTCGAGCTAGCCGACGGCGGTTCGATTCTGCTGGACGAAATCACCGAAATCGAGATGCCGCTGCAAGCCAAGTTGCTGCGCGTGCTGCAAGAAAAAACATTCGAGCGCGTCGGATCGAGCGAAACCCGCACCGTGGACGTCCGCGTGCTGGCCACGACCAACCGGCAGCTTCGGGCCGAAGTGGCTGCCGGCCGCTTTCGCGAAGACTTGTTCTACCGGCTGGCCGTGATCCCACTCGAGGTTCCGCCGCTGCGAGCCCGGCGCGACGACGTGCCGCAACTGATCGAGTACTTCGCGGATTGTGCGGCCCGGCGTTTGGGTCGCGATCCGTGTCCGCTGGAGCCGGGCGCCCTGGGCTTGCTGCTGGACTATCACTGGCCGGGCAACGTTCGCGAATTGCAGAACATCATTACCCGCGCCAGCGTGTTGCAGTCGGGGCGGCCTATGACAGCGGATGAGTTGCGCCCCTGGTTGATCGAAGGTGGCAACTCCGAGGGCAAGGGTGAGAATGCAGTGCCGGTTGGTCTGAGCCTGCACGACATGGAACGCAAGCTGATCCAGTCCACGCTGGATCACTTCGATGGTCACCGGGCCCGCACGGCCGAGGCCCTGGGCATCGGACTGCGGACGCTGTCTGGAAAATTGAAGGAATACGGTTACGCGCCGCGGGCCAAGCGGCTCGCGCCGGCCTGCTAGGAGCCCAATATGCTGAACTCGCTGCTAAACACGTCGGCGATCCCGGCGCTCGAGGAAGTCCTCAACTTCACCGAGGCCCGGCACCAGGTGCTGGCCGGCAACATCGCCAACATCGACACGCCGGGCTATCGCACCCGCGACCTGGACGGCCGGATGTTCGAGAGCCAGCTCAAGGACGCCATCCGTTCGCGCGATCGCAGCCACGGGGCCGAGTCGTCGCTGGGCGCGGCCCCTTCGGTCGGCCACTTCGAACACGTGCGCGACAACCTCAAGGCCATCGTCTATCACGACCAGACGAATGTGGGCATCGAACAGCAAGCCATCGAAATCTCGAAGAACCAGATTCAACACAACATCGCCACGACGATCCTTGCCAGCCAGTTTCAACTGCTGGGCGCCGCCGTCAGCGAACGCGCATAACGATTAGATCCGTAGCGGAATTCGTGAGAATTCCGGACAGTGAAGGCAACGTTAGATGCACGGCGGAAGTCTCACGACTTTTGCTGCGAACAACGGAAGTCTCACGACTTCCGCTACAAGACATAGGAACCGATTCTCATGCTCTCGGCACTCGATATCAGCTCCAGCGCCCTGGTGGCGCAGCGCTTGCGCATGACGGCCATCGCCAACAACATCGCCAATTTGTCGACCACGCACAACGAGGCGGGCGAGTCGAAGCCGTATCAACCGCGCTTCGTCGTGTTCGAAACCGACGAGAGCATCAAGAGCCCGCTGGGGGCCGCCGGCGTCAAAGTCAGCAGCGTGGAAACGGCCAATCTCGAGCCGCGCTGGAAATTTCAGCCCGGCCATCCGGATGCGGCCAAGGAAGGTCCGCACCAGGGCTATGTCGCGTATCCAAATATCAACATGATGACGGAATTCACCGATGCGATCGAAGCCACGCGGGCCTACGAGGCGAACGTCGGCGTGATCGAAGCCACGAAGGACTTGATGCAGCACACGCTGCGCATTCTGGCGTAAGCCGACTGGAAGACGACTCCCGTTTTGCGTTCATTGCCGGTAGGAAGACAACATGAACTCACCGATTCAAGGACTCTCGTCGTCACCGCTGCTGTTGCCGCAGGCGCCGGCCGGCGCCGAGGGGGCGACCGGCACGTCGTTCAAGGACTTCCTGCTCGACTCGATCGGCGAAGTCAACTCGATGCAACTGGACGCCAACAAGGCTGTCGAGGCGCTGGCCACCGGCGGGGACGTGAGCCCCGGCGAAGTGATGACGGCCGTGCAAAAAGCCGATCTCGCGTTTCGCATGATGATGCAAATTCGCAATAAGCTGGTCTCGGCTTACCAGGACGTGCAGAACATCCGCGTTTAGGCTGCGGCGAACATGGGCGGCGAGGGCACACGGAGTGTGCCTTGCTACTTTGAAGTGTGCATAATTCGCGACCGCAAGACGCGGCCGCCGGCGTCGGAGAGTTCCAGGGATGGACTTTTTCAATCAAGCCATGGCCCAGGTAGCGGACTTGTTCCGCTCGATGACGCCGGCAGCCCGCATCACGTCGGGATTGTTGCTGGCGGTGGTCGTCATCAGCCTGGCCTATCTGTTCAACCATCAGTTCTCCAGTGGCGACGGCTACCTGCTGGGCGGCCAGTCGTTCACCTCGGCCGAACTGTCGGCGATGGAAGCCGCCTTCGGCAAAGCGGGCCTCAACGATTACAGCGTCGACGGCAACCGGTTGAAGGTGCCGCTGGCGCGAAAGTCGGCCTACCTGGCCGCGCTGGCCGACAGCGGCGCGTTGCCGGCGAATTTTGGCGATTTTCTCACCACGGCCATCGCCAAAGTCGGCCCCTTCACGAGTCGATCGCAGCAAGAAGAACTGATCGAGCAGGCCAAAGAACGCGAACTGGCCGGCATCATTCTTTCGATGCAGGGCATTGAAAAGGCCTCGGTGCAATACGACCAAGAGAAGAAGGCCGGCTTTGGGCAAGTTGCCTCGGCCAAGGCCAGCGTGGCCGTCAAGCGGCATGGCACGTTGCCGCTGGAAGAAAAACAAGTGCCGATGATTCGCCACCTGGTGGCCGGCGCGTTTGCCGGCCTGGCGCCCGAGCACATTGCGGTTGTCGATCTCAACGGCCGCACTTACAGCGGCACCAATGGCGACGGCCTGGGCAGTGCCTCGGAAGATCCCTTTGTTTCGCGCACGAAGGAATTCCAGACGCTGTACGAGGCGCAGATTTACAACGCCCTGACCTATGTGCCTGGGGTGACGGTGACGGCCAACGTCGAGCTCAACAAAGAGCTGCTCGTGCGCCAGGAAAAGGACAGCTACGACCCCAAGGCCGTGGCCACGATCATGTCGCGCGAGGAGACGGAAACCTCGAATGCCAAGGGCGGTTCCGGCGGCGGCCGGCCGGGCATCGAGGCCCAAGGCCCCAATCAATCGGCCCGGCTCTCGTCGGCCGGCGGCGGCAACGAAAGCACGGACGATCGGGCCATCAACGAAATTCACAACGCCCCCAGCCGCGAGCGGACGCTCACGCAGTTGGCCGGCCTGACGCCCAAACGCATTTCAATTTCCGTCGGCATCCCCAGTACGTATTTCGAAAGCGTCTGGCGGCAACGCAATCCCACGCCGCCGGGCCTGACGACCCCACGCACGCCCGAGGCCGGCGCGCTCGAGCAAATCCAAAAGGACGAAACGGACAAGATTCGCAGCCATGTCAGCACGCTGATCCCGCAACCGGCCGAAGGCATCGACCCGGCATCGCTGGTGACAGTGACTACCTTTCAGCACGTAACGACCGAGCCCGACCCGGGGCCCGGCGGAACCCAGCAAGCATTGGCCTGGCTGAACAACTATTGGGCAACGCTGGCCACGGTGGGCCTGGTGGTGATGAGCTTGCTGATGCTGCGGTCGCTCAGCCGCACGCCGACTTCGGCCGCGTCGATGCAGCAGTCGGTGCTGCCGCAGCTCGCGGCCCAGGAAGCCGCCGATGCGGCCAAACCGGCCGCGGCGGCCAAACCCAAATCACGCTTCAAACGCAAGTTGGGCGCGGGTACCTCGCTCCGCGACGAACTGACCGAAATGGTTCGTGAAGACCCGGATGCCGCCGCCAACATCCTGCGGGGCTGGATCGGAAACGCCAGCTAATGAATCTCAAACGGTTTCTGCCATCGCCATTCAAGCGCGCCGCCGTCGCCAAGGACGTGCAACCGCATGCGGCCGAGATCCGCAAAGCGGCCGTGCTGGTTGCCTGCCTCGATCGCGCGACGGCCGAGGCGCTGCTCGAGCGCATGCCGGCCGGCCAGGCCCAGCGCGTGCGCTGGGCCGCCGACGCGCTAGGCGAGATCGATCCGGCCGAACAAGCGGCCGTGATGCAAGCCTTCGCCGCGGCCGAAGTCAGCCAGCCCCAGCGTGCTCACGAGCCCGGGCCCGACAATCGCCCGCCCAAGCAACTTTCGCCGGCCGTCGAATTGCAGCTCTCGAGCCAGGCTACCAGCCATGCGGCCCACGAGGCGCCGCCCAGCCCGCACTTTCGCCTGCTGCGGGCCGCGTCGGGCGAAAAGCTTCGCCCGCTGCTGGAAGGCGAGCATCCGCAAACCATCGCCTTGGTGATCTCGCATCTACCGGCCGAGCGCGCGGCCGACATGCTGGCCACGCTCGGCGGCGAACTGCAAGTGGAAGTGGTTCGCCGCCTGGTCAATCTCGAACAGGCCAATCCCGAGGTGCTGCTCGAAGTGGAACGAGGCCTCGAATCGCGGATGCTCGAGCAATCGCTCGACGAGCACCGCCAGACGGTGGGCATGGCCTCGGTCGCCGGCATCCTGGCCGCGGCCTCGCCGCAGGCCAAGCGCGAAATTCTGTCAAACCTCTCGCGGCATGATCGTCACCTGGCAGGCCGCCTGGTCGATCGCGAGTTTCGGTTTTCGGACCTCGAGCAAATCAGCGGCCGGTCGCTGGCGCTGGTACTCGAGACGGCGGGCATGGAGCTGACCGTGCTGGCGCTAGCCGGGGCTGGCCCCACGCTGCACGAGCGCATGCTGGCCGCCGTGCCGGCCGACACAGCCGCGATGTTGACCGGCGCACTCGAAGGGCTGGGACCCACGCGGCTGAGCGACGTGGAAGAGGCCCAACACGAGTTGGCCCGCGTGGCCCGGCAGCTCGAGGCCGAAGGCCGGATCGATTTGTCGGGCGCTGCAGTCGAGATGGTGGCCTGAGACCGGTTCATGCAGGATCCTTGCCGATGTCGAGCATCATTAAAGCCACGGATCGCAATCGCGGTATTCATGGCGTGGCTTTCAATTTCGAAGACATGCGCGAGCATGGCGACGCGTACTTGCGCACCATTCGTGAGCAAGCCAAACAGATCCTCGCTTCGGCGGTCGAGGAGGGAAAATCGATTCGCCAGCGGGCCGAAGCCGAAGGCCGCCAGGCCGGCCAGCGCGCGCTGGACGAAATGCTGAACCAGAAAGTGGCGCAGCAGTTGGAGACCGCGCTGCCGGCTGTGCGGCAGGCGATCGAACAGATCGAAGGTTCGCGGCCGGGTTGGCTGGCGCATTGGGAGCAACGCGCCGTACACCTGGCCGCGGCCATTGCCGGCCGGATCGTACGCCGGCAGTTGCAGGCCGATCCGCGGATCACCGTGCAGTTTGTTCGCGATGGATTGGAACTGGCGCGAGGCAGTTCGGAGCTGCGCATCCTGCTGCACCCCCAGGATCACGCCGCGCTGGGCGAGCAGATCGAGCGGCTGGCCGCCGAATTTTCGCGGCTGGGGCCGACCACGCTCGTGCCCGACGAGCGCATTTCGCCTGGCGGCTGCCGGATCGAAACCCAACATGGAGCGGTCGATCAGCAGCTCGAAGTGCAACTGGCGCGGATCGAGGCCGAGCTGACATGACGAGCGAATTGGCCGACCAGTTGGATTCGATCGTGCCCAGCGCCATCGAGGGGAGCATCGTGCGCATGGTGGGCATGACCGCGGCCGTGGCCGATTTCGCGGCCCCGGTAGGCGCCCTGGTCGAAATCCAGCGGCACGGCGGCGAATCGCTGGAGGCCGAAGTCGTGGGCTTCAACAACGACCTGACGCTCGTGTATCCCTATAGCGACATGCAGGGCGTGCGGCACGGCAACCGCGTGCGGCTCAAACGTTCGAAAACCTCGATTCGCGTCGGCCCCGAATTGCTGGGCCGCGTGATCGATGCCCGCGGACAATGCATCGACGGCCGGCCGCAGCCGTGGTTGCCCACGCGCCAGCCACTGGATGCTCGGCCGCCATCGCCGATCCAGCGGCCGCGCATCGATACGCCCATGTCCACCGGCATCCGCGTGATCGACGGTCTGCTGACCTGCGGCAAAGGCCAGCGGATGGGGATCTTCGCCGGCTCGGGCGTCGGCAAAAGCGTAACGCTGGGCATGATGGCCCGCTACACGGCCGCCGACGTGAACGTGATTGCCCTGGTAGGCGAGCGCGGCCGCGAGGTCAACGAGTTTCTGGAGCGTGACTTGGGCCCCGAGGGGCTGGCCAAGAGCGTGGTCGTGGTGGCCACCAGCGACGAGCCGGCGCTGCTGCGCACGCGGGCCGCGTTTGCGGCCACGTCGGTGGCCGAGTATTTCCGCGACCAGGGGCGCGACGTAATGCTGGTGATGGATTCGCTCACGCGGTTTGCCTTGGCCCAGCGCGAGATCGGGCTGGCCGCCGGCGAGCCGCCGACGACGCGCGGGTTTCCGCCTTCGGTCTTTGCCCTGCTGCCCAAATTGGTGGAACGGGCCGGGCGTGGCCCGACCGGTAGCATCACGGCCTTTTACTCCGTGCTGGTCGAAGGCGACGACGCCAACGAACCGATCTGCGATTGCGTGCGCGGATTGATCGACGGCCACACCTGGCTCTCGCGGAAGCTGGCCACGCGCAACCATTATCCAGCCGTCGACGTGCTCGAGAGCCTGAGCCGGTTGATGAACGACATCACCACGCAGGAGCATCGCGAGTCGGCCGGTGCCGTGCGCGAGATGCTGGGCGCTTATCGCGATCACGAAGATCTGATCTCGATCGGCGCTTACCGGCGCGGCAGCAATCGCTCGGTGGACCTGGCGATCGACATGCTCGACAGCATTCACCAGTTTCTGCGGCAGCGGGTTTCGGACGGCAGTTCGGTGGAAAAGGCCCGGGCCGAACTGGCCCAACTGCGAGCGAAATGCATTCAACGGATTCAAAGCGCCGCCACGGCGGCGCCGGAAGGAGCGCGGTAAATCATGCGTCGATTTCAATTTCGCCTGGCTAGCGTGACGCGGCTGCGCGAGGCGGTGCGCGACGAGCGCCGCGCTCAATTGGCCGATGCCCTGGGCGTGCAGATGGTGCTGGAGGAAAAAATCCAGCGCATCGATCACGATCTGCGCGCAGCCCGGCAACTGCACACCGCGCCCCTCGGGCCGGTCGACGTCGATCGGCTGCTCAACGGCGAACGCTACGAGCTCGTGTTGCAGGCCGAAAAACGCAGCCTGGCGTCGCAACTGGCCAAGGTCGAAGCCGAAGTGGCCAAGCGCCGCGAGGCGCTGGTCATGGCCGACAAGGACGTGCGGGCACTGGAGAAGCTGCGCGCCAGCCAGCACGAGGAATGGCGCCAGCAGAGCGAGCGCGAGGCCATGCGCGAATTGGACGAGGTGGCCGGCCGCAGCGTGCCCGCTGAAAGGATTCTATGATCGGCAAGCTGTTTCGCGCAATCGGCTGGTTGATCAGTTGCGCCTGCATTGCTACGGTGCTCGCGCTATTGGTGCTAGCCGGCTATTGCTGGTGGCAAGGGGTGCTGGACCGCGACAAGGTGGCGGATCTGGCCGGCGTGCTCGACGGTTCGGCCAGCGCCACGCGTCCCGAGGCCGAAATCATCGGCCTGCACGATCGCACGAACCAGCCATCGCTGCTTGATATCGCCCGAGCCAGGGCGATCCAGAGCCGCGACTTCGAGCTGCGCGAGCAGATGCTGCACAGCCAGTCGGACCAATTAAAAGACGAACGAGTCAAACTAACCGGAGAGATCGACCGATATAACCGAGTGAAAACTGCGCTGGACCGTCAACTCGAAACGTTGCGCGCAGCGACCCTCTCCAACAGTCAGGAAACCACCCGGCTGATCTTGGAGACCATGAAGCCTAAGCAGGCCAAAGAACAAGTCGTGCGGATGGTCGAAGAAGGGTCGATGAACGAAGTGGTGGCACTGCTGTCAGCCATGACACCCACGAAGCGGGCCAAGGTCATCACCGAATTCAAGACTCCCGAAGAAGTGGACAAGCTCGCCGAGATTCTGAAAGTCATTCGCGAGGGTGAGCCCGAGCTGTCGCTGATCGACGAGGCGAAGACGCAATTGCAGCCCGCTCCTCAAGGTCACTAGAGCGGCGTGGCGGCGGGCCTGGTTTGAGTTGAGTCGTAAACCGCAATCCAAGGACTACGCCGTGGTGCAGGTCAGCGCGGATATTTCGGCCAGCTCGGTCGGCCCCGCGGTCCCTTCGCCGGCCAATGCGCCCTCGAACCCGGACGACTCCTTCGGCGGCCACTTGCAGCGGGCACTCCCGTCGAATAACGGGGCCAGTAATCCCAACCCGGCGCCCTCGGCCGGCCAATCATCGAACAACAGCCCCGCCAGCGGCAGCGCCAGCACCACGGGTGCGCAAGCAGCCGCGCAAACCCCGGCGGCCAGCAACTCGGCGGCCACGGATTCTTCGCCGCCGGACGGTACGGCCAAAACCTCGACGGCCGATTCGTCGACTTCCACGACGACGGCCACCGACCAGGCCTCGTCCAAGACCGCAGCGCCGACTGATTCTTCGACGGCCACCAAACCCGGCAGCGACTCGCAAACCGGGACGCATATCGACAACGGCGCAGGCCAAATTCCGACGGCCTTGCTGTTTTCGATCCCGCAACCCGTGGTCAGCCAGACGACGCCGGCTGCCAAACCGGCGGCTGGAACCGGAACCGCAGCCGAAACCGACGAGCCGGTCATCGGGGACTCGGCGGCCAGCGGCAAATCCGTGGCGCAAACCACCAGCACTCTGACGCTGGTGGCGCAGGCGACCGCCAAGTCCGCGGGGCGCTCCTCTTCGCTGCCAGCCACTGGCGGCGCACGGGCCCCTGCGTCCCAGTCAGCATCGGCTACCTCTGGTTCCGATAGTAATGCGGCCGCGCTGGCGGCAAGCGGGTTGCTGCCTACTTACGGACAGAGCGTCACCAGCGGTTACTCACAGTCCATTGCGAACAACCCGGTGGCCGGCACGCAAACGACTCCGGCATCAGCGGTGCAGTCGACTGCCAGCGCCATGGCCGACGCGGTGGTCGGCATGTTGGCATCGGCCCCCGTCGCAGCGACGACGCACACGGCTCCCGCGGCTGCGGCAACCGCCGCCCAAGACGGTTCGGCTTCGACGGCAACTTCGAGTGCCACGAGCAGTTCGCCAGGCCAGAACTCTACTGCCGCTACGAGCGCGGCGAACACTGCGCCTCTCGTTTCCGGAGCAGTTGATGCCGCAGCGGCCAATCGTTCGCATTCGGCCTCGGCCGGAAACGCGTCGGGCGCGAGTCCCACGCTCAGCGACGGCAATCGCCTGCGGCTCGTGCAGCGCGTGGCCCGCGCGTTTCAAAGTGCCAACTCCGCGAACGACGGTTCGATCAAGCTGCGATTGAGCCCGCCGGAATTGGGATCGGTGCGCATCGAAATCAAGGTGGACGGCGGGCAGATGAACGCCCGGCTGGACGCCGAGACGCCGGCTGCGCGCGACACGCTGCTGGAGAACCTGCCGGCGCTGCGCGATCGGCTGCAGCAGCAGGACATTAAAGTCATGCGGTTCGACGTGGGCTTGATGGGCCAATCGCCGGATGGTTCGTCCCAGACGCCCAACCGCGATTTCGACCAGAGCGCGCCGGCGCGGCGAGTGTCGCAGCCCCTTGATACGGCGGCGGTCAGCGATGTCAGCGACACGGGCTTGTCCAGTTCTTCGGCCGCCGGCAGCGCGGGGTTGGACGTTGTCATTTAGCAACCATTGCGGGTTCCGAGCAGGGGCGGGCAAAGCAAGCGTAGAGCGAGACCAGGCATGAGCAGCGTTCCTCCCACCAGTGGTTCTTCGTCATCGAACAGTTCGAGTTCGTCGACTTCTGGCGATCCGTTTGGCGACGTGAACCTCAGCGATTTCATGCAACTGATGATTGCCCAGTTGCAGAACCAGGATCCGACGGACCCCGTCAGCAACTCGGACCTCATGCAGCAGATCAGTGACATGGAAACGATCCAGTCGAACGTGCAGTTGAACAGCACGTTGACGGGGCTGTCGCTCAACGACAGCCTGACGGCAGCCAGCGTGATGATCAATCAATATGTCGTGGGGACCGACAGCACCGGCGCGTCGGCTTCCGGCACGGTCGAAAGCGTCAGTTTGGTCGATGGCGCGGCCTCGCTGAACATCGGCAGCCAGCAGGTGCCCCTGGCCAACGTGAGTGAGATCATTCCGGCCAGTGAGGCGCCGACGGAAAGTACGGAGTAAGGGCCAGCGCGGCCAGCCGACGGCGATCAACCGCGAACACGGCCGCAATGGTTGGATAGTCATCGAGCAGGAGCATGAGGCCATGAGTCTCTCGAGTGTATTCAGCACGGCACTGTCTGGCATGGCGGCCAGCGAAACCATGATCGACGTGGCTGGCAACAACGTTGCCAACGCCAACACCGTCGGCTTCAAGGCGTCGAACGTCGAGTTTGCCACCCAGTTCTCCCAGACACTGAGCGTGGGCACGGCTCCGAGCGACGGCGACGGAGGGTCGGACCCGGTCCAGACCGGGTTGGGCGTGGAAGTCGCCTCGGTGGACCCGGACTTTTCGCAGGGCACGCTGCAGACCACGTCCGATTCGGCGGACCTCGCGATCCAAGGCGACGGCTTCTTCGCCGTGCAAACGGCCGGCGGGCAGCAACTTTATACCCGCGACGGCCAGTTCAAACTCAACTCCCAGAATCAGCTCACCGACGCCAGCGGCAACCTGGTGCTGGGCTACGGCGTCGACAGCAGTTTCAACATCCAAGCCACGCAGCTCCAAGCACTGAGCATTCCGCTGGGCTCGACGGCCGTCGCCCACGCGACCCAGAACGTGACGATGGAAGGCACGCTGTCGGCCACGGGCACCGTGGCCACGACCGCACAGATCATTCAGACGGGATCCTTGGGCGACGCATCGTACTCGGCCCCGGCCTCCGGCACCACCGTCGCGGTGGCCGATACGCCCAACACCACGAACGTCACCACGGCGTCCAGCACTGGGACTGGCGGCCTGTCCAGCAGCGCGCAGTATCAGTACGAATTTGTCTTCGAGGACGCCAACGGCACGACGCAAAGCACGCCTTCGGCGGCCGTCACCGTGACGACCGGCGCCACCGACAATACGGTGACGCTTTCGAATTTGCCGACCGACTCCAATTATTCGTCGTTGCAAATCTACCGCACCGATGCCGGTGGCAGCACCTTCAAGTTGCTGACCACGATCTCTAATCCGGCCAGCTCGTATACCGACACCACCAGCGACGCAACGCTCGATGCCGGCACCAGCCCGCCGCTGAACACCACCGAGTTGACCGGCGATTACAGCTATTACGTGACGTTTGCCAACGTGCCGGCAGGCAACGACGACGCCAACGGCAACCCCTTGAGCGGCGTGGAAAGCCGGCCGACTCCCGTGATCGGCCCGGTCGACGTGGTGAACGGCCGGATTCAGCTCAACAATCTGCCCGTCCCCGACGGCACGCAGTGGCAATCCGTCCGTATTTATCGCAACACCGCGTCGGATCCGACGGATTACCAACTGGTGAGCGAACTCCCCTACAACGCCAGCGATCCGACGCAGAACCTGAGCTTTACCGACAACGTCAGCGACGCGGTCCTCCAGGGGACAGCGGCGGGCATGACTGCGCCGCGCCAAAGCCTCAACATGACCGGGCCGCCGGCGACCAGCAGCACGTTGCTGACCAACCTGCTGCAAAACAACGGTGGAACCAGCCAGAGCCTGTTCCAGGTGGGCACGCTGACGTATACGGGCGAGAAGGGGGCCAACACCCTCACGGCCCAGTCATTGAAAATTACGTCAACCACAACCGTTCAGGACTTGCTGAACTTCATCGACCAGGCGGATGGGATCCAAAGCAACAATGCCTCGACGGCCGCCAATCCCATTCCCAACGATTCATCGGGTGCCGCCCCCGGCGCGACCATCAATGCCCAGGGCGAGATCACGATTGTGAGCAACAACGGGCAGGACAACGCCGTGTCGATCAATCCTTCGGCCTTCCAACTCACGACGGCTAGCGGCACTACCACGCCCATTGACCTGCCCTTCAACACCACGCAGCAAGCCGTCGGCAACGGAGCCATCGCGAACTTCGTGGTTTACGACTCGCTGGGCGAGGCAATCAACGTCCGCGTCACCGCCGAGTTGCAATCGCAAACCAGCAGCGAAACCACCTATCGCTGGTACGCCGACTCTTCGGACAACCAGCCCGGGGCGGGCGTGAACATCGCCGTGGGCACCGGCCTGATCAGCTTCGACGGCCAAGGCAATTTCATCAGCGCCACCAACGACACCGTGAGCGTCGACCGCAGCGACACGCCCGCCACGTCGCCGCTGAACTTCAACCTGAATTTTTCGGCCCTGAGCGGTTTGTCAGCCACGGCCAGCAGCCTGAACGCCTCCGGACAAGATGGTTTTCCGCCGGGACAACTCACGAGCTTCAACATCTCCAGCGACGGCACGATCCAAGGCGTATTCGACAACGGCACCCAGCGCAACCTTGGGCAAGTCCAGTTGGCGCGTTTCGCCAATCCCGACGGGCTGGTCCAGCAAGGCCAGAATCTGTTTGCGGCCGGCGTGAACTCGGGCCTGCCGGTGATTGCCTCACCGTCGTCCGAGGGCATTGGCTCGATCGTGTCCGGCGCCGTCGAGCTCTCGAATACCGACATCAGCGCCAGCTTGATCACCTTGATCTCGGCCTCGACTATGTACCGCGGCAATTCCGAGGTCATCAGCACGGCCAACCAATTGTGGACCGCCCTCTTGAACCTCCAGCAAGCGTGACGGTAACCAGGGCCGCCCATGATCAAGCTCACGCATCTCAGCGGTGAAGAGTTCGTGGTCAACGCCGACCTGATCCGCTACGTCGAGCGCCGCCCCGACACGTTCGTCACCCTCACCAGTGGCGATCGGCTCGTGGTGCGCGAATCGATGGACGAAGTCATGCGCCGCGCCCTCGACTATCAGCGGGCGAAACAACTGCTCCCCGCGCCGCACTTCGCTGCGAGCTCCTGAACCTCCGGGAACCGCGCGTAAAACGCGACGCAGCTTTCGGCCCTCGGGATGCCTGTCTCCCCAAGGCCCGTGCCGTTTTGCAAAAAAGTGCGCGTCATGCGCTGCCCTTTCGCCGCCATGATGGCGCATACGCGAACCCCGGCGACCTTGCTTGCGTAGCACGAAGTGCACCGGCAGCCCACTTTTGGGACGCCCCAGGCCAGTCGGCAATTGCCGGCCGGCCATGTCCCCGGCTGCTGGCGGCAACTAGAATACAAGCGTGTCGTCCGCGCCGATCGGCAATTCTCGAAGCTTCTCAAGGACCCTGCGGTGACTCGCACTCCCAGCGTCACGATTCCGGAGCGGCCGCCGCAGTTCGGCGGCGATCCGACCGCTACCGCCACGCAGGGGCTGGTCGTCGTGGGACATGGCACGCTCGATGTTTTGGGCAAGGCAGAGTTCTTCGAGACGGTGGGCCAGATCGCCAAGCAGTTGCCGGGTTGGGTGATCGAGCCCGCGTTTCTGGAAATGGCGGCTCCCGACGTGGTCCTGGCCATTGAGCGCACCGTCGAGCGCGGCGCCCAGCAGGTGCATGTGCTTCCGCTGTTATTGTTTGCGGCTGGCCATGCCAAGCTCGATCTTCCACGCATACTGGAGTCCGTGATTCCCCAGTACGCGGGGGTCAGCTTCGCGCTGCGGCCGGTGCTTAACTGCCAGAGCGACCTGGTGGCGCTTTCGGCCCTGCGATTTTGCGAGGTCGTCAATCGCCAGCCGGGCTACGATGCCGACGACACGCTGCTGCTGCTCGTGGGCCGCGGCAGCAACGATCCGGAAGCCACGCAGGAACTCTTCCGCTTTGCCGCCCTGCGCGGCCAGCGCACCCCATTGGGCGGGATCGAAACCTGTTTCCTGGCCATGTGCGAGCCATCGCTGGAAGTCGCACTGGCGCGGGCGGCGAACTCAGCATTTCGCCGCATCGTCGTCCAGCCGCACCTGTTGTTCCACGGCGCGCTATATGATCGGGTGGTGGCGGCCGTAAGCCAGTTGTCAGGCCAAAGCTCGGACAAGGCCTGGATCGGCGTCGGTCCGCTGGGGCCTCACCCCTTGCTCGTCTCCGCGGCGCTCCAGGCGGCCGGGCTGGCTGCCAATTCGGCATGAACCCATGAATCAACCGCGCGGATTCCCTCCGCACCCTAGTTTAAGCTGATCTTGCTTCGCTGGCAGAGAATGTATAGCATCGTGTTTAACTCTTTATGTTTCGAGAACTTAATCGATTTACCACCACGGCCGGCGCGGCTCGTGGCGGCATTTTGTCAGGGACCAATTTGTCAGCGATTAGTGTTTGTCAGGAATTAGTGTGAATCGGCCTGCCGCTTTGCCGCCGGGCTGACTCGGGCCGCAAATTCGTTAAGCTTCCCTCAAAACCCGCAATTGCCTCGCCTCGCGGAAGGATACGTAATGAGCCGTTTCCCCTTTGCATCGAGTCGTATGCGCACGCTTTCCGCCACAGGCCTGTTGGTGTTCGGCTGTTTGATCTACAGCGTCTGCCATGCCGATATCGAGGGCCAAACGGCCACCGATCGCCAGGTGACGCTCGCCGTCACCTCGCTGATGCGCAGCGAACACCTGACCCGGCATCCGTTGGACGGCGAGATCGCCACGCGCTGCATCACGCTCTACCTCAAAACGCTCGATCCCTGGAAGCTCTACTTTTTTCAGTCCGATGCCGACAACTTCATGGCCCGCACCGATGAGCTGATTCATCAGGTGCGCCGCGGCGACGTGGCGCTGGGGCACGACGTGTTTCGCACGTTCCTCAAGCGAGTCGACGAGCGGGTGAAATATGCCGACGAGTTTCTGGCGGCGAAGCTCGACTTCGACGCGGACGAAGGCATGGTTTCGGATCCCGAAGCCGCCAAGTACGCCCGCACGCCCGACGAAGCCCGCGACTTGTGGCGCAAGCGGGTGAAATACGACCTGCTGGTGCTCAAGGCCGACAAGACCGAAGGCGACGAGGCCAGCAAGAAACTCTCGCGGCGGTACCACAGCTTCGTCAAGCGGATGCACCAGACCGACCACGACGAACTGCTGGAGATGTACCTGACCTCGCTGACCACCTCGTACGACCCGCACTCGACTTACATGTCGCCCAGTACGTTGGACAACTTCGAGATTCAGATGAAGCTCGAGTTGGACGGCATCGGCGCGCAGTTGCAATTCGAGGACGGATTTACCATGGTCAACAAGATCATTCCCGGCGGCGCCGCCGATAAGGACAAGCGGCTCAAGGCCGAGGACAAAATCACGGGCGTGGCCCAAGGCAAAGACGGCGAAATGGTCGACGTGGTCGACATGAAGCTGTCGGACGTGGTTAAGCTGATCCGCGGCAAGCGCGGCACCATCGTGCGGCTGGAAGTCCTGCCGCTGGGCAAGGGCGAAAAGCAGGTCTACGAAATCACCCGCGCCCAGATCGAGCTGACCGATAGCGAGGCCCGCGGCCAGATCTTCGAGGAAAAGCGGGGCGGACAGACCATCAAGGTGGGCGTGATCGACTTGCCCAGCTTCTACATGGACATGGAAGGCGCGCGGCACAATCGCCCCGACTTCCGCAGCACGACCCGCGACGTGGGCAAGCTGCTGGATGAGTTCAACGACAAGAACGTCGACGCCCTGATCCTCGACCTGCGCCGCAACGGCGGCGGCTCGCTGACCGAAGCCATCAACCTCACCGGCCTGTTCATCGACGAAGGCCCGATTGTCCAAGTCAAGGACAAGGACGGCAAAAAGCAGGTCTACAACGACCTGGACCGCGGCGTGAAATGGGACCGGCCGCTGGTCGTGCTCACCAGCAAGTTCAGCGCGAGCGCCAGCGAAATCTTCGCCGGCGCTATCCAGGACTATCGTCGCGGGCTGATCGTCGGCGACCGCTCGACGCACGGCAAAGGCACGGTCCAAAGCCTGCTCGATCTCGGCCGGCAACTGTTCCAGATTCCCAACGCCCCCTCGCTGGGCGCGCTGAAGCTCACCATGCAGCAGTTCTATCGTCCCGACGGCGACAGCACGCAGAACCGCGGTGTGCGGGCCGACGTGCCGCTTCCCTCGCTCACGGCCGAGTTGGACGTCGGCGAAGCCGATCTGGAGTACGCGTTGCCCTTCGATCGCATCGATGCGGTCCCCTACGACAAGGTGAACATGGTTGACCAGGGCAAGATCGACCGGCTCACCGAGCTGACGAAGGAACGGCAGAAAACGTCTACCGATTTCGATAAGGTCCTGCGCAACATCAAGCGCTACCACGAGCAAAAAGCCCGCAAGACCGTCACGCTCAACGAAAAGAAGTTCCTAGCCGAGCGTGCGGAGCTGGACATGGACAAAGAGCAGGAGAAGGACCGCGACGAACAGAACGATCCCCATCGTCCGATTTTCGAGCGGAACTTCTACGGCAACGAGGTCATCAGCATCACGCTCGATTTCCTCCAACAGTCCAAGCTCGCCGCGCGCTAAATCGGGCGGCCGAGCCGCGCCAGCGCGTAGGCGAGCCCCAGGACGTAAGTCCGGGGAGTCCCCCCGCGCCCCCCACTAAACCAGCGCACAAAAAAAGCCCAGGGGTTGCAACCCCTGGGCTTTTGCATTCGGTTGCCGCCGAAATCGGCGTTTAGCGCTTCGAGAACTGCGTGCCGCGGCGGGCGCCGCGCAGGCCGTACTTCTTGCGCTCTTTCATGCGGCCGTCGCGCGTCAGCAGGTTGTTCTGCCGTAGCACGTCTTCCACGCCCGTATCGAAGAGCTTGAGTGCCCGGGCGATGCCCAGCTTGGCCGCTCCCGATTGGCCCGAGATGCCGCCGCCGTGGACCTTGATCACCACGTCGACGCTCGAGGCCCGGTCGGCGCTGGTCAACGGCTTAAGCACGTCGTTGCGGTCCTTCTCGTTGACGAAGTATTCTTCGAACGGCCGGCCGTTGACTTCGATCTTGCCGCCGCCGGCGCGGATGCGCACGCGGGCCACGGAGGTCTTGCGGCGGCCGGTGCCCAGGGCGTCGCCGCCCGCGTGTTTCGGACTCGCTACGGTTGCCATAACTTTCCTTCGCTAGCCGGTAGTGATATCAGTGATCGGTTACTTGACGCCCAATTCCTTGGGCTCGGGCACTTGCGCCTGGTGCGGATGCTCGCTGCCCGCGTAGACCTTGAGCTTGTTCAGCATCTTGAAGGCCAACTTGTTCTTGGGCAGCATCCGCCGCACGGCCTCGGTGAGAATTTCCTCGGGCTGGCGCGCCAGCCGCTCGGCGGCCTTCTCGCTCCGCAGCCGCGTCCAGCCGGTGTACCAGGTGTATTCCTTCTGCTGCCACTTGTTGCCGGTGAAGGCGACCTTTTCGGCGTTGATCACGACGACGAAATCGCCCGTATCGACGTGCGGCGTGTACGTGGGCCGATGCTTGCCCATCAGCACCATGGCGATATCCGAGGCCAGCCGGCCGACGACCTTGTCGGTCGCGTCGACCAGCCACCACTTTTGCTCGATTTCGCCCGGCTTGGCCATGAACGTTTTCATTGCAGTCGCTCGCTTCGCTTTCGGTAACCGAATTTCAGTATTTTGGGTGCGTTGCCGGCTCTTGATTGCGAACCTGAAGGCTTGCGCCTCCCGCTCGTCCAGCGGAACGCAGTTCGGATTTTTGGTTTGTCAGCTTGCCGCAAAGCCTTGCACGGCAATGAACTACGTCGATGCGCAGTCGATAGCCGCACCCCCGGCCCGGCGGAGGAAACCGCTAAGTTTAATGCTTTGCCCGCCGGCATTCAAGGCTATGAATTTGGCTGTTTTGCCTCGCAATCGCGAGGAAGCTTCAGCTTGGGGTTCGGGCAGTAGTGCCGTGGTCGCCCGCCATGCCAACCTTGCTTGCCGTCGAGTGGCTCGCCCTGGCTATACTGCCCCCATGTATAAGAGCCCGCCCGAACGCTGGTTCCGATTCATCCTGCTAGCCGTCGTGCTCCCATTTTGTGTCCTGCTAGCCGTGTTGGCCTACCTGCTATACCGGATCGCCTACTCGCTGTAGCGGAGTCGCGGGGCGGCCGGCGGGTGCTTCCGCAAGTAGAATCCCAATATGGAAAAGAAACCCCGCCGCCACTGGTTCGCCTACAGGCTGCGGACGTTGCTTATTGCCATGTTTGTGGCGAGCCTGCCGTTGGCATGGGTGGCGTACTCGTTGAGTTGGATTCGGCAGAGGCGGGACGCGCACGCAATCGGCGCAGTTGAACAAAGCAATGTCGTGACTTGGCGCGCCTGCCCTTTAGCACCAAGCGGCCTATGGCTCTTTGGTGAAACCGCATGCGAGTATCTGGACTGGTTTCCTGGAACCAGCACAAGCCTTGATGCTGCGCAGCGACTTTTCCCTGAGTCCCGCGTGACTAACGGCGATCTCGGCGTAAGGTCAGGAACATAGCTGCCTTGCACATGATCTTAAGGCACTAGCTATCAATCGGGACCCTTGAAGCGGGCTGCGAGTGTCCCCTACATTAAAAGGCTTGCCCACCTGGTCCGTTCGCCTTCCTTATCGAGTTGAACTGCATGTCGCTTTCCGATCCCTCGCCGCAAAGGCAAAAACCGTCGCCCCAAGAGCATCTGCCGCCGGTGCAGGCACCGACCGGCGCGTTTGTTGTGCAGTTGTTCGTGGTGCCGGCGGTGATCGTCGGCGTGATTGCGGTGCTCTACGGCATGTTTTTCTGGTGGGGGCAAGTCCGTAGCGACGATGCCGAGAAATACGTCCAGGCCCTGGATCGCGACAACCAGGCTCGCTGGCAGGCCGCCGTGAGTCTGGCCGACGCCTTGCGCGATCCCCGCAATGTCGAGTTGAAGCAGAACGCCCAGATCGCAGCCAAGATCGCCGCCAAGCTCGAGCGTGAAATCGCCGCGGGCAGCACCGACAATTCCGACTTGCAGTTGCGCGTTTACCTGTGCCATGCGTTGGGCGAGTTCCAGGTGCCCGACGGCCTGCCAGCCTTGCTGCTGGCGGCCAAGACCCAGCGCGAGCCGGACGAGAAGTACGTGCGGTTCGCCGCGCTCAAGGCGCTGGCCGTGTTCGTGTCGCGGCCAGGAGTCGGCAACCAAGCGCACGATCAGATCCTGCCGGTGATGCTCGACGCGTCGCACGATCCCGAGCCGCTGGTGCGCTCGACGGCCGCCTTCGCACTCGGCGCGCTGGGCGGACCGGAAGCCGTGGCCCGGCTCGAGCGGATGCTGACCGATGCCAAGTCGAACGTGCGTTACAACGCCGCCACGATGCTGGCCACGCAAGGGCAACTGGCCGCCGTGCCGGTGTTGACGCAAATGCTCAATCCGAAGGCGATCGTAGAAGCCGGCCCGGAAGAGGAAGACGAGCCTGATCAAGACAACAAGCGGATCGCGGTGATGGTCAATGGCCTGCGCGCGGCGCGCAAGCTGTCGGCCAAGCATCTGGGCGAGAAGCTCCCTGAACTGCGCGACGCGGTCCAGCAGCTCGAGAAGTCGCACGAGCCGGCCAGCGTGCGACTCGAGGCCGTGGCCGTGGCCAAGGAAATGGACGCCGACGCAGCTAGCGAGCCTGCGCACTAACTCGCGTTGTAGCGGAAGTCGTGAGACAGTCTCACGACTTCCGCTACGAGCAAGGCACGCGGAGTTCGTGAGCATTCCGAAGCATTGCTGAAAATGCTGACATCGGCCCGAAAAAGCGATACGCTGATTCGGGCCTTGCGCCGCAACCATTCAAAGGGACTTGAGATCAGGAGGATCGGTCGATGAATCAGAAGCTGCTGCTCTCCGCGTTGACGTTCGCGTTGCTCGTATTGGCGGTCCAGAATCTGAGCCCCGGCACGCCCGCCACCGAGCCAGCCGCCGTCTATCCCGTGGCGATGCTGGACCTGACAAAAGTTTTCAAGCAGTGCGAGCGATTTACAGAGCGGTCCGAGAAAATGCGGCAGGAGGTTACCGCGGTCGAGAGCGAACTGAAGGGCCAGCGCGATGCCTATACCGCCCTGACGCGGCAACTGGAAAGCTTGAAACGCGGCACCGACGAGCACCGGCGTCTCGAGGCCGAGTTGAAAAAAACGGCCGAGACGTTGAATGCCGAGGTCCAACGCCGGAAGGATACATTCCTGCGGCAGGAAGCCATGATTTATTACGAGACCTACGAAGTCGTCCAGGCCGCCGTTCACCAGTATGCCGACGAACATGGCATCAAGCTGGTCTTGCGCTTCAATGGCGATCCGATCGATCGCAACAAGCCCGACGAAGTGCTCAAGGAACTCAACAAGAGCGTGATCTACCAGGCCGGGATCGACATCACGACCGACGTGCTGGAAATGGTCAACGGACGCTGACGTCGGCCGCCGCGACAGTCCAAAATCCATTGCACGCCCCCCAGACGATGAATCGTCTGGCAGCGGCGCTAGCCGTGTTGTGACGAAAATCCGGCCTGCGCCGGCCACGTTCGGGGTGTCGGCGGTGCTCAGGGCGGCTTGCCGTGCATGAATGCTTGCCGGGGTTTCCAGCAGCCGTTAAGCTGGAATTTCCCCCATTTGCCGGCAAGGACGGCGTTGTAAAAATGCTCATCGTGACCCGGCGACCAGTGCGTCGCCGAATATTGCCGGTTCATTTGCTGGCCAGCCTGCTCGCGGCGCTGGTCTGCGCGCCCGCTGCGGCCGAAGAGCCGTTTCGCGAAATGCTCGACGGCCTGCGCGCCCGCGGCTATTACGACGTGGCGCTCGATTATCTGGCCGATATGCGCACCAGCAAATTGCTGAGCGAGTCCCTGCGGCCGACGGTCAGTTACGAACAAGGCCGAACGCTGATCGACGCGGCCATCCAGCAGCGTGATTTTACCCGGCGCGGCCGCGACTTGGACGAAGCGGTGGCCAAGCTGCAAGAGTTCCTCGCCGCCAGTCCTGCGCATCCGCTGGCCGGCAGCGCGGCGCTGCAGATGGGCAACGTGCTGGTCGAGCGCGGCCGCATGGCCGTCGAAGCCTCGCAGCGCTCGTCGCAGCAGGCCCAAAAGCCGGCACTGTTGAAGCAAGCCCGCGACCTATTCGCCGAGGCCGGCCGGGTGTTTGGCGAGGCGGAGAAAAAATTCAAGCTCCGGCTCGAGAGCTTCGAAGGCCTGTCCGAAAAAGATCCCAAGAACAAGGCCAAGGTCGAAGCTCGCGACCAACTCCGCCGCGATGCGATCCAGTCGCAGATGTACTCGGGCGGTGTGTTGCAAGAGATGGCCGGCACCTTTGCCGACGGCTCGGACGACTCGAAGAAACTCTTGCAACAGGCGGCCGACAAATATGAATCGATATACCAGGCTTATCGCCGGCGGCTGGCGGGCTTGCAGGCGCGTATCAAGCAAGCGGAATGCTACCGCGAGATGGGCGACACGAAGCAGGCCCTCGCGCTGTATGCCGACATTCTCAACCAGCCCGACGACAAGGAAGATATCCGCGAGCTGAAAGCCACGGCGCTCTACCTGTCGATGGAAGCCTGGACGAGCCCGACTGAAAACAAGGCTGAGTTGGCCGCGTCCAAGGGAGAGCAATGGCTGCGCGCAGCCCACGGGCCCGAAGATCGCAAGCCGCAGTGGCTGGCGACGCGTTACTTTGCCGCGTTGGCCCACAAGCAATTGGCCGATGCGCTCAAGCCCAATGATCCCAAGCGCGACCAGCAACTGGCCGCCGCCAAGGACCATGCCACGCGCGTGGCACGCGTGGCCAGCCCCTACCAGGATGCCGCCAAGGCGCTCGTGGCGCAGCTCGCCGGCCTGGATCCCAATAGCCAGCAGCCCACGACCTTTGCCGAAGCTCTGGAACGCGGCAAGGCGGCGCTGGACGACATGACGGCCAAGGAGACGCAGATCCGACTTGCTCCGGCCATGAAGAACGAGGCGCAGATCCCCGGGCTCAAAGAAGAAGCCCTGGCCGACCGCGATCGAGCCAAGCACTTTTTTAATCTGGCCGTGAAACTCCGCGACAGCTCGACGCCGCTGGAAGACTTGAACAGTGCGCGGTATTACCTCTGCTTCCTGGACTATCAACTCGGCCATTACTACGACGCCGCAGTGCTGGGCGAATTCGTGGCCCGGCACTATCCCGACAGTGCCGGCGCACGCCCCAGCGCGCGGATCGCGCTGGCCAGCTACTTGCAAGGCTTTAATGACCGCGACGAGCGGGCCGCTGCCAGCCGCAGCTTCGATCGCCAGAAGATGACGGGCCTGGTCGAGTTCATGGCCAAACGCTGGCCCAACGAACCCGAGGTGGAAGAGGCCTTTGCGATTATGATGGCGGTGGCCACCTTCGATCGCGATCTGGACGACGCCGCGCGGTGGCTGGCGAAAATTCCCGCGAAATCGCCCCGCCGTGCCGACTCGGAACTCAAGCTGGGCGAGGCTTATCGCGATGCCTATGTCCGCGCCCAGGATGACGACGGCCCCCACAAGCCCTCAGCGGCAGCCATCGACGCGCTGGCCAAACAGGCCGAGACCCTGCTCGGCCAGGGACTTGCCCGTTCGCGGACCAAGGTCAATGCCGGCGAACCGGTCACGGCCGAAATGGTCGCCGCCGGGCTGATGCTAGCCGAGATGCAGGTCAATGCGGGCGAGCCGCAAAAGGCCATCGAGGTGCTCGACGATGCCAAGATCGGTCCACTGGCGCTGGCCAGAGCCAAGAGCCCGCTGGCGGCCAGCGGCAATTTTCCGGCCGACACGCTCAAGGTAGCCCTGCGGGCTTACGTCGCGGTTCAAAACCTCGACCAGGCCGAAGCGGTGATGAACCAGCTCGACCAGCTCATGGCCGGCAAAGGCGGCGCCGGCCAGGGCGATCTGACCAAAATCTACATCCAACTAGGACTCAGCCTGGAATCGCAGGTGACGAACCTGCGCAAGACGAACAAGTCGGCCGAGCTGGAGCGTGTGACGAAGGCCTTCGAGAAGTTTCTCGAGCGCATCGGCTCGCGCACCAGCGGCAACAACTTCAGCTCGCTCAACTGGGTGGCCGAGACCTTTGCCAGCCTGGCCGGTGGCTACGACGCCGGCGGACCGAAACTTTCGACACAGGCCAAGTCGTACTATCAGCGGGCCCTGTCGACCGACGAGCGGATCCTGGCCACGGCCGCTAAGGATCCGGCATTTCTCCCCTCGGCCGATGCTCTGCTCGTCGTCAAGCTGCGCGAGGCCCTCTGCCTGCGGCGGCTGGGCGAGTACAAGCGTGCGGTCGATTTGCTCGAAAGCGTGCTGCTCCAGCGGCAACAATTGCTGGATGCCCAAGTGGCCGCGGCCCAGGCCTACATGGATTGGGGCACGATGAACCCGCTGTACTACAACCTCGCCATTCTGGGGGCTCGCAAAAGCTCGCGCGACGCAAACGGCCGCGAGACCAATACGATCTGGGGCTGGACCAAGCTGGCCACGATGCTCGGCTCGAATCCGACCCATCGCAAGGTGTATCACGAGGCGCGGCTGAATGCCGCCCGCTGCCGGATGTTGCAGGCCGAAGCCCACACCGGCGAGGACAAGCGCAAGCTGCTCAAACTGGCGGCGTACGAAATCTATCTCACACAGCGGCTCGTGCCCGACCTGGGCGGTCCCGAAATGCGCGAGAAATACGACCAACTGCTGAAAACGATTCAAAAACTGGCCGGCGAACAGCCCGTCGGCCTCAAGGCCTTTCAGCCGGCAACCGGCACCAGCGCGGTCACCGCCGCGGCAAAATGAACCTGTATCGGGCCTCCAATCACTCAACCGGAACGAGCAAACCGCTTTCGCCGCCGAGCCAATCGGGTTCTAATCCATGAGCACCGCCATCGGTTCAGCGATCCATTGCAAGAGGAGTCGAGCGTCATGAAGCGTCGTGCCCTGTGTCTGACCCTAGGTTTCAGTCTGCTGCTGGCCGGCGGCGCTACCGTGCGCGCCGCCGACACGGTCAAAAAGATCTCCGGCGGGACGGTCAATGGCTCGATCGAGAGCATCGGCAAGACCGAGGTCGTGCTGAAGAAGACCACCGGCGCCGACGAAACCGTGCCAGTCAATGACATCGAAGTGATCTTTTTCGACGGTGAACCGCCGCTGCTCAAGAGCGTGCGCAGCTCGGCCGCCAGCGGCGCCTACACGCACGCGCTGGCCACGCTGGACAAGCTCGACGCCAACACCGTTACCCGCCCCGAGATCCAGCAGGAGGTGCAGTTCTATCGCGCCTACTGTCATGCCCGCATGGCACTGGCCAGCGACTCGAACCTGCTGGAAGCCGGCAAGGAGATGCTGGCCTTCGTGAGCGCCAATCCGACAAGCTACCACGCGCTGGCCGCTAACGAGTTGGTCGGCGATCTGCTGATGGCGGTCGACAAGCCGGATCTCGCGCAGAAGTACTATGGCGAGGTGGCCGCGGCGCCGTTTCCCGACTTGAAGATGCGGGCCGGCATTCTCAACGGCAAGGCGCTGGTGGCGCAAAAGAAATATGCCGAAGCCCAAAAGGCCTTTGCCGACGTCGTGCAACTGGCCGATCAGCAAAAGACTCCCGCCGCCGAGGACCAAAAGGTGGCCGCCATCCTGGGCACCGCCGATTGCCTGGCCAACGAAGGCAAGGTGGACGAGGGCATCAAGCAAGTGCAGGACGTAATCAAGGGGCTGGATCCCGAGAACGAACCGCTCCAGGCCGAGGCCTTTCTCACGCTCGGCGGCTGCTATCTGAAAAAGAAAGCCACCAAGGACGCGTTGCTGGCCTATCTGCACGTGGACATCGTCTATCCCTCGCAAACGCAAGCCCACATCACGGCCTTGCGGCATCTGGCCGTGCTCTGGAACGAGCTGGGCAAGGCCGATCGCAGTGCCCAAGCTACTCAAATGCTCAAAGAACTGGCCAATGGCGGAGACTAATCGCGGCATGCCAACTTTTTCGCTCTCGGAGGCGGTCATGGTTTCTGCGGCAATCATCCAGCGCTGCACGTCCGGTCCGCGCTGTCAGACGCGCTGTCGGCAGCGCTGCAGGCCTTGGGCCGCCGTGGCAGCTCTTTTGACCTTCGGCCTGCTGGCCGCCGGCATTGCGCCGGCGCGAGCTCAGGATGCCGATCTCAAAGAGGCACAGGCCGCTGAACAGAAGGTCGTCGGCACTCCGCCGGCCGCTACAACGGCAACAACCCCGGCGGCTTCCACCAGCGACGACGGCCGCGATCGCAAAGCCGAGACGCAACTGGAATTCTTCTACCACGCGCTGGGCATGCGCTACACGCTGGCGTTTCTGTTCATTTCGTTCTGCTTCGTCGCGCTGCTGGTGATGAACATCCTGGCGCTGCGGCGCGACAGCATCTGTCCGCATTTGCTGGTGCAGGGGTTCGAAGCCCATCTGAACGAAAAGCGCTACCAGGAGGCCTACGAACTGGCCAAGGCCGACGAATCCTTCCTGGGCCGCGTGCTGGCCACCGGCATGTCCAAGCTTTCGGCCGGCTATCCGCAGGCGGTCGAGGGCATGCAGGCCGTGGGCGAAGACGAAACCATGCGGCTCGAGCAGCGGCTGAGTTACATCGCCCTGATCGGCACCGTGGCTCCGATGGTGGGGCTGCTGGGCACGGTGGACGGCATGGTCCAAAGCTTCCAGGTGATTGCCCAAAGCGACACACAGCCCAAGCCCGCACAGTTGGCGGGCGGCATCTCGATGGCGTTGATTACCACCCTGGTGGGCTTGTGGCTGGCGATTCCGGCCGTGGCGTTTTTCGGATTTTTCCGCAACCGCCTGGCGCGACTGGTCTTCGAAGCCGCCAACGTTAGCGAGCAGTTAATGAACCGCTTCTCCAATCCGGCGAAAAAACCGTGACGAGGAAATGCGGAAGTAGGAATGATGAATGATGAATGACGAAACAATCGTCTCCCATTCATCATCATTTGCCTCTTCGCTCTTCCATTCATCGTTCCTCATTCCTACTTCATCATTTCTTCCCCATGGCCAAGCGCAAGCAACTCGACGTGTCGGCCGAGAGCGACATGACGCCGATGATCGACATGACGTTTCAGTTGATCGCGTTTTTCATGGTGCTGTTGAATTTTGCCGAAGACAACCAGGACCAGCGGATCAATCTCCCTTCGAGCGAGCTGGCCAAACCGCCCGACGGCCCCAGCGAGTCGCCGCTGACCCTGCAACTGACGAAAGACGCACTGGTGCTGTTCAATGGCGAAGAGGTGCCGGTGGCCGGCATGCGGCCGCTGTTGCTGCGCGAGGCGCAAGTGCTCAAGCGCAGCAAAAAGAGCCCGGCCAACGCGCACGTCATCATTCGCGCCGACAGCGAAACGCCCACCGGCAAAGTGCAGGAGCTGATTCAACTCTGCCAGGAAAACCAATTCGAAAAGTTTTCATTGCGCGCCCGCCAGGAAAAAGCACAGCGTTAGCTAGCAGGTCCTTACGAAGAAATAGACCACGGATCACACGGATATCACGGATAAAGGGCAAAAGACAAAATTGCGATGCAGTGTTTTGCCTTTGAGAAAGAATCGCAGGGCGCCCGACCGATTTCTTTTCCATTTCTGTATCCCATCCGTGCCATCCGTGTGATCCGTGGTCAATTCTCTTTGTTCATCCGTGGTTCCGAATTTCCTTCCTCGACGCAACAGGTGAGCGCGTGAAGTTTCGCAAGCCGGGCGGCGTCGACAAGGTCGAGCAGCAGATGACGCCGATGATCGACATCGTGTTTCAACTGCTGACGTTCTTCGTGATGAGCTTCAAGATCGGCGTGCAGGAGGGGGACTTCAACGTCAAGATGCCGCTAGCGGGCGCCGGCATCGCGGTGGTTCAGGAGTTGCCGCCGGTCAAGATTCGTCTGATCGCCAACAAGGACGGCACGCTGGCCGGCATGCGGATGGGCGAGCGGCCGCTCGGCAGCTTTGGCGAGTTGAACAAGGAGATCATCGCCCTGGTCGGCGGCAGCGCCGCCGCGGCCGAGAACGTCGAGGTCGAGCTGGACTGCGACTACGGCCTGCACTACGACAACGTGGTCCGCGCCATATCCGCCGTCTCCGGCTACATCGATCCCCAGACCAACACCGTCGTCAAGCTCGTCGAAAAGATCAAGTTCGCCCCCCCGCACGCGCCGTAAACTTTCGTGCTAAGGCGAGCCGGGAGCGTTAGCGACCGGAGGCTTTAGCGGCGACGTGGCGCATCGCGCTCCGGTCGCTAACGCTCCCGGCTCGCCACCGAGCGCGTCTACCCGCGCGGGTGGAATTGCTGGTGCACTTTCTTGAGGCGGGTGTGGTCGACGTGGGTGTAGATTTGCGTGGTGGTGATGCTGGCGTGGCCGAGCATCTCTTGCACGAGACGCAAATCGGCGCCGCCGGCTAGCAGGTGCGTGGCAAAGCTGTGACGCAGCGTGTGCGGGCTGACTTTGGGCGGCGCGCCGACGCGCCGGGCGTAGCGCGTGACCAGTTCCCAGATGCGCTCGCGCCGCAGTTGCCGGCCGCTACGGCTTAAGAGCAGCCAATTCGGCGGCGACGGGGCTTGGGCCGCCAGGCGCGGCCGCTCGTGCTGCAAGTATTCCTGGATCGCGGCGACGGCGCGCTTGCCCACCGGCACCATCCGCTGCTTGTCTCCCTTGCCGTGGCAGAGGCAATAGCCGGCGTCCAAGCGCACGTTGCGCTGCTCGAGGTTCGCGATCTCCGACGCCCGGCAGCCGGTGGCATACAGCAGCTCGAGCAGGGCGCGATCGCGCCGCCAGCAGCCGTCGGCCGCGCGCGGCGCGGTGAACAGATCGTCGATCACGCGCGGCGGCAGCACGACGGGCACCCGCTGCCAGAGCTTCTGGCTGCCCAGCAGTTCGACCGGGTTGTCGGTCACAATGCCTTCCAACTGCAAGTAGCGGAAGAACAGTTTGAGCGAGACGATGTGCCGCGCCAGGCTGGCGGGCGCCAGATTCTGCTCGTGCAGCCAGCCGGCGTAATCGGCCAGCTCGCGGACGCGCAGGGCCGGCACGCGGCGGTTGCCCAGCCAGCGGAAGAACTTGGCGAGGTCGCGGCGATAGGCCGCCACCGTGTTGGCCGATAGGTGGCACTCGCTCCGCTGATATTCGGCAAAAGCCGTGGCCCAGGGATGCTCGCCACTCTTGACCGCTGCCGGGGCTTTGAGGGGCAACTTGCGAGATTTTGCCATGCCGGGTTCCGCCGCTGGGGCCAGGTACACGCTCTGCTCATCTCCTGTTTTCGGCCCGGCCGCCCCAGCCGCTTCAACCCGACTTGCCAGCTCCCCCGGTTCGGCAATGGCAGGGTATGGTAAATTAGGCCTTTCGATCGCGGCTAAATCGTTTTGCTGGAACTATTCAACGTGAAAATCCTCGTTATCGGCGGTGCCGGATATGTCGGCAGCCATGCCCTGCGGCACTTGCTGGCCGCCGGCCACGATTGCCTGGTGTATGACAACCTCTCGCAAGGCCATCGCGCGGCCGTGCCGGCCGGCCGGCTGATCGTCGGCCGACTGCAAGATCGACCGCTGTTGGAGGCCGTGCTGCTGCGCGAACGGATCGAGGCCGTCGTCCACTTTGCGGCCTTCGCGCTGGTGGGCGAGAGTGTGCGCAATCCGGCGAAGTACTATCAGAACAACATCGTGGGCAGCCTGTCGCTACTGGATGCGATGCGGGCTGCCGGCGTCGGGCGCCTCGTGTTCTCCAGCACCACGGCCACGTACGGCGTGCCCGACCGTGTACCGATCGACGAGGACCAGCCGCAGCGGCCAATCAACCCTTATGGCTTCAGCAAGCTGGTTGTCGAGCAGGCCCTGGCCGACTATGCCGCCGCGTATGGATTGGGCTATGCGGCGTTGCGCTACTTCAATGCGGCCGGCGCTTCGCCCGCGGGCGACATTGGCGAAGACCACGATCCGGAAACGCATCTGATTCCGCTGGTGCTGCAAGTCGCGCTGGGTTCTCGGCCGCAGATCGAAGTCTTTGGCGACGACTATCCCACACCCGACGGCACGTGCGTGCGCGACTACGTGCACGTGGACGATCTGGCCAGCGCCCACTTGCTGGCCTTGGAACGCTTGCAGCCGGGCCAGGGGCTGAAGCTCAACCTGGGCACCGGCCGCGGCCACAGCGTCCGCGAAGTGATCGACGCCTGCCGCCAGTCGACCGGCCATCCGATTCCCGTCAAGCTGGGAGCGCGGCGACCGGGCGATCCGCCCGAGCTGGTGGCCGACGCCCGCCGTGCGCGCGAGCAACTCGGCTGGCAGCCGCGTTATCTCGAAATCCAGCCGATCGTCGAGACCGCATGGCGCTGGCACCAGGGGCATCCGCGGGGATACGAAGGTAGTCCGTAGTCCGTAGTCCGTGGTCAGTTGTCCGTAGCAGCTACCTAAGGCGACTTGCTTCGCGCTGCCTGGCTGATTCTCCACGCGGCTTGATAGGCGTGGAAACCGCCCTGTACGACGGGCGATGCGCTTCGCAGGGCGTCGAGCAGCGCTGGCTCAAACGGCCCATGACCTGCGATCCGCAGCACGCCGGCTGCTTGCGAAACCACCGACTCGTCGTAGGCTGCAAGCAAATGCATCATTTGCGGCAAGTCTCCGTTCGCCTGCTGCCAGCAGGCTTGGGCATACTCCTTGGCGCAGCTAAATCCCGGCCGGCCATCGGCATCGATCCGCACGGCGCCGCTAATGCCGAGCACGTACGGCTTCCAGTCCGGCGAACTGGGCTGATACGGTTTGGCGATCGGCCAGAACGGCTCGCGCACACCCGGCCCTCGAGCCACGGCTACGAGATACACATCCTGTTTCGCCAGTTCGACTGTCCATTCGTTCTTCCACTTCAGCCCGGGCGATGATCCGGCCGCGCCGCCGAGGTCGGCCGCGCGCACGAGCACGCCGTTGGCGTAGAGTGCCACGTGCTCGACTTGCGTCCAGCTCGGCCCTGATACGCGGACGCTTACCTGCACGCTTTTTTCGGCCGGCACCAGGTCGCCGGCGCCATGACGACCGTCGACCGTGATTTCGGCGAGCAATCCCAAGCTGGCCATTACGCGGCCATGGCGAAAACTTTCGCAGGCCGCGGCAATATCAATGTGGCCCGGATCGTCGTCGCGCACGCGCACGTAGGTCCGGCCCTGGCCAATGATCGATCGGCACACGTCGTGCGAATCGCTCGATCCGACCGGCGCCAGCTTCACCCCGGCATTGAGCATGCCGAACCAGCCGCGCACCAGTTCCAGCGGATCCGTGCGCAGCGCCCCGGAGTTGATGACCTCCATCGCGCTGGCTTCGAGCTTCCAACCGTCGAGATCCTCGCCAGTCAGTTCAATATGGCGAGCGCTGCCGAAGGGGCGAAAACCGCTGTGGACGTCGTCGGCATGATTGAGCACGATCACTTGCGCTCGCGGCGCCTGGTGAATCGCGGCAAACACTTCGCGCCAGCTCCGGCCGTTATGGTCGATCGATCCGCCGGCGGCCAACGGAAAGACATTAAAATGGCCCACTCGCGTGGTGACTTCGTTGCCAACGATCGGCGTGAAATACTTTAATAGGCCGGCTTGGGCCGCGGCCGGGGCGTAGTCCACTTGCAGGTTATGGTCCGTGGCCACTGGCAGCTCGATGCCTTCGCCGGTCAGCGTCACCAGCCGCTCGGCCAGCGTGGCGTCGCCGTGGCGAGAAAACGTAAACGTGTGGCAATGCGTGTCGCAACTCACCAGGCCGGGCGTGGCCACTTCGCGGGCAATGGCCAGCTGCTTGCTGACGACGTCGCCCGATTCGAGCGTGACCTCCGCGCGGGCCACGCCGTATTCGAAACCGCGGCCGGCAAACAATGTGTAGCGGCCAAGCGGCAGCCGAATCTCGGCCAAACCCTCGGCCGTGTAAACCACGCCGGGCCGCACCGCATGGGTCGCGTTCGAGACATTCGCCAGCGCCGCCAAAGCCCCGTCGGCATTCACGATCGTGATGCGGCCGGGCAGCGGTTTGCCGGTTTCGGCCGAGATGATTTCGACTTTGACCGTGGCCGCGGCCAAGGCTTCGCTCGGCGGCCGCGGATCGAGCCGGATATCGCCCAGCCAAATATCGTCCGGTGCTTGGCTTCCCGCTTCGATCACCAGCGTGTTCGCCCCACTTTTCAATGCGCCGGCGGGCACGGTCACCGTGGCCACCAGGTCGTTTTCGTCTGGCGCGAGCTTCGCCAGCGGCCGGCCGTTGAGCACCAGCGACCAGCGCTGCTTCACGTCCTGCTGCCGCAGCGTGAGCGTCTGCGGCGCCGTGTTGGCCTCGGCTGAGAACGAGACCGTGAGGCGGTCGCCCGCCGACTGCTCGGGAAAATCACTCCACTCGCGCGTCGCGCCGCTGCGTAGATGCCGCAGCGGCGCAAAGAGCACTTTGGTGTCGGCCCAGACCGCATCCGTACAGCCGGCCAGCGCCCAGGCTATCACGACCCCCAGCACGCACGCACTGGATCGCCGCATGCTCATGGGGCCAGCGCGTCGGCCATGACTTTGCCTTGGGCCGTCGGCAGTTCAATGCCTAAGAGCCGGGCGATGGTCGGAGCCACGTCCAGATTGCTGACCGTGTCGAGCTTGGCGCCCGGCTGAATACCGGCGCCCCACATCACGCAGGTGGCGAGCAGGTCGTCGTGACTGGGCAAATAGCCGTGCGTGCCGGCCGCGCTCTGACGCGGGACGACGGGGTTGTCGCCATCGGTGGAGTCGGTGAAGCTGTAGTTCCGCTTGGCCGCCAGCCACATGTCGGCCCCATGTGGGTCGTCCTCGCGCCGTGCCTGACCGATCTTGCCGAAATCTTTGGATTCAATCACAGCTTCGACGCCTTCGAGATGCCCGAGCTGGTCGCGCAGTTGCTGGGCAATCTGATCGCGGCGGGCATCGTCGAGGATATACACGGCCGCTCCGCCACCCTGCGAAAGGACAAACGCGGACCGCTTGCCACCCTTGGCCTTGTCGATCAACCCCAACTGCGCGAGCACCACGTTGGGGCGAATGTCCTTGGTGATGGGGAAGAACCCGTGGTCGCTGCAGATGAAAATCGTGGTCTTGCCGCGCAGCGGCGAGTTCTCGACGCCTTCGACCAAGTCGCGAATCCGGTCGTCGGCATAGCTCACGGCCCAATAGGCGTCGTCGGAGCGCGGGCCGGCGCGATGCTCCACGTGGTCGGTTTCGACCAGGTGGATCAGCAACAGGTTTGGCGAATGCTTTTGAATCGCCTGCCGGGCCATGCGCGTGTACAGCCAATCGCGCTGCACCCCGCCGGTCGCCGCTTTGCACCAGGCGGCTTGCATGTCGACGGGCAGGCCTTCGGCACGCAGCTCGGCCAGCCAGCTTTGCGTGCCGAAGCGCGTCCAGCCGTCGCCGTACATGTCGGGCACGGTGAGATCCAGCGAGCGGGCATTGCGCGAGGCCGGCCAGACGATGCCCACCGTCTTGAGACCGGCCGCATGGGCCGCGTCGTAGATTGTGGGCACCTTGACGATCTCGTCCTTATCGAACAGCGGATCGGGGATCAGCGCCACGGGTTTGCCGGTGCTGCGGTCGACGTAGTTATTGCCGATCACGCCGTGCACCGCCGGCACGACGCCCGTGACGAGCGTGGTGTGGTTGGGCCAGGTGACCGTGGGGAACGAGCAGCGCATGCCGGCCGTTTGCGCGCCTTCGGCGGCCAATCGCCGCAACGTGGGCATGTCGGCCCGCGGATCCTGGCGATAGAAATGCGCCAGGCCGTCGACGCTGACCAGGATCACGCAGCGGTCGGTCCGAGGCGCGGCGATCGCAGTGGTCGCGACAAGGCACAAAACGACGAGACATAAAGCCAGGCGGCGTACGACAAGCATTGAGCAAACTCCAAGGCAGGAACGATTGGCGTGTTCAATTTTGGCGGGACGAACGACAAGTCACTATAGTCGGGATTCCGGCGCATATAAAGCCGCGACCGTTGGTCGCGCCGGCGCGATCACCGGTCGCGGCTTTATGGTAGCGGCCAGCGCAGTTGGCGCTCGAGGAATTTGAACGTGCCGACGCCGTAAATCGTGTGGGGACCGTCGAAGAACTCGATCGCGGTGCGCTGGCCGACGTGCAATTGGTCATAGAGCCGGCGGACTTTGGCGTATTCGTAGGCCACCCATTCGTCGGGAGCCACGCCGTCGGCATGCCCACGCTCGACCATGAACGGCCGCGGAACCATGAGCGCGGCCATCTCGGCATAGTTGAACGTGCTGCCCATATTGAAGTAGGGCATCTCCCATTCGATGGTGAACATGAAGCTGTAGCGGGCGTCGGTCGATGCCACCTTGCGGGCCCAGTCGTTGAAGTCGGCCGAGCAGATCGACAGGCAATAACGATCCAGCAGCGGCGGCACGCGTACGGCCGTCTCGCCGCCGTAGCTCAAACCATAAAACGCAATCCGCTGCGGATCGGCCCCCGGTAGCGCGGCCAGGTAATCGAGAATCTGCTCGTGTTGAGCCAGGATGAACGAGAAGAGCGAGGCCTTGACCGAGTTGGCCTTGCGCGACAGCAGCCGGTAACGGTCTTCGCCGCGATAGGGATTGTGCGGCGCGAAGACGACGAAGCCGCGATCGGCCAGATGCGCCGCGAAATCATGATAGGCCTTATGGTCCCCCTCGATCGTGTCGCGTGGCAATCCATTGCGACCGTGCTGACAAACCACGACCGGCCGCCGCTCGCCCGGCTTCAGATCTACCGGCAGCAGCAGTACGCCCCAGGCAAACACATCGGGAAAAACATCCAGCACCACGTCATAACCATTCCAGCGCGGGCGCTGATAGACGAGCCGCGAGCGCACGTTGGGCTTCAGCGGCTGATCGTGCAACCGGCCGAGCACTTCGTCCCACAGATACTTTTGATAGTCGCGCGTGTGCCGAGCAAATTTTTCGGCCGAATCGGTTTGGAACTCTTCCTTGCCGAGAAAGAAATCGGCCCGCACCGCGTCGGAACCGCGCACCAACTTTTGCACATAATCTTCGAGCTGGCCGACTTGTCGCCGCTGGCGCGCGGCCGGATCGAAATGCGCACGCCCGTCGGCCGGCGCGGCAGAGGCCAGAGGGGCGAGGACTTCGACTCCCAGCAGCGTGGCGAATTTGGTCACCGCCTCGTCCGAGCCGGGGCCGGTGGTGCGATCGCCCAGGCCGGCAACCAGGTGGCGAGGTTGAAAACCTTCCGGCAGCAGCTTGCCAATCCGGGCGAACTCGCCTTCCACTTGCGACCAGTCGGGAGTCAGCAACTTGCCGACCGCGGCCCCGCCTCGCCGGCCTTTGGGCACCGCCGGCGGGCCAAGCACCTCGGGCACGGCGCTGTATTCCACGACCAGACCGCGCGGAGCGATGAGCGTGGCGATTTCCGCATCGCCGAATTCCGTCAGCAGCGACCAGATGTTGCGGTATAGCGGCTCTTCCCACGGCCGGTCGCGGCGCTGGAGGTAACCGCTCACCAGGCAGGCATCGATGCGCGGGTCGGCCGCCGCGGCGTACAGGGCGAGCAGTCCGCCTTCGCCATAGCCGGCAACGCCAATCTTCTGCTTGTCGCTCGGCGATTGGCTCCGCAGCCAGTCGACCAACGCCGAAATCTTTTGCACCTCGAAGCCGATGACATGCCGGCCCATGTGATAGGCCTGGCGATAGATCCATTCGCGATGCGTTTGGTTCGTATAGCCGACGCGTGGATTGCCCGAGTATTCGATGCCGCGATCGACCAGCACCGGCACGAACACGCGAAAACCATTTTCGGCCAGCCGCCGGGCGAACTGCTGCGAGGGCGGGACGCCCGACCGCAGGCCGACGAGTTGCTCAGGCGACCAATCGGCATCGCCCAACGCAACGACCGATCCGGCTGCCGGGCCGCGCGGCTCGAGCAGCAAGCCTTCGCCATCGACGCCGTCGAGCACCGGCCAGCGCACCTGGTAGACGCGATAGCGATCGGTTTCGGCCACGACGAGCGAATCGGAACCGGCGGCGATACGTTCGAGCGGTCCGGTCACGCGAGGATCGGTCGCGCCGATGATTTTTCGGAAGCGATCGCGATTCTCGGCAATCGAGGCTTCGTACGCTTTGGCCGAACTGGGATCGCGGTGCCAGCGCGCGGCGCGGTCTTGCGGCGAAGCGGCAATCTTGCGCTGGATGTAGCGATGCAGACCGTCCATCATGCGGTCGGCCAGATCGTCCTGCCAATCAAGCGCGGCGGTGCCCGGCAACTGGGCAGGCGGGGCAGCCGGCGCTGGGCGCGCCGCAAGCACGCAGAGCATCCATCCCAATACCATGCCAGCTTTCATCTACGCACCTCAACAAGCGCTATCACGGAAGCCACACGACCGTTCCACGTTTGACGCCCATCATACGCTCGCATGCTGCCACGTTCATGCGTTTGTCACGGAAAAGCCGTGCGGCTTATGGGGTCCCGGCGAAGCGCGCGGCCGAGCAGCAGGGGAAATTCAAATGCTGGAAAAGCACAGGTGCGCAAATGCGAATAAACGGCGAAGCCGGCCCGCTAGCGCCGGCATTAACGGCAGAACCGGCTTGATACCGCCGAGCCGTGCGCAATTGCCGGCCAGTTGATCGATCCACCTTGAATTGGCCGATCTATTGTTTTATAGAGTGCCGCTCGCAACAGCCCGAGCCGAGTGATGCCAGGCAGCCAAACCAAGGAGACGTTTCATGGCCGAACTCCTGAATCCGAATCGCGCGAGGGCGCGGATCAACGAATCGACGGTGGCGATCGGCGGCGATTATCTCACCGAAGAACAGGCTGCCGCCTTAGGCCGCTTTCTCGCCAACCTGCACCGTCGGCAACTCCGCCGCGAGCAGAACAAAACGCGGACGGAAAAGCCGGCTGCTTCCTAAACGCGGGAACTTTTCGGGTGCCACTGCTGGCTCTCCCAGCAGTGCGAAGCTCAATCGGCGCTGCACCTACACTGCTGGACAAGCCAACAGTGGCACCCCAGCATAGGCATCGATCCTGGCCCGGTTACGAGTGCGCCGCGGTCGCAGACTTTTCGGATGTCCGCCGGATGGTAAACATCGTGTGCTTGACGACGCCTTTGACGACCTCGTAGCGCGGCGTCGCAGCAAACGCGGCGGCAATCGGATCGCTCACGGCCGAATTCGCCGCACCGCGATGGGCGTGCAGCAAATAGCGCAAGACCAAGGGCCGCTGTTGCGTAATCTCCAGCGGCCCGGCCAGGCACGGGCTGGCGCCCATCCAGCCGTCCTCGCGCACATGCCAGTGCGTGGGATAACCGGGATTCGACGGATGATCGAAATAGGTAATGCCTTCCTGGCCGCCAGCGGGAACCGGACCGCTGTAGTCGACCCATCGCGCTCGTTGAGCGAAGATGGCCGGCTCGCCCTGCCGCCCCTCGCTGTCGGTCAACTGCCCGCCGCCGAAATACGCCGACAGGTTGGCGGCCACCCGGACCGCTAAGAAGCCGAAGTTAGTCTTGCCGAACTCCAGCGTTTTGCTGTGCGGGCGGAAAGTGGATTGCAGCTCGACGAGCGTCTCCTGGCCTTCGGCCGGCCGCACCGCCGCCACGAGCTGCTGCTCGACCAGCGGCTGCGGATCATGGCCGTCGAACCACTGCAACTCGACGGCCATCAAGGCCTCGTCGTCGCTCTCTTGATAGGCGAGCCACTGCTTCTGGCGAATGCGGGCCGCCGTATTGTCGCTCCAGAAATCGATGCCCAACACCTTGGCGTGCGCAAACCAGATCGATCGGTGATGATCGTGATTGGGCGCGCCGGGGTGGCCCATCCGTGTCAGCGGGCTGCCGCTGGGGCCGAGCAGGGGATAAAAGAATGGCCGTGGGGCGTCCGCTGCAAAATGCCAGCGCAGCCGCTCATGGCCGTCGACCTGCAGCGACACCTGCGAATCGGGAAGCGGCAGGACCCGGCAGCGGGGAATATGGTAGGTCACTGGAGAATCGCTCCTCGCGGGCAAGACCATTGGCGGACGGTGTGCCGGGCAGTCCGGCGCCGCGTGGCGTCCATGATAAGGCTGGCCGCTGACCTGCGTCAGACACAGCCGAAAATGCCGGATGGCCGCGCCTGAAACCGGCGGCAGGACACCCCCCTCCAGACGGAACGCGTGGCAGCCTGGGCGGCCCCCAGATGGTTTTCGCTCAAAAAAGGGGAGATAGCTTTGGCCACCCGCGATGAGGGGCTTTATCATAAGAGAGTTCGCTACTGGCTTTCGGCTTTCAACTGCCGAGTCGACGTGTCGGCGGGGCTGGGCGAATGCTCGACCGGCTGGGGCGTGCCGCACGTTTCAAATCGCTCTTCCCGGGTCCACGCCTCCGCGCCCTACCCGCCGCTCACACGATGTCGATTGCTCAAATCAAGGCCCTGAATCCACGCGATTGGATGACTTTCAATCGGCTGGCTTGTATGGCGTCGCTGGCCCTGGCGACGGCGGCATATGTGCCGCTGTTGGCGCAATACGCGGCCCAGTTGTGGTCCACGCCCGGCTATCGGCTGGCGCCGGTGATCCTGATTTTGGCCGCGCTCAGTGCGCGGCGACGCGCGGGCGATCTCAAGCCGGTCGAGACGGGGCGCTGGCCAGCCGCGCTGGCCGGTGGACTGGCGGCGGCAACGTTGGCTTGGGCCGTGGCGGTCAACTCGCCGGAACTCGCCGCGGCTTCGCTGGCCATCCTTGGCATGGCCGTCGCCTTGCGCTGGGGCGGAGTGCCGGCAGCACGCGTCATGGTCGGGCCTTGGATCCTGGCATGCCTGGTGCTGCGACTACCGGGAGCGATCGACCTTGCCTGCTTTCAGTCGATCGCCCGCTTTTCTGTGGCGGCCGCCCATCGTGTGCTGGATACGCTGGGCGTGCTGCACGATCTCGATGGATTGAGTCTCGTCATACCAACCGCCAGACTCGGGTTTGGTGCGGCCCACTACAATCTGTTTTCGCCCTGGAGCGCCGTGGCCGTGGTCCTGGCCGTTTGCTGCTGGTTGCAGCGGTCGTGGATCGATAGCCTGCTGATGCTGGTGGCAGGCTGCGGTTGGTTCGTACTGTCGGATGTCGTGCGCATCGTCGCCACGGTTTTGCTCAGCGGCGTGCTGCAAACGCCGATGACGGTCGGAATCGGCGCCGTCGTGCTGGATTATGTCGCGCTGGTGTTGATGCTGTCGCTGATCGTCAGCACCGATCACGTCGGCATGCTCTTTGGCAAAGCCATGCGACTGGCCCGTCCCGAGCGGCGTGCCCGAACGACGAAAGCGGTAGTGCTGCCTGGGACAACCGTGAAGGTAACCGGCGTGACGATGGATGCCGATGGGCAACTGGTCAAAGTTGTCAGCGAATACGCGGACGAAAGCGCGAAGCCGTCGACGTGGCCTCCGGAGCCGATCGCGATTGAAGCGGCGCGGCCGGCAATGCGTGCCGATTGGCCGCTGCTGGCGACGGTGTTTGGGCTGTTGTGCATCGCACAGATCCTGTGGCTCCCCAGCGCCAGCGATGCAGCCACCTCTCGGAAATCGATTTCCCTGGCGGCCATGCAGGTCCAGATGCCGGCCGAGTTCGCCGGCTGGCGACTCGAACAGTCGGCCGCTCGAGAAGTCGCAGCGGAGGGAGGATCAGACCAACGAGAGTCGATCGACGCGCGGCCAGTCCCCTTGGTTTCTTGGCGGTATCAGCGCAACGACCTGAAGTTCGAGCTTTCGATCCGGCCGCGCAATCGCCTGGGGCAAGATGCTGTCGAAGCCTGGCGCGATCGTGGTTGGCGATTGGAGCCTCCGCAAAAGGCGACCGATCAAGACCTGCCGGCGACCCCGGCGATTGCCTGCCGCGAGGTGCGGCTCTCGAAGCCTTATCAACCCGGCTACGTCTGCGTTTGGGAGAGCGAGCGGGACGCCCACGGGCTCGAAGTACAGGGTCTGCTCCACGCGTTTCATGCGCTGAACCCGCAGGAGCTGGCGGCCGGCCGCGAGCTGTTTTACCGAGTGGCGGCGAAACTGGAGCGTGAGACGATGCCGGACGAAGGCACCGAGCCAGGCGAGAGGCCGCAACCATGACTGCGAAAAAACCTCGCGGCCAACGCTGGCGTCCCTTCCGGGCCATCCGGCGGATGATTGTGTTCGTGGTCTTCGACCTGCTGAATGCGGTGAACCTGGCGGGCGACGGCATTGCCGCGCCGATTGAGGGGCCTGCCGGCTCTTTGCGGCCGCGCCGCCGGCGGCGGCTGTGGCGCATCTTGGCGGCACCGCTCATCGCGGCCATGCGGGGGACCGGCCGGCTCGTCGCGTTTCTAACATCGCAACTTCAATTGCGAACGCTGTCGATTCAGTTCCACGCGTTTCTCGACAACTGGGGGCTGCTGGACGACGCCATCGACGGCCGCGGAGGGCTGCGCCGCCGGCTGTTGCGCGCCGTGCGCTTCGTGGCCAGCTTCGTCATCCGGTTCGTGCCCTGGCTGCGCGTCGGTGCGTTTTTGTTGCTCAGCGAATTGCTGTATCACCTGGGCCTGATCAACGACAGCGTCGACGCTCAGCGGGTGTGGACGCGGAAGACGACCCTGAGCGTGCTGCCGGCCGTCCTGGGTGCGATCCTGGCCATCGGCCTAGGTGTTCGGGTCGCACTGACCACGAATATCGACCTCGATCGGCGCTATGCCACGGCCGCCAAGAGCGCCATCGACGACCACGATCACGCACTGGCGGCGCTATGGCTCACGCGATTGGTCAAGCAAGAGCCACGGCAGCCGGCTTATCGCTATGAACTGGCTGTCTCCTTAGACGGCGAAGGAGAGCACGACCGGGCCTGGGCGCTGATGCAAACGCTGGCTCCCAGCGATCGGGCCGGTTATCCGCACGCCCACTTGTGGCTGGCCAAACGTTTGTGCGACAGGCCCAGCGCCACGGTCGGCGAACTGCAGGCCGCCTGGCGCCATTTGAACCGCGTGCTGCGCTACAGCCCTCATTCCGAAGAAGTACACACATTATTGGCGCGGGTGCTGGTCAGCCTGGGGCAATTGGCCGATGCCGAACAACATCTGCGGGAGAGCGCGGCCCATGATCCGGAAATGCGCTTGCTGCTGGCGGCCGTTTATGCCCGCGAAGGCAAGTTCACACTGGCCGAAAGCGAGGCCAAGGCGGCCGATCAGGGACTGAGCAAACAACTCGAAAACAAGACGGCCGACCCCTTGCGGCTGCGCCTGCGACTGGCCGATGCCAAGGTGCTGGCCGGTGATTTTGCCGGCGCGCAGCGCGTGTTGTCGCAGCTCGAGCTGGACGATCCGGCCGCGGCCCAGACGCGGCTCGCGCAATTGTACCTGGCCTGGTACGATGCGCTGGGACGGGCCGGCGGCAGCACCGCTGGCGGCAACACCATCGAGCGCTGCGCGCTGCTCAAGCGCTCCTTGGACGCCGTGCCCTGGAATCTTCCCGGCCTCGAGCGTTTGATTCAGCTCACGAAGCAATCTCCCGACGAAGCCCATTGGGCTTCTGGCGTGCTGAACACTATGGATTGGAATACGGCTCCGGCCGGAGCCCACCTGGTCATGGGTTTGGATCAGTGGCAGGCGGGCGATCATGCCGCCGCCCGACAGCACCTGGAGGCCGCCTATCGCGCCGTTCCGCAGGATATTCGGGTCACCAACAACCTGGCTTGGATGCTCGCTCACGATGATTTGCCCGATCTCGAGCGGGCGATGAAGTTGTCGAGCGAAAGCTTGAAGCTGGCGCCTAAGCAACCCAATCTGCTGGACACTCACGGCCGAATTCTATTCAAGCTGGGCCGCTGGTCAGAAGCGCTCGGCGATTTCGAAGCGCTGGCGGCTGTCAGGCCGCAAGACAAACAATTGCACACGCTGCTGGCCGACTGTTACACCAGGTTGGGAATGCCGGAGTTGGCCAATTTCCAGCGGCGGTTGGCCACGAACATTACGACCCCCGATGACGCGGCGCGGTCGGCGGAACCGCCGAGCCAGCAATAAACAACCATCTGCGCAACAGACAAGGTCCGTGCCAGGCCCAATGGCGGCCCGGCACGGACCTTTGCCTTTCACCCGGTTTGTCGCCTGCGGGCTGCCGATTGCCAGGGCAAACGGCGGCACGCCTTAGCGCCGGTCGAGTTTATCGGCCGTTGTTCTGGTCCGATTGGTTGCCGCGATCGAATCGCGACTGCTCGTCGCTCGAGGGATTCGAATAGCCCTGCGCCGAAGCATGCTCGAACGATTGCGGGCTGGCCAATGTCGCGTGCACCGTCATCGGTTGCCCATTGCGCTCCAGGTGCAATTGAACCTGCGAGTTGGGGTTGCTGTTGCCGATCACTCGGATCAGATCGCGATAGCTGCGGATCGGCTGCTGGTTGACGCCCGTGATGCGGTCGCCTGAACGCAATCCGGCATTTGCCGCAGGGCTGCCCGGAAACACGTTGGAGACCAGCACGGCGCCGCTGTGATGCTCAGCCAGCGTGACGCCCAGAGCGGCGCGTTCGTGGCCTTGATAGTGGACCACGTCGTTTTGATCGCCGGACTGGTTGTCCTGCCGCGAGTTCGTGGCGTTGCCGCGACCTTGCTGCGAGTTGGACTGGTTGTAACCCTGCTGTTGCCAGCCGTTGTTGGGTTGATTCGTCCAGCCTTGCTGAGACCCCTGCGAGTTCTGCCAGTTGGGATTCTGCTGCGTCGCGTAGCCGCGATTGCCCTGGTTGCCCTGGTTCTGCGAATACTGGCCTTGGGGTTGGTTGTACTGCCAGTTGGGATTGCTGGATGACTGGCCGGTTTGCCACTGCGGAACCTGCTGGTTGCCGAACTGATTTTGCTGGTCGCCGTATTGGCCCCGCTGGCCGGAACCCTGCTGTTGATTGTTGGCGTAGCCCTGCTGGCCTTGCCGGTACTCCTGCTGGCCCTGCCGGTAGCCTTGTTGGTAGCCTTGTTGGAAGCCCTGCTGATAGCCCGGTTGGTCCTGCTGGCCCTGCCGTTTGGCAGATTGATTCTGCGATGGGTTCGAACTGGAACGGTCACGGTCGCGGCTTCGTGAGGACTGATCCTGTTGTTGGTTGTTGTCGTCGGTCGAGGATTGCTGATCGTCGTCATTGGAGTTCTGCGCCCAGACGCTCGGAGCGCTCAGCGCCAACAGGCCCAGTGCTGCTCCGGCGGTGAGGTAGTAGCAACCGTGCCGAACTCGCTTCCCGAATCGTGTACTCATCACTCTTTCCTCCCTCAACAGGTACGTGCAAAAAAAACACACCTCGTAACTGCCGCCGCGCTGGCCCGCGCGTGAGCACCGCCCGCCAAACGGGCTGACGTGCCGGCCAGCATGGACCGGCAGAATGAGACCATCACAGGTCTGCGACTAGAACGACGCTCGCCGCCGCGAGACACCGCGCCCCAAAGCGAGGGACGCGTGCGCCGATTGGATGACTTGGTCCGGAATCCGGAGGCAAGCCGTGCGCCAAAAACGAAAAAGCCCTCCTGTGCAAGCATCGCACGGAGGGCTTTCCTAGCCATCGATATGAGACATCAACCGGCGTCGGGCCGGCATGTCACGGTGGATTGTAACGGCGCGGAGGTCCTTGTCAAACGATTTGCCGCACGCGCGCGACGCGCTTCTCAACGCCACGCCGCAAAGGTCAACGAGTCGCGAGCTTGCGACTCATGCCGGCATGCCGATTGATAATCGCGCCGTGTTGAGCCGTCCATGCGACAACGAACCTCAGCGTTGCCGGCCACGCGCTAATTCTGCCGCACGCGCTGGTGAAAGACGGGCACCAGCTTGTCGTACAAGACCGCCGGTGACTCGCCGGAGTCAGTGCCGCCGGCTTTTTCCTGCTGCTTGGGCTTCGCCGGCGTTGGCTGGGGGCCACTGTCCGGTGCTTTGGCGGGACGTCCGGCTTCGTGCGATTGCGGCTGCTCGTTGCCCTTCAAGGCGGGCGCCGGAGTCGGCTCGCCCACGTGCGGCGTTTGGCCGGCACGATCCGCACCGCTAGCAGCCGGCTGGCAGACGTCGCTGGCGCCCGAAGCGGGCGCAGCGCCCAGCGGGGCTTCCAAGTAAGTTGGTCCCACCAGCGGCACGCGGCGCACCTCTTGCCGGGTTTCCATGCGGCAGACCACCGTGGGAACTTTGCGCACCACCTGCTCTTCCACGTACGTCAGCGTTTCCACCGGCACCTTGCGCACGACGCGCTCTTCGACGTAGCGCAGCACTTGCACCGGAACCTTGCGCACTTCTTGCTGCTCGACGTAGCGCACCGTTTGGACCGGCACCTTGCGAACTTCCACCGCCTCGACGTAGCGGACCGTTTCGACCGGCACGCGCCGCACGACCTGCTGCGGCATGTAGGTCACTTGTGGCACCTGCATGCACGCGCCGCAACCATTGTCGACCAGCCGATACGTGGTGACCGGCATCTGCGCCGTGTAGCTTTGCAATTGCTCCGTCCGCTCGACCACCGGCCGGCGCACGATCACGCGCTCTTCGCGCTCGGCCGTTTCGTAGACCGGCTTTTGCACCACGAACCGCTCTTCGCGCTCGGCCGTTTCCAGCACCGGGCGGCGCACGACATACGACTCTTCCCGCTCCGAGCGCTGCACCACGGGCCTGCGGACCACGACCCGTTCTTCGCGCTCGACGGTTTCGTAGACGGGCCGCTGGACGGTCACCGTCTCCTCGCGCTCGATCACCGTTTCGATCGGCCGGGCCACCACGTACGGCTCGGCATAGCTGGCAACCGGATAACTGGCCACCGGATAACTGGCCACCGGATAGCTGGCCACCGGATAGCTGGCAACTGGATAGCTGGCAACTGGATAGCTCACCAGGGGGCTGGCTGCCTGCCAGGTGACTTCAGCGGGCATCGTCATGGCCGCGGCGCCGCAGTTGGGGTCGTCGCAGGCCGTTGCACGGGTGGTCAACGCCGCTAATAAGCATAAGGCGAAAACACATTTCGTCGGGTGCGCTCGCATGGCCGATCTCCTCAAGTCAATCGCGTCATTTGCTGCCGGTAAATACATGCGCTCTCTGCAAGCAAGTTTATTCTCGGCCCCAGCCGAAATGAAGCGCCAAGGGAGCAAAATGCCAGTCGCTTGCCCGGTAGCGGTATTCGTGCGAATTCCGAAGCTCGCCCGTGAATCCGTCGGAAGCCTCACGGCTTCCGCTACGGCTGGCCGCCGACTGTCGCAGTGCCTAGCAACTCGCGGGCCAGCGAAAAGACCGCGTCGAACATCGGCTCGGTCAGCCGCCCGGTGAAGGTGTTCTGCTGGCTGGGATGATAGCTTCCCACCAGCCAGCGCCCGGCGGCCAGTTCGACCCGTGCCGCGTGCGAGAATTTGGGCCGGGGGCCGGAAAGCCATCCCAGCCGGCGAAATTCATCCACCAGCGCCTGCCAGCCGATCTGCCCCAGGGCCAGATACACGCGTGCCGGGCTGATCTGAAGCGTGCGCTCGAGCCAGGTCCGGCAGTTGGCGATTTCGTCGCGCGAGGGCCGATTGTCCGGCGGGGCGCAATGGCACGTGGCCGAAATCGCGCAGTCCAGGAGCTGCAAACGATCGTCGGCCGAAACGCTCTCGGGCTGGTTGGCAAAGCCCGCCCGGTGCAAGGCTCGAAACAGCCACTCGCCGCTGCGATCGCCGGTGAACATGCGGCCGGTGCGGTTGGCGCCATGCGCCGCAGGGGCCAGGCCGACAATCAACAGCCGGCCTTGTGGATCGCCAAAATTGGCGACCGGCCGGGCCCAATACGTGTCGTCGGCAAAGGACTTTCGCCGCTCGCGCCCAATCCGCGTACAGTGCTCGACGAGCCGCGGGCAACTCCGGCAGGCGATAATGTCTCGATTAAGCTGCTGCCAAGCCGACATGGACAACTACAGAGTCCTGCGCAGACGGATCACATCCAAGGCCCAAGGGCGCTCTTTAGCTTACAGCCCGTGGGCAGCGTCGGCCAACTCGGCCGAGTCCGTACACAGTCCGACCACGGTCGGGCTAGCTGGTTTGAGCGGCTCGCTGGGCACGCTGAGCGGAGCCATCAGCGCCGCTGCGGCAGCGGCGTCCAGCGGCTCGGGGCCGAGCTGCTGCGTACCATATTTGGGCCAGATCCAGGCCAGCACGTATTGCTTCACCAAAAACCACGCCAGGTTCCCCTCGTTCAGCCGCGGATCGACCGACGCGGCAATGCGTGCGTGGGCGGCCGGCAAAAGGCTCCAGTGCATGCCCGGATGATCGTGGTGGATCGTATGGTAGCCGTTGTTGAAAAACAGATAATTGAAGATCTTGCCGGTGAAGTTTCGCGAGTGATCGCGCTCGGACCAGGCGTCGGCGTGGACGTGCTGCACATAGTTGAAGAACATGATCATCGACAGCGAGCAGAACGGGGGGACCACAACCGCGGCAAACCAGACCAGAAAGCCGGTTCGCAGCCCGTGCAGCCAAAGTCCCAAGCCCAGCATCAGCGCGAGATACCCGAGCCAAATCGAATATTGGAACAAAATGCGGCCGTACAGAGGCCGATTGTGCAACTTGGCGCGGCGAATGTACTGCTTGATCGGCTCAGACTGAAAATAGCTCGAGACGAAAAAGTAAGTGCTGGCGACCCACAAGTTGTGCTTGTTCGTGTAGCGCCAGGTAATCGTGGCATCGCCGGGCCGATTCACCAGGCGATGGTGATTCTGGTTATGCGTGGGAATCCACATGATCGTGGGATAGCCGTAGAACAGCGTGAGGATGTGGCCGAAGGCATGGTTCATGCGCCGGCCGACAAACGTCGCGCAATGGTTGTGGTTGTGCGTGATCGTCCCGCAGGCAATGCCGAAATAGCACGTGAGCGGCAACAGGACCCGCGCCGTTGGCGGCCAGGTGTATTGCACGGCGACGAAGGCCGCGGCGAGAGCCACCCAGAGGATGGTGCGATAATCCGCGGACTGCTTCAAAAACATCAAGAAACTCTCCGTGCAAAACGACTGGCCGACCGCGTGCGACCGCGAAACCGCGTCGCGCTAGCATCGGGTCGCTGCCTGCGCCTGTTCCGGCGCGATCGAACCTGACAAAGACCGCAAGTTTGATACGGCTGGCGCAGCGGAAAAGCCTGCGAAGCAGAATCATTTGCCCCGGCGAGCTTCCCTCGAAGCCCGATGAACTGGCATCTCCGCCGACATTCGGAGCATGCCCGCCGACTCCTTCGGCGAATTCTCAATCCACGCCTGACCGTTCAGTCCCTTCGCCTTTCGGCAGGCATGAAATCCCGCCCGCAGCACCCATAAAAAGCGCGCCCGGCAGGATTCGAACCTGCAACCCTCGGTTCCGAAGACCGATGCGCTATCCAATTGCGCCACGGGCGCGAGGCGCTTTTTACGAGGGATGGCGGCGGACCCTGTTGTCACCGGGCAAACGGCCATGCACTAGCTTATCAGAAAACCCTTGATAAACAAGACACGTCTGGCCACACGATCGCGCCGCTGGCGGGTATAATCGCGTTTTTGGCCTTCCGGCCGTCGGTTCTGCCGATTGAGCAAACCCGGCAGGCGAATGGGCAGCCTCCAGCAGCGCCGTTTGGCGACATGATCCATCGCCGCCGGCTCCCAGGCAGAGAATCGTGCGCCGATTATCGACGTAGTAGTTGACCCATTCTTCGTAGCCGTGCTATAAGCCAAAAACAGAACTTGTTTGCTTATCTTGCGAAGTCTCGTCAGACTCTGAGCCCACGCGGATGGCCTTGATAACGCTGCGGGTGTTGGATGGGGCCGATCGGGGGCGCGTCTTCGCGTCGCTGCCCACTCCTGTGACGATCGGCCGCGAGGAGGGCAACACCCTCCAGCTCAATGACGAGCGCGTCAGCCGCTTTCATCTCAAGATCCAGGAAGACCAGGACAAACTGGTGCTCACCGACCTGGAGAGCACCAACGGCACCCGCGTCAACGGCGAGGATATCCAGCTCCGCGTGCTGCGGCATGGCGACCTGATCTTCGTCGGCCGGTCGGTCCTGCTGTTCGGCTCGCGCGAAGAAATCGCCGAGCGCCTGGCCACGCTCCGCGGCGCCAGCGACAAGCAGCCTGGCGAGGGTGGCGAGGATGCCGACGCATCGTCGTCCAACCTGGAATACGAGCTGAACTGGACCGACAACCCGCAATCGGGCGTCAGCTTTCGGGCCAGCGAGCCGCCCGAGCTGCCGCAGAAGCTCAGCCCCCTGCAGGCGGCCCAGCTCTCGGAGATCCTGGAATACGTCCACATGCGGATTCGTGACCTGCTGGCCAGCGTGCGGGTGATGCCGCAAAACGGCCGCATCACGCTCGACGAGCGGCAATGGCAGAGCCTGATCGACATCCAGATCCGCCTGGCCGAATACCGCCGCCACATCGGCGAACCCAGCGACGACGATTAAGGCCGGGCTTGAGTCCGTCCGGTCACGCTTCGCGCTCGCGCTTCTGCGCCGTGCGGCGCACCAAACGGTTCGACGGCCTGGACATCGCGGGCCGGTAGCGACTGCGCGGGAGCACCCGCCACGATTGCCATGCTCGGCATTTTATCTTCTCCCTTTGACAACCAGCCCCCCGATGTGAACAAATGTAACCTTGGACGTGAGCTGTCCCGGGCAGGAGGTAAGACAGCTAGCGTCGTCACTGGTTTCGGGAGGATCCCTGGTGTCGCTGACATTCGTGCATACTTCGGACTGGCATCTCGGCCGGGCCTACCAGCGGCTGGGACGCAAGACGAGCGCGCTGCGGCAATGGCGGTTCGACGCCATCCACCGCGTCTACGATCTGGCCGACAGCCAGCGGGCCGCATTCATCCTGGTCGCCGGCGACGTGTTCCAATCCGACACGCCCCGCGCCGACGTGATGGCCGAAGTCTTGGCTCTGCTGGCCGATGCCCCGGTGCCGACGATTATTATTCCCGGCAATCACGATCCGCTCACCGAGGGAAGCGTCTGGCGGCGGGACGAATTCGCCGGCCAACTGGCCGGCCGCTCGAACATCCGGCTGGCGCTCACCTGCGAGCCGCTGGAGCTGGACTTCTGCGACACGACGGTGTTCCCTTGCCCCGTGACGTCGAACTCCACGCCCGAAGATCTTTCGAGCTGGATTCCCGCCGGCACGCGCGGCGGCAGCCGTTATCGCATCGGGCTGGCGCACGGCCGATGGCAAGGCTATAGCGGCGAGCCGTACGCCGTGAACTTCATCGCCGCGAACCGGGCTGAAGCCGCCGGATTGGACTATCTGGCCTTGGGCGATTTTCATTCGTATACCCTCGCCGACCATCCCGCCGCCAAGGCCCGCTGCTACTACGCCGGCACCAGCGAATGCACGGCCTGCGACGAGCCGCGGGCCGGCTATGCCCTGCTCGTGCAACTCGACGCGCCCGGCGACGAGCCGCGCGTTGCGCCGCATCGCGTGGGCAAGATGCGGCCGATGGTCATCGCCGAAACATTGTCGCCAGAGGCGGGCTATGGGCCGCTACAACAGAAGATCGACGGCCTCGAAGATGCCGACGACGTGCTGCTGAAGCTCGAAGTCTCCGGCGCGCTCAACGAAAGCGATTTCCAGGACTTCACCGCCTGGGCCGCGGGGCTCGATCAGCGGCTACTGGGCGTCGATGGGCAGTTAGGCGCCCTGTATCGCGAGCCGAGCCGCGCCGACTTCGACACCTTGGGCCTGGGCAAGGCCGAACGCGAAGTGCTCGAAGCCCTCCAGCAGCCGCCGCAAGCTTCTTCGGCTACCGAGGGCGATGATGCCCAAGTGCTGATCGCCGGTCTGGCCTCGCGCCCGGAGATCTGTCGCGAAGCGCTCGCGCTCTACTACCGCGAGCTGAAGCAGGAATCGCAGGCATGAACATCGTGCGAATCAAAATCAGCGACTGGCGTTCGACCGCCGCCCGGGAGCTGGTGCTCCAGCCCGGCTTGAACATCCTGCGGGGCGAAAACGAAGCGGGCAAGAGCACGATCGTCGAAGCGATTCAAAAAGCGCTGTACTGGGACCACACGGCCAAGAAGGGGAAAAGCAACAACGTCGATTTCATTGCTCCGGTGAACAATCCCAACGCGCGGCCGACGGTCGAGTTGGAATTGCTCATCGGCTCGTCGCGCGTGACCGTCACCAAGACAGTATCCGGCAAGAAGGACCATCGGCAATGCACGCTCAAGGTGCTCGATCCGCAAGGCGGCGAGCGGACCTTTCGCGATGCGCAGGCCGAAGAAAAACTCCGCGAGCTGCTGGCTCGCTCGCACGCCATGCCGGGGCTCGACTGGTCCGAGCAGAGCGAAGGCTACGCATACCTGGCCGAGTCGCTGCCGATCGCCGCCTGCGCCGCGCTGTCGATCGGCAAAGACGGCACGATCATGCCCAGCGCGCGGCTCGAGCAATTGCGCAAGCGGATTGGCGCCGCGCGCGACGAGCAGCTCAACAAAACGCTCAAGCAGCCGCTGGTCGACAGTGCGAAATCGGGCACGCTTGCCTACGAGCTGCGGCAGACGCGGCAGCAAAAGCGCGACGAGCTGGCCACTGTTAAAAGCCAGCTTGCAAAAGTCGACGAACTGCGGCGCAGCATTCTCAAGCTGGATCGCGAAGCGGCCGGGCTGGGCCCGCAATTGGAGCAAGCCAAGCAGCTGCGCAAGACGCGGCAGGCCCAGCAAAAACGTCAAAAGGAAGCCGAAGGCGTTCGCGCCAAGTGCTCCGATATGGCCGACGCCTGTCGGCGCGACCTGGCAGCGGCCGAAAAACGCATGGAGGAAATCGAAAGCCTGCGCAAACAACGCGACAGTCAGACGCAGAGCTGCGATCAACTCGACGGGCAGTTGAAACAGCTCGACCCGGCCCGGCAAGCCGCGATCCAACACTGCGAGCGGATCAAAGGCGACCGCATCAAGGCGGAGGGCGCGCTCGAATCGGTCCGGCGCCGAATCGATGCGCATGCGAGCCGGCTCGAAGTGTTTCAGCAAACCGACGCGTGCGCCCAGGCCCAGCAGAGTTTCGATCAATCCGAAGCGTTGCAATCGGCCTTGGCGGAAGCGGAAAAAGCCTTCGACGCGATCGGGCCTTGGCCCACGGGCGAAGACATCGGCCGCTGGCGCAAGGCTTTTGCCGAACTCAGCGCGCTTAAACGCGACGCCATGAGCAGCTTGCAACTGAACTTCGAGCCGGCCCGGCCGCTGCGGATCGAGTGGAGCGCCGACAGCGGTTCTGCTCAGGCACTCACGGCCGAGCCCGGCGCGCCGGCCACGCTGGGCGCCGTCCGCTCGCTGCGTTTGGAAATCGAGGGCGTGGGCCGCTTGCAGATCAGTTGCGGTGCCACGGAACTGGCCGAGCTATTGAAGACGATTCAGCAGCAAGGCGACAGCCTGAATCAATCGCTGTCGGCACATGGCGCCGCGGCCGATGAGCTGCCGGGCGGATTCGATCGGCTGGAAGAGATCCGCATTCGAGGCGAAGAGGCCGAACGCGGCGTTAAAGAGGCCCGCCGCCAGGCCGGCCAGGCGGGCCGCGAGTTGGGCGACCGCGATCGACTCCGCAAACAGTTGAAAGACGCTCAGCAGAAGCTTACGTCGGCCGTCACCCGCCTCGAAGCGCTCAAGTCGTTGGTGCCCGAGGGTCTCGACGCCGACGGACTCAGGGCCGAAATCGAGCGGCTCAAAGACGAAGAGCGAGCTCAACAAACGATCTATCAAAAATTGGTCGAGGGGGGTGGATCGGCCGAACGCGAGCTCGCGGCGCTGGACAAGAAGTATTCGCTCGCCGAGCAGCAGCTCTCGCAAGCCCGAGCCGCCGCCGGCGAAGCCAGCCGCCGCCTGGTCGAGTTGGAGCGAGACGGCCTGGCCGACGACGTTCGCCGGCAAAACATCCAGCAGCTTCGCGTGAAAACGGCCGGGCTCGAAAGCGAAGTGGAACAAGCTCAGCAGGCGGTCGCCGACCTCGGCCCGGCGATCAGCGACGACGAGTTGGCCGCGCAAGACACGAAGCTGGCGGCACTCGACGGCAAGGTCGGCGAACTCAATCTTCAACTCGCCGAAAAGCGGGCCGAGCTGCGGACTATCTGCGGCAACGATCCGCAGGGCGAACTGGAACGCCTGGAACAAGAGATCGGCGAGCTGGATGCCCGGCTCGCCGGCGAAGAACGCAAGCTGGGCGCCTTGGCCTTGCTGGATGGAGTGCTCACTCAGCAGCGGCAATCGCTGGCCCGGCTGATTGCCAAACCGCTCAACGAGCGCATTGCTCCGTGGCTGCGGCAGATTCGCGGCCTGCCGACCGAACTGGAGATCGACGCCGACACCAGCCGCATCACGCGGATCATCACCGACCGCGGCGGCTACCGCGACGAGCTGCCCTTCGAGGAACACTCCGAAGGGCTTAAGGGCCAGGTCGGGTTGCTCGTGCGGCTGACTCTGGCCCGGCTCACGGCCGAGCAAAATGGCGGGCAGCATTTCGTCGTGCTCGACGATCCGCTAACCGAGACGAGCCCCTTCCGCCGGCCCGAAATGTTCCGCATTTTGCAACAGGCCGCCGAACACCTGCAAATCCTGCTGGTCACCTGCCACGAGGACGCCGTAGCGCTGCTGCCCGGCCACGTCATCGCGTTTTAAACGGGTCGCTCGGTAGCTGTAGCGGAATTCGTGAGAATTCCGTCGAGCGCATAGGTCGGAAGCCTCACGACTTCCTCTACAACGCGGCGTGGGCTGGCAAACTATCCCGTCACCTGGCCGGCGGAGTCCAGTGCGGATCTTTGGGGTGCTCGACCACGAGCGGGCAGGTGTCGCCGTAGTGCTGTTGCTCCTTGCGCAGGGCGGCCAGCATTTTTTCGACTCGGCCGGCCTGGCTGGGCTCGGCCGCCAGGTTGTGCATCTCGTCCGGATCGTTCTGGAGGTCGAACAATTGCGTGACGTTCACTTGCGGATAGCGGATCAACTTCCAGCGCTCGTCGCGGATGGCACGCTGCACGTCGCGATAGGCTAGAAACAATTCGTCCCGCGCCTTGGTCGACTCGCCGCGCAGCACGCCGGCAAAGCTGCGGCCGTCGAGGCCGTCGGGCGTGGGAGCGCCGACCAGGTCGCAGACCGTGGGAAAGATATCCATCAAGTACACCAGCGCCTGCGACTCGCCCTGCCGGATGCCCGGCCCCGTGAAGATCAAAGGCGGCTTCATGTGCGAATCGTACAGGCTTTGCTTGCCCATCAGGCCGTGGCTGCCCATGCCGAGCCCATGATCGGCCGAATAGATGATGATCGTGTTCTCGCGCAAGCCGAGCTTGTCGAGCCGCGCGAGCAGCCGGCCGATGTGGTGGTCCATGGCGCTGATGACCGCGTAATAGTCGTGCAAGTGGCGGCGGACTTCGCTTTCGGTGCGCGGCCAGGGGGCGAGCCGTTCGTCGCGGATCGCCATGTCGCCGTTGTCGAACGGATGCTGCGGCAGGTAATTCTTCGGCAGCGGAATCGATCCTTCGTCATACAGCCGGCGATACTCGTCGGCCGCCACGCGCGGATCGTGCGGATTGCTGAAAGCCAGGTACATGAAAAACGGCCGCGGGTCGTGCCGCTCGTCGAGAAACTGGATCGCGTCGTTGACGATGTCCCGGCAGGGCTGGCCGTTGGTGCGATCGTACTCGTCCTTGACATACTTGTTCGTCTCGAACTTGGCTTGAATGTCCGTGGCCGTGTTCCCGCGTTTGCCGTGATGATACGTTTCGTAGCCGGCGGCCTGCATGCTGGTGGGAAAGTTCGGCTCATCGCCCGACGCCAGCTTCCCCTTCCAGCGGAAATACGCGCGGCCGCTGAGCAGCATGTTGCGGCTGGGCGTGCAGACGGCCGGCTGATTGGCCCCCAGGCAGTAGGCATTGCGCATGACCATGCCCGAGTGGACGAGCCGATCGAGATTCGGTGTTTTGAGCACTGGGTTGCCCAGCGCCGCCAATCCATCGGCCCGCTGATCGTCCGCAAACAGAAACAGCACGTTCGGCCGCGCCGCCTGCACCTCGGGCAGAAATGCGCCTAGGCAGACGACGATCGGCAACAGCAATCCGACGTTTGACAACTTCATGACTTCGCCTTTTTATTCGGTGCTTTACCTGGGCGCTGGCCGGAGGCGCCGGGGGGATCGTGCTCGGGGACTTTCAATTCGCGGCGCAACTGCGCGAGCTCTTCGTCCAGCTTGTGCTGCGCGGTGGCATACTTCGACTGACCAAACACGCTCAGCATCTCCTGCGGATCGGTCTCGCGATCAAATAACTCCCAATAGTCGGCATCGCTACCGTAGAAATGGATGAGCTTGTAGCGCTCGGTGACGACGCCGTAGTGCGGGCGGACGTGGTGCGGCTGGGGATACTCGTAATATTGATAATAGAAACTCTTGCGCCAGTCGGCCGGCGCCTGGCCGCGCAGAATCGGCACCAGGCTGCGGCCTTGCATCTCGCTGGGCACCGTCACGCCGGCGGCATCCAGAAACGTTTCGGCAAAGTCCAGGTTCGACACGATCTGGTTATTCTCGCTTCCGCCAGCGGTGACGCCCGGCCAGCGCACCAGCAGCGGCGTCCGCAGCGATTCTTCAAAAATCCAACGCTTGTCGAACCAACCGTGCTCGCCCAGAAAAAAACCCTGGTCCGAGCTGTAAATCACGAGCGTATTCTCGCTCAGTCCCTCGTCGTCGAGATACTGAAGCAGCCGGCCGACGCTGTCGTCCACGCGTTTGACGCAGGCCAGGTAATCGTGCATGTAGCGCTGGTACTTCCAGCGCACCAGCGCCCGGCCTTGCAGATCCTTACGGCGGAACTCGGCGTTGCGCGGATCGTAATAGGCATTCCACGCCCGCTGCTGCGCTTCGTCGAGTTGCTTGGGCGGCGGGCCGAGCTTGAGATCCTTGTCGTTCATGGTCTTGGCGATCGTCATGTCCTGGTCGCGCTCGGCAATCCCGCGGCCGGCATAATCGTCGAACAACGTGGGCGGCTCGGGATACTTGCGGTTGCCCGGCTCGGACTCGCTCAAGTCTGTCTGCTGCAACTCACCAAGCGCCGGATCCCACTCGCGGTGCGGGGCCTTGTGCTGCATCATCAACATGAACGGCTTCTGACGATCGCGGCTCTTGAGCCAGTCGAGCGTGCGATCGGTAATCACTTCCGTCACGTAGCCGTGCTCTTGCACCTTCTCGCCGTTGCGGATCATGGGCGGGTTGTAATACATGCCCTGGCCCGGCAGGATTTGCCAATGGTCGAAGCCGGTCGGATCGGTCATCAGATGCCACTTGCCGATCACGGCCGTCTGGTAGCCGGCCGCTTGCAAGAGTTTTGGAAACGTGGTCTGCGAGCCGTCGAAGCGGCTGTTGCTGTTGTTGTAAAAGCCATTGAGGTGCGAATACTTGCCGGTGAGCACCACCGCGCGGCTGGGACCGCAGATCGAATTGGTGACCAGGCAACGGTCGAAGCGCATGCCTTCGCGGGCCAGCCGATCGATGTTGGGCGTTTCGAGCAATTTTCGCGGGTCGTCGTACGCGCTAATCGCCTGATAGGCGTGATCGTCGGAAAAGATCAGCACGATATTGGGCCGCGTCGCCGGTGCGGCCCAGGCCGTGGCTGCACAGCTCAACAGCACCGCGGCCAGCACGAGCCGTATCGCAAATCGCGCTGACAGTTTGAATCGAGGCGGGATGCTCATTACAGATTGCTCCACTTCCAGGCTGCAAAACCAGTTCTTTGCCCAGTCTTACCATAGCCCACCGCGCCTCGCGAATCGACCCGCTCAAACGAGCGTTTTTTGCCTGGACCACGCCAAACGCCCCGCCAACGCCCTCTGTGGGGCCGCGCGGCTGGTGTTGGGGGCTGAACTTTTGTATCAAGGTGCCATGCAACGCGACGATGCTTGGAACCTGGTTTGTGAGTACACGGCTAGCGACAGCCTGCGCAAGCACATGCTGGCGGTCGAAGCGGCCATGCGGGCGTATGCCGAAAAGTTCGGCGAGGACGTCGAGACGTGGGGCATCGTCGGCTTGCTGCATGACTTCGACTACGAGCGCTGGCCCGATCCGCCCGATCATCCGTTGAAAGGGGCCGAGATTCTGCACCAGCACGGATATCCCGAGCAGGTAATCTACGCCATCAAGTCGCACGCCGACTATCTGCCCGACTGCCCGCGCGTCTCGCGGCTGGACAAGGCACTGTACGCCTGCGACGAGCTGGCCGGCTTCTGCACGGCCGTGGCGCTGATGCGGCCCGAGGGGATCGTGGGCATGCAGGCTTCGAGCGTCAAGAAGAAGCTCAAGCAAAAGAGTTTTGCCGCAGCCGTGAGCCGCGAAGACATCACCCGCGGGGCCGAAGACCTGGGCGTGCCGCTGGACGAGCACATTCAGTTCGTGATCGACGCCATGACCCGCGCCGCCGACGCGCTGGGCCTGCGGCGGTAGCAAAGACGGCGCGCCCTGCGGCGTCAGCCGCTTCTCTTTCCCGCCTCGCCCTTGTGGGAGAGGGCTTGCGGCGAGCTCAGCCGAGCGGGGCGGGGGTGAGGGGTGGGAGCACCATCGACTCCCCTGTCCGTAAAACCCTTTTCCGAAGGCAAGTCACCGCGTCACCGCGCGCATCCGGACATCCCCGCTCTGCTCAATCGATTTTTTCGCCTCAGCAGCGTCCACAAGGCAAGACACACAGGTATGACCAGCACCCGCCAATTCGCCTGCCCGTGCTCGGCGGAGCCGCTCTGGCCCGGCGGCGTCAGTCGGGCCACATCAAAATAGCCGTTGAACATCTCATCCCAGCTTTGCGGACCGGTGTGGACGGTGGCGCTGGGATCGGGATTGGCCGGGTTGGCTTGCGAGTTGTCGTACACGGCCGTGCAACGGATCACGGTGCCGGCGGCCAGGCGCTTGGGCTCGGCCAGCTCGTACCGCGTCTGCCAGCCGAAATTCCAATGCGGCACGTCGAGCAGAATCTCGCTACGGCCGTCGTGGTACAGCGCCTCGTAGCGGAAAGATTTGCCTCGCACGTGCAGATGCGGAAACAGCGACAGCAGCAGCACGTCTTCGCCCAGCGTGCACTGGTGCTCGACGCGATGGTCGGCCGCAAAGGGCGGAATCGTCAGATGCTCGTCGTTCACCAGCCGCGTGGCCACCTCGTGCTCGACGTCGGCGGCGTCGGTGAATTTGAGGCCCAAACGCGTTTGATCGCTGGCGGGCTTGCCGATCGGTACGTAGTGCACGACGAACACCAGCTTCCAGCCGGCAGGCAGCAGCTTGGCCATGCCTGGTGGCAACACGGTCGGGCCGCTGCCGGGGGCCATGGCGGCCAGGCAAATTGAGCCCAGCGAGCCGGCTTCGACTGGATCGCTTTCGCCGGGCGGCTGCAAGAAGACGCTGGCGTGATGCACCACGGCCCGGTTGCCCGGCCGGATTTCGGCGGCCGTCACCCAGACATCGTGCGACAACTGCGGATCGACCGTGACCAGGCGATAATCGATCACGCCTTGAGCCGGCACGGCAAACGGCTCGGGCAGTTCGAACACGCAGTCCGGGGCCCCAATGGCCCAGCCCGACGCATCGGCCGGCGGCATGTCAATCATCAGGCCACGCGGGTCGCCGGCCGGACAGTCGGCTTCGACCCAAGCGGTGATCAGCCGTTTTTCGTCGGCGGACAAATGCGCGTCGTTGGCGAAGGTGCCGAAGCGCGGGTTGGCTTGCCAGGGAGGCATGCGGCCTTGCTCGACGACTTCGACGATCGTGGCGGCCCAGGCCTGGGCATCGTCGTAGCTGAGCAGCGAAAACGGCGCGGCCTCGCCCGGCCGATGGCAGCCAGAACAACGGCGAGCGATGAGCGGCCCGATGTCCTTGGAGAACGTCACGGCGGGTAGCGGAATTCGTGAGAATTCCGTGGGGCGGGCATCATCTTTGGCGGCGGAATTCTCACGACTTCCGCTACTACGGGCGATCATGCAGCCGGTGGCTGCGGTGTGCGGTATGGCGACTCGGCGGCCGGCCAGCAAGTCGTCCAAGGCGGCCGCCAGATCCGATCGTCCGGCCTGCTCGCGGCGGGCGGTAACCGTGTAGCGATCGTCGATCCGGCCGCGATAGCGCACGCGCCGCTGGCGATCGAGCACCACGCACTGCGGCGTGCGCGTGGCAGCCAGCGCAGCGGCCGCCGATCCGTCAGTATCCTTGAACAGCGGAAATCGAAGTTGATGGCGCCGGGCAAACGCGTCGATTTCTCCCAGCGAGTCGTGCCAATTGGCATCGATGCCGACTAGCAACACGCCGCGCGAAGCATAACGCCCGGCCAAATCGTTTAGCGTCTCGGCATACAAGTTTGCCAGCGGACATTCAACGCCCAGGAACACAATCGCCAGGAACTCGTGCTCGTCCCAATCGGCCAGCCGATGCGGCTGGGCCTGCGTATCGCGCAGCTCGAAATCGCGCACCGCGGCATCGCCAGCCAGACCGGCGACCAGCCAACAGTTCAAGATGACGACGGCCGGGGTGAGCATACTGAGCAGGAAAAAAGCGTGGCTGACGCACCGAAGCGGTGCCAGTCAAAATGTAGCTTTTTCCTGGCCTCGTGCGGGGGGGAATGCCTATGGTATTGCAGGCACTATTCCCGGAGAAATTGCGATGCGAGCGTTTTTGGCGGTCATGCTGTGCCTGGTCGTGGCAGGCTGTAGCGGCAAGTCGGTCGCCACGTACCGGGTGAGCAACGACAGCGATACGTTCAACGAAGTCGTGAACGATAAGCTCGTGCAGTACGCCAACTGGCAGTTCACGGTCGATGGAAAAACGATCCCTATCCCACACGAGCCCTCGACGATCGTCGTCCGCCGCGATGGACAGCACGTGCAGATCGAAGTGAACGGCAAAAGTGTTTACGACCAGTAGGATCGACCGAAGAATAACTTCCGTTCCTCCCGGCCCTCACCCTGCCCTCTCCCAAGGGGAGAGGGGTTGTGGAGAAGTTATTCTTCGGTCGATCCTCAGCCGCGATTATTCGCGGCAGGCTGTCGTGAACGTCGCTAGTGCCGGATGGATCTTTCCGAGGGCTTGCGGAATTCTCACGAATTCCGCTACCGGGGCGCGACGAGCGGCACCTCCCCGCGCCATTAGCCGCCACATGCCGGCCAGGCAGGCGAGCGCGTAGCAGGTGGGCAAGCTCCAAGCCAGTGCCAGGTCGCCCAGCGTTTTGCCGATCAGGCCTTTGGTCACCAGCGGACCGCACACCAGCAGCACCGGCAGCAGCCAGCGAAAGAACCGGTCGCTATCGATAATCGCCGCGCGGCAGATCAACAGCGACGGCAGGATGAGAATCAGATAATGGGCCCGGCTGGTCATGGGACTTACCAGCAGCATCAAGGCGAATACCGCCGAAACCTCGGCCGCGAAATGCCGCATCGCGACACCTGCATCGTTGTCTTCGCTGCTGCGGAAATCGAAGCCGCGCCGGCCGCGGCGTCCGAAATATAACGTCATCGCCAGCAGCAGTGCCGATGCGCCGTACACGCAACCCCGCAGCAGTGGGATGCTGTCGATCGGGAATTCGCCACCGGTGATGGCTGAGGTCGAAAGCGGCAGGCCGTAGCGAAACAGCCGTTGGAACGTGCCGGCCAGCGATTGGTTCTGCGCCAGGCCGCTGAACCAGGTGCCGGGCGGAACCCGATGGCTGACGTCGAGAAAATGCCGCTTCCAATCGGCCAGGTACCAGCCGCCCGACTGTTGCGGATAGCAGAACTCGGGCAGCAGGTTCGCGGCCACGGCCGTCAGCGCGACAAGCGCGGCGGCGACGTACCAGCGTCGCCAGGCCAGGTAGGGGACCAGCAGCAGAGGCGTGCACTTCATGGCCGTCGCCAGGCCCAGCAGCAGGCCGCCGCTGGGCTGATGGCCGCGCGCCAATCGCCAGCAGCCGGCCATGAGCAGGGCGGCTATCACGGTGTCGAACTGCCGCGTCTGAAGCGGGCCGATGATAAACCGCATCGAGCACAGAATCGCCAGCGCGGCCACCGCGGCCCAGCGGCCTGCCAGCCGTTCATGCGTCGGCCCGCCAATCAACCGCCAGGCGTACCACGCGGCAAGCGCCAAGGTCGCGAGGCTCACTCCGTACCAGGCGACAATGCCCACCCCGGCGGGAAACTGCGCCAGCGGGATCGTCAGCATCGCCATCAGCGGCGGATACGCGTAGGGGCTCTTGTCGACGATATGGATGCGCTGGCCTTGCTCCATCCGCAGAGCCGCCCGCACGAAGCAGCAGTACCAGTCGCTGCGCTGGGGCTCGCGCGCGAACACAAATCCATAGCCGACGACGAGCGCCACGACCGCCACAACTGCCGCAGGCCTGGTCCATCGGCTTCGAGCGAAGATCGCGATCATGGCAAGGCCGATCGTGCAAGGAAAACAATCCGGCGAGAGATTACCGATCGTCGCCAGATTTGTCCGCGCCAGTTTTAGTGTTTGCACAAGCTGCAACGATCGGGCTGTCCGGCTAAACTGACAGCAGCCACGACATTCGGGGGCATTTGGAAAGGGAAGCTTTTATGAGCCAGGTCACGATTCGCTGCCGGATCAACGGCCCGTTGGTGGTTGAAGGGCCTGTGAGGATTATCGATCACGAAGGGCACGAATTTGCGATTACCGGCGACAAGCCAAACGTGGCCTTGTGCCGCTGCGGGCAGTCGGCGAAGAAGCCGTTTTGCGACGGCTCGCACCGCAATTGCGGTTTTGTGGCCGATCAATTGGCTGCGGTTTAGTAAAAGAGCCCCACGGACCGCAGTCCGTGGGCTTTGACGCACGCAGCTCCATCGACAGGTTATCCCCAAGCCGCGCGAGAATTTTTTCAGCGGCCGCTGCATTCAAAGGCCGCGTTTTGTGGCCTCGGCCCGCGCGGGTCGCGGCACTCAGCCGTCGCGCGGCGTTTGCGCGTTCGTCGCTGCGCGCATTGACAGCTACAATCGCTCGGGCGACGTGGGATTCGACTCGGTGTGGACGCCGTCTCGCCTGCGTGCGACATGGAAGCAAGACGGAGACGGCTACCCAGTGGAACCAGACGCGGAGCAAGGCGGCGCCATTCCTGCGGCGACGGAAGAAACATCACTCGAATTCCTGGGGCAGTGGCAGCGGCTGGTCAGCACGACCAATTGGGAAAAAGGCCGCATCATCTGCCAGTGGCGACAGGCACTGATCGACTCGGGCGCCGCCTGGCAGGAATACTCCGACGAGGCCTGGAGCCGCCGCGTCGGCAGCGTGTCCAGTCAGCACGTCGGCCGCTTGCGGCGCGTGTCCGAGCAATTCGGCCAGCAGCGCGACACGTATCCCGGCTTGTATTGGAGCCATTTCCAGGCGGCCATCGATTGGTCGGATGCCGAAATGTGGCTCGAAGGGGCCGTGCAGAGCGGCTGGTCGATCTCGCAGATGCGCCGGCAACGGGCCGAGGCGCTCGGCGGACTGCCGGCCGATGAGCTCGAGCAACCGGTAGTCGACGCGGAGTTGGACGAAGACTTTAATAACCCCGCCGCCGGCCAGCTGGAAGTGCGCGATCCGGAAGGGTCCGGCGGCAATCGGGATGGCGCGGCCTATACGTCGGGTCCCAATTACGCCGAAGGGCCGGATTTTGGTGAAGGGCCCAGTAGCGCTCCGTTTGATTCGGCCGGTCTCGAAGACGAGCCGCAGCACGAGCCGCCCGTTGCGGTGCGGCCGTTCGAGCAACTGGCCGAATTGCCGGCCGACGTGGCCGAGGCTTTCGAGTCGTTCAAGCTGGCCATTCTGCATCACAAGCTGGCCGGTTGGCGGGAAATCAGTTGCCCCGATTTGCTCGGTGCGCTGGAATCGCTCAAGCAACTGGCCATCGCGCCCTCGGCCGGCTGACGGATCGGCCGGCGGGGCTCGCGACGCCCCACCAACGACGTTCGGCGCTCCGATGTGTTGCTGCGCAACCCTGAGAACCATTAGTCGCTGCCGATCGGGAGTGCTCCAACCCCTCACCCCCGACCCCTCTCCCGCAAGGGGAGAGGGGAGTGCGCTGCGCGGCCGCAATCTTGATCCTCGTCCTGCTCTGCGGCTGGTTAGCAGCCGCTTTGGGCGCAGCCCTCTTAAACCCAAGCAATTCTTCGAGTTTCGTCCGCCATTACAGGCCCGCGGCAAGTTGCCGGCGGGGGCGAAATTTGGTAGATTCAACGGTTTGCAGCACGGGCGATTTTGACGCCTGGGCGCGACCGGTTGAGAGTAACGCCGGTCCCGGGCACCAGCGAGCGAAAGGACGTGGCGATTGGCCGACGAGAACGACTTTTCCGAGCAACCCAGCGAGCTGCCGCCCGAGGGCCTGGTGGCCGACGGCTTGGGCGGGCGACTGGTGGAAATGGCGATCGAGGACGAGCTGAAGACCAGCTACCTCACCTACGCCATGAGCGTGATCGTCAGCCGGGCCCTGCCCGACGTGCGCGACGGCCTCAAGCCATCGCAGCGCCGCATCCTGGTGGCCATGAACGACTTGAACCTCACGCCGGGCGCCTCGCGCGTCAAATGCGCCAAAATCTCGGGCGATACCAGTGGCAATTACCACCCGCACGGCGAGAGCGTGATATATCCCACGCTGGTGCGCATGGCCCAGGAATGGAACATGCGTCACGTGCTAGTGGATAAGCAGGGCAATTTCGGCTCGATCGCCGGCCTGCCGCCCGCGGCCATGCGATACACCGAAGCCCGCATGTCGCCGGTCGCGGCCACGATGATGGAGGATCTCAAGCTCGACACCGTGGACTTTGTGCCGACCTACGACGAGCGGCACACCGAGCCGGCCGTGCTGCCGTCGAAGTTTCCCAACCTGGTGGTCAACGGCGCCAACGGCATTGCGGTGGGCATGGCCACGAGCATTCCGCCGCACAACCTGCGCGAAGTCTGCGACGCGATCTTGAAAGTGATCGACGAGCCGAACGTCTCGATCGACGAGCTGCTCGAGATCGTGCCGGGGCCCGATTTTCCCACCGGCGGCATCGTCTGCGGACGCAGCGGCATTCGCAAGGGTTACCACACCGGCCGCGGCACCATCACGCTGCGCGCTCGGGCCCATATCGAGGACATGGAGAAAAACCGGCAGCGGATCGTCGTCACCGAGATCCCCTACCAGCAGGCCCGCGACCGGATCGAAGAACGGATCGCGCAACTGGTAAACGAGGACCGCATCAAGGGCATTTCGGCCATCCGCAACGAGAGCGATCTGAAAGAGCCGGTGCGGCTGATTCTGGAAATCAAGCGCGACGCCGACGCGGAGATCGTGCTCAACCAGCTTTATCAGTTCTCGCCGCTGCAAGACACGTTCTCGCTGATTTTTCTGGCGCTAGTGGACGGCAAGCCGCGCACGCTGACCTTCAAAGAGTTGTTGCAGGAGTTCGTGCGGCACCGCGCGATCGTCATTCGCCGCCGCACGCAATTCCTGCTGGCTCGTGCCCGGCAGCGCAAGCACACGGTAGAAGGCCTGTTGCTGGCGCACGCGAACATCGACGAAGTGATCCGCGTGATCCGGTCGTCGACGACGCAGCCCGAGGCCAAGGCCCGGCTGATGGGCATCGAGTGCCCCGCCGCGCTCATGCGGCGAGCGCTGGGCGAGGCCGGCTTTGCCAACTTCATTTCCGAGCGCGGCGACCGCGAGAGCTACACGCTCACCGCCGTGCAGTCCGACGCGATCCTGCGGATGACGCTCGGACAATTGGTGAACCTGGAGCAGGAGAAGCTCGCCGGCGAGTACCACAAGCTGCTCGAGGAAATCACCGAATACCTGCGCATCCTCTCCAATCCGGCCAATATCCTGGCGATCATCCGCGACGACCTGGCCGAGCTGAAAAAGAAATACAGCGACGAGCGGCGCACCGAGATCAGCGGCGAGGAAGTCGGCAGCATCGACCTCGAGGACCTGATCACCGAAGAGAACATGGTGGTCACGATCAGCCACCAGGGCTACATCAAGCGCACCGCGGCCAGCACGTATCGAGCCCAGCGCCGCGGCGGCAAGGGCCTCAAAGGCGCCCAGGCAGAAGAAGAAGACCCCATCGAGCACTTGTTCCTGGCCAGCACGCACGACTACCTGTTGGCGTTTACCAACCGCGGCAAGGTGTACTGGATCAAGGTCTACGATCTGCCGCAACTGGCCCGCGAGAGCCGCGGCCGGGCGATCGTCAACCTGCTGAATTTTGCCGAAGGCGAAAAGATCGCCGACTGCCGGGCCGTGCGTGATTTTTCGCTGCCGGATCATTACTTGCTGATGGCCACGCGCAGCGGCACGGTCAAGAAAACGCCGCTCGAGCAATACAGCCGGCCGCTCAAGGGCGGCATCATCGCCATCAAGCTTCGCGAAGACGACGAGTTGGTGGATGTCGTGGTCACCAAGCCTGGCGACGAAGTGATGCTGGTCACGACCAAGGGCATGGCCATCCGCTTCAACCAGTCGGATGCGCGACCGATGGGTCGCAACACCAGCGGCGTCAAAGGCATTCGGCTCACGGCGGGCGATCACCTGGTAGGCATGGTCGTGGCCGATCCCGAGGCCACGCTGCTCACGGCCTGCGAAAACGGCTACGGCAAGCGCACGCCGTTTGGAGCGGGCAGCCCGGTGGTGGGCGGTGAACTTCCGGAAGAAGGAACGGACGAAGCCGCGGTCGAAGCCGAAGCGGTCGAGCCGGCTGCTGCCGATTCGCTGCCGCCCGAGGCCCTCGAAGCCGAAGCTGGGGACGACGGCGACGAGGGGAGCAGCTCGCATCGCTACCGCACGCAGCGCCGCGGCGGCAAAGGCATTCGCGACATCAAAACTACCAAGCGCAACGGGCCGGTGATGGGCATCGCCGCGGTTCGCGACGACGACGAGCTGCTGATGATTACGGCCCGCGGCAAGCTGCAGCGAATCGCTGCCGGCGAGGTGAGCTTGATCGGCCGCAACACGCAAGGCGTGCGGATCATGAGCATGGACGAGGCCGACGCGCTGGCGGCCATTGTCCGAGTGCCGCGCGAGGATGTGGCGGTCAAGGAGGATGAGGGCGCCGACGAGGTGCTTGGAGCCGAAGGCAACCCCACTCCGCCGCCGCCCGCCGCCGAACCGCAGTAGGTGACCCCATGATGCTCGCAGGGCAGGCTGGGACGAGCGGCGCGGTGCTCGCGTGAGGGCGGCGATTACCGGCATCACCGGTTTCGCCGGCCAATATCTGGCCGAGCACCTGTTGGCCGAAGGCGACCAGGTGCTGGGTTTCAACCGCTCCGGCGCCTGGCCCGAGCATACGCTCGCGCGCGTCGAGGCCGAGGCTCCGCTGTTTCCGTGGGACGTGACGCTGCCGGCCTTGGCCAAGCTGGCCTACGAACCGCTGCGAATCTTTGCGCCCGAGGTGATCTTTCATCTGGCGGCCATCAGCGTGCCCGAGGAGTGTGGACCGCATTTGCCGGCCGGTCCGGCGGCGGCCGTCAATGTGGGCGGAACGGCGGCCGTGCTGGAAATGGCGGCCAGCTTGCCGCGGCCTCCCCGCGTGCTGTTCATCAGCACCAGCCATGTGTACGACGCAGTCGCGGCGGCCGGCGACCCGGTCAGCGAAACGTCCCCGATCAAACCCAAGAACGGTTACGGCTGGAGCAAGTCGCTGGCCGAGACCGTCATCGGCTGGTTCACCCGCGACTCGGGGCTGGACGTGATGATCGCCCGCTCGTTCCAGCACACGGGACCGCGGCAGCACGAGCAGATGATGTTGCCGCAATGGGCCCGGCAATTCGCCCAACCCGGCGGGCGGCCGATCGAAGTTTACAATCGCTCGACGCGCATCGATTTGTCCGACGTCCGCGACATTGTGCGGGCCTACCGGCTGCTGGCCCTGGCCGGCGAGCCGCTCGGGCTTTACAACGTCGGCAGCGGCCAGGCCTGCCAGACGGGCGAAGTTTTGGCCATGCTCGAGCGCATCGCCGACCCCCACCGGCCGATCCGCGAACTGCATCCCGGTGTGCGGGCCGACGCCGTGGCCGATATCAGCCGGTTGGTAGCCACCACTGGTTGGCAGCCGCGGATCTCGCTCCAGCAGTGCGTGGCGGATACATTCGAGTTCTGGCAAAACCACGAAGCGGAAATGCGGAAGTCGGAATGATGAATGATGAATGGGGGACATGACGTCGGTCTCTTCTTTCATTCATCCTTCATCCTTCATCCTTCATCATTTAATTTCCTATGCAAATCGCCGTTATCGGTACCGGCTACGTCGGCCTTGTCACGGGCACTTGTTTTGCCGAGACGGGCAATGACGTGATCTGCGTCGACGTCGATCGGCGCAAGATCGAACTGCTCGAACAGGGCCAGGTGCCGATCTACGAGCCCGGCCTGGCCGAGCTGGTGACGCGCAACGCCGAGCTGGGGCGCCTGCACTTCACCACCGACCTGGCGGCTGCCCTTCAGCCGGCGCAGTTGGTGTTCCTGGCCATCGGCACGCCCAGCGCCGACGATGGCTCGGCCGATTTGACGAACCTCTGGACCGTGATCGACAGTCTGGCCGGCTTGCTGCCGGACGAGGCCATCGTCATCACCAAAAGTACGGTGCCAGTGGGGACCAACGCGCGCATCTTCCAGCGTTTGCGCGAACTGACGGGCCGCGACTTCGACGTGGTGAGCAATCCGGAGTTTCTCAAGGAGGGGGCGGCGCTGGACGATTTCATGCGGCCCGACCGGGTCGTCATCGGCGTGCGCTCGCCTCGGCCGGTGGAAATGCTGCGCGAGCTGTACGCGCCGTTTCTGCGGGTCGAGCAGCCGTTTCTGGTGATGAGCCCCGAAAGCGCCGAGATGACCAAGTATGTGGCCAATGCCCTGTTGGCCACCAAAATCAGCTTCATCAACGAGGTCGCCAATCTGTGCGAGCACATGGCGGCCGACATCAACGACGTGCGCCGCGGCATCGGCCACGACAGCCGCATCGGCTTCTCGTTTCTGTTTCCCGGCGTCGGTTACGGCGGCAGTTGCTTTCCCAAGGACGTGCGGGCCTTGCAATTCATGGCCCGTTCGCTGGGCGTCGAGCCGCGCATGCTGGAGGCCGTCGACGCGATCAACACGGCGCAAAAGACCGTGCTGTTGGAAAAGATCTTGCGGCACTTCGACGGCCAATTGGCAGGCCGCACGCTGGCCATCTGGGGGCTGGCCTTCAAACCGCGCACCGACGACGTTCGCGAGGCCCCGGCACTGGCGCTAGTGGATCGGCTGCTGGCCGAAAAGGTACACGTGCAGGTACACGATCCCGAGGCATTGGAGAATGTCCAGCGGCTCTATGGCGACCGACTGGTCTATGCCGAGCGACCGTACGACGCCATCAATGGAGCCGATGCGCTGGTGATCATGACCGAGTGGAAGGAGTTCCAGAATCCCGACTTCAAACTCATGAAGCGGAAGATGAAAGCCCCCGTGATCTTCGACGGCCGCAACATCTACGAGCCCGGCCTGATCCGCGCCGGCGGCTTTACGTATCACTCCATCGGGCGAGCGAGCGTGATGGGAAAGTAGGAAGTAGGAATGATGAATGATGAATGGAAAGGCGGCGAGAGCCGCGCTTCTTCTTTCATTCATCGTTCATCATTCCTACTTCATCATTTCCTCTGCGTCTGAATCTCCCCTTGCGCTACCGCCTCCCCTTCCCGCGGCACAAACCGGTAGACGTCGTACCAGCCGTAAAAGTCGTGGGGCGGACCGACGTCGGTTTTTACGCGGTGGCTCGTGCAGCCGGCCAATTGGTAGCGCGGCGCGAACTGCTTGAGCCAGACATCCAGGGCCGGCTGTTTTGGCCGGCTCTGATCGCCGCGAAAGACAACGCAGTCTAGCGGTTTAACCGGTGAGCTTGTGACGGCCGAAGCCGCCTTCAACCGCCGGCCATAGATTGCCCGGTAGCAGAGGTAGGCGCAATAATCCGTCTGATCGTAAACGGCCGCGTTCAGCGCGTGCGGCATGGCCACCACTTCGGTCGAACCGTCGCTTTGGCTCCAGAACCAGCGGGCAAAGGATTGATGGTCCCAGTCGCAGCGGTGCTTATACGGATGCACCAGATCGAACACCGCCTCCCCGCCGGCAATCACACCCAGCAGCCCGATGATCGCTGGCAGTGCCCACTGGCGCGAGGCCGGGCGCAATCGCGCGACGAGTTGCACAATCCCCAGTCCGGTCAGTAGGCAAATGGCCGGTCCCAGGTATTGCACCAGCCGTTCGTTGTCGCCGTAGGGATACAGACGCAGGGCGGCGCTGAGCAGCCCTAGCCCAAAGGGCGCGAGCAGCATCACGGCCAGCCGGCGGTCGCCACGGCGCATCCAGGCCGCCAGCCCGGCGAGAAAGCAGACGAGCGTCAGCACGCTGCCGCCGGCGCTGCCGCCCAGGGGATAGGCGAACATGTGGCCGGTGTAGGTCTCGGCCAACCATCTTAATAACAACACCGGGTGCAGGGGCGAAGGCGGAAAGCCCGTGACCCAGCACGCGCGCATCATCGGCCCCCACTCATCGAGTTGGGTGGCGGCCGACACGGCCATCAGCCCTGCCAGCGACACTGCCAGCGCTACGTGATACGCGACGACCGGCAAGATCGTCGACCGATCGCGGCTGCGGTACAGTTCGCACATTAATAGCAGACTGATTCCGCCGGCCACGAACACGGCCGGGAACGACAGCCCGAGGGCCAAGGGCATCGCCGCCACCAAAGCCCACAGCCAGCGCGTCCTGTTCCGATCGCTCCACCACTCGACGGCCAGAGCTAACAACACCACCGCGACCAGCAGGTCGGACGCATAGGGCTTGACCTCGGCGCTATGCCGCATGGGATAGAACGCTACGGCCATCAAACCCACGGCCAGCGCATAGGCCGGACCGCGCAACAACCGGCCGGCCAGATATTTGAACACGAGCAAGGCCACGATGCCACTGAGCAGCGGCACCAGCCGCAACGACCATTCGGAGAAGCCCAGCAGTTTGACGGCGGTTAGTTCGAGCACCAGAAACAGCGGCGGCGCGACCTGGCAATGATCCAGCGGCCGCAACAAGTCGGCGTAGCCGCGCGTCAGAAAGTTGGTGGCCACCATGCACTCGTCGCCCCACAACGGAAAGGCGAGCAGGTACCGCATGAGGCGCAGCCCCACGCCCAGCCCCACGAGCATCCAGGCGATCCGGTTCCAGCGGTCAAGTTTTTGCATTCCAGCCATTCCGTCCAGCCGGCGAGGTCCGTGGTTTAGCGTACCGGCTGCCGCACGATTGCCGGCGAGGCCGCGCCGCCAGCAGCGGCGGGCGGGGCGGGCAGGCTCAACGTCGGCCCAGTGGCGGTCTGCATGGCTTGCACGTATTCGCGTAGCACTTCGTGCGTCGCCTGGAAGTCCGCGCGCGAGGTCAGCGCCTGGTACTGGGCCGTTTGGGCCACGCGGTCGAACTTCGCTAGCGCCATTTGCATGTCGGCCAGCCGCGGCGGCGTCCCGCCGGAACTCACTTCGGCCGGCATTCGCAAGAATTGCCGCCATTGATCGTCCAGCACCGTATCGAGTTGCTTCGAGTCGGTAGCCAGCGCTTGCCGCAGCACTTCGAGCCGCGGCGCGGCCGCGGCGGCGGCTGGAGGAATCGCAGCGGGCTGGCCGGGGACCGGCGGCGTCGGCACCGTGCGCACCACCGGGGCGATCGCCGCCAGCGATTGCACCAGCGTCACGGCCGAAGGCGGAATCACGGCCGGCACCTGCATGACGGGCGAACCATAATACACGGCATGGGCCATCGCATCCGGCTCGATCACCGAACCGTCCAACGACACGCCGAGAAACAGCCCGCGGCTGCGCGAATAGCTCAGGATTTCACTCCGCAGCGGCAAATCGGTGGCGGCTTCGGCTTCGCGGCCGATGGGCCCTGCGGCCACGGCCGCGTCGGCCCCCAGCGTGAGCTTGCCGGAGAGCAGGCCTTCGGCGCTGCGGCGCGTGCGAAACACCAGGATCACGTCCGTCACCTGCGCGCCGGCTTGCCAGCCCACGCTGCCGCCGGTGAGGGTGATGAATTGCGGCAGGGTCCATTCGCCTTCGGCGTCCTTCATGATGATCACGCCGTGCCCGCGGCGGATGCCGGCGATGAAGCCGATCTTGACGACGCCCGGCACGATGGCCACGGCCTCGGCGCTGCGCAACAGGTTCGTGGGAATGCGACGGGCTGGAATGGCCATGATTTCATAGAGCACTTGGGCCGCGTCGCGCACCGTGCCCTCGGGGCCGGTCTGGGCCCAAGCCGGGGTCGCCGCACAGGCTGCCAACAGCGCGCAAACGGCAGGCAGGATTCGTTTCATGGCAGCGGTTCCTTTTGCAGACTGCGGGATGAACTGGGCCGACGGGCGAGTGGTTATAGCGGCCGGCCGTCCCACGGGTAAAGGCGAGCTTGCTTGCGCCCGCCAGACGGGCCAGTCAACTGCTAGCATAAGCCCGACAAGCGGATAACGGACTCCCGGCGCATGCGGGCCGGCTCGCCGAAAGTATCGAGCCCAACTAGCGCCGACTTACCGCAAAAATGGCCCACAAAAAGCGACTGTTCACCGGCTGTCGAAACTGCTTGACCGGCTGGTAAAAAGCGGCGACGATGATGGTCCGCCCCCCCTCGTTTCGGCGGCTCGCACACCAGGTGGATCATCATGCGCCCGCACTTCGCGGTTCTCTTGTCGTTTTTGCTGTCGGGATTTCTGCCGGCGGCCATTTTGCCGGGCCATGCGTGCCGGGCCCAATCCCCAGCCAAGTTCAGCAGCGCGAGCACCACGACGGGCGGCCCGAACCTGCGCGAGCTCGTCGATAAGCGCGTCGACGTCAAGCTGAACAACGGCAAGACCTACGGCGGAGTGACCGTGGTCAAGGTCATGCCCGGCACGGCCGCCGGGGCCATCCGTTCGCTGACGTTCAAGTTGGCCAATTCGCCGCGGCAGCAAACGGTGGCGGCGCAGATGGTTCAGGAGATCATCCAGTCGGGCGTGCCGCTGGACGTGGCCTACGCCAAGAAAACGCGCGAGCTGGCCTATAGTGCCGAGAAGCACGAAGCCCGGTTGGCGCACGATGCCAAGGTCAAAGAGCAGTTGCGTGCCAAGCGGGCCCGTTTCTGGGAAGAAATCTCCGAAGCCGACATCCAGAAATATGTCGACGAGGAAAAGGCCTTTGCCGAAAAAGCGTCGAAAAAGATCAACGTCCCGATGCAACTGATCGAGACGCAGTATTACCTGTTCTATACCGACATGCCGCTGGACACCGTCGGCATCTACGTGCAGTACCTCGACTCGATGTATCGCGAAATGACCAAGGCCTTCGACTTTCCCGAGGGAAAGAACATCTGGCGGGGCAAATGCCCGGTCATGGCCTTTGCCCAGGAAAAGTCGTTCCTGAAGTTCGAGCGGGAGGTCATGGAGGCTGACGTCAAGGGAGCGCAGGGCCTGTGCCACTCGTATTCCAACGGCCGCGTGGTCATGTCGTGCTTCAAGGGGGACACCGACACGTTCTTTGCCGTGGTGCTGGTGCACGAAACGTCGCATGGTTTCATCCACCGCTACAAGTCGACAGTCCACATCCCCCCCTGGATCAACGAAGGCGTCGCCGACTGGGTGGCCGGAACCGTCGTGGGCAAACTGGATGACGAGGTCCAGGTGCGGCAAATGGAAGCGGTTGGCAAAATCCGCATTAGCGGGTCGCTGGGCGGCGATTTTTTCAGCGACAATGCCCGGCTCGACGGGTGGCAATACGGCGTGGCCTCGAGCATGGTCGAGTTGCTGCTGCGGATCGATCCCAAGAAATACCGGCTGCTGATCGACAATGTCAAAGAAGGGCTTAGCTCGGAAGAGGCCCTGCGCGACGCCTTTGGCTTCGGTTTTGTCGAGCTCACGCAGCGCTACGGCCAACTGGCGCGGGTGCCAAACCTGCAACCGTAACCGCGATCGTCGTCGCCGCCTTCGAGGATGCCTGCAACATGCGGCTACCGGGCAAACCGCTGATGTTTTGTTTGGCGGCAGCCTGCGCACTCGTCGCCGCTGACCCTAGGCGCGGGCTGGCGGCCGATGCCGACCAGGCCTCGTCCGAGACCGGATCTACAGATCTTCAGCAACTGCTCAATCAGTTGATCGACCTCCGGCTCACCAATGGCACGAGCCTGGGCGACGTGATCGTGGTCAAGCTGGTAGCCGGTAAGTCGCCGGGCTCGGTCCGTTCGCTCACTATCAAGCCGAGCACGTCGCCGCGACAGCAGACGCTATCGGCACAGATGGTGGACGAAATTGTGCGTTCGGGCGTGCCGCTGGATGTGGCCTACAACAAGAAGACCCGCGAATTGGCCTGCAGTGCCGAAAAACGTACGGCACGGATCCAGCGCGAGGCCAGGATTCGCGAGCGAATGCAGGCCAAGGGGGCACAATACTGGCAGCCGCTTCCCGAGAGCGAGCAGCAAAAATACGTGGCCGAGATTAAGGCCATTGTCGAACAATCGTCGCAAAAGATCGCTGTGCCGTTGCAGTTACTGGAGACGCGGTATTACCTGTTCTACACCGATATGCCGTTGGCTTCGGTCGGGATTTACATCCAGCAACTCGACGCGATGTATACCGGACTGGCCAAGGCCTTCGATTTTCCCGAAGGCAAGAACATCTGGCGCGGTAAATGTCCGGTGCTGGCTTTTGCCCGCCAGGCGGACTACCTCAGGTTCGAGCACGAGGTGATGCAGAATCCAGCGGCGGACAGGAACCTGGGCTATTGCCATTGGTTTGACAATGGGCACGTGGTCATGTCCTGCTTCAAGGGCGACAGTGCCGGCCTGTTCGCCACGATCCTCGTGCATGAAACGTCGCACGGCTTTACCCATCGCTACAAGTCGAATGTTACGCTTCCGCCTTGGATCAACGAAGGCGTCGCCGACTGGGTGGCCGGCACGGTGGTCGGCAAGCTCGACGATCAAGTCCAGCTCCGGCAACTGGCCGCGGTCGCCGAGATCCGTCGCAGCGGCACGCTGGGGGCTGACTTTTTTGCCGACAAAGCTAAGCTCGAGACGTGGCAATATGGAGTGGCCTCGAGTATGGTCGAAATCCTGGTCCGGATTGACCCCGAGAAATACCGCCAGTTGATTGATGGGGTCAAAGAGGGGCTTGGTTCGGAAGATGCCCTGCGCGAGGCCTTCGGCTTTGGCTTCGTCGAGCTCACGCAGCGTTACGGCCAACTGGCCCGCGTCCCGAACCTGCAACCGTAATAAAGCAGAAGTCCGAGGGCGGATTTCTTGCTTCGAGCCGCAAGGTAGATTCAAATAGGCACGCTGGCTTTGCGGCCTTTTCTGCTGCACTGCAAACAAGCTTTCATAAGGGCAATCGCCGTGGTTCGATCGCTTTTCGGGTGCCTCGTAGCCCTGTCCCTGATCGCCGCGATGACCTCCGTGGCCGAGGCTCAACGCCGGCGTGGCAATAACAATAACAACAACACTCAGGGCGGCAACAACCAAAACGGCCAGGGCACGCAGGCCGGCAATGGCCAGACCGATCCCAATGCCAACAAATCCAAGCTGCCCGACGACCAGCGGCTGCTCGAGATTCACCAGGCCTTTATTCGCGGGGCCATGAAGTTGGCGCTGGAATATGAGCGCAAAAAGGATCTCGACAAGGCCATCACTTGCTATCACGAGATCCTGCGGCTGGTACCCAACTACGGACCGGCCCAGGCGGGCCTGGCCAAGATCATCGGCAAGCAAGCCACGGCCAAACGCGTCGTGGTCGAAGTCATGGCCAACAAGGGCTGGCAGGACTCGGGCGTGGACGTGATCGAAGGCAAGCCGGTGATGATCCGGGCCGACGGCCACTGGAAGCTGAACATGCACTATCCGGTGGGCGGTGAGGGGATCGAAATCCCCAAAGAGTTGCGGCAGTTCAACCTGGGGTCGCTGATCGGCATCATCATTCCCCCCGGCGAGAGGCCCAGCGCGAATATCGAGGCACCGGCCGAATCGTCCGATTCCGCGTCCGCTGAAAACTCCGGCGATAAGCCGGCCGAGCAAGCCCAGGGAGAGAACGCGCAGGCCGATAATGGCCAGGCTGAAAAGCCCGAGGGCGATTCTGCCAGCGACGCCACGAAAGATGAATCCGCGAAGACCAAGGAAGAGGAGGAAGCGGAGAAGAAGAAGCCGAAGCCCTTCTTTATCGGCCACCAGGCGGACTTGTTCGCCAAGATTTCCGGCCGCCTGTATCTGCGGATGTACGATTCAGACACCGCCGACAACGTCGGCAAGATTCGGGTCGACATCAGCGGCACGTTCGGCCCGCCCCCTGCCGAAGGCGCGACCGGCAGCCGCTCCAAGTGAGGCGATCCGCAGCGCGCATCCGGGCTTTTTTCGGTCGCTGGGTGTTGGCGCGCGACGACCAGGAGTTCGTCTGCGTCGAACTGCCGGCGGTCGAGAAATAATTCGCTCGCGGCGCTGCGATCGACGGATGTTTTCGCTTCGCCGGCCAAACTATACTCAGCGTTGAGCCGACGTGGCACCGATCGGCGGCAAGAAGAGCGAGCGCACTCGATGCAGCCGTTGTATGCTTATCTGACGATGACTGTCGGCCATCGGGCCGGCCATCACTATTCGCTCGATCCCGAAGTGGACAACCGCATCGGTCGCGGCACCGAGTGCTCGGTGATGCTCACCGATCCGCTCTGCTCGCGCGTTCACGCGGTCGTCTGGCACCAGCCGGGCGGCTGGCGCGTGCGCGACGCCAGCAGCCGCAACGGCACGTTCGTCAACGACCAGAAGGCGGACGAGGCTACGCTGGCCGACGGACACTACCTGCGCGTGGGCTCGACCGAGTTTGCCTTTCACGAAAGCCCCGTGCCGCCGCCGGCCGGCCCTGCCAGCGAAACCAACGTCACGCAAACGCTGGTCAAGGATGCCGGGGTCGGCGAACTGGACAGCCGGTACTTTGCGGTCAGCGCGCTGAACGACGCCGAACATGCCCGCGACCTGCTGCTGCTGTATCAACTGTGCATCAAGCTGCTGGGCACCAGCGACCCGCAGGCGCTGCTGCCGCCGGCCTTGGACCTGTTGCGGATGCGGACGCGGGCCTCGGTCGTGGGCTTCCTGTGGATCGACGACCTGGGGCGCTTGCAGCCCAAGCTGATCATCCCCGAGGCTGCTGCCGATTCGGTGCGGCTGAACGAGTCGCTCACGCGCTTGGTGTGCAACGAGAAGCGGGCCGTGTGGTTTGCCAGCCAGCAGGCCGCCGGCGGCGCTGGCGGACAAGCCCTGGAACATTATGCCGATGCTCTGTGCGTGCCGCTGGTCGAGGGCGAGAAGGTGCTGGGGGCGGTGCACGTGTATCTCGATCATGGCCGCTTCCGGCAGCCGCAGTTCGACTTTGCCATTTCGCTGGCCAACATCACGGCCGTGGCCCTGGGCCGCGCCTTGCACGAGGTGACGCTGGCCACCGATCTGGAGCGGCTCAAAGCCGCTTCGCCGGGCTTCGACGAACTGGTGGGCGAAAGCTCGCCGATGCTCGATCTCAAGGCCAAGATCACGCGCCTGGCGCGCACCAGCGGCTGCGTGCTGGTGCGCGGCGAAAGCGGCACCGGCAAGGAGCTGATCGCCCGCGCGCTGCACCGCGCCAGCCCGCGCAGCGGCCGGCCGCTGCTGGCCGTCAACTGCGCCGCCATGCCCAGCGAGCTGGTCGATAGCCAGCTCTTCGGCCACAAGGCCGGTGCGTTCACCAGCGCCGACCGCGATCACGTCGGCCTGTTTCAGCAGGCCGATTTGGGCACGCTGTTTCTTGACGAAATCGGCGAAATGAACCTGGCCGCGCAGGCCAAGCTGCTGCGCGTGCTCGAAGGGCATCCGTTCATGCCGGTCGGCGGTACGCAGGAAGTGAACGTCGACGTGCGCGTGATCGTTGCCACTAATCGCGACCTGGCCAGCTACGTGAGCGAAAAGAAGTTTCGCGAGGATCTGTACTATCGGTTGAACGTGTTCGAACTCGTGGCCCCGCCGCTGCGCGAGCGGGCCGGCGATATCGGCTTGCTCGCCGATTACTTCCTCGCGCATTTCTCGCGGCTGCACGCCCGGCCAGGCCTGACCCTGTCGACCGAGGCCCGCGCTCGGCTGCTGACGTATCCCTGGCCCGGCAACGTGCGCCAGCTTCGCAACGTGATCGATAGCGCCGTGGTCCTGGCGGCGGGCGAGCGCATCGAGGCCGCCGACCTGGGGCTGCGCGAAAGCGGCTCGGGCGACCTGCTGACGCTGAAAATCGACGATTGGGAGCGAAAGCTCATCGGCGAAGCCCTCAAACGCACGCGGGCCAACATTCCCGAAGCTGCCCGGCTGCTGGGCATCGGCCGGGCCACGCTCTATCGCAAGATGGAAGAATACGCCATTCCCCGGGCCCGCCAGGGCGATCATCACCAGCAGCCGTAGAACACGCCCCCATCCGACCGCTACAACCGCTAATTCCGGCAGCGGGCGGGCTCGGTCTTCTGCCGGCCTCGATTCCCTTGCGGCGAAAAGCCGCGCAAGATGCACGGCCCCCGCAAGTTACAATAGAAGTTGATCCACTTCTTTGCCGGCACGGTCCCGGCATGCCGCCTGCCGGCGCTCACCGCGCCGGCCGACCCCATCGGTTTCATTTCAATGGCTTCGTTGTCGGGCAATCCGCTGCTCGCTACCGCTCGTCGTTTGCCTACGGCCGACGAGCGCGAGGCCGCCACGTCAAAAGCCCGTGGCGAGGCCCGAAGCATGCGACCGGCCAGCCGCGCGTTTTGGGCGGCCACGATCAGCAGCCTCGTGCATGCCATGCTGATGATCGCCTGCCAATGGTGGTGGCTCGTTCCCCCGCGGCCTGCGAGCGTGCCGGTCGTCTTGGAGGCGAGCACGGTCGAGCGCGAGCCGGCGGTGGAATCCGTCGATTTTGCGCCCGAGTTGGCGGCCGAAACGGCTCAGCAAGCGCAGCTCGAACGGCCGCAAGCGAGCGCCGCCGCCGCGATGCGCGTCGATATCACCCCGCTCGGCAAGCGCCCGTGGGAAACCATTCGGTTGCTGCACGCCGTGCCGCAGTGGACTCTCGGAGCCACCGACGGGCCCGATCTGTTGGCCAAAGTCGCGGGCGCCGACTCGAGCGGACTGGCCCTCGCGCGCAGCGCCACCAGCCGGCGGCACGCAATCAGCGCCGGCGGCGCGACCGATGCCAGCGAGTCGGCCGTCGATCGCGCATTGGAGTGGATCGTGCAGCATCAATTTTCCGACGGCGGCTGGTCGTTCGATCATCGCCAGAAAGCCTGCAAGGGGCACTGCGACCACCCCGGCACGCTGGTGCAAGCCCGCGTGGCAGCCACGTCGCTGGCGCTGCTGCCGCTGCTAGGTGCCGGCCACACGCACAAGCAAGGCAAATACAAGAAGGCCGTGCAAGGCGGGCTGGCCTTTCTGGGCCACAACATGCGGCCGACGGCCGACGGCGGCGACTTGCAAGCCGGCGGAATGATGTACTCGCACGGCCTGGCGACGATCGCCTTGTGCGAAGCTTACGCCATGACCAAGGACCGGCAATTGGGTGGCCCGGCCCAGGCGGCGCTGAACTTCATCACGGCGGCCCAGGATCCGCAAGGCGGCGGCTGGCGCTATTCGCCGGGCATGGCCGGCGACACGTCGGTCTTTGGCTGGCAGTTGATGGCCCTCAAAAGTGGACGGCTCGGTTATCTGAACGTCCCGCAGCGCACGATCGAAGGCGCCGCGCATTTTCTCAACAGCGTCCAGCGCGACGCCGGAGCCCAGTACGGCTACACCGTCGGCCAGGACCGCGGCGAGGCCGATCACGCCACCACCGCCATCGGCCTGCTCTCGCGCATGCTGCTCGGCTGGAAACGCGACGACGACGCGCTGGCCCACGGCGTGGCGCTGTTGGACCGCTGGGGGCCGTCAAACACCGATTTATATTACGACTATTACGCCACGCAAGTTTTGCGGCATTATGAGGGCGATGCCTGGCAGCGGTGGAACGCCAAGCTCCGCGACCGCCTGGTCGAAACGCAAGCCCGGCGTGGGCACGAGACCGGCAGTTGGTACATGGCCGAAGCGGCCAACGACGTCGGCGGCCGGCTGTATTGCACGGCCTTGTGCACGATGATCCTCGAAGTCTATTACCGTCATCTTCCCCTCTACAAAAAGCACACCACCGGCGAAACGTTTTAATAGTCCGTCGTCCGTGGTCCGTGGTCCGTGGCAACTGACAACTGACAACTGACAAACCAATGTCCACCTCACTTCCCAACCCATCCGGCTTACCGCTGCGGCCTACCGCCGTGGGCGGCCGCGCTTCGGCGCCGCCGGTGGAAGTGCCTCGGGCAGTGATCGCACCGCCGCCGAAAGCCACGACCGCGTCCGAGTGCGTCGTGCCGGCACGTTCGCGCGGGTCGCGAGTGCTGCGCTGGATCGGCCGGCGGCAAGCGCCGCTGTTCAGCTTTGTCATCAGCACGTTGGTGCACGCCGTGCTGCTACTCGTCATGGGACTTTGGTCGATGCACGTGACTCGCCAGGCCGCGGGGTTGTCGCTGGTTGCTGCCATCTCGCCAACCGCCAGTGGGCCTGAACTCGGCGAGCTGCCGGAACTCGCCACTCCAGTGGTCGCCCCGCGGCCGCCGGTCTTGCAGCAGCAGATCGCGGCCCCGCGCCTGGAAAACGTGGCGCTGGCCGACATGCGCCGCGGCGGGCTAAAGACCGATCGGCCACTGCGGCCGGGTGCGGGCCCCGGCGGCGAGGGCGAAAGCACGGGCACGGACGCCGGGTTTGTCGGCACAGCCGGCGCGCTGACGGGCCGCAGTGGACAGATGAAAAGCAAGCTGCTGGACAGCGAAGGCGGAAACCTGGACAGCGAGCAGGCCGTCAAACGCGGGCTCGGCTGGCTGGCGGCCCATCAATTGCCCAGCGGTGCCTGGCGGTTCAACCATCAGGGGGCGCCCTGCTCGGGCGCGTGCGGCAACCCGGGCAACGAGCCTTCGACCACGGCTTCCACCGCGCTGGGCCTGCTCTGTTTTCTCGGCGCCGGACACACCGATCGCCAGGGCGACTATCAGGAAGTCGTCCGCAACGCCATGTATTATCTGGCCGGCCGCATGCAGCCGACTCCGCACGGCGGCGATTTTATGGAAGGCACGATGTACGGCCAGGGGCTTTCGGCCATGGCGCTGGCCGAAGCCTATGCCATGACCCACGACCCGGCTTTGAAAGACAAGGCCCAGGCGGCGATCGATTTTGTCGTCTACGCCCAGGATCAGCACGGCGGCGGCTGGCGCTATGCTCCCGGCGAGCCCGGCGACGTCACCGTGACCGGCTGGATGTTCATGGCCCTGCGCAGCGGACAAATGTCGTATCTTAAGATTCCCGGAGCGACGGTCCAGCGCGGCATTCGTTTTCTCGACGCGATGAGCAGTGATTACGGCTCGTTTTACGGCTATCTCGCCCCCGGCAAGGAGCCGACCAGCACGGCAGTCGGCCTGCTCTGCCGCATGGTCACCGGCTGGCGACGCGACGACCGGCGGCTGGCCAAGGGCGTGCGCTGGCTCAGCCAGCGGGGCCCTTCGAAATTCGATATGTATTACAACTACTATGCCACGCAAGTGCTGCATCACTGGGGCGGAAGCGACTGGCAGCAGTGGAACCGCCAGATGCGTTACCAGTTGATCGCCACCCAGGCCCGCGAGGGACATGAGTCGGGCAGTTGGTTCTTCAAAGACGATCAGAAATCGAGCAACAAGGGCGGCCGGCTCTACGCCACCTGCATGGCAATCATGACCCTCGAAGTTTATTACCGCTACCTGCCGCTGTATGGCAAGCGAACCGTCGACGCCAGCTTTTGACGAGCGCTCGTAGTGCAGCAAGGATTCCGCTTGCGCGTCATTCCCGTGATCGACCTGCTGGCCGGACAAGTGGTGCGCGGCATTGCCGGCCGGCGCAGCGAATACCGGCCGATCGTCAGCCAACTCGCCGCCGGCAGCCGGCCGGCCGACATTGCCCAGGCACTGGTCGAGCACTTTGGGTTTTCCATTAGCTATCTCGCGGATCTGGATGCAATCGCCGGCGCCGAACCGGCGTGGGATGTTTATCAATCTGTGGCCGAAGCGGGGTTGCGGCCGATGGTCGATCTGGGCCTACGCGATCTGCCCACGGCCGAGCGACTTCGCAACCTGATCGCGGCCGGCATGGTCGAAGCCGCGGTAGTCGGCCTGGAGAGTTTGCCCGACGTCCAGCGGCTCCGGCAATTCATCGAACTGCTCGGTGCAGCCCGCGTGGTTTTCAGTCTCGACCTGCAAGACGGCCGGCCGATTACGCGAGTCGCGCAGTGGAATCACGCATCGCCCGAGACGATCGCGGCGGAGGCGATTGCCATCGGCATCGAGCGGCTGTTGATTCTCGACCTGGCCCGAGTCGGCATGGATGGCGGCGTCGGCACCGAAGCCCTGGCCACCAGCCTGCGGCGGCAGTATCCGCACGTCGAGCTCATCGGCGGCGGCGGCATTCGCGGCCCGGAAGATCTTCAGCAACTTTCCACCGCCAGCTACAACGCGGCGCTCGTCGCCTCGGCCCTACACGACGGCCGGCTGACACGAGATAATCTCCTGTAGCGGAAGCTGTGAGGCTTCCGAAGAGTTTCGCAGTACCCCGTCGGAATTCTCACGAATTCCGCTACCGGCGGCGACAATTGGTAAAGTTCGGCCGTCCAGCGCCGGCGTCACACCGTAGACATCCCGCTCCGCCGGGATGAAAGAAATCACCATCGACCCGCCCAGCGCCAAGCCGAGTTGCGGGCACGGCGGGGAGAGGCGTCTCGACGGAGCGAGACGACTACGGTACCCCGTCGGAATTCTCACGAATTCCGCTACCGGCTCAAATCGACTCGTCCGGCGCGGCTCGCTTGGCTGCATATCCGGCGAGCACGGCTCGGCAGGCGGCTTGGATGTGCTCTTCCATCAAGCGGCGCGCGAACTCGGGCTGCTGCCTTCTCAGCGCGCGAACAACGCGCCGATGACCCAAGTGGCTGCGGCTCAGCAGACGCATGTCGTGTTCGATTTGCACGTGACCAAAGACCTTGGTCAGTAGTTTGCAGTCTTCCACGATCCGCAGCATCCAGGCGTTGCCGGAGACATGCAGAATCAGCATGTGGAATTCCAGATCGAGCGCGAGGAACCGCTCGCGGAGCTTCGTGTTGGCAATCTTGCCGGGCAGTTCGCGGACGGCCCGAATGACGGCGGCAATTTCGTCGCACAAGCGTTGCAGCTCGCCGAGCTGAACGGCGGTAATGTGCGAGCAGGCACGCATTACGGCAAAGCCTTCAAGCGCCGTCCGCGTTTCGTACCACTCTTCCAATTCCCGCAAGTCGGGCACCCGCACATACGCGCCGGAGCGCGGGCGGTATTCGACGAGGCCTTCGCTCGTGAGCTGGCTGATGGCCTCGCGGATCGGACTGCGGCTGATCTTCAGCTCTTTCGACAGGGCGTCGTCCGAGAGCCGGCCGCCGGGAGGGATGCTGCCGGACAGCACCCGGTTGCGAATCAGCTTATAGGCATGCTGCTTCAGCGTCAGGACCATCGGGCGGTGCCACCAGAAAAGGGACCAAAACCGGTTGTCGCCATGCTACTGCCTGCGAGCGCGCGGAGCAATCAATCGGACCAACCAGCAGCAGGGCTCGTAAGTTCTTGTCGGGTATTGCCAGCCAGCTCTGCGAGGGGCTAGAGTGATGTCGACAATCGACGCAATATCCCCATCGCCGACCCGGCCCTGCGAGCCAAAGACAGGCATCATCATGGCCCTGCGAATCTCCGGAACCCAAGGATCCGCGGCAAAGTGCATAACGATCGCAAAATGCGCCCTCGGCAGCGAAGTGAAACCGCCAAGGCAGTCTTACGGCCAAATCGGGTCGCGTTTTTCCAGGAAGGCGGCGAGGCCTTCGGCCGCGGCTTCGGTGGTGCGGGCGGTGGCGCTGGCGGCGGCGCCGGCAGTGAGCAGCGTGGTGAGCTGCTCGCCGATCGTCTCGTTTAAGAGCCGTTTGGAAAGTTGCAGGGCTTCGGGCGCGCAGCGCGCGCACTGCGCGGCTAGCTCGCTGGCGCGGGGCCAGAGATGGTCCGGGTGTACGATTTCGTGAAACAGCCCAATCCGCAGGGCTTCGGCCGCCGGCAGTGTGCTGGCCGAGAGCAGCAGCCGCGCGGCTTGCCCGCCGCCGACGCGGAAGTGCAGCAGCGGAGCGACCATGCCGGCCACGATGCCCCGCAGCGGCTCGGGCAATCCGAACGCCGCGCTCTCGGCCGCCACGACCAGGTCGCAGGCCAGCACCAGCCCCGCCCCGCCGGCCATCGCCGGGCCATTGACGGCCGCGATCAGCGGCTTGGGAAATCGCAGCATCACCAAGATCAAATCGAGGTACATCACCGCGTCGCGATGCCACTGCGCGAGGGCATCGTCCTGGCGGCTGGTCTCGAGCATCTCGCCCAAATCCATGCCGGCACAAAAAGCCGGTCCTGCGCCGGTTAGAATCACGGCCCGCACGCGGCGCTCCTGGTGCAAATCGTCCAGGGCCTGGCTCAGTTCGGCAATCATCGCCCGGGTAAGCGCGTTGCGCTTCTCGGGCCGATTGAGAATGATGCTGGCCCCCGGCGGGCTGACATGAATGCGCACCAGCGAATCGGACATTGGAAAGGCTTCGCGTCAGGAGTTCGGAGCAGTGCTCGGACGGATCATGGCAGCCAGCTCGGCCGGCTCGCTCAGCAGCAGTTCGCCGATGGCCGTCGACAGCAGCTTGCCCTGCGTGTCGATCCGCAGCGACTGGCTGGCTCCGCCGCCGAGCACATCGTAAAGCACAAAGTTCAAAGCCCACAAGTTCGGCAGCACGTAGCGCACCACTCGGCGCGGAGCGAGACCGGCAAAATGCTCGGTCACGCGCTGGGTCGTCAGCTCGCGCCGCAGGTATTCGAAGCCCTCGGGCGTGTAGGCAATCACGCCGATGTTCGAGTGATTTCCTTTGTCGCCGCTGCGGGCATGCGCGATCTGCGAAAGTGGAATTGTCTTGGTGGTTGTGTTCATCAAAAGGCGCTCCACGCATCCGCCGTCTGGACTTCCACCTGCCAGGGCACCAGTTCCTTGGGTACGAGCGTGGGCCAATAAGCAAACACCGGTCGCACCGTGCCGCGGGCGGCCGTGTATCCTGCCAGGCCAGCCGGCCCGGCCGTAGCCAGCGGCGCCACTTCGCGGGTGAACCGCTCGACCGCATCGCGATGGGCATGCCGCACCGTGATTCGCAGCATCACCTCGCGCAAATCCTGCGGCGCGGAAACCATGCCCGGCACGGCTTCGCCGGCGCCCAGCATTTCGACGCAAGAACCTGGGTACGTATATCCGCTGGCCCGCAGACGCTCGAAGATCACGGCCGCACACGCCCGGGCTTTGGCCTGGCAGTCACGGCCGTAGACCAGCAATTGGCTGCTGGCCATGTAGCCGGCCTTGTAGGCTAGCGAGACTTTGTAAGTTCCAGTTGCCGGCCGGCCGGTGGCGCCGCGCACGGCCATGCGGTCCGGGCCTTGCTCCGAAAGCTCAAGTGTCGTGAAGTCGACGTCGACGTCGGGCGTGAGATAATGGGCCGGATCGCCAATCTCGTACAGAAGCTGCTCGGTCACGGTCTCGCGGTTCACGCGGCCGCCCGAGCCGCCGGGCTTGGTGATCACGAAGCTCGAGTCGGGTTCCAACTCGGCAATGGGATAGCCCACGTCGGCCAGGTCGATGTCGTTCCAATGGGGATAAAAGCCGCCGGTGGCCTGGGCGCCGCACTCGATCAGATGTCCGGCGACGCTCGCTGCTGCCAGCCGGTGCCAATCGTCCCAAGCCCAGCCGAACTCGTGTACCGCGGGCCCCAGCGTGAGCGAGGCATCGGCCACTCGACCTGTGACCACGATCCGGGCTCCTTGGCCAAGAGCCTCGGCAATCGGCTGGGCGCCCAAATAAGCATTCGCACTGACCACCGGCTCCGGCAGATCGGCCAGCGGCACGCCCGTGTCGAGGTGCGCGAGCTTGCAGCCGGCCGCTTGCAACTCGTCCAGCCGCCCGAGAAGGTCATCACCGGTGACCAGCGCCACGCGCTCGTTGGCCAGCCCGGCGGCCGCCAGAACCTCAGCCGCGCGGCGAACGCAAGCGGCCGGGTTCACGCCGCCGGCATTGGTCACGATCTTGAGCTGCGGTTGTCGCACGAGCGCCGGCGTCAGGCTCGCGAGCACTTCGAGAAAATCGCCCGCATAGCCCGCGCTGGCGTCCTTCTCGCGGCTGCGGGCCAGGATTGAGAGGGTCAGCTCGGCCAGGTATTCGAGCGTGAGGTAGTCCAATTCGGCCGATTCGACCAACCGCCGCGGCGCATCGAGGCTATCGCCCAGAAATCCCGCACCATTGCCGATGTGAATCGCCATCGCCGAGTGCCAGCCCAAAGCCTGCGCAAAGTTCTTTCGCGCATGATAACGGGCGGGGGCTCGGCCTGCGAGGCGGTGTGATCCGAACCGGTGGTCGCGGATTCGGTGGGCTGCGACGCGATTCTGTTCGCCCCCCTGGCGATCATGCTGTAAAAACAGCTTGGCAGTGTTTCCAAGGCTCGAAGTACCGGCTTCTCCGCGGACACCATGATTGAGTTCACATTGCGAGGCGTGTCATCCGAGAGCGCATGGCGCCTGCCGGCTAGCAAGATTTACCGCCTCGACGGCCCCGACCTGATCGGCCCCGACGGCCGGCCGATTGCCCGGCATAGCGGCGGTTCGTGGTGGGCCGACGACGTCTGTTACACCACGCTCTACACCGAATCGCGATGTGCCGTGCACTTCGAAAATGCCGACTCGCGCAGCCAAACCTGGGGGCCGTACGATCACGTCAGCTTCGCTGACGGAATGATGCGGGTCGGCGACGCCGACGCTCCAGAGCTGCTGGCCACGATGATCGACGCTTTTCGCCAGTGGGCGGTGCGGCCCGACGGAGCCCTGTGGCGGAGCGTAGTGCTTTCCAGCACGTCCGGCTAAAAGGAAAGCGGTGTTAGCAGCGACTGTCACCTTCGGCCGGCCGGCTAGACTGCCTGCATGAACGAGAACCCCCGACGCTGCTGGTTTACTTTCCGCCTCCGGACGCTGTTTATGCTGATCGCGGTGGCGGCCCCGGTGCTGGCGTGGGTCGGCTACGCGCTAAATTGGATTCGGCAGCGGCACGAGGTCTTACAGGCGCAAGGCCTCCGTGCAGGCGCTGCGCCTCCGGCGATCGATGCGCCGGGCGGTTTATGGATCTTCGGCGAGCTGGGGGTTGTCCGACTGCATGATCCGATTACCTCAGAATTCGGCTTTGCCGATCCACGCAGGCTGTTTCCGGAAACGACTTTCGTCGGGCCGAACGTGCCGCTGCCGCCGGAGGGGTCGCGGATACGAATTGTCGAAGGTGAAGAGCGATATGAAGCAGCAAGAAACGCACGGAAGCAGAAAGAATGACTGATCAGACCTCCCCTCGCCCACGAGGCGAGAGGGGGGAAAGCGGTTTTGTGGCAATTGTGGGGCTTCATTGGTAGACTAAATTGCCTCACCTGCCGCTGTTGTGACCAGCCTGCTGTTGCTTCCAGCCTAGCCATCCCCGCCTTAGATTTGGCAACCGACGAGGAATATCGCCATGCTGCGTGTTGCCGCATTTGCACCGCTGGCCTGGATCTTGGCTTGCCTGCCGGCGGCGGCTGCCCCGAGCAAGCTCGATTTCGACCGCGATATCCATCCGATCTTGTCGGACAAGTGCTTCAAATGCCACGGGCCGGACGCCCACGAGCGGCAAGCGGGCTTGCGGCTCGACCTGCGCGATGCGGCCTTGCGGCCGGCCGAGTCGGGCCAGCCGGCCATCGTGCCTGGCAACGCCAGCGCCAGTGTGCTGGTCGAACGCGTACTGTCGACCGATGCCGACCAGCAAATGCCGCCGCCGGATTCGAACAAGAAGCTTACGGACGCGCAAAAGCAGCTCTTAAAGGCCTGGGTCGAGCAGGGCGCGCCCTATGCTAAGCACTGGTCGCTGGTGCCGCCCAAGCGGCCGGCGCTGCCGGAGGTTGCACATCAGAAATGGTCTGCCGGTCCAATCGATCGGTTCATTCTGGCCCGGCTCGAGTCGGCGGGGCTTGCGCCTTCGCCCGAGGCCGATCGGCCCACGCTGCTGCGGCGGCTGTCGCTCGATCTGACCGGCTTGCCGCCGACGCCCGCCGAGGTGGATGCCTTCGTCGCCGACCAGCGGCCGGATGCTTATGCTCGGCAAGTCGATCGACTGCTGGCCTCGCCGCATTATGGCGAGCGGATGGCGCTGGAGTGGCTCGACGCGGCCCGGTACGCCGACACGCATGGCTATCACATCGACAGCCATCGCGACATGTGGCCCTGGCGTGATTGGGTGATCGAGGCTTTTAATCGCAATCAGCCGTTCGATCAGTTCACGGTCGAGCAACTGGCCGGCGACCTGCTTCCCGGCGCGACGCTGTCGCAACAAGTCGCCAGCGGCTTCAATCGCAACCACATGATTAACTTCGAAGGGGGCGCGATCGCCGAAGAATATCTTGCGGCATACATCGTCGATCGGGTCAACACCACCGGCACGGTCTGGCTGGGCATGACCGTCGGCTGCGCGCAGTGCCACGATCATAAGTTCGACCCCATCACGCAGCGCGATTACTACCGGCTGTACGCGTTCTTTCATAATGTTCCGGAAAACGGGCTCGACGGCCGCAAAGGCAACGCGGCCCCGCTGCTGAAAGTGCCCAACACCGCCACACAGAAACAACTGTCGCCCCTGCGGGCTCGCGCGGTCGAACTCGAATCGGCATTGGCTCAGCGGATCAAGGCTGCCGATGCGGAATTCAAGTCCTGGAGCGGCAAGCAAATTGCCTCGCCCGAGGCCGAGCCACTGCCGCTGGCCGGACTGGCGGCCCATTATCCCGTCGATGCCCGAGGCAATGACGAAACACCGAACCGGTCCGCTGGCAAACATCCCGGCCGGCTGCACGGCGATCGCACGCACGAAGCCGGCCGCATCGGCCTGGCGCTGGCGCTGGATGCCAATGGCTGGATCGAGTTGGGTCAGCCCATCGCGGTCGAGCGTGATCGGCCGTTCACCGTGGCCGCGTGGGTCAAGCGCACCGAAGACGGCTCGATGACGATCGCCGGCGCCACCGACGGCAAGGCCAAAGGCCGCGGCTGGGAGTTCTCGCTCGCCCGGGGCGGGGCGTCGATTCGACTCAGTGCCGGCGGCGACGATTTTCTGCAAGTGCAAACGCGCCAGCAGCCGATCCCCTTAAACCGCTGGCAGCACGTGGCCGTGGTTTACGACGGATCGGGCAAGCTGTCGGGTTTAAAGCTCTATGTGGGCGGCAAAGAGCCCGATGTTTACACCAAAGGCGATAAGCTCGCCGCCACGATCCACACCGACAAGCCGGTAGAAGTCGGCCGCCGGGCCGGCACGCCGAATTTCCAAGGCAGCCTGGACGACCTGCGATTCTACAATCGCGCGCTCTCGGAGTTGGAAGTCAGCCAAGTAGCCGGCTATGCCGACGTGCTCGATGCGCTGGCGCTCAAGCCGGAGAAACGCACGCCGCGGCACCGCGAATTGCTGCACGGCTATTACTTCGCCCAGCGCGATGAACCCTCGCGCAAGCTCAACGCCCAACTGGCCGACGTGCGCCGGCAGGAGCAAACGCTGCTCGAAAGCTCGCCGACGGCCATGGTCATGCAGGATCTGCCGCAGCCACGCGAAACATTCATGCTCGTGCGCGGGCAATACGACAAGCACGGCGCAAAGGTCGCGTCCGGCGTGCCCGAGTCGTTTTCGCCGCTGCCGGCCGGCGCCCCGTCCAATCGGTTGGGACTGGCCCGCTGGCTGGTGGCCGCCGACCAGCCGCTGACGGCCCGGGTGATTGTCAATCGCTGGTGGCAGATGTATTTCGGCACGGGGCTGGTGAAGACCTCCGAGGATTTCGGCTCGCAAGGCGAATACCCGTCGCATCCCGAACTGCTCGACTGGCTCGCCTGCCAGTTGCGCGACTCGGGCTGGAATGTGAAGGCCATGCAGCGGCTGATCGTGATGTCGGCCGCGTATCGGCAAGCGTCAGTCGTCTCGCCGCAGTTGGTGGCCAAAGATCCAGAGAATCGGCTGCTGGCGCGTGGCCCGCGCGTGCGGCTGCCGGCCGAATTGATTCGCGATCAGGCTTTGGCGGCCAGCGGATTGCTGAATGATTCCATCGGCGGGCCAAGCGTGTTTCCGTACCAGCCCGACGGCCTGTGGGACGAGCTGGCCTACGGCGGCACGTATTCGGCGCAGAAATACACGCCCAGCCACGGGCGGGATTTGTATCGGCGGACGATGTACACCTTCTGGAAGCGGACGGTGCCGCCACCTTCACTGGCCACGTTTGACGCACCCGACCGCGAGACCTGCACCGTGCGGCGGCTGCGCACCAACACGCCGCTGCAAGCTTTGGTGCTGATGAACGACCCGACTTATGTCGAAGCGTCGCGCAAGCTGGCCGAACGGATTGTGCGCGAAGGGGGCTCGTCGCCGGTTGATCGCGTCGCGTACGCCTTTCGGCTGACGACCGCCCGGCGTCCGACAAGCGAAGAGGCGGCCGTGCTGATCAAGGTCTTTGAACATCAACTGATCAAATTCCGCCGCACGCCCACATTGGCCGACAAACTGCTGAGCGTCGGCGAGTCGAAACCCGATGCGACGCTCGATCGCGCCGAGCTGGCCGCCTGGTCCGTGGTGGCCAGCATGCTGCTGAACCTGGACGAAACCGTGACCAAGGGTTGAGCCATGAATCCCCAAGACGCCTACCGCCTGCTGCTCACGCGCCGCCAGCTCTTTGGCCGCACGGCAACCGGCATCGGCACCGCTGCCCTGGCCTCGCTCTTGAACCCCGGGCTGTTGGCCGCCGCCACGAACCAGCCTCCCGCAGGTCCCGACACCAGCGGTCACGGCTCGCTCAAGCAGTTTCATCTGCCGCCCAAAGCCAAGCGTGTAATCTACCTGCACATGGCCGGCGGGCCGTCGCATATCGACCTATTCGACTACAAGCCGCAGCTCCAGAAGTTCCACGGCCAGGAGCTGCCGGCCAGCGTCCGCATGGGACAGCGCATCACTGGCATGACGTCGGGCCAGAAGTCGTTTCCCTGCGTCGCGCCGATGTTCAAGTTCGCCCAGCACGGCCGGTGCGGGGCCTGGACCAGCGAGCTTCTGCCACACACGTCACGCGTCGTCGACGACATTGCCATCGTCAAGTCGATGCACACCGAGGCGATCAATCACGACCCGGCCATCACCTACATCCAAACCGGCAGCCAGCAGCCCGGCCGCCCCAGTCTGGGTTCGTGGCTCAGCTACGGCCTGGGCAGCGAGAACTCGAACCTGCCGGCCTACGTGGTGATGATTTCGCTGGCCAGCAACGGGGCCAACGACCAGCCGCTGTTTTCGCGTCTGTGGGGCAGCGGCTTCTTGCCCTCGCAGCACCAGGGTGTGCGCTTCCGCTCGGGCGAGAGCCCTGTGCTGTACCTGCACGATCCCTCTGGGATCGACCGCGACACGCGCCGCGAAATGCTCGACGGCCTGGGCGATCTGAACCGTCTGGCCGCCCGCGCGGTGGGCGATCCCGAGATCAACACCCGCATCGCGCAGTACGAAATGGCCTACCGCATGCAGACCTCGGTGCCCGAGCTGATGGAGGTGTCAGGCGAGACGCGGCAGACGCTGGCCATGTACGGGCTGGACGAGTCGGGCGGCGGCGGCACGTATGCCCGCAACTGTCTGCTGGCGCGGCGGCTGGCCGAGCGCGGCGTGCGGTTCATTCAGCTCTACCATCGCGGCTGGGACCAGCACGGCAATCTGCCCAAGCAGATTCGCGTGCAATGCGGCGACACCGATCGGGCCACCGCGGCGCTGATCCAGGATCTCAAGCAGCGCGGCATGCTGGACGAGACGCTCGTGGTCTGGGGTGGCGAATTCGGCCGGACGGTTTACAGCCAAGGCACGCTCACTAAGGACAACTACGGCCGCGATCATCACGGCCGCTGCTTCAGCATGTGGCTGGCCGGCGGCGGCATTCGCGGCGGCATCTCGCACGGCGAAACGGACGACCATTGCTACAACATCGTCCGCGACGGCGTACACGTACACGACCTCAACGCCACGATCTTGCACTGCCTGGGCATCGATCACACCCGGCTCACCTATCGCTTCCAAGGCCGCGACTTCCGGCTCACCGACGTCGAAGGGCAAGCCGTGCGCCAACTGCTGGCGTGAGTGCGCCCAATTAGCCGGCACATTCATGTGCCGTTGCTTTGCGCCGATTCGGAATTCTCACGAATTCCGCTACAGCGCTTTACCGCAGCCGATTGTCCGGCGCGGGCGTCGCCAGCCGGCCGCGGCGGGCGCCTTCGCCGGTGTAGAAGTCGGCGTAGGCCGGCAATTGCTCGCCGATCTCGAGCACTTCAGTAATGTTCAGATTGAACTGCTGCATCAGATCGAAGACGCCGGCGTGGCCGGAGAACTCGACGGTCGCGCGGCGATCGAAGAGGATGTTTTCCGCCAATGCCGTGTGACGCGCGTTGCTGGTCGTGCGCGTAATTGCGCAGCCCGAGTAGGGAATCGCGATGGCCGCCAGTAGGTGCTGATCGTCGATGCGAAAATCGCCGAGCATGATGATGTCGTCCTCTTTGCGGCCGTCGTCGCGCACCGCGCGGAACACCTCGGCCAGCGCCGGCAGCTCACGCTGGGCCGACGGGGCATCGACCAGGACGTTGATTGCCGTCCAAGTCATGTTCGGACCGTCGGTGCGATGCGCGGCGAAGGGCACGGCCAGCGGTTCGTAGGTCAGCAGGTCGTCGGGGTCTTCGACCACGTATGCGGCCTGGTGATCGGCGTCGAGCCGCTCGGTGTTGTAGAAGAAGGCGAACTGCTGCTGGCGGCCGGGCGGCCCGACGCGTGGACCGAGAATGTATTCGTAGCGCGGGCCGCTAGCGTTGAGCTGTTCGACGAAGCCGGCCAGCACATCCGAGGTGTCGGCGCGAATGCCCTGCACGGCCAGCAAGTCGAAGCGACGGACCGTTTGGGCCAGGACCTTGGACATTTCCGGATGCTGCAGTTTGCTCTCGCCCAGCGGATCGAGATTGACCGTTGCCATGCGGATCGTGTCGCCCGCCGTGGCCAACACCGGACGAATTGGACGAGTGTCCTGGACCGGGGCGGGCTGCGACCCGCGCGGCTTGACGGCGATTCCGGTCGGCCCGCGCTCGATCTGGTAGTGCTCGTGGAAATACCAGCCGCCACAGGCGATAGCCGCGGGCAGTGCCAATAAAAGCAAGCGTCGCAAGAAGCCCTCCTGGCCGGCGGCGAAAACAGACGATCGGAACTTGCGGCATGCGGCGCGAGAGCGTGCCGCTAGCAGTTTGCCGCGGGCGTAGGATACCCGGCCGTAGCTGCCGGGCTCCAGAGCAGTTGGGCCGCCCGCTAGCGCCGGGCTTCGCGAACCAGGTGCGGCAGCTCGGGCACGATCAGCTTTTCCATCGCTAGGTGTACGGCAGCCATCGAACCGGGCATGCTGAGCACGACCGTCTGGCCGCAAAGCCCGCCGATGGCCCGGCTGAGCATGGCGGCCGGGCCGATTTCCTGGTAACTCAACCAGCGAAATAGCTCGCCGTAGCCGGGCAGCGTGCGGGTCAGGAGTTCGGCAATGGTCTCGAAAGTGCGGTCCCGGGCACTGATTCCCGTGCCACCGGTCACCAGGATGGCATGCGTCGCCGCGTCGGCCGCCAGGTCCGTGATCGCCTGCCGGACCTGTGTTGGCTCGTCTTTCACCAGGCGGCGAGCGGCGATCTCGTGTCCGGCCGCCATGAGCCGGTCGACGATCGCCTGGCCGCTGGTGTCGGTTTCGATCGTGCGGGTATCGCTGACGGTAAGCACCGCACACCGCAATACGTGGGGGGCATCGGCCCGATGCTGGCTGGCTGCCTGGCTCATGGCAAACTTCCCCCCGATTGCATGGCTGGCGGCCGCTATAAGCGGAAAAACCGGTAAGCCGCCGATTGCCGCGTTGCTGTCGCCAGCGGCCGCTTCCTATACTAACAAGATGGGGCGGTAAACGTAGGTGCCGCGAGCCGAGCGGCACTTGGGGATGGACGGCGGCGGCCGACTGGTAATTCGGTCCGGCTCGGCTCGCCGGACCTACGGAAGGCACGAAAACATGAAACGACGACTGCCGCTGGCGATGCTGCTCATGGGGTGTTTGGCGCCGGCAGTTGCGCGCGCCGATACCTTCATGCTCAAAACCGGCGGCAAGGTCGAGGGCACGCTGGCCAATCCCGACGAAACGCCGCGCGAGAAGTACGTCATCAAGCTCGATGCCGGCGGCGAAATCACGCTCACCCGCGACCAGGTCAAGGAAGTCCAGCGCAAGCGGCCGGCGGAAGTCGAATACGACAAAATTCGCGCCACGTTTCCCGACACGGTCGACGGGCAATGGGCCCTGGCCGAATGGTGCCGCGAGCAGAAGCTGACCGAGGCCCGCAAGGTACACCTCAAGCGGGTCATCGAGTTGGACCCCGACCATGCCGCGGCCCGCGGAGCGCTGGGCTATGGCCGGTTCGACGGCCAATGGAAAACGCAGCAGGAAGTGATGAGCGAGCGCGGCTACGTGGAGTATAAGGGCCGGTGGCGGCTGCCGCAGGAAGTCGAGATTCTCGAGGAGCAGCGAAAGAGCGAACTGGCTGAAAAGACCTGGTACACGAACCTCAAGCGCTGGCGCGAGTGGCTGAGCAGCGACCGCCATGACGAAGCCACGAAGTGCATTCTCGATATTCGCGATCCGTTCGCCGTCGCGGCGATCAAGCGCCAGCTTGACAACGAAACCGAGCAGTCGGTGCGCGTGCTCATGGTCAATGCGCTGGCAAACATTGGTTCGCCGGCCGCGGTGCAGTTGCTGGCCGGGCTGTCTTTGGACGATACGAATGACGAAGTGCGGCAAACGTGCATCGACCACTTGGACAATTCGCCCAGCCCGGAGGTGGTCGCCTTTTACATTCAAAAGCTGCACGACAAAGACAACAACATCGTCAACCGCGCGGCCATCGGTCTGGCCCGCATGAAGGACACTAGCGCCATTCCGCCGCTAGTCGACGCACTGGTGACGACGCACAAGTTCAAGCTCGTGACCGGGCAGCCGCAAGGCAGCTACACCACGAGTTTTGGCCCCAATGGCACCGGCTTTGGCGTGGGGGGCGGGGGACCGAAGATCATCACGCAAGAGATGCACAATCCCTCGGTGCTCGAAGCCCTGGTGCTGCTGACGCCCAACGTCAACTTCAACTACGACGTGGCGGCCTGGAAGCGCTGGCTGGCCACCCAGCGCCGCTCGAAAATGCTCGACGCACGCCGCGGGTAATGCGAGCCAGGACGTCGTAGCGGAAATCGTGAGATTTCCGACGCGGCGCGCAAGTGGTCGGAATTCGTACGAATTCCGCTACGGCTACAATTGCTCGGAATTCGTACGGATTCCGCTACCGCTATGCCGCCTGGTGATGACTGACCTGGAAACGGCGGCGGCCCCACCAGCCTTCGCCCAGCGCGGTGACGGCGACGCGGTCTTCGAGATTGGGCCGGAAGACGGTCAGCAGCAGCAGCGGCAGATACCAGCCCATGTACAGGCCGCCGGATTGCGCGTGCCAGAACTGCGTGCCCAGCATCACGGCCGCCGAGCAGCTCAAGAGCGTGCCCAGGTTCTTTTGCGCCGGCCAGAGCGCAAAGCCGGCACTCATCACCATAAAGGCGACGAGCACGGGAATGCGATAAGGGCCGATCGAATCGCTCATGGCCCAAAACCCTTGGGCGCCGCTGTCGAGCGAGAAGCTGGTCCAGCCCAGCATCATCTTGACCTGCATCAGAAACGAATTCATGTCCTGCGATATGAACGCCAGACTGGCCACCAGGGCCGCCAACATGACGAAGAAGCCGAGCAGGAAACGCAACAGCCCGCGCTGCCAGTAAAAGCCGCACCACAGCGGCAGCAGAAACACCGGATAATAAATTACGCCGGTACACAATCCCAGTAGCATGCCGGCGATCAAAGGCCGGCGGTAGGCGACGACGGTCCAGACCAACAGCGCAGCCGGCAGCACATGGTCGATGCGGCCGGTCATCTCGGCCGTGTAAGGCAAGAGCAGATACAGCGTGGCGGCGGCAATGCCCGTCCGAATGTTGTCGTAATGCCGCACGCCGATCAGCACGATGCCCAGCACGACGGCCAGGTGCGAGAGTATCGCCATCGTGCGGGCAGTGGCCAGATCGGCCTTGTAGCGGCCGCTCTCTTCCGACAATTGCGGATCGGCCGGCATCAGCGCGCGCATCGAAATGCTAGGCAGAAAATGCATCGGCGCGTAGCCGGGGCCGAGCTTCGAGAGGCTGGTATCGGTCGAAGATTCGCGCCGGGCCATGAGCGCCCGTAGCCGGCGCGGGCCGTCGAGATCGCTCTCCTGCGGATCCTTGGTAAGGACGTTCACCAGCATGAACGCCATCAGCGAGACGGCGATGAACGTCAAGCCGCCGGCCGTGAGATTGGGTTCCAACAGCGGCCGCCGCACGAGCATCGGGTCCAGCAGCAGTCGCACCAGGAAGAACGCCCCGGTGCCAAACAACCAGATATAGCCGATCTGGTTGGCTTGCCCCTGGAGGCTCACCAGCAGCAGGCCCGGCGCCAGGGCGATCAGGCCGAGCAGGTCGAGATTACGCAGGCTCCACAGGCGGCTGAACTTGAAATAGATGGCGATCGTCAGCAGCGACGATAGGTACATCCATGTCGTGAGGTTCAGCTTGTACTGATAGAGGATCTGATCCATGGACTGCTGCGCCGCGAAGCCGAGTGTAAGCCCCTGCTGACGCGCTTTTTACCAGATGCCGGTCGAAATGTGCTTGCGCCGCCGTGTCGATTTTAACCTGTTCTTAACCAAATCGGCAGTCCGCTGGCCACGAACGGGGCGTTTTTTTACCCCCCGCATAGCTAAAAACCCGAGGATTCGAGCCGTTTACGGTTGGCTGGCGAGCCGCTCGCGCGCCGTGTCGGCCCAGGGGCTATCGGCTGCCAGTTGCAGAAACGACTCCCAGTGCCGACGCGCGAGGACGTGCTGGCCCGCCTCGTCCAGCAGCCGGGCCAAGTGATAGTGCGCGTCGGGATACTCGCCGTGATAGCGCAGCGCCCCCTCGAAGGCGGCGATGGCCAATTCCGGCCGTCCCCGCTCGGCCAGGACGCAGCCCAGGTTGGCGCGGGCCTCGACGTAATCTTCGTCCAACTCGACCGCCATGTAATAGCGCTCGCAAGCGGCCGCGACATCGCCCAGCCGATACAGCAACTCGGCCAGTTGGAAACAGATCTCGGCGCGCGGGCCGCCGGCCACCAGCGCCGCTCGATACGCATCGGCCGCCTGTTCCAACTGGCCGGCTTCTTCCAGTTCCGCTGCCCACTGGCAGAGTTCTTCGGGCGAAGTCGGCGCGGCATCGGGCGAGCCGGCAACGGGCAAAAATGGCAGCGTCGGCGCCTCGTCGGCCGGCAGCGAATTTTGGGCGTCGAAATCGAACCGCCACTGCCCGGCCGCATCCACGAGACCATCGCCTTGCCGCAGCAGCAGGTCGCGTCCCTGGACCATCACCGACAACTGGGCCAACGGCCGCGCGATGCCCGGCAACCAACGGTTGAGCGCCGCCAACTGCCGCTCGATGGCCGCCGGCGTGGCACCGGAAGTCAGCAATTCGGCTAGCCGCCGGGCCGTGGCCACTTCCTGAAAATCAAAATACGGCAGCCGCCGCACCTGTCGGGCCGGCACGATCAGCCCGCGCCGATGCCAGCGGCGAATCACGGCCACCGGCACGCCCAGCAAATCGGCCAGCATGGCCGGCGTGTACAACCGGTGGACGCTGCGCTCGGCGTCCACCAGGCCCAGCCGCTGCCAAAGCTGCGTCTCGGTGATCACTTCGGCCGGCGCCGCGCCGGCTTCGGCCGGCTGATTCAGCCACTCGGGCGCATCGTCCAGCGGCAGCTCACGCTCGCCGACTACAACCAAATCGCAGGGCTGGCCGGCTTCGACACAGACGGCATCCCGGGCTCGCAGCAACTGCTGGGCGTCGCGCTTCGACATGCCGGCCAGTTTGCCGAGCAGGACCACGCGCGCGCCGGCCAGCTTGGCCGTCTGGGCATCGTCGTGCGAATGGGAGATGTCCGGCATCCAAGCCTCGCGGGATTGACTTATCGAATCGCCCGCGCTGCGGGCGTCCGAAAGGGTGCGTGCGGCGATTCAAGCGGCCGGGCGCTAGTCTCCAGGGCTACGCTACGACTGTCAACCAGCCGGCTGGCAAAAGCGCGGCCGGCCCCAATCTTTCGTCCGCGTTTACAGGCTCTTGCCCGCGGGCGGCGTCGTGTTGCTGCCGGCCGGCGGAGTGGCGGACGTGCCGCTCTTGGCCGCCGGCGGTTTGGTCTGCCCGGTGGCGGATTCATCGACCGGCTCGGGCGATTGGAATGTCGACGGCAGTGACGGCCGGGTGGTCGCATCGCCGGTTTTGGCCGGCGGCGAAGCTGGCGAAATGGCCGGTGCCGCGCCCGGAGCGACGGCACGGGGGATGGCCGGCTCAATAACCGTCGGCACCGTGACCGCGGGGACCGTGATCACGGGCATCGTCGCTTCCGGCACCACCAGGTCGTTGCCGCAGGGATCGATCGGCACTTTGTAGACGACCGTGCGCGGCACGCGGTAGGTGTAGGTCACCGGGATTTTCATTTCGATCGTGCGCGGAATGCGAATGGTTCCGGCCACGGCCACCTGCCGGCAAACCTGCACCGGCTGCTGCTCGACCCGCTCTTCGTAAGCGATGCGGCAAGTCGTCACAGGAACCTTTCGCACCACTTCTTCGCACACCATCCGGCAGACCTGCACGGGCACCTTATTCTCCACGCGCTCGGTCACTTGCCGGCAAACCGTGTAAGGAACCTGCCGCACGACTTCTTCCTGCACCATGCGGCAGACCTGCACGGGCACTTTGCGTACGACTTCTTCTTGCGCCATGCGCACCGTCTGGACGGGTACGCGGCGAGCCATGGTCCGAGCCACCATGCTGGTTTCTGGAACCTGCACGGTCACCACGTTCGGCTGCCAGACGCGCGCCACCTGATACGTGCCGGGGGCTTGCATCGGCACCCAGGCCAGGCCGCCGGGCTGATAGCCGGTCTGGCCCGTGGCCGGGTCGACCACGCAAGCCGAAGACTGCCAGGCCAGCCGCCGAGAGATGGCCCCGGGTTGATAACTCGTTTGATTGACGAAGCCGCCTTGATCGACCTGCATGGCCCGATAGGTCGTGACGGGCTCCATCACGTTGTACAGTTCTTCGCGTTCGCTGGTTTCACAGACTGGCCGCTGAACGATGGTCCGCTCCTCGCGCTCCTGGGTCTCGTACACGGGCCGGGCCACCAGGTAGCGTTCTTCGCGCTGCGCGGTTTCGAAAACGTTGCGCACGACGTCGTAGCTGCGATCTTCGATCCGCGTTTCCATCACCGGCCGCTGGACGGTATAGCGCTCTTCACGCTCGGCCGTTTCGAACACCGGGCGGGCCACCGTGTAGCGTCGCTCGCGCATCTGCGTTTCCATCACCGGCCGATAGGTAGTGACCGGGCGATCTTCGTAGGCGGTCTCGTACTGCACCTTGTAGGCGGTTACTTGCCGCTCTTCGTACACGGTGCTGTACGACAGCCGATACTCTTGGCACTGCTGGCCGCAGCAAGGTGCTTGAGCCTGGGCGCCCGTGCACCAGAAGCCTATGCCCAAGGAGGAACTCAACGCGGTGCAAACCAGCCATCGCTTTGCGATTTTCATACTTTCCTCTTTTCACCGGCCGCGCTGCGGCTCACAAGCCGTCACCTGCCTCAAACGGACACCCAACACCAGCAGCAACCTGACGGACCGCAACCGGCATGCCGCGGCTATTGCAGCATGAGCGCGGCGCGAGGCCTCGAGCGCTACCTCTTTCAGAATTTGGCGTCCAGATTGTAGAACTGCAAACAGAAAAGTTTTACAGTTCGCGCGCCGCACAATATGAAGTATTGCGGCAGCAACGTCTTAAGCGCTACGAAAATATTCTCAAGAATTTTTCGCGCTCTGACGAGGCACTTTTGCCACACGAAAACGCTAGCGAAGCTGGCGAGAATCTGCCGTCTTTGCCGGCTTTAATGGCGGTAGCGGTCGTGCTGATGATGCCGATTTGTCCGTCGCCGGTAGCGGAAGAACGTGAGAATTCCGAAGCTCGTAGAAAGGTCCGTCGGAAGCCTCACGACAGTCGTGAGACTTCCGGCCCGCTGCGCGCGAGCTTCGGAATCCTCACGGATTCCGCTACCGCGCCTGGCCAAGGACCGCTGTGAGCCACTTCTCGAGCCGGGCGGCCAGCTCGCCGTGGCAGCCGGAGTAGATGTGATCGGCGCCGGCCACGAGTTGCACCGCAAAGCGCTGGCCATAGCCGGGCAATTGAGCCAAGGCCTCGGGCACGCCACGAAAGGCCATGCCTTGCTGCACTTCCACCGTGCCGTAGGTAATCAGCAGCGGGCAAGCAATGTGCTCGATCAACTTAGTAAGGTCGTAGCGCGCGGCGGGACCGTATTTGTCCACGTAGCCGGCAGCCGTCACGAGGTACGGCAGCGGAAAACGCACTTCGACCAGCGTGTCGCCCGCGCCCGAATTCACAATCGCCGCCATCCGGGCATATTCCTCCAAAAAGCCGGGCCCGCGCGGGCCGGCCGTGAATTGCTCGTGGCTTAAACGCGGCGGCGAAAGCGCCACCGTGGAGGCGACTGCCGGATGGCTGGCTTCGGCCAGACTAAACAGTGCCTTCACGGCTCCCAGGCTGTGCCCGACGAGGACCACGCGTTCGAATCCTCGGCCGAGGAGCCAATCGAGCCAGCCGGCCACGTCGAGCCGGCACTGATCGACTTGCTCGTACGCCGAACCGATGAACCGCTGGCTGGGCAAGCCGCGGCATGAGCTGACGCCGTCGTGCCCGCGCGTGTTGACGGCCAACGCCGCCAGGCCCCACTCGAGCATGCGCGGAATCAGCCCGGCCCAGAGCGACGAACTGTAGAAATTGCTGCCCGTGCCGTGTAGCAGTAGAACGGCTGTCGATGGGGCAGTTGGCGCGGATTGGCCGGGCGTGTGCAGGGCGCCGTGCAGCCGCAGACCGTCGGGCATGGCGGCCTCGACCAGTTCCAGCGGCATGGACAACCTCGCGCGAGCCTGCAACTCCAGCGGACCTGGTGCGGCCTAAGGCGTGCTCTGGGCGCTCAACTGCGCCAGCACTTGCAGCACGCCATTCAGATGGGCCAGTCGGGGACCAAAACGGTCGACGAATTCGCTCAACAGAAATTCGCCTTCGGCCAAGCCTTCGGCATTGGCGTTGACTTCGTCAGTGAGCGTCAGCAGAAACGACGTTTGCACGCGACTCAAGGCTTCGGCCGCCTGCCGGCAACTGGCGGCCAGCGCCGGGTTGGCCGCCTTCCACTGGGCCAGCTCCTGGTTGCGCTGCCGTTGCACCGATCCAAGTTGCGATACCAGCTCTTCCAGCAGCTCGTTCTGCCGGTCCTGAGCCGACAGAATCTCGCGTAGCAGGCGCGTATGTTCGGTCTCCCCGCGCTCGTTGCCGGGCGCGGGCGCTGGGGCCGTGCCGGTGGTCACATTCACTGGCGGAAACAGCGGTGCAGTGGGTTGCCGATCCTGCATGCATTCGCCCTTTGCTTGCTGGTTACTATTGCGTGCCGGTTGCCAGTGTGGCCTTCCGAGGGGACGTTTCCCTCAGAATGCGGCAGTCGCCGGCCGTTTTCTTGCCCGTGCAAGCTTCCCCTGTGGAAGCTTCAGTTGTCAGCCCCTCGAAAAAACGCTGGCGACCAGCGGCCGGTCGTGGCGAGGAATTCACAGTATAAATGCCGCTGTCGGCCAATGCGAGTAGTTTGCGCCAACTTTCAAAATGTGCCGGCAAATCGCGGTGCAAGCACCGCGACTAAGTCGCGGCGGAAAAGCGAAGTAAAGTCATTTCCACTCGCGGCCCGATCTATCTGCCGGTGTCCCTTCGCGCCTGGCCAGCTTGCAAATCGCTTGCCAGCATCGTTGCCGATAGCAGCTAGCACCTAGGAATCGGCCCAGCTTTGACGACGGCACACAGCAGCTTGTGTGTCTGCAACTTTTGAGGCCGGTTCGCTTTGAACGGAGGGGTCATGGGGGGTCGGGCCGAGACCGCGCCGCTTGCCGTTGGCTTTCTGACCGTCGTCGAGCACGAGCCGCATGGACTGTTCGGTGGCTTCCTGGTGCTCGATACCCGGGGCCGGCCGCTGGAGTTCCATTGCACGGCTCCGGTGAAAACCAATCGAGCGCAAGAGATTCTCTTCGGTCCCACGCTGACGAGCTATCTCTACGGCGAGCAAATCGGCCAGACGCTGTTTGCCGCCGCGCGGCAGCGCCCGGTGCTAGCGTGCATTGATAGCGGACCCATGCTAGCAATGCGCGGACACGTGGATGTTCCGGTTGTATTGATTGAAGCGGCCGAGAGCGCGGCGGCTACTGGGCCCGTTCCTCAACTGCGCGTAGATGCGGCGCACCCGCGCGGGCCGCGGCTGGTGAGTTTCGGCTTGGGCCGGCATCGGCTGGCGCTCGATGCCGACTACGCAGGCGAGCAGGCGGCCGTGGTGGCGCAGTTGGAACCGCTGGCGGCTCGCTGGGACCTTTCGGAGCCGTTTGCGCGCATCCGCGAGGCGATCGGCGAGGCCCAGCGGAGCGGCCGATGAGCGCGGCGACGACGGACCACTGGAGTTGGCAGCCGCCGGCGCCGCCCCGCGTGTTCGAGCTGTCGCTGAAAGCGTTCGAGCAAGCCCCGCGAGCGGCATTTTCCGAGTCCGACTGGCCGGCCGCGCCGGCAATCCAGTCGTTCGACCTGGCCGCCGAGAGCAAGGTGGGAGTCGTTTCTCTCCGTTTGCCCCAGCCGAAACTGAAGGTTTCCAGCTTCAGTTTTCCACTCGCCTGGCAATCGGTCGACGCGCCCCAGCCGAACGCGAACGCAGCGGCGATCGCCGCCCCGCCGATGCCACCCAGCGGGCAGCCGCCCCAGCGCGCGACCCGCATCCAGCCGCCGAAGGACATCATCAAGCTGGCCGATCGGTTGTACTACGTCTTGCAGCCGTCGCTCGAGGTGCTGGTGGCCGGCGGCGGCTTGCAGTTTCCCTTCCAGCCGTATCCCTATCAGATGGAAGGCACGGCGTTTTTGTATCCCCGCTACGCGGCCGTGCTGGCCGACGAGATGGGGCTGGGCAAAACGATGCAGGCCATCACGGCCGTGCGGCTGCTACTGCACGCCGGCGAATTACGCAGCGTGCTGCTCGTCTGTCCCAAGCCGCTGGTGACGAATTGGCAACGCGAGTTTCATCAATGGGCGCCCGAGGTGCCGTTGACGGTAGTTGAAGGCGATAGCGCGCGGCGGCGTTGGCAGTGGCAGTTGCCCGACTGCCCGGTGCGGCTGGCCAATTACGAACTGTTGCAGCGAGACCACGAGGTGCTGGCCGAGTGCGGCCTCACTTTCGACCTGATGATTCTCGACGAGTCGCAGCGCATCAAGAACCGCTCGAGCACCACCAGCGAGATTGTGCGGGCGATTCCGCGTCGCCGAAGCTGGGCCCTGACCGGCACGCCGGTGGAAAACAGCCCGGATGATCTGGTCGGCATTTTCGAGTTTGTGTCGCCCGGCGTTTTGCACGAAGGTATGAAACCGCGCCGCATGGGCCAGGTGGCCAGCGAATACGTGCTGCGGCGCACCAAAGACAAAGTGCTCTCCGACCTGCCGCCCAAGACGTTCCGCGACGCCGACATCGATCTGTCCGTCCAGCAGCGCGAAACCTATCGCATGGCCGAGGACGAAGGCGTGCTGCGGCTGGAGAAGCTGGGCGAATCGATCACGATCCAGCACGTGTTCGAGTTGGTGCTGCGGCTCAAGCAGATCTGCAACTTTGACCCGGCCACCGGGGCCAGCGCCAAGCTCGAGCGGCTAAGTGCCGACTTGGAAGAAATCGCCTCCAGCGGCCGCAAGGCCGTGGTTTTTAGCCAATGGGTCGAAACGCTTCGCACGCTGGCCGATCGGCTGCAAGCGTATTCACCGTTGGAGTATCATGGCCAGATCCCCACCAACAAGCGCGACGCCGTACTCAACGAGTTTCGCGACAATCCGCGCCGCAGCGTGCTGCTGATCAGCTACGGCGCCGGCGGGGTGGGCTTGAACTTGCAGTTCGCCGGCTACGTGTTTCTGTTCGATCGCTGGTGGAACCCGGCGGTGGAAGACCAGGCGATCAATCGGGCTCATCGCATCGGCGCCGCCGGCCCGGTGACCGTGACGCGCTTTCTGGCGAGCAATACGATCGAAGAACGAATCGACCAGGTGCTGCGCGAAAAGCGCGAGCTGTTCGACTCGATCTTCACCGACGTCCCCGGCCACGCCAGCAGCGGACTGACCCAGGCCGAGATTTTCGGCCTGTTTCGGCTGTTCCAGGGAAATGATGAAGTATGAATGATGAATGATGAATGATGAATGGAGGAGCTGGTGCCAGTTCCGGCATTCATCATTCCGCATTCCTACTTCCGCATTCTCCGACCAGCTCCCGCACCGTCGCTTCCAATCGCTCCTGGCCGCCGAAGCGCATGCCGAGGGCTTGGAGCTTGGCAGTGATGATTTCGTGCTTGGGCTTGGGCGGCTCGCCGATGATCCGGCTGGTGCTGCCGCTGATCTGACGCGCGAGCGTGGCCACTTCGAACTCAGAGATATAGTGGTCGTAGCAATCGTACGCTTCGCCGGCGATGCCCGGAGCCGTCAGCAAGATCTCCGTTGCCCGGGCCACGTCGACGGCGTGGACTTCCTTGCCCCCGCGGCGGCACTCGACGCTCTGGCCGGCGGCGACGGTTTGCACCAGCTCGAACCACTTGCTGTCTTCGACCGGTCGTGCGACGCCATAAATTCCGGTCGGCCGCAGGGCACAAATCGCATAGCCCTGGCCATAGCCGTAGCTGTGCACGAACTGCTCGATGGCCGCCTTGTGTGCCCCGTAGTGGCTGGTGCTCCAGGTGGGATGCGTTTCGTCCAGCGGTCGATCGGACAGGATTTTTTCGTGGACCGCGCAACTGGAGATGAAGATGAAGCGGCCGACCTTGGCTTTGCGCGCCGCTTCGATCAGCCGTAGCGTGCCCAGCACGTTGGTGTCGACGAAGTCGAGCAGGTCGCCTTCGCCGCCGCGAAAGCCGCCGCCCGGATGATACAGGGCCGCGTGTACCACCGCGTCGCAGCCGGCAACCAGCGGCGCGATCGAATCGGCCTGGCCCAGGTCGCCTGGCAGCCATTCGATCAGTTCGCTATCCAGCCCGCCACGGTCGCTATCCGGCCGATACCAGCAGCGGCAGCGATGGCCCGCGCCGGCCAGGTGCGACACCATATAATGACCTAGAAACCCCGTGGCCCCGGTGATGGCCAATCGCATGAGCGTCCCCTCCCGCACAAATCGTGAATCCGAGCCTGCCAGCCGATCATTGTAGGATCATGCAGACCTTTTTACCCTACCCCAGCTTCGAGCGTTCGCTCCGCTGCCTGGATAACCAGCGGCTGGGCAAGCAACGGGTCGAGGCGATGCAGATTCTGAATTGCAACCAGGGCCTCATGTCGGCCTGGCGCAACCATCCGGCCGTGCTGATGTGGCGCGAGCATCCGGCCGCCTTGACCGAATACTACAATGCCTGTCTGGCGGAATGGGAGCGTCGCGGCTACCGCAACATCAAGCTGGGCCGCCTGACCACTTCAAGGCGTGGCTCTCAGCGGCCTTCGTGGCTCGGCTCGCGCAAGTTCCACGCATCGCACCGCTCGAACCTGTTGCGGAAAAAGCCGGAATGGTATTTGCAATTCGGCTGGAAAGAACCGGACAACCTGCCGTACTTCTGGCCCGTGACGCTAGCCGGGCTACCGCGCGACTAGGAATACGAAGCCATTGAACAGAAGGCCGCGAAGGACGCTAAGGAAGACCAAGAAAGCAATGTGACTTTCCCCAACGGAACGCGCATCCGTACGATCGAGATCTCTCTTCCGCTTCTTTCTTAGCGTCCTTCGCGGCCTTCTGTTCAAATTGTCTGTTCTTCGATTCAAAACGGCGTAATTCTTACGGTAGCTCGCGGATGCGGAGGTCGCGGAAGTCGACCGGTGCGCCTTCCGATTCGAGGCAGAGATAGCCGCTGGCCGGCCGGCAGTTGTTGCCGCCGGAAACTTCTTCGCCGTTGACCCACAGGCGGATTTCGCCGTTGATGGCCCGCACGTAGTAGTGGTTCCACTCGTTGACGCCTTTGCTGAGCTGCTTGCGCGGGAAGCTGCGCTTGCCTTTCGGCGAGACGGGCTCAAAAGGCGTCATCTGCGACTTGCCGACCGGAAACACGTCGCCGTTGGTCGTGAACCAATCCGGCTTCTTGCCCGTGCGGCGCTCGTACTGCTCGGCATAGCCGTGGTCGAGTATTTGTACTTCGATTCCGCCGGGCGGCAGCTTGCCCGGCGGCAGGCCGCTGAGCGCTTCTTCGGTGGCCCAGACGAAGATGCCGGAGTTGCCGCCGGAGCTTGTGTGCCGCCATTGGGCCACGAGCTCGAAATTGGTGTAGGGCTTGCGCGAGCGGGTCACGCCCACCGGCTTGCCAGTGCAGTGCACGGCGCCGCCGTTCCAGGTCCAGGTATCGGCATCCCCGTTGACGTTGACGAAGTCGGCCTCGCCCAGCGGCTTCCAATCCGGCCCGCTGCCGTCGATCGTGGCCTTGGGCAGCGACTCTTGCTCGGCAGCTTTCGCCGCATCGAGCAACGACAACAACATTAATAGAGTGGCGATACGAGCCATGACCGAGTGCTCCCACGCATTGATCTAAATCGGATTGAACAGCCTTGGAGCCCTGAGCCTCAGGCCCAAGGGAAGGCCGCGAAGAACGCTAAGAAGAAGAGGTCCGAACAATGCGGCTGGTGGAAGGTCAAGGGGTCTGACCTTCCTTCCTCTCCTCCTTCCTTTTCTTTCTTCGCGCTCTTTGCGATCTTCTGTTCAAATGCCTTCCGTTCTGTTTGGGATCCGCGGTCGATCCTTAAGAATTCAAGCGCCAGCCTTCGCGATACGCGCGGCGGATGAACGGCTCGGCCTCGGGGCAGTTCGTGGCTTTCAAGGCGACCGGGTCCCACTCGAGCTTCTTGCCGGCGCGATAGGCCACGTTGCCCAAGTGATTCGCTTCGGTCAGCCAGCCGGAATATTCGAAGTCGGCCATCGTCTTGCTGCCGGTCTTGCAGGCAGCGATCCACTCCGCGTGGGCTCCCGGCGACGGCGGAATCTGGATTGTGCCGGCCGGCAGCTTGTAGTCGGCAAATTCCTGTTCCGGCAGCAGGACGTGCTTCGAATAATCGGAGAGCAGCATCCCCTTGGCGCCGATGAACAGCACGCCATTGCCCCAGTTCGGGATCTTGCCTTCGCGCCACAAGGCCGGCTTCTCGGTTCCCTGGTACCACGTCAAGCGCACCGGCGGCATCTCACCGCGGGCACCGTACTCGTACGTGGCCTGCATCGAGGCCGGGGCAATGTCGGGATGCGGCGGCGGGCCGGAGGCCTCGACCGTGAGCGGTGCCCGAAGCTTCAAAGCCCAGAACGGCAAATCGTTCCAATGGCTGCCGAGGTCCGACATCGTGCCATTGCCGAAATCCCACCAGCGATACCATTTCGGCCCGGGGAAATAAACGTTGTTGAAGGGCCGGTAAGGCGCCGGCCCCAGCCACAACTCCCAATCCAGCCCGGCCGGCATCGGCGAGGTCTCGCGCGGCCGCTCGTTGGTGAAGACAATGTCTTTGTTTTTCTTGGCTTCTTCTTCCGAGGGCTGCCAGCCCCAGGCCCGCGATACCCACACGTGGACTTCGTGCACCGGGCCGACGGCCCCGGCCTGAATCTTTTCGACCACGCGGCGATAGTTCTCGCTGGCGTGCATCTGGATGCCCATCTGCGTGGCCACGCGGGCTTTGGCGGCCGCCTCGCGGATGATGCGGGCTTCGGCAATGTTGTACGTCAACGGCTTTTCGCAATACACGTGCTTGCCCAATTGCAGGGCGGGCAGCGTGGCGAACGCGTGCGTGTGCTCGCACGTGCTGACGACGACCGCGTCGAACTTGCCGGGCTGATCGTACAGCTTGCGGAAGTCGACAAACTTGCTGGCCTGCGGATACAGCGTCGCGGCCCGGTCCAGCGCCGTCGCGTTGACATCGCACAACGCGACGATGTTTTCCGACGACACGTTTTTGAGATTGCTGCCGCCGCGTCCGCCCGCGCCGATGATGGCGATATTCAGTTTGCTATTCAGATCCGTACCGCGCACGAACGCCGGGGCCGAGAGCACGGCGCCGGCCGCGGCGGCTGATTGGGCGAGAAAACGGCGACGGCCAATAGCACGCGACGCAGCAGACTTGGCAGGGCGAGACGGCATGAGCAAGATCCTTTGTTCGGCAAGCGCCAGCCGCAATCGAAGCACGGCCGGCCGCAGCGGGGGTGGGCACTCGGCGTCTTTCTTAACACGCCGCGAGCCGGCAGTCCAGGAAATGCAAAAGTCAGCCTTAGGTCGGGCTGGAATCTGATCGAGTCGACTAATCGTGGAAATCTTTTCAATCAATCGTCGCCTCGATTCGCCCACTGCCACGTCCATTCGTCGTCACGTCGATCTTGTGGTGCAAAGTAATCCTCCCCGGCCATCCCAGCGCCGGAACGGCAATGCCCCGGCATTTCTTGCCCATGCCTTGCAATTCGCCCGGTCGCCCCCTTTTAATACGGGGTCAACCCTCGGCCTGGCTTGCATCACGAAAGCGCACCAATGGCGAAAGAAAATACGGTCCCAGACGGGGACGTGAGCACGCAATCTCCAGAGGATGCATCCGCTGCCAAGGAGGCACCGCGCAAAAAAACGGTCCCGAAAGCGAGGCGGAAAAAAAACCGCAGGACGAAATCGCGACGGCGAGAGACCGTCCAGGCCGGGCATGTCCAAGAGCCTGAATCGGGTGAAAAGGGTAAAAGGTCCCGCCGTCCATTTCCGCAGAATACGCTCGAAGATGCGCTTTCAATTCCTCAAGCGATCAAAGACAAAACCAACGGAAATCCTTGCGACACGGAACTCATTGCAAAGGCGGTGAGCGCCTCGAAGCAAGGCGCAAAATTCTATTACCTGTGCGCGTCCGCTAGAGATTACGGCTTGACGATTGGGAGCCGTGACACCGCCCAAATCGCTCTGGATGACATCGGCCGAGCCATCGTCTACGCTCCCGATGCGGTCTCTCGCCGCGCGAAGCAGATCGAGGCGTTCTTCAAGATCGACAAGTTCAAGAAGGTCTTCGAGTTCTACGGCGGCAGCAGCGCGATGCCTGAGGGAGAGTTCGTAAGCAACGTGTTGCTGAACCAGTTTAACCTTGACACCTCGGAACACGACGAATTCATCGACTTGTTCAAGAAGAATTGCGAATTCCTCCAAATTGCAGATGGACTGGGCGGCGTCCCGTCTCCATCCAGCGGAAAGGACAAACAAGACTCAGTCGACATAACCATCGTTGGGCAGCCCCGGGGGAAGTTTGACAAGACCGCCTTCGTAATCATGCCCTTTAGCGAGAAGGGCGCGGTGCCCCGTCCCAGGGGCTTCTTTGACGAAGTGCTAAAAAGCCTGATTACCCCAGCAGGGAACGCCGCCCAGTTCGCCGTCGAGACTGCAAGGCGTGAGGGGAGCGACGTGATCCACCACACGATCATCAACCAGTTGATTCAAGCTGAACTGGTGATCGCTGACCTGACAGACCACAATCCAAGCGTCCTCTTTGAGCTTGGCATTCGTATTGCACTGATGAAGCCCGTTTGCCTGGTAAAGGCCGAAGGGACCGGGCCAATATTCGACGTTGACAACCTCATGCGCGTTCTGCCGTACAACCCAAATCTTTGGCGAAGCACGGTGGAAACGGATGTCCTGAAAATCACCGACCACATCAACGGAGCTTGGGAATCAAAGGACAGCGGCCATTCGTACATGAACATCCTGACGGCGCCGCACCAAGCTATCAGCCACTGAGTTGACTATGCAGGACGTTCCACCCGGGCATTTAGGCGCCGTTAAGCGCGAAAAACCGCCGCTGGCTTCTAAAAGAGTTCCCGCATTTGACCTTAGCGCGCGACGACCGCAATTCGGCGCGGCCACCGGGCGTCGAATTCCCGCCCAAATCACCTCCACGAAACTCGCCCGAGACCGCGTAACTTTAACAGGCTGCGTCGCGTCAGCACGGGCCAGTTTGCTCATCGTACCATTGCTGGGGTGCGCGATGCCGGCATGCAGAGGCCAGCAATTCATCGTTTGGCGGAAGCGTGTCTTCGAGTTGCGCCCAGTGCGCGTCGTCCGCGGGTACAGTCGGGTTGGGCGGAAGCGACATGACCACCGTGCCAGGTCCAGGTTTCACGAAATAACCGCTCGCCAGCGGAATCGGCACGAATACGGCGCCAGTTGCGAAGTAGCGAATGGTCATCGTTGCAAGCCTAATTGCAGATCTCAATCTGCGTCAAGCGGCAATAACGCGGCGAATTCGGCCAGACGCACACCCCACCGTTGATCGCTTCATTGAAACACGGCCGCCGCAGCCGTTAGACTACGTGGGCAAAGTTCCCCTCGCATCCCGCCGGATACCCTCGCCATGCCGCTTAAGCTTCATGTTGCCGCTCGTAGTTGGACCCGTCGTGGTTTTCTCGCCGCAGGCGGCGCGCTAGCGGCTTGGCCGCTGTTGGGCCGGCCGGCCGATGCGGTGGTTCGCCGCGCGCTGCGGCTCAAGGATCATCCCTTCAAGCTCGGCGTGGCCTCGGGCGAGCCGACGCCGGATGGCTTTGTGCTGTGGACGCGCTTGGCTCCCGATCCGCTGGCCGGTGGCGGCATGCCGGCCGAAAGCGTCGAGGTCGGCTGGGAAGTGGCGCGGGATGAGAAGATGAGCCAAGTCGTGGCCAGCGGCACGGCGGTGGCCACGCCGGAAACCGCGCATGCGATTCATGTGGAAGTGCCGGGTTTGGAGCCGGATCGTTGGTACTTCTACCGCTTCACGGCCGCGGGCGAAACGAGCCCACTGGGTCGCACCCGCACGGCCCCGCCGGCAGACAGCCTGCCGAAGCGGCTGCGCTTCGCCTTTGCCTCGTGTCAGCATTATGAGTACGGCTACTTCACCGCTTACGAACACATGGCCCGGGAAGACCTGGACCTGATCATCCACCTGGGCGACTACATCTACGAATACGGAACCCGGCCCAAGGCCGTGCGTAAGCACGTCGGGCCGGAGTGCGTGTCGCTGGACGAATATCGCACGCGCTACGCGCAATATCGAACTGACGCCCACTTGCAGGCCGCTCATGCGCTGGTGCCGTGGATGGTCACCTGGGACGACCACGAGTTCGACAACAATTGCGCCGGCGTGGTGTCGGAAGAGCCGGGCATCGATCCGGCCCAGTACCTCGCGCGCCGCGCCCGGGCGTACCAGGCCTATTACGAGCACATGCCGCTGCGCAAGGCCCAGCTTCCGCAAGGGCCCAACGCGCGCATGTATCGCCAGCAGAACTTTGGTCGGCTGGCTTCGTTTGCCATGCTCGATACGCGGCAGTACCGCACGGATCAGCCCTGCGGCGATGGCAACAAGCCGCCGTGCGACGCCGTGTACGATCCGCATGCCACGCTGCTGGGCGACGAGCAGGAAAAATGGCTGTATCGCACGCTGAAAGCATCGCCGGCCCGTTGGAACGTGCTGGCGCAGCAAGTAATGATGGCACGCGTGGATCGCAAGCCCGGCGAGATCGTGGCCTACAGCATGGACCAATGGCCCGGCTACGAGGCCAATCGTCAGCGGGTGCTTAAGTTTCTGGCCGAGGGCCGTGTGGCCAACCCGATCGTGCTCACCGGCGACATTCACAGCAACTGGGTCAACGATTTGCAAGTCAACGCGGCCGATCGCCGCTCACCGGTGGTGGGCACCGAATTCGTCGGCACGTCCATCACTTCCGGCGGCGACGGCAAGCCCACGGGAGGCGACACGGCCGGCGTGCTGGCCGAGAACCCGTTCGTGAAGTTCTACAACCGCGAGCGCGGTTACGTGGCGTGCGAAGTCACGCCCGATCGGTGGCAGTCGCATTACCGCACGGTGGAGTACGTCAGCCGGCCGGGCGCGCCGCGGATCGATCGACAATCATTCGTGGTCCTCGACGGCCGCCCCGGTGCCCAGCCGGCTTAGCGCGCTGTGGTAGCGGAATTCGTGAGAATTCCGAGGGCGCGAAGCGAAATCTGTGTGCGTCTCGAAAATAGGCGGAATTGCTACGCCCGAGGCGGCGGCTTCCCGCCACTCGTTTTCCGTAGCCCAGTCCCTTTTAGGGCTGGGTTTACCATCGGCAACCGAAATCCCTCCTTCCCATTCCGACGCGGCCGCAGCCCGCATCGGAATGGGAAGGAGAGGTTTGCGCGGCCGCGTTGTCCCAGCCCTGAAGGGACTGGGCTACGGAAAGGCCGCCTTGCTTCACCTACAAATATGACGCTCACACAGAGCGAAATGTATCCCGTCGGAAGTCTCACGGCTTCCGCTACGGTGTTGGCGTTGCCATCGCAGCAGCGACAGCAAACGCTCGGACTCACGCGCGCTTTGCATGCCGGCCGATGAACAAGGAGGCGACTCGCGCGCCGACCGCTAACGCTATTCCGACTTGGGCAGGGCGAACATGGACGAAAACCCTGCGATTCGATTTTCAGCTGCCGGGCGCCGGCCCTGGGCTCGCAGCGCCTGCGCGGTGTTGGCACTGCTCGTGGCCGGCGGCTGCACCACGAGCCTGCGGCAATGGTGGCACAACGGCTGGAAGGTGGGCCCCAACTACTGTCCGCCGCAAGCGGCCGTGTCGCAGCAGTGGCTGGACGCGGCCGACCAGCGGTTGCAAGCGACCTCGGCCGACGACCAGGCGTGGTGGACGGTTTTTTCAGATCCGGCCCTCGATCGCCTCGTGCAGACCGCCTATCGGCAGAACCTCGACCTCAAGACTGCCGGCACTCGCATTCTCGCCTCGCGGGCCGAGCGCGGCATCGCGGTCGGCAATCTGTTTCCGCAGCGTCAGACCGCGGTTGCCGATTACGTACACGCCCAAATCCCGTCAGGCTCCGGCTTCCCGCTGCCGATTCCCAGCCCCTTGAACCTTTGGGCCACGGGGTTCAACGCCTCTTGGGAGCTGGACTTTTGGGGGCGCTTTCGCCGCGCCATCGAATCGGCCGACGCCAACTTGGGCGCTTCGATCGAGGCCTATCACGATGCGGTGTTGCTGCTGGTTTCGGAGGTGGCGACCAATTACGTGCAACTCCGCACCTACGAGCAGCGATTGGAGTTTGCCCGGCGCAACGTCGAGATTCAGGTCGGCTCGCTGGGGCTGGCCGAAGATCGCTTTCACAACGGCGTCGTCAGCGAACTGGACGTGCGGCAGGCCAGATCCAATCTGGCCCAGACCCGGGCGCTCATCCCGCCGCTGGAAGCCGGACGCCGGCAGGCCGGCAACCGGCTGTGCATTTTGTTGGGGGTGCCGGTCGAGGACCTCGCCCGGCAACTCGAGCCTGCCCCCATCCCCCAGCCTCCGCTGACGGTGGCGGTCGGCATTCCGGCCGATTTGTTGCGGCGCCGTCCGGATATTCGCCGGGCCGAGCGGCTGGTGGCGGCCCAGAGCGCGCAGATCGGCATCGCCGAGGCCCAGCTTTATCCGCAGTTCGCGATCAACGGCTTCATCGGCTACGCGGCCAACGACCTGGCGGACCTGTTCAACTCCAAAAGCTTTGTCGGCTTCATTATTCCCACCTTCAGTTGGAACGTGCTCAACTACGGCCGCATTCGCAACAACGTTCGCGAGCAGCAGGCCATGTTGCAGGAGACCGTCTTTCAGTATCAGCAAACGGTGCTGACCGCCGGCCGCGAGGTGGAAGACGCCCTGGTGGGTTTCTTGCAGGCCAGGCAACAGGCCGAGTTCCTCGAGTCGGGCGTGGGCGAAGCCGAGCGCTCCGTCGAGCTGGTGACGCTGCAATACCGCGGCGGCATCGTCGATTTCAATCGCGTGTTCACCACTCAGCAACTGCTGGTCCAGCAGCAGGACCAATTGGCCAGCACGCGCGGCAACATCGCGCTGAACCTGGTGCAGGTCTACCGTGCGCTGGGCGGTGGCTGGCGAGCCTTCGAGCACGGCGGTCAGGCCCAAGCCGCAGTCGCTCCAGCCAGCGCTCTGCCGCCGCTGCCGGCAGCCGAACCGGTCGCGCCGCCAGGACCGACCGTGCCTCCGGTCCCGCCCCCGCCGGCCGCCGCTGCGCCGGCCCCGGGCACTGGGCCGATCTTGAATGTCCGGGCCACATCCGTCGGCCGGCAAGTCGAGCACGTTGCCGAGCGCCCCGTGCGTTGAAGATCGTAGCGGAAGTCGTGAGACGTCCGTGGGCGGGCCGCGATGCACCCGATCGGAATTCTCACGAATTCCGCTACCGGCGAGGATTACTGGGCAGCCCGCGCCTGTGCGGCTGGAGACGTCGGCAACAGGTACGGTTGCAAATATTTGCCGGCATCAGGCCCGGTGGCCGGCTCCTTGAAGTACACCTCGGGCTCGACCGACAGGCCGATGAACAGCGGAAAATCTTCCGGGTTGGGCTCGGTCAATTCGATCCGCACGGGCAGCCGCTGCACGACTTTGACAAAGTTGCCGGTGGCATTTTGCGGCGGCAAGAGCGAGAGCGTCGAGCCGGTGCCGGCCGTAAAACCGGTGATCCGGCCATGAAACTGCCGCCGCTTGCCGTACATATCGACATACAACTCGGCGCGCTGGCCGATGCGCAGATCGGCCAGTTGCGTCTCCTTGAAGTTGGCGTCGATCCAAATTTCGGTCAACGAACGAATGGCCATCAACGGCTGGCCCGGTTGCGCGTTGTCGCCCGGGTTGACGTTGCGCCGCGCCACGGCGCCGTCGATCTCGGCAAACACCTCGCAATAGCTCAGGTTCAGCTCAGCTTGGCGCAAGTCGTCTTCGGCCTGCCGCACCTGCGCGCGGGCCGCAAGCACCGACGGAGCGCGGCTCACCAACCGCTCGAAAGCTTGTGGCGATTGAGATTCGGACTGCAACTGGGCCAGCACTTGCTCGGGCGTGGCATCGTAGGATTTCGGCACGATACCGAGTTGAGCCAGGCTTTGCACCATCTGTCCCAACGCCTGCCGCACGCCGGAGAATGATTGATCCAAATGCGTCGGCACGTCCAGCGGATGGTCGCGGTCGTGCGCCAATCCCAGGCTGGCCCGGGTTTGCTGGATCGTATCCTGCGCGGCTGCCACGCGATTTTTGGCGACTTCCAGCGCGGCCTTGTACTGATCGAACTGCTGCTGGCTGATGGCGCTGTGTACGATCAGCCCTTGGCCGCGCACGTAATCATTTTCGGCCAGCACCAGGTTGGCCTGCTCGACCTTGAGTTGCGAAACGTTCGAGCGCAGCAGGGCAAGCTGGTTGCGCACGCCCTCCATGCCGCGCTGCAATTGCCACCGCTGGCTGAAAATCTGGGCCAGCAAGCCGCGGACCTGGGCTTCGGTATTCACCAGCGCGGCCTTGGCCGTGCCGACGGCGGCCTGCTTCTGAGCCACCTGCACCTTGTACGGTTCCGGGTCCAATTGGACGATCAAGTCGCCCTTGCGGACCCGATTGTTGTCGTCGACCAGCACGCGGACCACCTGGCCTTGCACCCGCGCCGCGACCGACGTCACGTGGCCGTTCACATAGGCGTCGTCGGTCGTGACGACATTCATGTGGTGTACGAGCCAGGGCATGCCGAACACCAGCGCCACCACCAGCAACAACGCGCCAATGCCGCCAATCACCAGCCAGCGGCGGCGCCGCCGACGCGGATCCTCCGGCTGCTTGGATTCGGCGGGCGGTTGCCGTTGATCCCCACCCTCGGCGGGTCGCTGTTGCTTTCCGGCATCAGCCGGAGTGCCGGAGTGGTCCGCGGGCGAATCCATAAGCCTCCTGCAAATAACAAGTTGCGTTGATCGGAATGCTGGACGGGTCTGGGGAAATCCTCCACGACGAGGCAAATCTCATTCCCGCCGGGCCGCTGGAACCCAGCAACATCTTATCCTGCTGGGCAAAGCGGTCGCCACCGCCAACTTTTGTCCTACCGTAGGCATCCCGCTCCGCGGGATGAAGGCGCACCGCTCGACGCCCCCAGCGTCCAGCCGAGTTGCCCGTCGCAAGCTGCGTCTCGACGGAGCGAGACGGCTACGGTGACGCATGATACGGCGGATTCCGTAGGCCCGGCGAGCCGAGCCGGGCCTGGCAAAGCAGTGCAATCGGTGCTCCCGGTGCCGCTCGGCTCGCGGCACCTACGGGCGTCTCACCGTAGGCATTCCGCTCCGCCGGGATGCAGGCGCACCGCTCGATGCTCCCAGCGTCCAGCCGAGTTGCCCTTCGGCGACGGGATTCGTCTCGACGGAGCGAGACGCCTACGGTGATGCCGGGCCGTACCTGCGGTCCGCGGGTTTATGCCCATGACTTCGAGCTTGTGCATTGCGTATACTCCCCGGCACGGCGGCCGACCGCAGAACATTCAACATCCGTGAGAAAGGGTGCCTTCCAGCCGTGTACGATCGAAATCTGCTGCTCAACCTGGTGCGCGAAAAGGCGCTGAAGTTCGGCGACTTTACGCTCGCCTCGGGCAAACGGGCCAAATACTACCTCGACGGCAAGCAGGTCACGCTCGATTCGACCGGTGCCCGGCTGATTGGCGAGGGGATGCTCGACCTGATGATGCCGCACCTGCCCAAGGCGGTCGGCGGCATGTCGATCGGCGCTGATCCGATCACTGCCGCGATCATCACCATCGCCGGACTGCACGATCTGCCCATGAGCGGCTTCATGGTCCGCAAAGAAGCCAAGGGGCACGGCACGAATCAATATCTGGAAGGCCCCGTCATGCCCGGCGACGAAGTCGCCATCGTCGAGGACGTGGTCACGACCGGCGGCAGCTCGCTGCTGGCCATCGAGCGGGCCGAAGCCTTCGGGCTGAAAGTCACGGCCGTCCTGGCCATCGTCGATCGCATGGAAGGCGGCGCTGAAGCCTTTCGCCAGCGCGGCTACCGCTTCGAAAGCCTGCTCTCGATCCGCGACTTCGGCCTCGAGCCGCCAAAATAGACCAAGCCAGCCACGGGCGTCCACGGATGGAAACCTCGTTACATCGCGAACTGAAGGATTTGTACGGTGGGCCCGACGCGCGGCGGGAAGCCCGCCATGGCCGCTATCGCATCGACGTGATCGACGGCGACGAGCTGATCGAGATCCAGCACGCGTCGCTGGCTTCGATCCGCGACAAGATTCGCGATCTGCTGCAAGGCCATCGCGTGCGGATCGTCAAGCCGATCATCGCCAGCAAGCTGCTGGTCAAGCGTCACCGCAAGGCCGGCGCAGTGGTCGAGCGGCGGATGAGCCCCAAGCGCGGTCGGCTGATCGACATCTTCGACGAGCTGATTTATTTCACGCGCGTCTTTCCACATCCCCGGCTGACGCTCGAGCTGGTGTCGGTCGAGATCGAAGAGTGGCGCTATCCCGGTCACGGCCGGCGGCGGCGCTATGGCCAGCGCGATTTCGAAGTGGAAGACCAGAAGCTCGTCAGCCGCGGCGCTACCTGGCAGTTGCAAACCGCGGCCGATTTAATTGCCCTGGTCGAAGCGCCGCTGCCTGCGAAGTTCAAGACCGACGAACTGGCCGAGCTATTGCAGATCCCGCGTTGGCTGGCCCAGCGGATCGCCTATTGCTGGCGCGAGATGGGCGCGGTGAAGTGCGCCGGCAAGTGCGGCAATGCCCACATCTACACCGCTGCCGCTCCTGCCCGCCGCCCCCGCCGCCGGTCGGCCTGAGTCGTCAGCGGGGACTCTCACGCGATGGGTGCCATCCCATGCCGCGTGGGAATCGCACCCGCGCAAATGCCCGCTAGCGGCCTCGCCGGTTAGCGACTCTCGTGTTTTCCCCGTCATGCCGCCGCTCGCCCACGTCATTCAAAGCTAGCGGCTCGGGCGACACGGCAAGCTGAGCAGCGGGCTTAGCTATGGCAGCTAAGCATCGCCCTCAAAGTTTCGCGCCCTTTCCCGGCTCGACATTCAGACCGCCCGTCGTGGGGAATTAAGTCACTGGTGGCGGAAGGTTTTGACGAATAGTCCGAAGGTGCCGAATTTAGCGAGCCTATCGATTTTGCTCGCTGTGCCGGACAGCGCGCCGGTCGGTCCCTTGATTCTGTGACTGGTTGGGGGGAGCACGAAGGTGGTCAGAAGCGACCGAGCAATTCGGAGCGGCGCGGGAAAGTCTGTCGGCTTCCGGCGGACTTGGCTGCGCGGTGCGCTCTTGAGCGTGGCGATGCTCTGGTGCTCGCTCGCCCATGCTCAGTTTGTGGTGACCTCCGCCACCGACGACGGCACGGGCGCGGCCGGCACGCTCAGCGCGGCAATCAACGCGGCCAACGCCTCGACGAGCGCCGCCACGATCACGATCGAAGTTCCCACGGTCACGCTCAGCAGCTTTTTGCCGGCGCTGGACAATACCCACGGCGTTGCGATCACCATCAATGGCGGCAGCGCGACGATCCAAGCCAACGGCAATCAGCCGTTTACGGTCAATGGCGGTGCGGTGAACTTCGAGAACATGACCATTTCCGGCGGTGTGAACCAGGGCGGAGCCGGTACCTCGGGCAATGGCGGTGGCGGCGGCGGCCTGGGGGCCGGCGGCGCTATCTTCGCCGATTCGTCGGCGACCGTCACGGTCCAAAACATCACCTTCTCCAATAATCAAGCCATCGGCGGAGCTGGCGGAACGGGCGACGGCGTCAGCGCCAACGGCGGCAATGGTGGCGGAATGAACGTCAACTCGTCCGGCATCTACACCGGCCAAGGCGCGGTGGGCGGAGCCGGCAATGGCGCGAACGGCGGATTTGGTGGTGGCGGCGCCGGTGCGGGCGCGGGGGGCACCACGGGCGGCACGGGCGATGGCGGCGGCGACGGCGGCGCTCCCGGCGTCGGCGGCAATGGCGGCAATGGCCTGGGCGGCGCCCTCTTCATTAACAATGGCGCCACCATGGGCTTCGGCGGCGGAACGACCATCGACGGCACGAACACGGCCACCGGCGGCGCCGCCGGCACCGGCACCATTAGCAGCGGCACCGCCGGGCCTGGTCTTGGTGGCGGCCTCTACGTCGGCATCGGCTCGACCGCCCTGTTCGACACGTCGACCACCAACTCGACCGTCTCCGGAAATATCTATAGCAACGGCCAGATTGTCCTCTCCGGCGGCAACGCCACCATCTTCTTCACCGGCACCAATATTTTGCAGACGATGTTATCCACGGAGCCGTCGATCCTGATCCAAAGCGGCACACTCAATGGCACGACCAATAGCATTAATGGCGACGTCGGAGACGGCAATCACCTGGTCTTCGATCAGGGGTTCGCCGGAACCTATCTCGGTGTGATTTCGGGCACCGGCGATGTCACCGTCACCGGTGGCGGCGACATCACGTTTAGCGGCGCAAACACCTACACCGGCGGCACGACCATCGCCGCCGCCACGACGCTGACCGGCACCACCACCAGCCTGCAAGGCGCCATGGCTAACAGCGGCTCGGTGGTCTTCAATCAAGGCACGGCCGGGACCTACGCCGGCGCGATTGCCGGCACCGGCAACGTTACGATCAGCGGCGGCAGCGACATCACCTTTAGTGGCGCAAACACCTACACCGGCGGCACCACGATCGCCGCCGCCACGACGCTTACCGGCACCACCACCAGCCTGCAAGGCGCGATGACCAACAGCGGCACGGTGGCCTTCAATCAAAGTACGGCCGGCACCTACGCCGGCGCGATTTCCGGCGCTGGCAATGTGGCGGTCAGTGGTGGCGGCGACATCACATTCAGCGGCGCAAACACCTACGGCGGCGGTACCAGTGTCGCCAGCGCCACCACGCTCACCGGCACGACCACCAGCCTGCAAGGCAACGTGACCAACAGCGGCACCGTCGTCTTCGATCAAAGCACCACCGGCACCTATGCCGGCGCGATTTCCGGCGCCGGTGGCGTCACCAAGAACGGCACGGGCGCCGTAACCTTCAGCTCAACCAACACCTACACCGGCGACACGAACGTCAACCAAGGGCAACTGTCGATCAACGGCAGCATCACCAGCAATGCGATCGTCGCATCGGGCGGCTCGATCGGCGGCACCGGCACCATCAACGGCAACCTGACCAACTCGGGCTCGATCACCCAAACCGGCGCCACCGGCACCTTGACCGTCAATGGCAACCTGACCGACAACGCGGGCTCGACGACCAACGTGCGCGTCACTGGAACAGGCCACACGGCCGGCGTCGACAACGATCTGACCCACGTCAGCGGCAACGTGAGCTTGAACGGTATCGTATCGGTGAAGGCCAGCAACAGCTCGCTGGGCACCTACACGTTCCTCGACTACGGCGGCACTCGAACCGGGACCTTCAGCGGGATTACCACCAACGGCGCCGCCCTGGCCGGTACGCTCGTATATGCTCCCGGCGCGGTCGAGTTCGTCTTGACCCGCAGCTTCGTCAACGTGGCTCAAACGCCCAACCAAGCTGCGGTGGGCAACTATCTCGACCAGAACCAGGGTTCCAGCAATCCCGACTTCCAGGCGGTTCTGACCCAATTGGGAACGCTGCCCAGCTCCAGCATCGCCAGCGCGCTGAGCCAAATGGACGGCGAAGTGTACGGCACGATGGCCCAACTCGGCGTGCAGACGACCGAGTACTTGTACCTGATGCTGCGCCGCACGGCTGGTGTCCGGATGCTGGACAACCCGAGCGACTCGGGAGCCGAAGGACCGGTCGAACCCGAGGTGCTTGCCGACGAGCCGGATCCGGACAAGGACATCGTGCTGGTGAGCTACGACGAGAAAACCGGCCAGCCGCTGTTCGCCCAGCAGGTGCAGAGCTGCCGCCCGGTCTGGACCGGCACGATTGCCGGCTATGGGCTGGGCGGCTTTGCTGAAAGCGACGGCAACGCCGGCGGCGGCACGTATGGCTTGGGCGGCACGCTGGGGATGCTCGAACGACGGCTCGACAACTGTCACGTGTTCGGCTTTTTCGGCAGCTACGCGAACTTGTCGTTGCGCCTCAACGGTCCCGTGCAAACGGACCACGCCAATGACGGCCAGTTCGGCACGTACTTTCGCCGCGACGACGGCTTCAACTACTGGCTGGCGGCCGGCTCGATCGGCTTCGACGGATATCGTTCGAGCCGCTTGATCAATTTCGCCGCGATCAACCGCACGGCCGCGGCCAACTACAGCGGCTGGCAGGCGACCAGCTACCTGGAACGCGGCGTGCGATTCCCGCTGTTCCATGGCTGCGTGCTCGAGCCCTTCGACGCCATGCAGTACATCTACCTGCGACAAAACGCGTTTAACGAAAGCGGCGCGGGCGCCTTGGACCTGAACGTCAACGGCATCAACACCGGCGCGCTGCGCAACCTGATGGGTGCCCGGCTGGTGAACCCGTATCGCTTCGGCTGGTGGCGCCAGCGCACGGGCTGCCGGATCAACAGCGAGGTGCGCGCCATCTGGCTGCACGAATATCTGCATCCCGAGACGGCGTTAAATGCCCGCTTCGCCGGTGTGGGCGGCGCGAGCTTCGCCACCCAAGGGCTGAATTACGGCCGCGACTGGGCCGTGCTCGGCGGCGGACTGAACTGGGAGCTGACTCCGCTCAGCAGCCTGGCCCTCAACTACGACATGCAACTGAACACGCAGCAAACGTTCCAGGCCGGCTCGCTCAGCTTCCGCCTGGCGTTTTAGATGGGCGTTCACCCGATTCATCCTGCCCGCATTCCGACTGCCGCATTTCCTCACGCGCCCGCTTCGACCAACTGAAGCTCGCCGGACTCGATCGTTTCGTCCTCGGCTTCCGCTGCGCCGCCAGCCTTGGGCCGCACGAGCATGGCGGCCAGGTATAGCCCGGCGACGATCAGCAGCAAAGCCCGCATGCCGGTGAGGAAGGTCACGGATTGCAGCAAGGCGCCGGCCAGGGCTCCGAGCAGGTTGGCGCCCAGCGCCAGATCCTTGCGCCCGGTGCGGGCAAAGGCGTGGATGAACACGATGCCGCTAAAGAGCATGGGCAGCGCCGTCAGCAGGCCGACGAGCGTGGCTTTGAGCGGATAGGCCAGCGATGCCAGCCGCGCCAGATCGAAAAAGTACAGTCCCAGGCACGAGCCCAGCAGGCAGGCCGAGACCGCCGCCAGCGGCAGCCGCGGCCAGCGGGCGGCGATGAGATTGGCGACCAGCACCATGACGAGCACGCCGGAGATGATCACGGCGTTTACGAGCCAGGTGTTGCCCAAGACCACGGCGGCTTTGCTGATGTTCTGCACTTCCAACAGCAGAAATGCCGCGCCCAGGAAAAAGAAGTGCCATTGCCACCGGTCCCAGGTGTGCGTGCCGCGCTGGATTCCTAAGCGCTTGCGGCCGTACCACACCAGGCCGGGCAGCAGGCCCGCCAGAATCCAATACAGCGCCGGGATCGCCGGCTTTTGGAGATAGATGTACGGCCAATCGTCGGTGGCCATCGGCGTGGTGCCGGTCAAGGTGATGGGCAGGTCGGCCTGCCAGCGCGCAATCTCGGCCGCCAGCTTCGGTTGGGCCGCCAGGTTGGTCGCGATCGTGCGCGGGTCGCCGGCCACGAACGTCGTGCCACCCCAGCCCAAACGGCTCGAGCGGCGGGCAAACACCAGCGGCTTGTGCCCGAACACGGCTTCGAGCGTGCTGGCCATGCGGTCGGCGATGAACGGCTCTTGGACCATGAACGTCAGCACCATCACGCCGCCGGGCGAAAGCAGCTCGCGCGCACGCTCGAGGCTTTCGCGCGTGTAGACGTAATGATCGAGCCGGGCGTTGGTCATTGCGGTGGTGGTGTGCGAATCCAGCAGGCCGAAGATGATCAGATCGTAGTGCTCGCGCGTGGTGGCGAAGAAACTGCGGGCATCGTCGTTGACGAGCCGCACGCGCGGCGACTGGTACGGATGTTCGGGATGGTAGCGGCGGCCCATGTCGATGATGGCCGGATCGATGTCGACGGCCGTCACGCGCTCGGCACCGCCGCGCAGGGCACCGGCCGCGTCGTTGCCCGAGCCGGCGCCGACGATCAACACGTTCTGCGGCCGCGGCTTGAAGAGCAGCGGCACGTCGTATTGACTCAGCCCGCGCATTTCAACTGGAATTTCCGGATCGGCAGCTACGGCCGCAGGGCTGAGATCGACCATGGCCTGGTAGCCGACGTTGTTGACCGAGATGAAGAAGTCGCCGTCGTGCCGCCGCGATTCGGGAACGGGCAGCAGCGCCAGTTTCTGGTAGGGCGACCAGACGACCTCGCAGGCAGTCCAGCCACGGCCGGCCACCATGGCGCCCATTAAAATCACGCCCAGCAGCGCGCAGTTGAACAGTCGCTCGCGGCCGCGGCCGACAAACGGCATGATCGCGGCGGCCACGACGGCCATCCACACGGCCGGCGGCAGGTACCACGCGCTCAGCAGCACGAACAGCCAGATGCCGGCCAGGCTGCCGGCCACGTTGACCGAGTAGGCGGCGATGGTGCGCGGATGCTGATCCATGAGCCGGGCCATCAGCCGGCCGATGGGCACGAACATTTCCCAGACCAACAGCAGCACCAGCCCGGTAAGGGCCAGGCCCACGGCGGCATCGACCACTGCGGCGGCTCCGTCGCTGACTTCGGCTTGATAGCGCCACAGGGCGACGCCTGGCAGCCGGCTCAGGCGTTCGCTGATGCCGGCCACGACTTGGGCCGACGACGGTACGGCCAGGATCACGCACAGCACCGCCAGCGGCAGCAGTAAGCGGCGCATTTTGACCGGCTGGCGGCTGGTGAAGCAGCCCATGCCCAGCCCCAGAAAGCAGACCACTAGCACTGTGTTCTGCAGGTAGGCGAAGATGCGGATCTCGGTGCCGATCCAGCGCACCAGCAGCATCTCGAGAAACAGGCCCAAGACGCTCACCAGAAACAGTCCCAGCAGGCGATTGCGTGGGCCAAGGCTATCGCAACCTTCGGGCAGGCGCAGCGCGCGACGGGTCCAGGATTTCATGTTGCGCTCGTTTCTCTCAACGCGGGTGGCGGCCAGTCAGACGGGCGGGGGACTATCGCCCACCAGGTGTGTAGATAATTCAGCAGCTACTGCAACGATAGCTCACGCCGGCGGCCGGATTTGCGGCACTTTGGCCACGACCTGCAAGTTCGCGCGGAGCGTGCGTGATTGGCATTCGAATCGCTATAGACCGAATCGTGGACGTTTGCGGAGGTTTGTAAGATTTACAACGTTTATCGGTCGTCACACGCCGGCCGGAGATGTCCAGTGTGCTCGTGAGTATGCAACTGGTTTGGCTGGACGGATCTCGCGCGCCAGCAAAAGTTTTTTGAGTCGCGCTCGCCATACGATGAACACGAGCGAAGAAGACCTTCGCACGTTCCGGTCCCGCGGTGGGAAACCTAAGCAAAAGCAATGAATGCTTGAAGCAAGTGCCAGAGGCGGAAATCGTCACCGTCTGAAAGGATGCACATATGACTTCGGCATGGATTTTGACACTTGGTCGGCGGATGAAGGTTTGTGGTCGGGCATTGGTGCTGGCGGCGCTGCTGCCGGCCGCGGTGCAAGCGGCGGTGACCATGCCGCGGGTCGGATTCGATGCGGCCGGCGCCGTGGAATGCCGCGACGTGACGACCGATGAGTTCGCGACCGTGAACCCGAACGAGAAGGTGATCGAAGCCCGCTTCCGCATCTCGATCTTGTTCGAGGAAGGCAAGCAAGAAAACCTGGAAGACGTGATGGTCGTGATCGAAAGCCCCGAAAAGCGACTGCGGGTCACGGACTTTTCGCCGAAGACCGAACTGGGCACCGACGTCTCGGGTCCGATCAACGCCACCGACACGGCCGACCACACCGACACGGCCCAGGCCAACGTCGGCGTCAATAACATCGGCCATCTCGGGATCGTAAATGCCCAGTTGACCGACACCAAGCGCCATGTGGCCAACCGCGTGTACAAGCAACTGCCGGCCAAGTACCTGGTGCTGGCCAGCGGTACGACGCTGGGCGAGCACGGCGTGTTCTTCAAGATCAAGGCCTCGCCGCAAACCTCGCTCGAAGGGGCCAAGGAGTTCACCTGCTGGTTCGTCGTGCCCAAGCAGTGGCGCGGCGACTGGTGCCTGCTGTCGTGCAAAGCCCGGGCGTACCGCAAGAATTATCTCGTCAACAAGCTCGAAATGTGCGGCCAGTCCGACGTGGTGGTAGGTCTTTACCTGGCCGGCGACGAACAGGGCAAGGGCCTGGCCCGGCGGCTGGATCGCATGCAGATGACGCCGCAATACAGCCCGCAAATTGCGGCCGCGCAGGCCCAAATGGCCGGCTCCGCGCTGAGCATGAGCACCGTGGCCGCGATCGAGTACGAAGCCAAGCCCTCGGCGCTGAGCGTGTGGTTTTCCGGCCTCACGCATCCCGGCCGCTCGCAGGCCGCTGCTCCGCGGCCCCGGCCGGGCATGCAGGACGCGTTGACCGGTCTCAGCGGACTGTCGGGCGGACGCGAAAGCGTGTCTTACCGCTCTCGGCGCGGTATCAATGACTGACGAGCGGGGCGGATGCCAGAGCGAAGCTTAACCGACTTCGGCGGACAGGGCGGCGTCGCTGATTTCGGCTAGCAGTTCGCCTCGCACGATCGGCACTTCGCCGGGGGCTTCGATCCCGATCCGAACTGAGTTCCGATCGACCCGCTGGACGGTGACCACGATCTGATCGCCGATCCGCAACTGTTCGCCCGCTTTGCGCGTCAGAATGAGCATGGCTTCCATCCTTGGAAAAGAGAAGAAGTGGCGATCCAGCCGCAGTCCCACAAGGGACCACGGCCCGGCGTTTCGCTCGAAGTGTCCTCCCATGACCTGCAACATCCCGCGAGGCAGGAACAGTCGTCGCGCCGTGATTCACAGCTCGACGGCTGGCGGCCACCGGCCCCGCAGGAAACGGCCGCTAGCATAGCGACGCTAGCAGATTTGTGCAAGTAGAAGGAGAGTACGATCGTCTGTTCTTTCGCGAGATTGATTTGTGTGTATTGAGTGTGTACAATTAGGTGGATGCACAGCAGGGATGTCATCCGGCGACTGGCAAAAGAGGGCTGGGTCTTGGTTCGGGTCCGCGGGAGCCACCGCCAGTTCAAGCACGCGACGCGGCCGAGGCGAGTGACGGTGCCGCACCCAGTCGAGCAGCTCCCAACCGGAACCCTGCGAAGTATTTACCGCCAAGCGGGTTGGAGTTGGCCGCCATGATCTATCCCGTCGTGATCCACAAGGATCCGCGCTCGAGCTACGGCGTGACCGTGCCCGATTTGCCCGGCTGCTTTTCGGCCGGCGATACGCTGGACGATGCGGTCCGCAATGCTCGCGAAGCGATCGAGATGCACCTGGAAGGGCTGATCGAGGACAGCCAGCCGGTGCCTGAGCCGACCAGCATGGAGCAACACCAGGGCAACCGCGATTACCGTGGCGGGGTGTGGGCCGCCGTGCCGATCGATGCCGACAACCTGCGTGTGAAGAGCGTGCGCGTCAATATCACGGTCCCCGAGCGTGTGCTTGACACCGTCGACCGCTTTGCGGCGGACCACGGCAAAACGCGGTCCGGCCTGCTAGTGGAAGCGGTCACCAGCTACATTGCACGATCCGCCGAGCGGCTCCGGCAGCCCGAGACCCGCGGCGCCGGCAAACCTCGCCGGCGGCAGCGATAGCCGGCTTGAACGCTCTGCCCGCCGGCCGTATATTGCAGGGCTCAAACTGCTATCAATTATCAGCCTTTTTGAGTTTATGAGCCGGAGCGCTGGGTGGCCGCAGGGCGTGCCGCCAATTGACCCGGTCGGAGGGTTTTTGCCGTGACGATGGACAAAAGTTTACAGCTTCGCGCCGGGCTGGCGCGGTCGCGCAGTGTGCTCACGCGAGACGAACGGATCGCCAAGCTGAAGGAAGCCGATCGCTGGCAGGACGGGCGCAGCCCGCTGGGCCTGCCCAAGGTCCGTGTGATCAAGCTGGCGATGAAGAAGAAAAAGAAGGCCAAGGAAGAAGGCGAAGAGGGTGCCGCCGCCGCAGCCGATGCGCCCAAGAAGGAAGCCGCCAAGAAGGAATCGCCCAAGAAGTAGGGCGATCCTTCGGGAACTGCTGCCGCTTGTGCGCATCGCTTCCCTGCCTGGTTTTAAGCCATGCGCGTCAAACTCGAATATGGCAAAACGGGGCTGGTCGTCGACCTGCCCGAGCGGCACGTCGTGCGGACGCTGGCCTACAAAGACGCCCGTCCGCTGGCCGATCCCGCCGCCGCACTGGCGGCATGCCTCGAGCAGCCCAATGGCACGCCACCGCTAGCGAGCCTGGCCCATGGTCGCACGAGCGCCTGTATCCTGGTTTGCGACATTACGCGGCCGGTGCCGAACCAGTTGATCCTGGTCCCGATGCTCGCCACGCTCGAGGCGGCCGGAATCGAGCGCGACAGAATCACGATTCTCGTGGCTACCGGCCTGCACCGCCCCAACGAAGGGGCCGAGTTGGTCGAGATGCTCGGGCCGGAAATCGCCGCCGGCTATCGGATCGAAAACCATCACGGCAAGCGTCTGGACGAGCACGTGCACTTGGGCAGGAGTCCTCGCGGCGTGCCGGTCTGGATCGATCGCCGCTATGTCGAGGCCGATCTCAAAATTGCCACCGGGTTGATCGAGCCGCATCTGATGGCCGGTTTCTCCGGCGGCCGCAAGCTGATCTGCCCAGGCATCGCGGCGCTGGAGACGGTCAGGGTCTGGCACGGGCCGCAGTTCCTCGAACATCCCAATGCCGATTGCGGCATCCTGGAAGGCAACCCGGTCCACGAGGAAAACACCTGGATTGCGCGCCGGGCGGGCTGCGATTTTATCGTGAACGTGGTGCTGGACGACGCGCGCCGGCCGCTCAAGTTCGTGGCCGGTGACATGGAGGCGGCCTTTGAAGAGGGCGTGGCCTTTGTGCGCTCGGTGGTCACCGACCACGTGGCCGAACCGGTCGACGTGGTCGTGACTTCGGCGGCCGGATATCCGCTGGACACGACGTTTTACCAGGCGGTCAAAGGCATGACCGGGGCGCTGCCGATCGTCAAGCAGGGCGGCACGATCGTGGTGGCGGCCAGCTTGACCGAAGGCATCGGCAGCCCGGAGTTCGCAGGGCTGTTTTCCGAGCATGCCAATCTCGAGGCCTTTCGCCAGCGGATTTTGGGCCGCGATTATTTTGTGATGGACCAGTGGCAGCTCGAAGAGCTGGCCAAGGTGCGGCGCAAGGCCAAGGTGCGCGTGGTCAGCGACGGCTTGCCGGCCGAAGTGCTCGACCGGCTGTTTATCGCCAGCGCCGCCAGCGTCGAGCAGGCCGTGTCGCAAGCGCTCGACGAATACGGCCCTGCGGCCACGATTGCTGTCATTCCCAAAGGGCCCTACGTCTTGGCCCAAGTAGCCGCGCGGTAGCGTAAGTCGTGAGCCTTCTGACGGATGCGCGCGAGCATGGGAATTCCCCCCGAGCTTCGGAATCCTCACGGATTCCGCTACCGGGCCTTCGCCTCCCGCTTCTGCGCCCTTCGCCTTTACCGGGCTTCGCGGGCTTGTCCGAGCGGTACGGTCGTTAAAGAGCGTATTTGGGAAAGCTGGGTGACCTATAGTCCTGTTCCTAGAAAGCATAAAAAGCGGGTTGTGCGGGGTCGATGATTGGTTCCGGAGACTTGGAGCCGCCTGGACTGTTCCCGCAGCCAGGCAGGCCGAGCCGGCCGCTGCTGGCAAAGCAGCGAGCCAGAGCGTGGGAGGCCTGCGCCGGGCAATTCGACCCAATGGCCCGGCGCAGGCAGGTCGATTTCGCAGTTTGGGGAAAAGCACAGAGAGAAGGAGCTCACACATGCCGCGCTGGTTGAAACCCGCCTTACGGCCGGTGGCATGCGGATTGATTCTAGGGATTTCGGCCGCCGCGCACGGCGCGAGCGGCGAGAGCCAATCGTCGGCCGTGGAGGCCGCCGGAGCATCGCACCGCGTGGCGGCAGCGACGACCGACGTCATTCGCGAGCGCTATGCCAATGGCGCGCTGCGCATCGAGCGTCACGTGGCGCAAGACGTCGAGGGCAACTTTTTCAATCACGGCCCTTGGAAGATGTGGGACGCTCAAGGCCGCGTCATGGGCGTCGGCCAATATCGCAACGACGAGCGTTTCGGGTCCTGGGTGCGGTTCTATAAGGCCGGCGAAGCCGAGCTCATCGCCGGTCCGATCGGCCGCCAATTCGAGGCACCGTTTGCCTCGGAGGCCACTTTCGTCGACGGCCGGCTTCACGGCAAATGGGTGATCACCGACGCGCAGCAGCGCGAAGTGATTCGCTGGCAGTACGTGCACGGCAAGCGGCAGGGCAAAAGCGTGTGGTGGTTTCCCAATGGCCTCAAATGGCGCGAAGTGAATTACCGCGACGGCGAGGTGGACGGCGAGTTCACGGAGTGGACCCCCGACAGTCAGCTCGTGGCCAGCGAACGATACATCGAAGGCCGTCGCTGGGGCACCAAGGTCGAGTGGTACGAGCCGGGCATCAAGAAGACCGAAGCCCGTGTGCTCTTCGCTCGCGAAATCACGCAGGTCGACGAAGATTGGTGGGCCGGCTACAGCCGCTTGCAGCTGACCGCCAAGCAAGGCCGCGACGTGCGGCAAGGCCGCTTCGTGACGTACTATCGCAACGGCCAGACGGCCATGCAGGTGGCCTACCACAATGACCAGCCGACGGGGCACTTCGTCTGGTGGCACCCCAACGGCCAAATGGCCATCGAGGGCCAATACGACGACGGCAAACAGAGCGGCAGCTGGGCCTGGTGGCATGCCAACGGCCAGAAATGGATCCAAGGCGATTACCAGGCGGGCATGCAAACTGGCCGCTGGACCTGGTGGACCAGCACGGGCAAAGTCGTCGAGGCCGCGAATTTTGTCGACGAAGGCGGCTTCTCGCCCGACGGCGGGCTGGAGACCGTGGAAGCACCGCCGGAATTGACCGCTCCGCCGGCTCCGCATCGGGCGTCGTACTTGCAGCCCATCATCGGCGTGGCCCCCGATCGCCAGGTCAACTGAAGCCTCCGGCCGGACGGCGTGAAATACCCTACGGAGCTTTCGCCCGAATCGCTTCGGCGCGCTGCCGCAGCGGCACAGCGTCAGCGTGTCTTCCTTGCTGTTCGCAAAGCTCGGCCAAATTGGTGAGTGCCGCAGCAAGCTCAGGGCGTCCCGCGACGCCGGCTCGTTCGAAGATTGCAACGGCCCGGCGATACAGGGGCTCAGCCTGTCCGTATTTTTTCTGGCCGGCGTACAGACGGCCCATATTGTTAAGGACTTCGGCCACCTCGACGCTGTCTGGTCCAGCCGCCTTTTCTAGGATCGCCAAGGCGCGATTGTCCAGTGCCTCAGCGTCGGCATATTTTCCCAATTCCTTGCAGGAATTGGCCAAATTCATAAGCGTAAAAGCAAGCCACGGATCGTTCGTGTTAATGCCGACCGCTTTTTCTTTGATCGCCACTGCCCGGCGGTACAGAGGCTCAGCAAGTGCGTACTTCTTTTCGCTGGTGTAGACGAGCGCCAAATGATTAAGGCTGCCCGCAATGTCGATGTCATCCGGAGAAAGGGACTTCTCCCGGATCGACAGCGCGCGGCGGGCGAGCGGCTCAGCCACCGCTCCTTTTCCCTCTTTCACATTGAGCCACGCAAGATCCCAGAGGAAGTCGGCAAGACCCAGGTCGTTGGGGCCCGCGGATTTTTCGAAGATCGCGATCCCTCGCTCGAGCAGCGGCTTGGCCTCGGCATATTTACCTTGGGCGGAATCCATGTTTGCCATACGACCAAGCGTGAGGGCAACAGCGCGGTCGTCTGGGCCAAGCATTTTTTCCTGGCCAGCCAAAGCGCGACGGAAAAGCGGTTCGGCCTCGCGATATTTTCGCAGAGAGGCATAGGTAGCAGCTAGCGCACTGACGATGTCCAAGACTTGCCGATCGATCGGGCCAGCGAGTTTCTCCTGGATCCGCAACGCACGCTCATACGACTTTTCGGCCTCCAATTGCTTGCCTAGGTGATTTTGAATTCCGCCCAATCCGTACAGGCACATGACCACCGTCGGATGATCGGGGCCAAAGGCTTTTTCGAGATTTGCCAAAGCACGCTGGAAAAGCGGCCCCGCGACCGCGTACTTTCGCTGATAATCGTTAAGCGACGCAAGGAAAAACAGGCACCGGCCTACCTCAGGATCGTCCGGGCCCAGAGCTTTTTCATAAATCGCAAGTGCCTGCTCAGCCGGCACGGTGGCCTCGGCGAAGCGTCCCGCCTGGTACAGCTTCAGAACACGCTCGTTGAGTTCGCGAGCATCCTTGAGTTGGGCGGCGTGATCGGCGTCTTGCTTCGGCTCATCCGCGCCCACACAACTGGCAGCGGCGAGAATGGCTGCAATGATCATTCTGTTGAACGATCGCATGATTGTCCTCTGCCGAATTCCAGTCGGGTCAATCGGTCACTCAACCGGGTCGCCGATAACGAGTTGAGCCACACTCGCAGCAGTTCCCACGCAAAGCGTGGTACCAAGTCTCCATGATCCGCAGATTCATCGTGACGGCGTTGTTGCCAGTCACAACATTGTACGCCTCAGCATTGAGATTGCCATTGCCCGCATAACCGGCCGCCTTCAGGCCGACGCTTGGGGGCGGCTTGCATTGGGCGCGGCAGTAGTTAGGCTGGTGCCGGTTCGCTGGCCACGCCCAGCGGTTGCGTACGCCGCCGCCCCTGCCATCTTCCACCTGCCATGTAGGAGTTCCGCCCCATGCCTCGCCCCGCTTCGCGTTGGCTGCTGTTGGCCTTGTTAATCAGTGCGCTGTTGCCCGCCGCCCAGGTCTGGGCCGAGCCCGATACGGTCAAGCCGGTGCCGCGCGAGGCGGGCTGGATGAAGCGCTTCGAACTGATCAACGAACGCGCCAAACAGGGGCAGGTCGACCTGATCATGATCGGCGACTCGATCACGCAGGGTTGGGAGGGCAATGGCAAGGACGTGTGGCAGAATTACTACGGCTCGCGCCATGCCATGAACGCCGGCATTGGCGGCGATCGCACGCAGCACGTGCTGTGGCGGCTCGATCACGGCAACATCGACGGCATCACCCCCAAGCTCGCCGTCGTCATGATCGGCACGAACAACGCCCGCGACAACGAGCCCAAGGACACGGCAGCCGGGATCACGGCCATCGTACACAAACTGCGCGAGAAGCTGCCCAAGACCAAGATCTTGCTGCTGGCGATTTTTCCGCGTGGCGAAACTCCCAACGACCCCTTGCGTCAGAAGAACCAGGCGGTCAACCAGATCATCAAGAACCTCGATGACGGCTCGATGGTCAGCTATCTCGACATTGGCGACAAGTTCCTCGAATCCAGCGGCACGCTCAGCCGCGAGATCATGAAGGACTTGCTGCATTTAACCCCAAA
>DATATB010000089.1:0-23587 GCA_036268995.1 Pirellulales bacterium | reverse complement strand
GACCGCCGTGCCCAGCAGCCGCAGAGTCCAGGCATTGGGGAATAGCCCGGTGGAGAGGAAGGACTCGGCCGGAAAACAGGCCAGGATCGAGGCTGCGATCTGCGCGTTGCTGTCGGAATTGGGGGCGTGGCAAGTGAGGCCGTAGCGGAAGGCGGCCCGCAACGAGGCCATCGTCAATTGCCAGGCTGTTTCGTTCATGCCGTTGCCGGTGGTTTTCATATCGGCGCCGAATTGCGCGGCCCGCTCGGGATGCACGGCGAACTCGCCGACGTCGGCCCCGACGGTCAGATGGCCCACGAGCAGATCGCTCCAGCGTTCGGCCCGGCGACGCAGACGATTGAGCTGGAGCGATTCGTAAGCATCGATGCCGGGGCCATCGATCAACAGCTTGAGCGCCCTACGCCGGGCCTCCTGGTGGGCACTGAAGACGCTGAGCGCGATGATTTCGGCTTCCTGGCGGCCCATCAGCCGATCGTGGCCGGCCAGCACGGCGGTCCATACCCGCGTCAGCACCTCGCTGGCCAGAATCTCCTCGACGACCGAGTACAACGAGCCGGGTTGCGACGCACTACGCGGCGGCCCGCGATCGGCCGTTTTCAACGACCGGTTCCAGCGGTCCATCCGGCATTTCGACGCCGCCCAGTAGCGGTGCAAGGCGTCGGCCGAGACCGGTTCGGAGGGCAGGAACAATACCGGCCCGTGACAGGAAGCTAAGGCAGCCAATTCGAGTATTTCGCGTGCGTGCATGACCGATAGCACTTCGCAAAGCAGGTGCCGCCCGCGGCGCGATCTGCTTGATGGCAGCCGGCAGCATTGCGCAACCTGCGGCTGCGATTGTGGTTCCGAAATGTGATGCCGACTGCTAAGCCGGTCTGAAATCAGCAGCGCGAGCGTGGCGAAACCACCACGTCGTCCCATAAAGAGATGCCGAATCTCAACCTGGCGCGGCGCTACGGCCAGGCTCGGCGAGGGCGGCATGATGGATGCGCCCAGAACCGGTGAGGATGAGGGGCTTATGCGCGCCAATGAACGCGAGTGCCAGCCTCGCAAGCCCGGCCAGCGACAGCAATCCGGCTGCCGCCCAAACCAGCGATAACGGCTCCAGCGGCATGCGAAAGCGGCTGCTCGTGATCGTCAACGTGTGGAACACCAGCAGCGAGCCAAACACGCCGGCCAACGGCCAGAGCCGTTTCCACAATCTGCCGGCCGACAGCCCACCGATCACGGTCAGGGCCAGCCAAGCGATGCTCGACCAGCGATAGAGCGGATGGCTGGTCTTAGGATTCGTTTCGTCCAGCAGTAGGAAATAACGCAAGCGGTTCCAGCACAGTCGGGCATAGGCAGCCGGCTGAGTGCGGACGAACTGCCACGCCCGGCGGCCGAGCATGGCCGATCGCCGCGGCTCGCTGACCGCCGCCAGTTGTCGATAATCGGCCGGCGTGAGCACCACGTCGTCGATGTACAGCGTCTTGTGCCGTGCGGCCCACAGGCTGCGGTTCATCTCGGCCAGGCTGGCGCCCTCGGCCGCCGCGAGCAACTGCCTGGCGGCCGGCTGCGGAACCTTGTCGGTGCCCCAGCTCTGCGGATTATTTCCTTGCCAGAAGGCGTAGCCGAAAGTCGATTTGACAAACACCAGTTCGGCGTGCACCCAATAATTGCGGACGATCCAGGGCGCGACGACGCCCACGGCCACGCCGGCCATTACGGCGGTTTGCACCAGCCGGCGGCCTGCCGGCAGCGAGTTGCCACCGGCCATCCAGCGCAGCGCGGCGAGCCAAGGCAGAGCCAACGCGAGGATCGGATCCACGAGCAGCAGCAGCCCGGCAGTGAGACCCGCGAATGCGGCGCCCCGCCAGGTGCGTGCCGACTGGGCTCGAGCGGCCAGCGCGAGCGCCGCGGTCAGCAAGAAGGTCGCCAGGGTCACGACCTGCACGTGCGTCACCATGTAAACATGTGGCGGGTACAGGGCCACCACCGCTCCGGCCAGCCAGCCGACTGAACGCTTTGCGGGCACCAGCGACCAGGCAAGACTGGCGGTGAGCAGGGCCGTGGCGCTGCCCAGCAACGCCTGCCCCAGTTGGATGGCGAGGATGGCTAGGTGCCCTTGGCCCAGCAGCCAGTAACAGCCGGCCAGCAAGAGCGGATACAGCGGGGCTTGCTGCGACGTTGGGCCTTCGGCACCCAGAAATCGGCAGCTGAACCCGCGGCCGGCCAGCAGGTTGGCAGCGATCTCGCCATGCTCGTACGTTACCGGGCCGCTGGTGGCGTCGCCGACGACGGCAATGCATGCCAGCCGCGCGGCAAGTGCCAGCGCACCCAACGCCAGAAGTCCCCAGGATCGACCCAAGCGCACGTCCGAGCGCCTCGCGCAAAAGCGAAATCACAGTCCCCGCCAGCCAATCCGGCCGGGGCGGCGATTGTAACGGTGATCACGCGCGTGGGGCCAGACGAAGTTGTGCGCGAAAAAGGCCAGAAGAACAGGCCACGGCTGGGGAATTTGACCGGGCTTGCGGCTTTATTGGCCCAGGGCCGGGTTCACGCCGGCGGGCGTGGCATCGCTGGCACCGATCACGGCGTCGTTTTTGTCGACGCCTGCCCCGACCAGTCCCAGGGCATTGCGAAAGATATGGTCGCCCAACTCGGCCAGGCGGCAGGTGGTGAGCAGGCTCACATGGCCATCCTCGAACAGCACGTTATGCCCTTTGGTGCCGCACGCGCCGCCGCTGCAACCGCCCGTGCCGTGCGCTTCGGGCGAGTCGGCCATCAAGGCATACGTCGCTCGAGCCCGATTGCGCAGCGCATGATAATGACCGTCTTCGATATAACCCATCCCATAGCCATAGCTGCCGCCCATCGCGGCTTTCATGCGTCGCAGTTCGGCACCTTGGCTGGCACGCAGCGCCGCCACCGTTGGAATGTGGAAGGATCCCGAGCGGGCCAGCTCAGACCCGGGGCAAACGACGTCGCTCGAGGAGATCAATCCCGCGTCGTGCAGTGCCGGCGCGTAAACTCCGGCGGCCGACAGCGGGCCGGCGGCCGGCACGCGCGGGAAGTAGCCGTCGTGCAGGCTGCTGTATTCGGCCAGGCCACGGCCCAGATTCATCAGGTTCGCCTGGCAGCCACGGACTTGGACCCGATTGCGGCTGCTGACCACGGCCGGAAAAAACAGCATTGCCGCCAGGCACACGCAACCGGCGGCCACGGCCAAATCTTGCACTCGCCAGGTACACGACCCGCCGAACTGCGAGACGCTCGGCCCCAGGCGGTCCATCACGTAGCGGCAAGTACGGCCGGCCAGCCCTTGTGGCGGCACCGGCTCGGACTCTTCTTCCGCTTCGGCCAGCGGCAAGAGCCGGGCTTGTAGCAGCTCGAACTGCTCGCGGAGTTCTGGATCCGCGAGTAGTCGGGCTTCGATGGCTTGCTGCTCGGCTGGCTCGAGTGCCCCTAACAAGTAGCCGAGCAATTGTTCACGCATTGGACGGTCGTTCATGGGATTTTTGGGCGTCGTCCCAGGCTTCGGTCAGCTTCAGGATGGCGGTGTGCAGTCGGCTCTTGACGGTCCCCACCGGCAAACCCAGCGCGTCGGCGGCCTCTCGATACTTCAGACCTTGATAGTAGATCAAGGTCAATGCCGTTCGCAGGCTCTCAGGCAGCTCGGCCACGGCTTGATGAATCCATTGGCTCCGCTCTTCACTCTCGATTCCGGACGTGGGGCTGGTCTCCTTGCTGGTGAGCAAGTCGAGCAGGCTACCCAAGTCCTCGGCGTCTTGCGTGGCCCGCCGGTCGAGGCTGACCATCCGATGCCTTTTGTTTCTTCGCTGTGCGTCGATCGCCTGATTGGTGGCGATCGTATAGAGCCACGGCCGCACTTTGCGTCCCGGCTCGAATTGCTTTGCCTTCAGGTGTACCTGCAAAAAGGTCGCCTGGAAAGCATCTTCCGCCATCGCCGCATTGCCCAGGTAGCGACGCAAGTAGCTGAACAGCTCGCGCTCGTAGCGATGCACCAGCACGGCAAACGCCTGCCGGTCCTGGTGGTCGCGATAGGCCAACAGCAGCTCTTCGTCGCTCTGGTCGACCCAAGCGGGGGTCGACTGCTTGTTCACCATCACACTGTTACTAATCATTGCTACGGACCTCGTGGCGGGGAGAGTTCGCCGGAATTTCAGCAAAAGTGACCGAAATCCTCAGCGGTGCCACCCTCTTACCGCACAATTAGACCTGCTTCCCCGTGTTCCAGTTCCCAACTGAAGGTCTGCCGCTCACAAGTTTTGGCAGTCGGCTGCCAGCCGCAGTCCTCGGCCCCCTATAAAGCATTTGGCATGCCATTAACGATTCGTAAGGCCAGGAGGGCCATTTAAACACTGTGCGAGCTTGGCGATAAGCTCGCCGGCCGCACGTTCGGCAGGTTGGTAATAACCGGCAGCCGGTCTGCAATTCCTTCCAATTCCGGGGCTGTCACCATTGTAGTCCTTGGCAGCAATGACGGGCCTGCAACCGCTGGCAGAAAGCCAAGCCAGCAAGTGATTTACAACCACATTGGGGACGTGGCATTCTGCCTGCAAAGCGGACGCGAAAAGCGGCCGCTAAGGTGGGTTGCTTGCCAGAGGAGGAAGGCCCCATTGAGCCGGCGCCCATGATCCCGGCCAGCACCGGCCCTGACGCCAATCTAGGGTCGAGGTTGGCTTAATCATTATGATGACAGAGCGCCACAGATTTGAGACGTACGCGGAGCCTTCATCAATCTGGCCAGACCTGCGGCGCCCGCAGTTGGATGGCTGCTATAAAAGGGGCGGCACGCTTAACTCCGTGTTATTCGTGTGATCCGTGGTTTCCCCAATGCGTTCCGAGGAGGGAGTCATCTTGCAAGACGATTCGGGTATGGCCCACGACCCGATTACGGCCGACGATTCGGCTGCCGGCCAATCTCAGCCGGCGCCGGCCGAAGCCATGACGCCCGACCAACTGGCCGAGGCCAAGCGCTACGGGCAGCAAAAGCTGGCCGCCAGCCTGGTCGAGAAGGCGATCGATTTGGCTGCGGTCACCATCTTCGCACTGGTGTTGGCCGTTCCGCTGGATACCTGGCTGGCCGAGCGGTTGCCGTGTGCCACGCTGCGGCTGTTGGCCTTTTTCGGCATCATGACGCTGGCGATGGCCCTATGCTCCTGGCCGCTAGAGTTCTACAGCGGCTTTGTGCTCGAACATCGCTTCGGGCTGAGCCGGCAGAGTTTTTTGCGCTGGCTCGGACGCGAGGCGAAAGAAGCCGTGCTCGCGCTGCTGTTGGGCGCTGTAGTGGTGCTCGGCTTGTTCTGGCTGATCTGGTCGACGGGCTCGGCCTGGTGGATCGTATCGGCCGTGGCCTTTTTTGTTGTCAGCGTGGTCCTGGGGCAGTTGGCGCCAGTGGTGATCCTGCCCTTGTTCTATCGTGTCGAGCCGCTAGCGGATGCCGCGCTGGACGAGCGGTTCAAACACCTGGTGGCCGGTACCGGCCTTTCGATCCAGGGCATCTATCGGCTGGTGCTCAGCGCCGAAACCGCCAAGGCCAACGCCATGCTGGCCGGCCTGGGCCGCACACGCCGCGTACTGTTGGGCGATACGCTACTCGAGCATTTTTCGGCCGATGAGATCGAAGTCGTGTTTGCTCACGAAGTAGGGCACCACGTGTATCGGCATATTCCCAAGCTGATTGCCGCCGGCTTTGTCATCAGCCTGCTGGGCTTCTGGCTCAGCGATCGGGCCTTGGCGGCCTGGATCGGCTCTAGCTACGATCCCAGTCAATTGCCCGTGTACGCGTTGCCGATGGTAATGCTCGTGTTTGGCGCCTTCGGCATGCTGGTGCTGCCGCTGCAAAACATCCTGAGCCGCTATTTCGAGCGGCAATGCGACCGCTACGCCCTACAGCGCACGCAATTGCGCGACGCGTATCGCTCGGCATTTCGCAAGTTGGCGCGGCTGAACAAGGACGATCCGAACCCCAACCGCCTCGCCACATTTCTCTTTCACAGCCATCCGCCGATCGCCGAGCGGCTGGCCCTGGCCGATGAGTGAGAATCCGTCGCTGCCGCTCACGGTCGCGTGACCAGGTTGCCGCTGAGGCGGCGCACGAGCCGGCGCATTTCCAGCACGCTGAGCGTCGAAAGCACCTGCGGCGTGGGCAATCCGCTGGCGCTGACAACCTGGTCGATGCTGGCGGTCGAACTGCCGATCGCGGCCAGCACCTGGCGTTCCAGGTCATTGAGCGATAGCTCGGCCGGATGATGCACGACTTCGCCCGAGGGAAGCGGCACGCGCGTCACCGGCGGGCCCAATTCGTCGAGCACGTCGTCGGCCGATTCCACCAGCCGAGCGCCGTCGCGCAGCAGCCGGTGACAGCCATGCGACATGCGGTTGTCCACGCGGCCGGGCACGGCAAACACTTCGCGGCCCTGCTCCAGGGCATGACGCGCGGTAATCAACGCCCCGCTGTGCGTCGAGGCTTCGACGACAATGATCCCCAGCGACAGCCCGCTGATCAGCCGATTGCGTTGCGGAAACGAACCGCTGAAAGGCTCGGCGTGCAGCGAGTTTTCGCTGATCAGTGCGCCGCCGGCGGCGACTTCGGCGGCCAGACGTTCATGCTCGGGCGGATAAATGTTCAAGACGCCGCTGCCCAGCACGGCCAGTGTTCGTCCGCCGGCAGCCAGCGCGCCGCGATGCGCCGCCGCATCGACGCCGCGCGCCAGACCGCTGACAATTGTCAGCCCAGCGCGGGCCAGCGACGAGGCCAGCCGCTCGGCTTGGGCCAATCCATACTGTGTGGCATGCCGCGAACCGACGATCGCCACGGCCAGCCCATCACGCGGCTCGAGCGCGCCGCGCACATACAGCACGCCTGGCGGATCGGGAATTTCGGCCAGCGCGGCCGGGTAATCTGCTTCGCCAGCCGCGAGCAACGTGATTTTGTGTTGCCGGCAGAGCGCGAGCTCGGCCGCCACGTCGATTTCCGTGGCCGAGCGGGCAATGGCAGAGCTGAGCTTCGGCCCCACGCCGGGCACCGCGCGCAGCTCGCTAGGCGCCGCGTTCAGGACGGCTTCGGCATTGCCAAAATGCTCGAGCAGCACTTGCCGAATCCGCGGCCCCACGCCGGTAATCATCGCCAGCCGCAAGGCCGCGAGCCGTGCGGGCGTTTCCAGCGGTTCGAGTGTTTCGGCCGGCTCGCTCATCGCTGCGCCCCGGGTGTTCAATCCTGCAAGGCCGCGAGCACGTCGCTCGGATCGATGCCGCTGACCAGGCCGACGTGGCCCAGGCGGCTGGGCAATACAAAATGCAGCCGGCCGTGCTCCACCTTCTTGTCGCGCGCCATGCAATCGACGATGGCCTGGTGGTCCAGCTTGGGCACTTCCACCGGCAACCCGAGCCGCACGAGCAAGTCACGCTGCCGGGTGGTGAAGCCGCCGTCGACGCGGCCTAGCCGCTGGGCCAACCGCGCGGCGCATTGCATGCCGATGGCCACGCCCTCGCCGTGCAAAAGCTGCGAGTAGCCGGTGAGCGTTTCCAATGCGTGGCAAAACGTGTGTCCGTAATTCAGGACCGCCCGCCGACCGGACAGGTCGCATTCGTCCTCGGCCACGACGTCGGCCTTGAGCTGGCAGCAGCGCTCGACGACCGATTCAAGCACCCGCGAGTCCTTGTTCAGCAGTGCATCGGTCCGCTGTTCGAGAAATCCAAAGAACTCGGCATCCAGGATCACGCCGTATTTCACGACTTCGGCCAGGCCTGAGCGATATTCGCGTTCCGGCAACGTGGCGAGCACGGCCGTATCGATCAGCACGGCCCGCGGCTGCCAGAAGGCGCCGACCATGTTCTTCGCGCCCGGCAGATTCACGCCGACTTTGCCTCCGACCGAGCTGTCAACCTGGGCCAGCAGCGTGGTGGGCACTTGCAGAAAGCTCAGCCCGCGGGTGAACGTGGCCGCGACAAAGCCGGCCAAGTCGCCAATCACGCCGCCGCCGACGGCGACGATCCACGAGCGGCGATCCGTGCGCAGATCGAGCAGCTTTTGCCAGAGTTGATCGGCCGTGTCCACGCTTTTGCTCGCCTCGCCCGGCTCGATCACCAGCAGATCGACCGCGATGTTTTCGGCATCCAGGCTGCGAGCCACGGAGGCCGCGTGCGTTTCCGACACGTTCATGTCGGTGATGATCACGGCGTGCGTGACCGGTTGCCGCTCGAGCATCATCCCGCCCGAACGGCCCAAGTTGCCCGTGCCGATTTCGATCGGATAGCTGCGCGGGCCGAGTTGCACGTGGACGATGTGCGGCGAGGTTTTCACGCCTGGATCGATGCCCCGCGAATAAAGGAGCTTATCAGGGTGCCACTGCTGGCTTGTCCAGCAGTGCCAGACGGGCGATGCGTCGTGCCATCTCCGGTGACTCCGAGCGGCGACAGATCGTATTGCGAGCGGGGCCGTCCGTGGAATCGCACTGCTGGACAAGCCAGCAGTGGCACCCGATTCAGAAGCCCATCTGCTTGAGGCACGACACTTACTTTTCTGGGCGAACGCGCCGAACCTTATGCCCCGACGCGTTGGAGATCTTCGGCCGTAACGGTGATCTGCCGACAAAAACCGGTGTGCAGACGAACGTAGTCCAGGTCGGACGCTTCCTGCGGGCGGGCGTGCAGCAGGCCTTCGAGCCTGGCCCGCTCGTGCGGATCCCAGTCGTCGTATTCTTCCGGCCAGATCGTCATCTGCTCGACGACCAGGGCTTCTCGGTAAGGGTCGAACGCGTTAGCCATAGAATTCATTCCCATCGTGAGCGGCGAACTGGAGACAGTATACTTGGGCTGCTCGACGTGGCTAGACCCGGCAGGAACTCCTCTATGACTGCGGCCGATTTTCCGTTGCGAGGCGTGCGGGTGCTCGATTTGTCGCGGGTGCTGGCCGGGCCGGTGTGTGCGCAGTTGCTGGCCGACCTGGGCGCCGACGTGGTCAAAGTCGAGCGGCCCGGCACGGGCGACGATACTCGGCAGTGGGGGCCGCCCTTTGTCGAGCCCGGCCAAAGTGCCTACTACTTGTCTTGTAACCGCGGCAAGCGGTCGCTGGCGCTGGACCTCAGTCATCCGGCCTCGGCCGAAGTGCTCGACGACCTCGTGCGGGCGGCCGACGTGCTGGTCGAAAACTTCCTGCCCGACACGCTCGTCAAACTGCGGCTGACGCCCGAGCGGCTCAAGCAACTCAACAGCCGGCTGGTGATCGCTTCGATTTCGGGCTTCGGGCGCGAAAACGCCTGGAGCCAGGTACCCGGCTACGACCTGATGATCCAGGCTGGCTTCGGCATGATGTCCATCACAGGCGAGCCGCAGGGAACCCCGATGAAGCTGGGCGTCGCCATCTGCGACGTGGTTACCGGACTGTACGCCGCCAGCAGCGTTCTGGCCGGCTTGCACGCCCGCGAGCACTCCGGCGCCGGCATGCACTTCGACCTGGCGCTGGCGGATTGCACGTTGGCTGGGCTGGTGAACGTGGCGCAAAGCTGCCTGCTCACCGGCCAAAGGCCCGAGCGGCTCGGCAACGCCCATCCGCAGATCGTGCCCTACGAAGCCTTGGCCACCAGCGACGGCTACCTGGCCCTGGCCATCGGGGCCGATCGGCAGTGGCAGCGGTTTTGCCAGGCCGTGGGCCGCAGCGAGTGGTCTGCCGATGCCCGCTTCGCCACGAACCCGGCCCGGGTCGAGCATCGGGCCGAGTTGATCCCGCTGGTGGCCGGATTGCTGCGCGGCCGATCGACGGCCCAGTGGCGGGAACTGCTCACATCGATCGACGTGCCCCACTCGCCCGTGCAATCGGTCGATCAGGCCCTCGCCTCGCCGCAGGCCGCCGCCCGCGGCATGGTGCTGCCGGTGACGGACAGCCACGGCCACGAGTATTCCGTGCTCGGTTCGGCCGTGCATTGGCGCGATCAGCCGCCGCGGCAAGCAGCCGCTCCACCCTATCTCGGCGAACATTCCGCCGAAGTGCTCCGCGACTGGCTCGGCTACAAGCCCGACCGCATCGCCGCGATTGTGGGCGCGCCGATACGCAGCTAATCCATCCGGTCAATGTGCGGCTTGACTACCGGCCGGGCGCCAGCCTTTCGGTCGGATCCACGCGGGCCAATCGGGGCCGGCGCCGCGAATCTCGTGATAGATGGGTTTGACCAGGGCGAGCATCCGGGCGAGTTGCTCGGGCTGGCTCGAGGCTAGATCGATCTTTTCGGCTGGATCGTCGGCCAGATTGTACAGTTCAAATGTCGACAGCTCGGCCGAGCGTTGGATTTCCAACTCGCCCGGCCGCTGGCCGGCCGCCCCCTTTAGCTCCGGACCGGTGAGTTGGGCCAGCAGCTTCCAATCGCCGCTGCGCAGCGCGACCTTATTCGGGCTGACGGCGCGGTTGTATTGCCAGTAGAGTGGTCGCTTCCTCTCAATCGGGCGGCCGGCGAAGATCGGCGCGAAGTCGGCGCCGTCGATCACACGATCGGCCGGTGCTGCAATGCCGGCCAACTTGCAAAGCGTCGGCAGCACGTCGGCCACGCTCAGCGGTTCGTCGCATTGCTGGCCGGCGGCCGCGCGGCCGGGAAAACGCAGCAGGCCGGGCACGCGGATTCCGCCTTCGTACACCTCGCCCTTGGCGCCACGAAACGGTCCCGACGAGCCATAGGGATGCTTGACCCGATTGGCCGGCCCGTTGTCGCTGGTGAAGAGCACGAGCGTGTTGTCGGTCGGCCCGCGGCGATCGAGCGTTTGGATCAGCCGGCCGAAGGCCGCGTCCATTTGCGTGATATTGCCGTAGTATTCGGCCCGCTCGGGCTTGTCGACGTTGGGATACAGCCGCTGGTACTCAGGCGCGGTGGCGATGAATTCGTGCGGCTCGTGGAACCACACGAACAGGCAAAACGGTTTGCCGGCCGGCAGATGCTCGAGCCAGCCGATGGCTTCGTCGGCCACCAGGTCGGCCGCGTAACCGGTCAGCGGGCCGACGGCCTTGCCGTTGCGGTAAAAGTTCACCGGGTTGTGATGCGAAGGCTCGGCAATGTTCTGGGTCGAGAACCAATGGTCGAAGCCATGATCGCCCGGCGTGGTTTCCTGCGGGTCGTCCATCCGGCCGTTCAAATGCCATTTGCCGACATGGCAAGTTGCATAGCCGGCCGAACGCAACAGCGTGGCGATCGAGATTTCGCTGCGCGGCAGATTCACCGGCGAGCCCTCGGCAATCCAGTCGTAAATGCCGGCTCGATAGGGCATCCGCCCGGTGATGAGCGAGGCCCGCGACGGCGAGCAGCAGCTTGTGGCGTAAAACGCATTCAGCTTGAGCGACTGCTGTCGGAAACGATCGACGTTCGGCGTGCGAATGATCGGGCTGCCGAAGCAGCCGAGATCGCCATAGCCGAGATCATCGCAAAGCACGACGACAAAGTTCGGACGCTGGTCGGGAGCCGCGGCCGAGGCTGGGCAACAGATCGCCAGCAAAAGAAGTGCGACGACCCCGTAGGTGCCGCGAGCCGAGCGGCACCCGCCTTTCGTGAAGTGGCGGTTGGACGTAACACCGGTCCGGCTCGGCTCGTCGGACCTACGGGACGGGAATGCCTGAAGCATCGTTGTCGATTCTCGCTGGCCGATATGAGTCCCCAGGGCATCGTCGCGCGCAGCGTCGTCAAAGACAAGGCCCGGCCGAAGGGAGTTGCCTTCGGTCGGGCCTTTGGGTTGCATCGCCCTCACCCCGACCCTCTCCCGCGGCGGGGAGAGGGAGGAAGAGACACGTGCCGCTTAGCGGACCGCTTCGTTCAGCATCTTGATGTTGGGGACGCTGTGGCGGTTGATGAGGCCGTCTTCTTCGGTCTCGATCACGGTGGCCGTGGGGCCGACTTCGCGCACCGTGCCGGACATGCCGGCGACGGTCACGTGGTCGCCGGTGTGCAGACGCTGCCGCGTGTAATATCCGGCCAGGATGCCGGCCATCACTTCGCGTCCGCCCAGGCCAAACGCCAGGCCGAAGCCCAAGGCCACGGCCGCAAAGGCGATGAGGATCAGCTCCTTCAGCAGGCCGAACTGGATGCCGAGTTGATCGAACGCGCCGATGAACGTCATCAGCGCGATCACGTAGTAGCAGGCGTTGGCCAGGTTGTCGGCGTAGGTGATGCCCACGCGATCAGCACTGGTAGCGATCACGCCCCGCAGGAACGTGGCCACGAGCAGGCCGACGACAATCACGACCGTGGCCACCAGCACGCGCGGAATGTAGGCAATGATGGTCTCCATGCCGGTCGAGACAGTTTCCAGGCCGAGGATATTGAAGGCGGCCGAGACAAACACGCACATCGACAGCCAGAACACGATGCGTCCCATGATCCAGGGCACGCTGCGGTCGATGCCCGCCTGCCGCATCGAGGCACTCAGTCCGCTGCGCTCGGCGGCCGTTTCCAGCCCCAGCGAGTGGGCCAGCGCCGTGACGAACTTGTCCAGCAGTCGGGCCACCAGGTAGCCGATCACGAGCACCAGGACCATGCCCACCACCTTGGGCGTCAAGGCGATGATCTGATTGAACGCATTTTGAAAGCTCGCCAGCAGAGCGTCGCGCCAGCCGGTTACCGTGTGCAGATCGAGGGTTTGCATCGTCGTCTCTCCAGAAAAGAGGTCTTAACCGCCGGCCGTGTCACCAGAGGCCGGCCAGTGTCACTGTCGTTCTAATGCCGCTTGCGCCGGTCGCTGCTGAATTTGCCCGAAACGCTGAACGTCAAAAGGTCCACCAAAGCCCGCGAAAACTCACCACACGCATATAAAAAACCTTTGGTCGCCAGCTCGATCAGTTGCACGGCTAACAGGGCGTTGTTCACCCGCCGCCGCACTTCGTGGTCAAAGTGGGCGGGCACGGGCGGCACGTCCACTTCGGCCAACTGCTGGAACCAATCCGGATCCATGTCGTGCTCGGTGTTCATGATTGCTCCCCCGACCCGCCGAATTTGCGCTGCACTTTTTCGCGCGCCCGACTCACGCGCATTTTGCAGGCACTGATGGACAGTCCGAAAATCGAAGCCAACTCTTCGAAGCTGTAGCCTTCGGCATATTTGAGGATCACCATGGCTCGGTCTTCTTCGTCGAGTGTTTCCAGCATGCTTGCCAGGTCGAGCTGCAAGCCGGCCGAAGCCGGCTGCTGAGCGGGACGCTTTTCGGCGCCCGCCGCACTTTCGTAGTGTCGCCGCCGGCCGCGCGAGCGGCGTAGCGACAGGCACGTGCGCACGGCCACGGCATGCACCCAGGTGGCATACTTCGAATCGCCGCGGAAACTGGCCCGCTGCATGAACAGCCGCACGAACACTTCTTGGGCCGCGTCCTGGGCGTCATCTTCCTGCCCGAGCAGACGAAAGCAGATTCGCCACACCCGATCGCGAAACCGCTCGACCAGGGCCGTGAAAGCCGGCCCGTCGGAGCCCTCGCGAGCGGCCTCGGTGGCCAATTGCTCGTCGTTGGGTAGCTCGCTGACGTCCAAGAGTGTATCCACACCGCGTTTCCTGCCTGTCCTGGCAAGCAATTCTTGGTCGGCGCACATGTGATAGCTTAGTAGCCGACCGCCGTGGGCCGGTCACAGGCACGTCGTCACTTGCGGAGGGGCAATCGGCGAAAAACTGTTTACTCAATTATACTTAGGCGAAGTTTTGGGTGCTGGTTTCATCGGCGTTGGGGCGAGCGGGTCGACGCTCCTATTGAGTTCATCGCGTTAATCGGGGCCCGCGGTTGCGGGGAAACCGCTATTCCCTTTCGCGGGGGATTTAATACGATTGTTTCAAACAACCGTTTAAATCGGCCGATCCGTCGCTCATGACCACCGACACTGCTTCACATTCCCTGTCGGCCGACACGCGCGAACGCCTGCTGGCGGCGGCCGGTCAGATTTTTGCCGAGAAGGGTTTTAAGGACGCCACGGTCCGCGAGATCTGTGCTCGCGCCGGCGTGAATCTCGCGGCCGTCAATTACCACTTCGGCGACAAAGAGCATTTGTACGCCGAGCTGGTGAAAGCAGCCCATCGGCTGCGCGTCGAGCGGGCGCCGCTGCCGGGCTGGGACGAGAGCAAGCCGCCCGAGCAGAAGCTGCGCGAGTTTGTGCGCACGCTGCTGGTGCGTTTGCTTGACGATCCGGCGCCGCCGTGGCACGTGCAGTTGATGCTGCGCGAAATGGCGCAGCCCACCGGGGCCTGCGCGGCGCTGGTGCGCGATTACATCGAGCCCGACTTCAAGCTGCTGTTGCGGATCATCGACGCGCTGGTGCCGGCGGACCTGCCAATCGCCCGGCGGCGGCTGATTGCCTTTAGCGTCGTCGGGCAGTGCCTGCACTATCGCGTGGCGCAGCCGGTGATCGCGCTGCTGGTGCCGCCGGAAGAATGCCGCAACCTCACGAGCGACCAGTTGGCCGACCACATCAGCCGCTTCACTTTGGCCGCGCTTGCCCAACTGTCCGGCGAGGATCGAGGCGCCGCATGATCTGGATCGCCTGGAAAATGCTGACCGGCAATCCCGGCAAGTACGTCGGCATCATCCTCGGCATTTCGTTCGCCGCGCTATTGATTGCCCAGCAGAGTTCGATCTTCTGCGGCTTGATGCGGCTGACCACCAGCCAGATTCAGGACATCACCGGCGCCGATATTTGGGTCATGGATCCCAACGTGCAGTATGTCGACGACATCAAGCCGATGTCGGACAACGACCTGTATCGCGTGCGGGGCGTCAGTGGAGTCGAGTGGGCCGTGCGGCTGTACAAAGGCATCACGCGGGCTCGTTTGCCGGATGGCAATTTTCAGCAAGTGATCATGATCGGCCTGGACGATGCGTCGCTGGTGGGAGCGCCGCAAATCATGCTGGCCGGTTCGCTCGAGGACTTGCGGCAGCCCGATTCAATCATCATGGACGAGGCCGGCTACCGTCTGCTGTGGCCCGGCCAGCCGCTGTTGCCGGGCAAATCTTTCGAGATGAACGACCGCCGGGCGATCGTCGTGGGTGTGTGCAAATCGCGGCGAACGTTCATGACGTTTCCCATCGTCTACACACGCTACAGCCAGGCCACGCTGTTCATTCCGGCCGAGCGCAAGGTGCTGTCGTTCGTGCTCACCAGTCCCGTGCCAGGAATATCGTCCGAAGAAGTCTGCGAGCGGATCGACAACCAGACCGGCCTCAAGGCGCTGACTCGCGATCAGTTCATGGAAACCACGATCATCTACTATCTGAAGAAAACCGGCATTCCGATGAACTTCGGCATCACTGTGTTGCTGGGCTTTATCGTGGGCACGGCCATTTCCGGGCAGACGTTTTACTTGTTCACGATCGAGAATCTCAAACAGTTCGGCGCGCTCAAGGCGATGGGCGCGACGAACATGCGGCTGGTGGGCATGATCCTGCTGCAAGCCGTGGTGGTCGGGGTGGTGGGTTACGGACTGGGCGTCGGCGCCGCGGCGATTTTCGGCGCCACGATTGGCAATACCGACCGGCTGGCTTTTTACATGCCCTGGGGTGTGCTGGTCGGCACGGGCGTGGCCGTGATGTTCATGGTCGTGCTCGCCAGCCTGTTGTCGGTGCGACGCGTCCTGGTGCTGCCGCCGGCCATCGTGTTTCAAGGATAAATTCGGATGCCGACTGCCATCAGCCACCAACCCGCCATCCGCTGCCGCGGCGTCACGAAGGACTACGGCACGGGCAATGCGCTGGTCCGCGCGCTGCGCGGCGTGGACCTCGAGTTGTGGCCCGGAGAGTTGAGCCTGCTCGTGGGGCCCAGCGGCTGCGGCAAAACGACCCTGTTGTCGGTGATTGCCGGCATTCTCGATCAAAGCGAGGGCGACGTTGCAGTGCTGGGCACCGATCTGGGGCGGCTCTCGAATCGGCAAAAGGTCCGCTTCCGCGGCCGGCACATCGGTTTCGTGTTCCAACAGTTCAACTTGCTGCCGGCCCTGTCGGCGGTCGAAAACGTGAGCGTGCCGCTCGTGCTGCAAGGCTATCGCAAACGCGCCGCAATGGCTCGGGCCGAGCAGGTGCTCAAGTCGATGGGTATGGGCGACCGGCTGGCGTCATTGCCTGGCAAGCTTTCCGGCGGTCAGCAGCAGCGCGTGGCCATCGCCCGGGCATTGGTACACGAACCGCAAGTCGTGGTTTGCGACGAGCCGACTTCGGCCCTGGATGCCAAGACCGGCCATGTGATCATGCGGCTGTTGCGTAACGTGGCGATGGAGCGCGAGCGGGCCGTGATCGTCGTCACGCACGATGCCCGCGTCTTCGAGTTCGGCGACCGCATCGCTCGCATGGAAGACGGGCAGATCGTCGAGATCCAACAACAGACACCGGCCCGCGGCGACGAGCCGGCGACGTTGACAATGAAAACTGCTTGAAGAAAGTGAAAAGTGAACAGTGAAAAGTGAAAAATGAAGGACAGATTGCTTATAACGCCCCGTATTGTATTCCACTTTTCACTTTTCACTTTCCACTTTTCACTCTGCTCTACCTGCGAACCCTCCCATGTTCACCAAATACGTCCTGCCGCTAATCGCCTTGGGCTTGCTGGTTTTTGCGGTCGTGCATGTGCGCGGCGCGCACCAGGTCGAGGCGCCGGGCAAGCCGTCGATCGATCCGCCGCACAATCCGTACGTCCGCACGGTGGCCGGCTCGGGCGTGATCGAGCCGCAGACCGAAAACATCAAGATCGGCTCGTCGCTGCCGGGCGTGGTCGTGGCGGTGAACGTTCACGTGGGCCAGCGAGTGAAAGCCGGTGACGAGCTGTTCCGGCTCGACAATCGAGCCCAGATGGCCGATTTGCGTTATCGCCAGGCCGCGCTGGAAGCGGCCCAGGCCGATCTGACGCGGCTCGAGAATCAGCCGCGGCCGGAGGAATTGCCCGTCTCGCAAAGCCAGGTGGCCGATTGGGAGGCCAACCTGGCCGACCAGGAAGATCAGCTCATGCGGGCGCGCGAACTGTCGTCGCGCAAAATCATTTCAGCCCAGGAGCTGGTGACGCGCGAGCAGGCCTATCGCATGGCCAAGGCGCGGCTCAACAAGGCCCGTGCCGAGTTGGACCTACTCAAGGCCGGGGCTTGGAACTATGACAAAATCGTGGCTCGCGCGGCTGTCGACCAGGCCCGGGCGCAAGTCGAGCAGGTGCAAACGGAGATTGAACGCTTGAGCGTGCGGGCGCTGGTGGATGGCGACGTATTGCAGGTGAACGTGCGGCCGGGCGAGTTTGTCGGCGCTCCGGCAGGCGAGGGGTTGATCATGCTGGGCGACGTCGAGCAGTTGCACGCGCGGGTCGATATCGACGAGCACGACATTCCGCGCTTTCAGCCCGGCCTGCCGGCCAAAGCCGCCCTGCGCGGCAGCCCGCAAGAGGTCTATCCGCTCAAGTTTGTGCGTGTCGAGCCGTACGTCGTGCCCAAGAAATCGCTCACCGGCGATAACACCGAGCGGGTCGACACGCGCGTGCTGCAAGTCATCTACTCGATCGACACCCGCGGCAAGCGCCTCTACGTCGGCCAGCAACTCGACGTTTTTATCAGCACGAGCGAAGCGAAGTAGCCAAACGGCCCGCAGCCGGCGTTTGTCCTCTTCGCCTGAAAGGGCGACAGTCTGCCGCCCTTTCAGGGCTTTCGGACGTTCCGCCGCCCGCCGTCCATGGGCTCACGCCCATGGCTAACGACTTCCGCCCCGTCGGGGCTGGCCAGCAATTGTTCATCTCGGCACATCGCGTCTTCCAGCGACTCGAGGCGCAGGACTTCGATGAACTGGCTCGTGCCGGTGCCGATGGGACGGCCGTTTTTCCAGGTGTCGGAAAAAAGGCACTTGGCGACGCGCGGCAGCAGCACGGTGTCGAAGCATGGGCCCTTTTCGACGAGCACAAAGCGACGATGGCCGCCGTCGGCGCGGTTGAGCGCGAGCACGGCTTGGGCCGCCGAGCCCGAGCCGGCAAAAAAATCGAGCACGAATTGGTCGGCATCGGCGGTCGTGGCGATCTGCGCCAGCCGGTAATACAGCCGCGAAGGTTTGGGGTAGGACACTAGCGCGCTGCGGCCGAACAGAGCACGCAGCTCGGCGTTGGCTTCGGCATTGTCGCCGGCAAACTCGCGACTGAAGAGCGTGACCGGCACGAGTCCCGGCTGCGCGTCGGCCAGATATCGTTTGACCAGCGGATAGGCGTCGCCCGCGCCCCACATGACTTCCTGCCGGGCCGCCTTCTCCAGCAGCGATCGCTCGCTGTAGCGCCAATAGCGACCCGGCGGCGGATCGAGCAGCACGCCGTTGGGCTTGGCGATCTGGTAGTTTGCCTGGTAGGGCTTGTTGGCATACACGGGATCTGGCTTCCACGGACCGCGCGGGTCGTCGTCGTGATTCGTGTAGGCATCATTGGCCACGCGGGGCAGCAATTGCCGCTGCCAGCGCCGCTTGTCGCGGGCAAAACCGTGAATGTAGTCGTGCGACACGGAAAAATGCCGGGCCGAATTCTTGCGCGTGTGGACCTTTTCCCAAACGATCGTCGCCAAAAAATTCTCTTCGCCGAACACGCGATCCAGCAACTGCCGCAGCCGCGCCTGTTCGTGATCGTCGAGCATCACGAACAGCGCCCCCTGTTCGCTCAGCAGCTCTTTCGCTAGCTCCAGCCGGTCCTCCATCATCCGGACCCAGGCCTCGTGGGCCCGGGTGTCGGCAAATGACCAGACCCCGATGCCCGTGTTGTAGGGCGGATCGATCGCGCACAGTGCGACGCGTCCGGCATAGCGACCGGCCAGCAGTCGCAACGCCGCCGAGTTTTCGCCATGCACGAGCACGCCGTCCGGCTGTCGGGCGTCTTGTTGAGCGGCCAGCAGGTCAGCGGCAAATGCCGGCGGATACAACGCCGCGTCGACCACCAGATACGAATGGCTTTCCAGCAGCTCGGACCGCTCGGCTCGCGCGCCGGCCGACAGACCGAACCAGTCTTGCCAGCGAGACCATTGCGCGTCGTTGTCGAGCACCTGGCTTCGCAGCGCAGCGGGCACGCGATCGAGCGTACAGAGGTAATCGGTCCGGGCAATCCGCGGTGTTTGCCGCCACAGGCCGAGCCATGCGTCGGCCCGAGTTTGGAGCCAATTAATGATCCGCAGGCCAAAATCGCGTAGCAGGCTGGCTTGCGAGCGGCGGACTTCGAGCCCGGCGGCATCGAGCGCTTCGATGGCGGCCGGCGACCAGAGGTCCGTCATAATCGCTTCGAGGCTGGCATGCAGCCGCGGCTGCAAATTGCGGGGCAACAGCAGATCGTCTTCGGACCAGGAGGTGAACCGATCGAGATGGAAGTGCAAGTGCGATCGACCGCCTTTGGCACCTGCGTACGGAGCCAGCAGTTCGTCGCGCCAGCGATTGGCCACGGTCGTGGCGGCGATCGTCCTACATAGTTCGGCATTAATGACGCTTTGCTTGCGCCGGCCGGCTTGCGGCATTTGTTCGAGCGTGATCGTCAGTTCTTTGGCATTAGCACTGACCGGCTGCCGCGGGCTGAGCACAAACCGCTGGTCGGCCGGATCGTCGTCCCGGGTTGGCGGCGCGGTTTTTGATAATCGAAAGGCGACGCGCCGGCCCGACCGCAGGAGAAAGGCGTAGTAGGGCAGGGGGCTGGTCGCGTGCAGATGGAAGCCGGCCGCGATCGCTTCGGCTGCCGCGCGGCGGGCTGGGCAGCAGTCGATCATCTGGCCCTGCCAATGCGTGACCAGCCGATCGAAGGATGCAAGGACCAGCATGCGATCGGCCGGGGCGAGCGATTGCTCAAGGGCCCCGGGTAATTCGACGGTTAGCAGCCGCTCAAGTTCGCCGCGTAGTTCGCGTAGCCGGCGATAGATGCCGAAGTCGAGGTCATCGTCTGAGCCCGCCAGCCGAGCGAGCCATGCGGCCGGGGTGCGTGCGGCAGGCCGCTTGGACATCAGCAATCCTTTGCGTGTGGGTCACGACCCCACGGTCGAGTACTCGTTGAGCAATTGCTTGAGGGCGGCGACCGCCACTGGCTTGACCAGATGGCGATTGAAGCCCGCGGCCGAGAGGCGATCTTCGTCCTGGTCATAACCGCTCAGGGCAATCAGCACGCTCTGATCCAGGCCGAGTTCGTTTCGCAGATGCCCCGCCACGTCGTAGCCGGTCATGTCGGGCAGGCTGATGTCGAGAAACACGATGTCGGGTCGCTGCTGCCGGGCCGATTCGACGGCAGCCCAACCGCTGTGGGCCTGCGACACTTCGTAGCCGAACGCTTTGAGCAGCATGGCCATTGTCATGGCCACATCGGGCGAATCATCGACGACCAGGATGCGAGGTTTCCGCGATTGCGAAACGGAAGAGTCGGCCATGACAGGCACCTGCATGTTCCAGGGGACGGCGAGAAGTGGAGCTGAATGGTCATCAGGCTAAAAGACATGGCCCCCGGCCGTCAAGCGCATGACCCGATTCCGCGGCCCGGCCGACCGTGCATTGCGTGACGCGCTCACTCGGGCATGTTACGTTAAATCGCCTTCCAAACCAGCAATGAGGAACTGATCGAATGCGGTCGCCACGCTTGCGGATTGTTGTCGTGTTTTTTCTGGCTGCCGTGGCTGGCTCCCGTGCACTCGGTGCACCGGCTGGTGAGCCTGTGGTCGATTCCAAGGCCGGGTGGAAGGCGGGCGCGGCAGCAGCCAAGATCACACCGCGGCAAATGATGTGGATGGCCGGCTATTCGGCCCGCAAAAAGCCGGCTGAGGGCGTGGCCCAGGATCTGTATGCCAAGGCCCTGGCCTTGGAAGATGCTGGCGGCCGGCGGCTGGTGATCGTGACGCTGGACCTGGTTTCGGTTCCGCGGACGCTGCGCGACTACGTCGAGCGCCAGTGCATTGAAAAATTCAAGCTGGCCCGCGAGTCGCTCTTGATGAATGCCTCGCACACGCACTGCGGCCCCGAACTCAGGAGCGCCGCGTACGACGCGTCGCAAATCGAGTCTGCTCGCGCCACTGCCGACGAGGCGTACATGGAGCAGTTGCGCTCCACGATCCTCGATGTCATCGGCCAGGCCATCGGGCGGCTGGCCCCGGCCAAGCTCGACTATCTGCACGCTCGGGCCGGCTTTGCCATGAACCGCCGTCGTCCGACGGAGCACGGGTTTGCCAATGCGCCGAATTCCGACGGCCCGGTGGACCAGCAAGTGCCGGTGCTGCGCGTGACCGACGAGAAGCAAGCCGTACGCGCAGTGCTGTTTGGCTATGCGTGCCACAACACGACGCTCAGTTTTTATCAGTTCTGCGGCGATTACGCCGGCTTTGCCCAGCAGTATTTGGAAGAAGAAATGCCCGGCACGGTGGCCATGTTCATCACCGGCTGCGGCGGCGATCAGAACCCTTACCCGCGCGGCACGATCGAGCTGTGCCGGCAGCATGGCCGGACGTTGGCCACCGCGGTGCGGGCGGCGCTGGAAACCGTGCCCAAGCCGCTGGCCGGCCCGCTGGCCACTGCCTGGCGCGAAGTGGAACTCGAGTTCGCGCCACCACCGTCGCGAGAACAGCTATTGGTGATTGCCGCGGGCAAGCCGTCGGCCGAGCAGAGCCATGCGAAAACTTTGCTCGAACAGATTGCCAAAGACGGCCGCATCCGCACCACTTATTCCTATCCGATCCAGGTCGTACATTTCGGCCACGATCTGACGATGATTGCGCTGGCCGGCGAGGTGGTCGTGGACTACTCGCTGCGATTGAAGGCCGAGTTGGCCGGCAGCAACGTGTGGGTGGCCGCGTACTCGAACGACGTGTTCGGCTACGTCCCTTCGCGGCGCGTGCTGGCCGAAGGGGGCTACGAGGCGGGCGGCGCCATGCTCTACGGCCGGCTTCCCGGCCCGTTTGCGCCCAGCGTCGAAGACCGGATCATCACGCCCACGCTCGAAATGGCCCGCCGCGTCCATCCGTAAAGCCGTCCATCCATAAAGCCGCGACCGCTGGTCGCGCCCCGCCCCTTAAGAAAGAGTTCCCTCCGCCATGAAAACCAACTTACAAACCGACGTGCTCGTTTGCGGCGGCGGCTGCGCCGGTCTGTGCGCGGCATTGGCCGCTGCCCGCTCGGGGGCCAACGTGCTGCTCGTCGAACGGGCCGGCTTTGCCGGCGGCATCATCACGACCGTCGGCCTGCCATACTTCGACGGCATCGCGCATAAGAAGGACAAGAAGGTGCTGATGGGCGGCCTTCCGCTGGAGTTGCTGGTGCGCTCCGGTGTGTGCGAGCCGGGCGCGCAGCACCTCAAACGCTACAACCCCACGATCAAGAACACCGAGCGCTTCAAGCTGCTGGCCGATCAACTGCTACAGGCCGAAAGCCCGCGGCTGCGCGTGTTGTACCATTCGATGGTGTGCGGCGTGGAAGCGACAAGCGGCAGCATTCGCCACGTGCTGGCGGCCAATAAGGACGGGCTGGTGCGGATCGAAGCCAAAACCGTGGTCGATTGCACGGGCGATGGCGACGTCGCAGCGTGGTCGGGCGCGCCGGTGGTCAAGACGCTGCCGCTGCAGCCGCTGACGATGCACTTTCGCTTTGGCAACGTGCGCGACCATAAGGATCTGCGAAAGCTCTGCCGGGCCCAGCTCGAGGCGGCGCAAAAGGCCGGCGAGCTGAAAATGTTTTACGGCCCCGGCATCATGTTCATGTTCGCTCCCGACGAAATGTACGTGCACGCCAGTCGCGTGCCCGGCGACGCCAGCGACGCGACCGATCTCACGCGCTGCGAAATGGAAGGGCGGGCCCAGGCCTGGGCCATGTTCGAGCGCTTCAAGGCCAACGTGCCCGGCTGCGAAGACGCGTACTTCGTCTCGAGCGGGCCGTTCATCGGCGTGCGCGAGACGCGGCGGATCGACGGCCAGTACGTGCTCAACGAACAAGACATTCTCAGCGGCCGCAAGTTCGACGACGCGGTAGCGACCGGCTGCTGGTATCTGGACATTCATCCCAACGAAACGACCGCCGGCTCGGCCTGGCACAGCGAGCCGGTGTTTCCCGACCCCTACGACATTTCGTACCGCACGCTGCTGCCGAAAAAGATCGACAACTTGCTCGTCGCCGGCCGCTGCCACTCGGCCACGCAAAAAGCCGCCAGCAGTTCGCGCGTCACCTGCACCGCCATGGCCATGGGTCAGGCCGCCGGCACCGCCGCCGCGCTCGCCATCGAAACCAAGACCACGCCCGCCGAACTTTCCGGCGTGCTCGTCCGCCAGCGGCTGGATGCGCAGCACGCCGGGCCGTACACGCCGGCGGCGTAGTTGCTCTTGCCGCCGACAACGCCGAGTGGCCCAATCCGCGCCTTGAAATTGCTCGCTGCCTGCGCTATCATCTCGCAACACATCGCTGAGGTGGGTATCCGCAGGGCCTGACAAGAATCAGGTATCAAAAAGAGCCCGTCGCAAGCTGGTCGATTTCGACCATCGCTTGCGTCGGGCTCTTTTTTTTGCTTTGAGCCAAGCCCCGCGTCCGAGCAACGGCTCCGCCCATCTCGCTGCCTTTCATCCTCATTTTCCGAGGCCGCAGATGACCGACAAAAATCCCGATTTGGAAAAACTCATCCCCGTCGACCTGCTCCCAC
>DATATB010000088.1:0-3157 GCA_036268995.1 Pirellulales bacterium | reverse complement strand
GCCCGGCGACCAGCAAGTGGCCGGCGTCATGCTCGACGACCTGCTCAACGCCCAGGAACGCCTGGCCGATACCGAGGCCAGCTTCGTCCAGGCGGTGGTGGCCTACAACGTGGCCCTGGTGAACCAGCGAAGGATCACGGGCACGCTGCTGGACTACGAAGACATTCGCGAACTGGACGGCCGGACCAATGGCACGCCGCAAACGACGCTCATCAAGGGCACGCCACAACCCGCGGCCCCGCCGCCGATGTCGGTTCCCCAGCAGACCGTGGCCCAGCCCCAGCCGGTGACGATGCCGGCGCCGCCAGCCGAGCCCGTCGCGCAGCCGCCGATTGGCATGGTTCCCTCGCTGGGTCCAGCATCAAACTCGGCAGTCATGCCCGTGCCGCAGGCGTTCGCGCCGCCCACTGTGTCGGGTCCTCCGTCATCGCCCCGGTACCCGTTGGGCACCGCAGCTCCCGACGTTCAACGCCTGCCCACCATTCGGTAAGCGCCCCATGTTCTTGACCAACGCCTTCCAATCGCTCGTGCAACAAGCCTGGCCGCATGCGCTGACCGCCGGGGCAAGCGAGCACCATGCGGTGGCCGAAATTCGCGCGATCAGCGAGAACTTGCGGCGCGTCGACGACCAGGGACTGCGCCGGCAGGCAAGTGCGCTCAAGCAGCGGCTGTCGCTCGCCGAGCCGCGCAGCGGAATGCATACGAATCCCGCGGCCGCGCTGCCGGCCGCCTTTGGCCTGCTGGCGGAAGCGACTCGACGGACGCTGGGCCTCGACGTGTTCGACGTGCAGTTGCTGGCCGGCATTGCGCTGGCGCGGCCCGCGATTGCCGAAATGCACACCGGCGAAGGCAAGACGCTGGCCGCCGCCCTGCCCGCTTTTCTGTACGCTTTGACCGGCTGCGGCGTCCACGTCGTCACGCCCAATGCCTACCTGGCCCGCCGCGATCACGAATTCGTTGGCCCGCTGTTCCGCACCTTGGGTATGAGCGTGGGCCTGTTGCCCGAAGGCAACGATGCCCAGGCAAAGCTCGCCGCTTACGAGTGCGACATCACGTACGGCACGGGCTACGAGTTTGGCTTCGACTATCTGCGCGACCAGGTGCGGCTGCTGGCGCAACGAGGCCGCCGGCTGGGCGATCGAGTACGCGCGCAATTGGCCGGAACCGAAACTGCCAAGGTCCGGCCAATCCAGCGGCCGCCGGCCGTGGCCATTGTCGATGAAATCGATTCCGTGCTGATCGACGAGGCCTGCCTGCCCTTGATCCTCAGCGGCACCACCCACGCACCCGGCGACCTGCCTGCCTTTGTCGCTGCCCGCGACCTGGCCGCCGAACTGATGCCAGACACCGACTACTATCTCGACATGCAGCAGCGGCAAGTCCTGCTCACCGAACAAGGCCGCAGAGCGGTGCACGATCGGCTGCCCGGCGCGGGCCGTCTGGCGCTCGACCGGCCGTGGGAAACATACGTCCAGCAGGCACTGTACGCCGCACTGCTGCTGCGTCGCGACGTGGATTATCTCGTTCGCGACGGAAAGCTGCTGCTGGTGGACACGTTCACCGGCCGCATCTTCGGCGACCGCACTTGGCGCGATGGCCTGCACCAGGCGGTCGAAGCCAAGGAGTCGCTCACGCTGTCGCCCGACCGGCGCACGGCCGCCCGCATTTCGCGGCAGCGATACTTCGGGCTGTACCACACGATCTGCGGCATGACGGGCACGGCCCGCGGCAGCGAGCGCGAGTTTCGCTCGCTGTACCGGTTGCCGGTGATCAGCGTTCCATTGCGAATCGCCTGCCGCCGCCAGTTGCTGCCGACGCGATATTTCGCCTGCGCTGCCGACAAGTGGCAGGCCGTGCTCCGCGAGACGGCGCACATGCACGCCGCCGGGCGGCCAGTGTTGATCGGCACGAAGACCATCGAAAACAGCCGGCTAGTATCTGAGCTGTTGACGCAGGCCGGCATTCCGCATCGCCTGCTCAATGGCACGCAGGACGAGGACGAAGCCCGCATCATCGCGGCCGCCGGCCAGCGGGCCGCCGTGACCGTGGCCACGAACATGGCCGGCCGCGGCACCGACATCAAGCTGGCCGCCGGCGTTGCCGAGTTGGGCGGGTTACACCTGCTGGCCGCAGAACGGCACGAAAGCCGGCGCATCGATCGGCAGCTCGTGGGCCGTGTGGCCCGGCAAGGCGATCCCGGCAGTTGCCGCTTTTTCGTTTCGGCCGACGATTCGCTCGTCCAGCGCTTCGCCCCGGAGCTTGCCGGGCATCTGGCCCAAGCCGCCAATCCTTTAGGCCTCGAAAGCCCCGACCTCGACCGCCTCGTCGAAGCCGCCCAAGTCCGATCCGAAGCCGAAGCTCACACCCAGCGTCGCCACATGCTCGCCTACGACACCTGGCTCGACGACATCCTCGCCCAATTTGGTAAGGCAAGCGGCTAAGCCGCCGCAATCGCCGGATTGCCTTGACCACGATCCAGCAAGGATCGACAATTGATATGTGCCTTGCACTCGACCCACACAGGCGCTGGCCTATGGCGACAAACGCAAACAGCGAAACGGCAATCTTCGAGCGAATCGTGCTGCCGTACGAGCAGGAGCTGAGCGAACAGGCTGCTCGCTCGCTCCTTGAAATCCGCTTTAGCCAAGAGGACCTGGAGCGAATGCAGATTCTGGCTGATAAAGCGAAGTCGGGCACGCTAACACCCGACGAGGAGCAAGAAATCGGCAATTACGAGCGCGTAGGCCACTACGTGGCGATTCTGCAATCGAAGGCCCGCTTGGCGCGCCGCACCGCAAACCACGTTTGAAGAAAGGGGGCGGGAGTCTTTAAAACGACTCCCGACCCCTTTATTGTTCCGCTGCGACGCGCTTTGACCCGGGAAGGCGCATTCCCGCCGGCGGAATCACATTGAGAATGGGCTTTATGAGACATTTTAGCTTCGCGGTGGCGGCGCTGTTGATCGTGCTTGTGGCGGCGGCTCGTTCTGAGGAGGATGCGCGGTCGCGCGCTGCGGCCGAGCGGCTGCAAGCGGCCGAGCAAGAGTTTGAGAATAGTCTCGACCAGGCCGAAGCGGGGTTTCGGCAGCGCATCTCAAAGGCCCTCGCGACTGCCGATAAGATTGAGATCTTTCTGCTGGAGTTCGACTCGCTCAAAC
>DATATB010000087.1:0-126435 GCA_036268995.1 Pirellulales bacterium | reverse complement strand
CACGTTCAATGCGCAGACGGGGACGATTGTACTGACCAATCTCGGAAACGAATTCACCGGTCCAGTGAGGCTGCTAAACTCGGGCGCCAACGCTGTGAGCGTCAACGATTCGCAGGCCTTGAACCTGGCCGCCTCGAGTGTGGGGTCGGGCAGTCTGACCGTTACGGCCGATGGCATAACGGAAAGCGGACCGATCGTCCAGGCGGCCGTGGCCGGCGCCGCGACCTTCAATGCCGGCAATGCCAACCTCACGCTCGATCAGAGCGGCAACAAACTCACGGGGCTGGTTACCCTCAAAAACTCCGGGACCGCGGCCATCACGCTGGTCAATGCAACCAGTCTGAACGTGTCACAGGTCACGGCTGGCAGCGGCGGCGTGAACCTGCAAGCGGCCGGCGCGCTGACCCTGGGACAAGCGCTCGGCGTAGGCAACGCCATCAGCACCGGCGGCGCGGTGGATCTGGCGACCACCACCGGGGACGTCACGCTCCAGCAATCGATTCAATCGACCGCCGGCGGTGTGACGGTGAATTCCGGCGGCGCCATCAATATGGCCGCCGGCACGCTGGTCGATGCGGGCTCCGATCCGCTTTCGCTTGCCGCGACCGGCAGCATCTTCGTGGCGGCATTGCAAACGACCAGCGCGGCGTTCACGGCCGTCAACCTGAGTTCGCAGACAGGCCAGGTGGCCGCCAGCGGACACGCTTCGACGAATATCACAAGTGCCGGTGGGTTGAACATTTCCGCGGACAACGGCATCGGATCCGGCGACCCGCTCCAGGTGAGCGTCGGCAGCATTACGGTCCAGAATGCACAAATCGGCGATATCGATATCGCTTCGTTGCAGCCGACGACACTGCTTAGCGCGCTTCAAGGCGTCGGTGGCAACATCGTGATCACTTCGGCCGGCACGATGACCGTGGGGTTGCCCGGGTTAACCACCGCTCCCGCCGCCGTTTCCACGGCGGGCTCCGGCGGCATTACACTATCGGCCGATGGCACCGCAGCGGCCCTGGTCTTGGATCAGGGCGTCTCGGGCGCCGGTTCCGCGGTCAACCTCACCGCCGACGGCGCCGTGATCCTGGCCGGCGCCGTGCCCGTCACCAGCACGGCCGGCGATATCAACGTTACTGCCGCGGGCAGTTCGATCACGATGGCCTCCAGCAGCCTTCTGAAAAGTTCCAGCGGCGCGATCGCTCTCAACGCCGCCAGCGGCGTACTGGTCAGCAGCATTACGACCGGCTCGACGGTCAGCGTAACGTCGGCCACTCAATCGATCGCCGTCGTCGTCGGCTTGCCCAACTCAGTCAATATCACGGCCGGCGGGGCGGCACTGTCGGCTGCCACCGGCATTGGCACCGTCACGGCTCCCATCGTGACCTCTGTGGGCACGTTGGCCGCCAGCAATAGCACGCGCAATGACATCCAGGCGGTTAACGTCGGGACCGGACTGCTCACCATCGGCACGGTTGGCACCACGCAAGGCATTCAATTGTCCGGCGGCGTGCCGGCGACGATCAATGTCAGCACGGCGGGGCCGATGCAGGTCACGGGAAATGTGCTGAACACGACCGGCGGCAATATCATGCTCACCTCCGGCGGCACCGGCAGTCTGACGACCGTCGGCCGCGTCGTGACCTCGGGCGGCAATGGCAGCATCACGCTCTCCACCGCTGGAAACTTGAACATCGAGGACGCCGTCAACCAGGGAATCGCCCCAGCGTTTTGGACTCCCGACATTCAAGTCAGCGGGTCGGGCCAGATCATCGGCAATGCCGCCGGGCAAGTGGCGATCGGCTCCAACGTACTGGTCCAAAGCGGCACCGGCTCGGTAACCGAGGCCCCGCCGGCGATCGGCACGATCGTGATCCCGCAAATCAATTCCGACGGCATTGCGACCATCACTGCCCCCGTCGGCCGGCCGGGCGATACCGATCTCACCGTCACGATCGATTGGCATGACGGCAGCACCACCACGCTGCTGGACGTCGCCGGCGGAGCGATCACGGCTGCGCATCATTACCTGGTGAATCCAAACCTCGCCAACGGCGCCGCGCCGATTCCGATGACCGTCACCGTCAGCGGCGATCCGAATATTTCGTTCGCCGGCAAAACGATAGCAACGGCGACGGCGACCATCTCGGGCACCGGCCTGTTCTTGGCCTACCAAGGCCTGACAGTTCCTGTCCAGGCGCCGATCATCATCATCGTGCGAATCGAGGAGCGGCCGGCGCAGGTCGTCGAGGTTGTTTCGGTGGACGGTTGGATCGAAGTCGTGCAACCCAGGCCGAAGCAAGCGCCCGGCGAAGAGCGCGTTGTGACGATGAACCTGGTGCCGCCCGGTGGCGGCGCGCCCGTGCCGTTTCAGTTGCCCGAGAACGTGACCGATGATTTACCGGCGCTGTTCAAGCGGCTGCCCGACGGCCACTACCAGATTTTCGTCGACGAGCCTGGGCGCCAGCCGCGGATGCTGATCGACGTGTATTTGCGACAAGGCCGGCCGGTCGATCCCGACGACAAGTTCGAGGGGACCGAAGATCGTCCACCCACGGCCATGTTCGAGGCAGCGCCCACCAGGATTCTCATCAGCCAAGCGCTGCCAGCCGCCAAAATTGAGAACCGTGACGCGACGGCTGCCGAGTTCGCCGACCGGGCCTTGGCGGCCAGTTTGCAGAGTCCGGCGCCGGCTGCCGCGATCGCTTCGCGCGGCCGGCGCGTTGCAGTCCACGATCGTCACGCCGAGTCGGCCGGCCGTTGGAGTTCGTCGGCCGCGACGGTCGGCGTGGCCGCGCTGGCCGGCCTCGTGGTCTTGCGACCGGCCGGCAACCAGCACACCGAAGACGAGCGGGCACAATTGGCCGACCGGACGCTGGGGCATCTGAACGGCCAGCGGCTCGACCGCGCGGCCCGTTGGTCTCGCCGCGTCCGGCGGCACTTGCCGTTGTGGATGCCTTTTGCCCGTTCAGATAATCGATCCCAGGAACCCGCGTAGCTCCATGTCGGTCTGTCCTTACTGCCGCTGCGAATTAGTGAGTCCCGATGCCGAAGGGCGTTGCCCGAACTGCCGCGCGCCGCTTTCGCAGCACGCCCTCGATCCGGCCGCTTGGGCGGCCGTTGGCCAGGCATATGAAGCCGAGCCGGAAGAGGAAGCGCCGGCCGTGATCCGCGCGAGCCTGGCGGCTTATGCCCTGCGCCTGCAGCGAGACGCCGAGCCGCAGCCCGCTCGGGCGCTGGACGGTTCACCCCTGGCGGAGGCAACCGATCATGGGGCAGCGAATCCCTCAGCCACGGTTATGCTGCCAGCCGGTGGATTGCCGCTGATTGATGTGCCGCCGATGGCCGAAGTGCCGTCAATCGGCGAAATGCCCCCTGCGGGCGAGCCACTGCCGCCGGCCTCGCTGATGCAGACTTTTGCGCTGGACGAGCGCGACACGGATGCGACGGGTATTTTTCCGTCGCTCGTGCAAGTCCCCTCGCAGCCGCCGGGCGAAATCGCGAAGACCCAAAACTTCGACGATCAAATCACGAATTCGCTGACGGCGATGTGGCATGAAAAGTTCGATCCGGCAGTCACGCCGCGCCAAACGCTCAAGGCGCCCGACCCCGGCAGCGGCACCTCGTCCTCGAAGCTGGTCATCAAGACGCGCGCGTTCAAAGCCGACACGGCCCAGCCCTCGAGCGGTCCGGACTACGAGTTGCTCGAGGTCATTGGCGAAGGCGGCATGGGCGTCGTCTACGAAGCCCGGCAAACTTCGATCGATCGCACCGTCGCGCTCAAGATGCTCAAGGGCAACGCGGCTGCCGACGCCGGCCATCGCGAAAAATTCCTTTCCGAGGCCGTCGTCACTGGCGACTTGGACCACCCGAACATTGTCTCGGTCTACGACCTGGGCAGCAACGAAGCCGGCGCCCTGTTCTATTCGATGAAGCGCGTGCAGGGCACGCCTTGGGAAAAAGTGCTGCCGGCCAAGTCGCTGCCCGAGAACATCGAAATCCTGATGAAAGTGGCCGACGCCATCGCGTTTGCCCATTCGCGCGGGCTGGTGCATCGCGATATCAAGCCCGAAAACGTGATGCTCGGCGACTTCGGCGAAGTGCTGGTCATGGACTGGGGCCTGGCCCTGCCGACCAGCGACTTTCGCAAGCTGAGCCTGCTTTCGCCCAGCAGCGCGATGGGCGGCACGCCGGCTTACATGGCACCGGAAATGGCCACCGGGCCGATCGATAAGATCGGTCCGGCGAGCGACATTTACCTGTTGGGCTCGGCCCTGTACGAGGTGCTTACCGGCAAGGCGCCCCACACCGGCCGCACGGTGATGGAATGCTTGCTGGCCGCGGCCCAGAACAAAATTCAGCGCACGACGCAAACCGGCGAGCTGCTGTCGATTGCACTGCGGGCCATGGCCACCGATCCGGCCGGACGTTACCAGAGCGTCCGCGACTTCCAAGCCGCCATTCGCAAGTACCAATCGCACTCGGAAAGCATCGTGCTTTCGAACCGGGCCGAGCAGGACCTGATCGAGGCCGAAGCCAAAGACGACTACCAAATTTTTTCGCGCGTGATCTTCGCCTTCGAAGAAGCCGTCGCCCTGTGGAGCGGCAACGAACAAGCGCGCATCGGCCTGGTACGTGCGAAACTGGCTTATGGCCGCCGGGCCACGGCCAAGGGCGACTTGGATCTGGCGGCCTCGATGGTGTCCGAAGGCGAGGACGCCGAGTACGTCGCCTTGCGGGTCGAGATCAAGCGCGCCCTGAAAGAGCGCGATGCCCGGCAGCAGCGATTGCGCAACGCCAAGCGCATGGCCATGGCCATGGCTTTGATCGTGATCGCGGGCGGCACGTTTTCGTTCATCCGAATTCGGGCCGAGCGCGAACAGGCGCTCGTGGCCGAGCAGCAGGCCAGCGACGAGCGCGACAAGGCGCTGGCGGCCGAACACACGGCGCTGGCGGCCAAGCAGCAGGCTAGCGACGACCGCGACAAAGCGCGCGAGGCCGAGCTTCTGGCCCGGGAAGCGCAAACGCTGGAAAAGGCATCGGCCGAAAGGGCCCTGCTGGCCGCAGCGCAAGCCAAGCGGGCAGAAGTCCAAGCCCGCAACGCCAAAGACGCGGAGGAATACGAGGCCTATATCGCCCGCATCGGCCTGGCGGCGGCCCGCATCGAGGAAAACGCCTTCGACTCGGCGATTCAACTACTCGACCAATGCGATCCCAAATTCCGCCAGTGGGAATGGGGCCGGCTGGTCTACCTCTGCGATCAGAAGGTGCGCACGTTCGAGGTGGGCAAGCCGGTGAACTCGGTGGCCTGGATGCCCGACGGCAAACGATTCGTCAGCGGTAGCTGGGACGGCAAGGCCCGCGTGTGGGATGCCGAAACGCGCCGCGCGACGCTCACGATTCCCACCGATGCGAACTACGTACACGCCGTGGCCGTTTCGCCCGACGGCAAGCTGATTGCCACCGGCACGAGCCTGAAGACCGGCTACCTGCGATTGTGGGACAGCCAGACCGGCGCCTTGCTGAAAACGCTGACCGGTCATACCGATTCGGTGCTGAGCGTGACGTTTTCGCGCGACGGCCGGCGGCTGCTGACCGGCTCGTACGACAAAACTGCGCGGCTCTGGGACATCGGCACCGGCGAAACGATTCGCACGTTCGCCGGTCATACGTGGTGGGTCTGGTCCGCGAATTTTTCGTCCGACGAGCGGCGAATGGTGACGGCCAGCCAGGACGGCACGGCCATCGTCTGGGACGTGGCCAGCGGCCAGACGAAGCAACGCTTTGCCGGGCATTCGGGCCCGGTGTACACGGCTGCCTTTTCGCCCGGCAACGACCTGGTGGCGACCGGCGGTTATGACAAGCAGATTTGCGTGTTCGATCCGCAGCATTTGCCGGCGGTCGATTATGCGAAGATGATGGCCGGCGAGCAGGTCGAGCAGCCCAAATTCCGCGTGCTGGCCGGCCACACGGCCGCCGTCCGCTGCGTGCAGTTCTCGGCCGACGGCAAGCTGTTGCTCAGCGGCAGCCACGACAACACGCTGCGGCTCTGGAACCCAGTCGGTGGCCAAATGCTCAAGACGCTGCGCGGGCACGGCGGCTGGGTGCGATCGTGCGCCTTTGGTCCCGACGGCCACGAGGTGCTCTCGGGCAGCCACGACAACAAAGCCAAGATCTGGAACATGGAGGGCTACGAGGAAATCCGCGTCGCTCGAGCCCGGTCGTTCGAGGGCCATGCCGACGCCGTGCTCTCGGCTAGCTTCTCGCCCGATGGCCGCGAGATCCTGACGGCCAGCCGCGATCGCACCGCGCGCATCTGGGACCTGAGCCTCGGCCGCGAGCTGCGCAAGTTTCAGGAAGGACATGAGTACCTGGCCTCGACCGCCGTGTTCTCCGCCGACGGCAAGTGGGTGTACACGGCCGGCGGCGACAATCTGGTCAACGTCTGGGACGTTACGGCCGGCACCGAGTTGCGACGGTTCAAGCGCACGGGCCGCAACGGCGCCTTGGCCTTGTCGGCCGACGACCGCTGGCTGTTGACCGGCGGCGACGAAAAGTCGGCCACGCTGTGGAACACGGCCAGCGGCGAGCGTGCCTGCGTGCTCAAGCCGCACATGGGCGAAGTGACGGCCACGGCCATTTCGCCCGACGCCAAGATCCTGTTTACCGGCGACTCGATCGGCCACGGCATGCTGTGGAAAGCCGACGGCACGGCGCTAAAGCCACTGGTGGGTCATACCGGCCCGATTGTCGCTGCGTATTTCAGTCCCGACGGCAGCCGCGTACTCACGGCCAGCTCGGACAATACGGTCGCCCAGTGGGACGTGGCTACCGGCAAAGAGCTGCCGGAGCGGTCGCTGAAACATCCCAACTCGGTCACCTCGCTGGCCTGCTCGGGCGACGGGCGGCTGGCGCTGACCAGTTGCGAGGACGGCGTGGCCCGGCTCTGGGATCTGACCACGGCCAAGTTGCTCAGTACGCTGACGTCGGGCGACAATGCCACCAGCTCGGTCGCCATTTCGCGCGACGGCCGCTTGGGAGCGGCCGCCAGCATCAAAGAGCGGAGCGTGAGGGTCTGGGATCTGACCACAGGCCGCGAGCTGCGTCGCGAGGGCCCGGGCACGGCCGGTGCGCCGCTGCTGCCCAGCGAAGTCGGCTCGGTCTGGTCGCTCGTGTTTTCTCCGGCCGGCGAATCGTTGATGACCGTCGCCGGTTCGGGTGCCCGACTGTGGAGCGTGGTGACCGGCGGCGAGCTGATGACCTTCACGCCCAACGGGGCGGTGGCCTCGGCCAGTTTTGCGCCCGACGGCAAGCGCATCGTCACGGCCAGTTGGGACGGCAGCGCCCGGGTGTGGGACGCCGTCAATGGCTATGCCTTGCTCAAGATTCGCAAAGCGCACGAGGGCTATGTCAACAGCGCCGTCTTTTCGCCCGATGGGCGCAAGCTGCTGACTTCCGGCGATGATGCACTGGTCAAGCTCTGGGATGCCCAGAACGGCAAGCTGCTGCTGACCTTTACCGGGCACAAGTCGCGGGTGCAGGCCGCGGTGTTTTCGCCCGACGGCAAGCTCGTGGCCAGCGGCTCGGACGACAAGACGGCCCGCATCTGGGACGCCCGCAATGGCAAATCGCTGCACGTGCTCGGCGGTCATCAATGGGCCGTGACGAGCGTGGTTTTTTCGCGCGCTGCCACGCGGCTGGTCAGCGGCAGCGAAGACAAGACGGCCGCCGTTTGGGACGTGGAACAAGGCGTCAAGCTTTTGAGTCTCGAAGGGCACACCGCCAGCATCACGTCGGTGGCCATCTCGCCCGACGGCCGCCGCGTGCTCTCTGGCAGCCAGGATTACACGGTCAAGCTCTGGGACATCAGCCGCGAGCCGACAGGCCGGCAAGCGGCGCTGCAAGCCAAGGAAATCATGACGCTCAAGGCGCACTCGCAGCAAGTGACCTGCGTCAGCTTTTCGCCCGACGGTCTCAGCGTGCTCAGCGGCAGCCGTGACGGCACGGCCATCCTGTGGTTGGCCGTGGATTGGAAAGCCGACCGCAAGGCCAGGGTGTCCGACGTCCTGCCGCTGGTCCAATCGAACTGAGCCTCGAGCGGAGAGCACGGAAGCCATGGATCGTGGTCATATCCTGCAAGGCAGGTATCAGATCGAAGAAGAAGTCGGGCGCGGCTCGTTCGGGGTCGTCTACCGAGCGCTCGACCAGCGCACGGGCGAAGCGGTCGCGGTCAAGGTGCTGCTGCCGTGGGCCAGCCAGGATGCCGAGCTGCGCCATCGCCTCAAGCGTGAGGCCGAGCTTGCCGGCCGGCTGCATTCGCCGCATGCGGTCCGCACCGAGGGGCTAACCGACGACGGCCAGCACGCGTTTGTCGTGATGGAGTTTCTCGACGGCCACGAGCTGGCCAGGTTCGTCGCGGGCGGGCCGCTGGCGCCCAACCAGGTCGAGCAGATTGCGCGCCAGACGCTCGACGTGCTGGGCGAGGCCCACGCGCTGGGGGTCGTGCACCGCGATATCAAGCCGCACAATCTGTTCATTTGCCGGGCTGCGACCGGCGGGCTGCTGGTCAAGGTTTTTGATTTCGGCATTGCCAAGATCGTGGGCGGGCAAGAAGGCGGCGTGATGGAGACCACGAAGCTCACCGTCTCGGGCGGCGTGCTGGGGACGCCGGCCTACATGAGCCCCGAACAGTGTCGCGGCGACGAGCTGACGCCCGCCAGTGACCTCTATTCCCTGGGGATCGTGCTCTACGAGGCGCTCACCGGGCACGTGCCGTTCGAGGACCCCAATCCGGTGCGCATGATGATGATGCACCTCGAAAAGCCCGTGCCACCGCTGCCGGCGCCGGTGGCTGCCATGCCGCTGGGCCGGGCGGTCATGCGCGCCTTGGAAAAAGATCTGAACAAACGCTTCCAGACCGCCAGCGAGTTTTTTGCAGCGCTCGACGCCAAGGAAGCGCCTCCTCCGGCATCATCGCCAGCGCCGGCGCTTGGCGATCGCGAGCCGGCGCCCGCCGCCACCGCTGGCAAACAGGCCGCGGATACTGTGCGGCGACCTTGGAAGTGGGCTTTGGTCGCCGCGGTCCTTGTGGCGATCGTCGTAGTGACCGTGGCCGTGATTGCCCGGCTGATGTAAGGCGCTGGCCGCACAGCAGAGCCAAATGCGCCATGCCGCCACTTGCCGGGATTCTGGGCACGGTCTATCTTGAAAAAATGCGGCCGCGGCTCTCTCGGCTGTCGTATGTTTCACTTCAAAGCAACTGGCACTTGGCAGGTGGTTCGACCAATGACCCAAGGCCCTGAAGAACTCCGCGCGCGGCTGGCCGATTTGCACCAGCAGTTGCAGGGCACGCGCAGCGTCAGTGGCGACGTCCGCGAATTGCTGCTGCAGGTGTTTGCCGATATCGATCGAGTGTTGGCCGACGAGGCTAAAGCTCGGGGGGCCGTCGCGCCGAGCGAGGGGGCAATGTCCGAGCCCGCCGCTTCGGAAAGCTCTCCTCCGCTGGCACAGCGATTGGGCGAGGCGGCGCGGCAATTCGAAGACACGCACCCGCAATTAGCCGCCAACGTCGGCAGCCTGGTCACGGCGCTCTCGCGGCTGGGGATTTGAGCGCGGCGCGGACTCGCGCGTAAAAAAGCCCAGGGATTGCAATCCCTGGGCTTGGAGCAAGTGCTGACTTCGATCCTTGCTTTTCAGGCCTTGCCTGGCTTTTTGCGCAGCGGCACGCCCTTCTTCTTGCCTTCGAGCGTTTTTTCCAGCGTGATTTTCACGACGGTGCCATAAATCTGCTGCGGCTGGTCGGCTTGAGCCGCGGAGATTTCCTGGCCGTCGACCGTCACGGGATCGCCCGGCTGGGCCCAGGTGTAGTCGTGTACGAGCACTTTGATGGTCGGCGAAGCGGCCAGCTTCACCTTGATCGCCGCGCCGGGCGATTGCACCATCAACACGCCCCCCTTGAAACTGCGAATCGTGCCGCGGACGTGCATCTTGGCCACCGCGTTCTTGTCCTTGGGCAGCTTCTGGGTGACGTCGTCGGGCTCGAAGACCGGTGGATCGTCGCTCACTGTGAGCTTGTCCAACTCGGCTTCCATTTTTCCCAAGCGCGTCATTTCGCCGCTGAACTCAACCTCGACGCCCGATGTCAGATAGCTAAGGTCCGCGGTTCCCTCGACGGTCAGTTTCGTGGCCGGACCGATCCGAACCACCGCCACCGCGTTGTTCTTGGTGGGATCCGACACGGTGATGCCATTGGGAATCGCCTCGGCGAATTTGCCTTTGAAGCCCAGCACAGGTTTGGGCATGGGTTGCTGGGCCGCGGCCGACGAAATCAACAGCGCCGAGCCGGCCAGCGCCGCACCGCAACAACGAGCGAACCATAACGAACGGGCCATGGATCAAGCTCCCGCAAGGAGAAAAAGGGGCAACAAATGGAGGATTCAATATCGATATCCGGAGCGCCCAGCCGGGGCCGCCAATCCGGCCAGCCGAGTGCTTGCAACTACCATAACCCGAATGCCGGCGCGATGCCACCATCTGGCGATGACACGGCTACCGCGAGATCCAATGGACACCGCAACGATCGAGTTTCGCGGGCGAAGGCGGGTTGTGGCCGGGGCCGGCGAGCGTCAAAATGCCGGCTTCCGGAGAAGATTCTGATACACACGCTAAATCGTTGCGGCCCAATGCCATGAGCGATCCGAAACCGATCACCGTTCCCGACTTCGTGGCCATGAAGGCCGCGGGACGAAAAATCAGCATGCTCACGGCCTACGATTTTCCCACGGCCGCCATGTTGGACGCCGCCGGCGTCGACGGCATCCTGGTGGGCGACAGCCTGGGCATGGTCGTGCAAGGCCACGCCACCACGCTGCCGGTGACGCTCGACCAGATGATCTACCACGCCGAAATGGTCGGCCGGGCCGTACGCCGGGCGTTGGTCGTCGTCGATTTGCCGTTTCCGCTGGGTTCCCTTGAGCCGCCCGAAGTCGTCCGCTCGGCCGCCCGGATCCTCAAGGAAACACGCTGTCAGGCGGTCAAGCTCGAGGGTGGCCGCGAGCAGTCGCAGGCGATCGCCGCCCTGGTGAGTGCCGGCATTCCGGTCATGGCCCATTGCGGGCTGCGGCCGCAGAACGTGCACCTGCTGGGCGGTTACAAGGTGCAGCGTGCCGAACAGCAACTGCTGGCCGATGCTCAGGCCGCCGCGGCGGCCGGCGCGTTTGCCATCGTGCTGGAGTGCATTCCGGCCGGCATTGCCGCGCGGATCACGGCGGCCGTGGAGGTGCCGACCATCGGCATCGGCGCCGGCGTCGAGTGCGACGGCCAGGTGCTGGTCACGCCCGACATGTTGGGCCTCACCAGCGGCTACGTGCCGCGGTTTGTCAAAGCTTACGCCGCGATGAAGGAAGCCGCCACCGCGGCGGTCGAGCAGTATTGCGAGGAAGTTCGCGCCGGCAAGTTTCCCGGTCCCGAGCACTCGTTCAAAGGATAAACATGCCCAATCGCCTGGCGCACGAATCGAGCCCCTACCTGTTGCAGCACGCGCAAAATCCGGTGGACTGGTATCCGTGGGGCACCGAGGCGCTCGAACGATCGCAGCGCGAGCAGAAGCCGATCTTTCTGTCGATCGGCTATTCGGCCTGCCATTGGTGCCACGTGATGGAGCACGAAAGTTTTGAGAACCCGGCCATCGCCGGCGCGCTCAACGAGCACTTCGTCAACATCAAGGTCGATCGCGAAGAGCGGCCCGACCTGGACCAGATTTACATGACGGCCGTGCAAGCCATGACCGGCCGCGGCGGCTGGCCCATGTCGGTGTTTCTCACGCCAGACATGCAGCCCTTTTTCGGTGGCACCTACTGGCCCCCGACCGGCCGGATGGGCATGCCGGGCTTCGACCACGTGATCGAAGCGGTCAACGAGGCCTGGCATCAGCGGCGCGACCAGGTACACGAGCAGGCCCGGCAGCTCACCGCACACCTGACCCAGGCGGCCGGCGCCGTAATGTCGCCCGCGCCGGTGGGCGAGAAGACACTGTTGCACGCGGCCACGATGCTGGAGCGCGCCTTCGACCATCAGCACGGCGGATTTGGCGGGGCGCCGAAATTTCCGCATCCGATGGACCTGCGCCTGCTGCTGCGTGTCTGGCGCCGCACGGGCCGCGAAGGCGTGCTCTCGATGGTCACGACGACGCTCTCGAAAATGGCCGGCGGCGGCATTTACGACCATCTCGGCGGCGGATTTCATCGCTATTCGGTCGACGCCCGCTGGCTGGTGCCGCACTTCGAAAAAATGCTCTACGACAACGCCCTGCTCGCCGGCTGCGCGGTCGAAGCCTACCAGGCGACGGGCGATGCCGACTTGGCCCGCGTGGCCCGCGAAACGTGCGACTTTGTCCTGCGCGAGATGACCGACGCCGAGGGGGGCTTTTACAGCACGCAAGATGCCGACAGCGAAGGCCACGAGGGGAAGTTTTATGTTTGGTCGCCGGACGAAATCGTCGGGGTGCTCGGCCCCGAGCGCGGCCAAACGTTCGCACGCGTTTACGATGTGAGCGCCGAGGGCAATTTCGAAGGCCAGAACATTCTGAACCTGCCCAAGACGCTAACCCAGGCTGCCGCGGTGCTGGGCCGCGACCCACTAGAGCTGGCCGAGCGCCTGGCCGAAGATCGGGCCAGGCTGCTGGCCGTGCGGTCGCAGCGCGTCAAGCCGGGGCTGGACGACAAGGTGCTGGTGAGCTGGAACGGGCTGATGATCGACGCCCTGGCCTTGGCCGGCGCGGCGCTCGACGAGCCGCGCTACGTGGCAGCCGCGCTCAAGGCTGCCGACTTTATCCAGCAAAAAATGCGGCGGCCCGACGGCCGGCTGCTGCACGCCTGGCGCCAAGGTCAGGCCAAACTGCCCGCCTATCTCGACGACTACGCCTGCCTGGCCAACTCGCTGGTGACGCTCTACGAGGCCACGTTCGAAGAGCGGCTGATCGACATGGCCGTCGAACTGGCCGACACGCTGCTCGAGCAGTTCCTGGATCGCGAGCACGGCGGCTTCTTCTACACGGCCGCCGATCACGAGTCGCTGATCACGCGTCAGAAGGACATTCACGATGCTTCCGTGCCGAGCGGCAACGGGATGGCCGCTACCGTGCTCATGCGGTTAGGCGCCCTGTGCGGCCGGACCGATTACCTTGATGCCGCCGGCCGCACGCTCGAGGGTTGCGCCAAGCTGCTGGAGGAAATGCCGACGGCCGCCGGACAACTGCTGCTGGCCTTGGATTTCAAAGTCGGTCCCAGCCATGAGCTGGCACTGGTCGCGGGCCAGCCGGCCGCACCGCAAGTCCTCAGGGAATTGCGCCGCCGCTTCTGGCCAAATAAGGTCGCGGCGCTGCGTGCCGGCCGCGGGCATTCACCGCATCTGGATGGCCTGTTCGAGGGCAAGTCGCTCGAAGGCGATCAATGGATGCTCTACCTCTGCCAGGGTTTCGCCTGCCAGCAGCCGGCCATCGGGGCCGAGGCCATTCTCGCGGCCTTCGAGCAACACGCGCCCGCGCCGTAGGGCGTCTCAGCCGGCCGGCTGGTCGCGGCGCAGGCCGAGGATCAGCTCGACTTCGCCGATCGGACTGCCGAGCTGCGCGGCAATCTCGGCGCTCGATTGCCCGGCATCGGACAGGGCGTAGACTTCTTGATGCCGCCGTGAATGACTCCGCGGGAGCACGTGCGGACGTGAGTTCGAACGCGCCAAGGCAGCGGCTTGCGTCCCACTGTGAGCGGCCGGTGCGGCGTCGAATGGGCCACTGGCCGCAGGCGGTGTGGCTGGCTGGCCGGCCGCGCCTTGCAGCCGTTCCCAACGCGCGATCTGCTCCTGCGCCTCGCGCACCAGAAGTTCCACCGCCATGATCTTGCTGTCCAAGCGAGCCGAAAGTTCCCGGGCCACATCGTGCATCCGCACTTCCCACTGTTCGATCTGCCGCGTGGCTTGCGTTTCTTCCTTCGCCTTCTGGCGGCCGGCATGCTGGTGTGCGGCCGACCCGCTATGCGAACTGCCGGCAGACTTCATCTGCTTTTGCGTCCGCACCAGCAGCATGCACGTCATCAAGCCCACGACGGCCAGGATCGCAAACGCACCCGGCGTCAATTCAGCAACGAGCGTAAGCATGGAATCCTTTCCGTGCGCGGTTCTGTTCTACGAGAAAGATTGACCACGGATTTCACTGATAACACGGATAAATGCATTTCATCCTGTCTCTTTTATCCGTGTCATCCGTGAAATCCGTGGTTAAAACTCCTGTTTCTCATCCGTGGTTTCGTTCTGACGGCTAAGCAACAAACGCCCGCTGCGCCGCTTCGTAAACGTCCTTGAGTGGCACGTTGTGCTGGGCCGCGATCCGGCTGCAACTGTCGAACTCGGGCGAAAAAGCCGGTGCCCCGCCGATGCCGGACGTGAGCTTACCTTCGACCGGTCCCCACTGCGTTAGGACGCGATGCGACTGACGCTCGAGCTTGTGGCGGCTGGCCTGCCAGCGGCGCACGCCCAATGTGCCGGTCTCGCGAAACAAGATGCTCTCCAACTCTTCGACGCGTGCCTCGTCGCCCAGCACCGTGAGCGTCACGCCCGGCCGATTTTTCTTCATCTGAATCGCCGTGGTGTACACGTCCAGGGCGCCAGCCGCCAACAGCCGCGTCGTTGCGTAGCCGATCAGTTCGCCGCTGACGTCGTCGAGATTCGTTTCCAACATCCACACCTGGTCGTTTGCCAGCGAGCCGCTGCCCGCCGCGCCGGCCGCCTGGCCGACAAACAGCCGCAGCACGTTGGCCTGCTCGGCCAGGTCGCGGCTGCCGGCTCCATAGCCGATGCGCTCGATGTTCATGGCCGGCAGCGGGCCGAAGCCGCTTGCCAGGCTGGCGACAATTGCCGCGCCGGTGGGCGTGGTCAGCTCGAACTCGAGATTCGAAGCGGCCAGCGGAATGCCCTGCAAAAGTTCGGCCGTCGCCGGAGCCGGCACGCTGCACCGGCCGTGGGCAATTTCGATCGTGCCGCCGCCCGGCGGAATCGGCGAGCACACGATCCGCTCGACCCCCAGCAGGTCCCAGCCGATCGCCGCCCCGACGATATCGGCGATCGAATCGACCGCGCCGACTTCGTGGAAATGGACCTTGCGAATGGTCGTGCCGTGTACCTTGGCTTCGGCCTCGCCCAAGCGCGTGAAAATCCGCTTGGCCAGCTCCTTTTGCCGATCGCTCAACTGGCCGCGATCGATCATCTCGGTGATATGGTGCAAATGCCGATGGGCGTGCTCCGGCTCGTGCTCGACCGTGATCTGAGTGGCCCGGAAGCCGTGGCGCTTGACTTCGGCGGCCACCAGCCGCACGCCGGGCAGGCCCAGCGACTGGACGCCGGCATTGATGGCATCCAGCGGCACGCCAGCGTCCACCAGCGCCGCCAGCGTCATATCGCCGCTAATGCCGCTGATGCAATCGAGATAAGCGATCTTCACGCGCGCACGCTCGCGGCTGACTTTAAATGGGTGAAAAAACGGCTGCCTGCGCGCCAATTCTAGGCCGCCCAAGCCCCTCCGCAAGGCCAGTTCGCCGGCCCCGCATAAAGCCGCGACCGCTGGTCGCGGGCCGTAAGTTGCATCCCGCGACCAGCGGTCGCGGCTTTATGGAATGCGGCACCCGGCCACGGACATTGACCGCTAGCCCCGCGGCCGGTACAGTGCCGCCCCGACTTTTTGCCTCGAATTCCGGCTCTATCAACATGCCCGCCATGCGACTGCCCTCCACCAGTGGCCCGGGCCTGGCCCGACGCGATCCGGCCGCCGACAGCGCGGCCTGGGGCCGATTGCCCGAGCGGATGCGCGTGCTGTACATCGCAGGGCCGCATCGCACGGGAGCCTGGCTGGCCGAAGCCTTTGCCGCCGACAGCGCCGTGGAAGTCGCGCTGGAAGAAGCGTCCGGCTCGGTTGCCGGCATGGCGCGGCTGCGTGAGGAAGTCTTCGACGCCGTGCTCGCCAGCCACGAGCCGGGCAACCTGGACGCATTGGAACTGATCGAAGGCCTGCGGGCTGGCGGCTCCGACGAACCGGCCATCATTCTCGGCTCCGGCAGCGAACAGGAGCTGGCCCCGCTGTGTTACGAATTGGGCGCCGATGCCTATGTCTGCGTCAACGCCACGACCGTCCGCAATCTGCTCTGGCTCCTGGCTCGGGCTGTCGAACGCCGCCGGCTGATACGCGAAAACCGCCGCTTAGGCCAGGCCGAGCAGCAGCGGCTGCGGCTCGAGCATCGCGAAGCCCAGCGACTGCTGGAGCAGCAGCGGGCCTTGGTGCGCGATCTGGAAACGCTGCAAGAAGGCCAGTCGGCCGCCGGCAGTCGAATCGATCCGCAACTCATGGCGAGTTCCGCGATCAGCCAGCATGCCGCCGATGCCGCGCTCGACGGCCTGCCCCGCGAGCTGTTCGCCCATTATCGCGAGCTGCTGCGGGCCTACATCATCATGGGCTCGGGCAATCTCACGGCCGAAATGAGCTCCCTGGCCCGACTGCTGTCCGGCAGCCGCATCACGGCACCGCAAACCATGCAACTGCACTTGCAGGTGCTGGAAGAAACCGTGCGCGGGCTGGGTACCCGCAGCGCGCGGCACGTGATGAGCCGGGCCGACTTGCTCGTGCTCGAAGTCATGGTGCATCTCACCGAGGATTATCGCCGGCTCTGGCTCGATCGCTGTGTGCCGCCGCGGCAGCGCGAGCTGCCGGGCTTCGACGAACCCGACGCGGGGATGAGCGGCCGATGAACGACGGGCAAACCACCGTGCAGGAGCTGCGCGACCTGGTCGGCCAATTCGTCGCCGAGCGGAACTGGGAGCAATTCCACACGCCCAAGAACCTGGCCATGTCGCTGGCCATCGAAGCGGCCGAGCTGATGGAACACTTCCAATGGCTCACCGGCGAGCAATCGCTCGCCATGGCCGACCAGCCGGATGAACTCGAACCGGTAGCCGAAGAACTCGCCGACGTGCTGGCCTACACGGTCGCCATGGCCAACGCCCTGGGCCTCGACCTGGCCGCCTCGCTGGAGCGCAAGATGGCGCTCAACCGGCTGAAGTACCCGAAGCCGGAATGAATGATGAATGATGAATGATGAATAGGGGGGCACGCGGCTCCGCCTGCATTGCATTCATCATTCCGCATTCATCATTCATCGTTTCCTCCCCACATTTCCTTCAGACGGGGTGAGGTCATCGGCGATGATTGTAGGGGATGTACTATCGAAACCATTTGCCGATTGCGTGGGGGTCTGGCATGCACCGGTGGCAGTGCGCGCTGCTGGCAGTTGTGGTCGCGGCCGTTTGGGCCGGCGGCTGCGCTCAGCGTCGAACGTGCTGCCCCACGCCGGGCTGTTGGTCCCATTTCGAAGCGCCGATGGAGCTAATCGAGCGCTCCAAGATCGTCACCGACACCAGTGCCGTCGGCTCGTTGGCCAGCGTGAATTCGGCGATCGGCAAATCGGCTGATGGCACGCTGTATTACGCACTGACCGCCGAAGATTGCCAGTGCCGCGCCGCCGAGCAGTCGTCATTGGCCAATTTGATGGACGGCGAGCGCCGCGTTTTGCGATCGCAGAGCCGGCACGGAATCTCGCCCGAAACTGCGGTTCGCCTGCGGGCATTGTCGACCGCGGCCGAGGAAGACCGCAACCATTCGGCCAGCCAGGCCTTGCAACTTTATTACTCGCTGGCCGAAGTCGAGGCGCGGCTCGACCTGGGGATTCACAGCGAGCAGGAATTGGAAGGCGACATGCGCCGCGTGAAGGAAATGCGGCAGCAAGGCCTGGAAGTTCCCTTCGACGATTCCGAGTACACCCGGCAACTGGCCGAGTTGCGCTCACGGCGCATCGATGCGGAAATCCAACGCTTGCAATCCAATCACGACCTGCGCCGGCTACTCGGCGTATCGGCCGAGAATCCCGACGCCCGGCTCTGGCCCAGCACGCCGCTGACCGTGACGGTCGAGCCCATCGATGCCGACGAAGCCGTGAGCACGGGCCTGGCCATGCGGCCCGAAATCCGCGGCCTGCGGCAACTGTCCAACGCGGTCAACGAAGACACGCTGCCGGCCATCAATCAGGCGCTACGGAGCATCAACGGGATGCTGGGCGCGGAGGCGGTCAAGTGTGCGCCGCACCTGGGCGCCATGCTGGCTAAGCACAAAGCCTCACGGACCGAAGTCCCGCTGCGGCGGCAGCAGCTCGTGCAATACGCTAACCAGCGCGAGCAGCAGCTCAGCGAGCAAATCCGCAGCGGCGTGGCCGAAGTCAACGATCGCCTGCGGCAAATCGCGCTGGCCAAGGAAACCGCCGCCAACTGGCAGCACCATATCGCCGCCTTGCGCGCCAAGAGCACGACCGGTCAAAGCACGTTTGTCGATATCGGCGCCGCGCGGCTCAAATCGCTCGATGCCGACGGCAACGTGATCCATGCCATCGCCGCCTGGGAAATCGCCCGGGTCAAGCTGGCCGAGTTGCAGGGCCGGCTGATCTCGGAGTGCGAAGCCCGGGCCGGCTGCCAGGGAGTGTGCGTGCTGCCGGCCATCCGCACCCCCGCGAGCGGCGAACCGTTGCCGCTGCCGCCCGGCGAAACGGCCGAGCCCTCCGAGCCGCCCCCGGCCTTTTCCAACCCTTAAAAGCCCAGGGACTGCGGTCCCTGGGGCCTCGAGCGGCACCCGTCCAACGCCCGCCATTCCCCCCAGCCGCTGGGGCGGCGATTGTCTGCGCCGGCCGTTTTACGTAGCATAACGCGAAATGAAGCGGCAGCCGGCACTTCGGCCGCTGACGCACAACGTGTTCTGCTGAAAACGCGCCATGCCAGCCAAACAATTTGGGTTTATCGGTGCCGGCCGCATGGCAACCGCCCTGGCACGGGGCTTTGTCGCGGCCGGGCTGGCCCAGCCTGCTCAAATCTGCGCCAGCGACCCAGTGGCGGAAGCCGCCCAGCGGTTCGGCAGCGAGACCGGCGGCCGGACCCTGGCCGGCAATCGCCAGGTGGCCGAAGCCGCACAGGTGCTGTTCTTGGCGGTCAAGCCGCAACAGATGGCCGCCGCCATGAGCGAGCTCTCCGGCGGCATGTCGTCCGAACACCTGGTCATTTCTGTGGCTGCGGGCATTCCGCTGCTAGCGCTGTCTGAAGGCTTGGGAGTAAAGCCTCGCCTGATGCGCGTGATGCCCAATACCCCCTGCCTGGTCGGCCAGGGAGCCAGTGCCTATTGTCCCGGTCCTAGGGCGACGCCCGACGACCGGGCCCTGGTCAAACAGTTGCTCGAGTCCGTGGGCCGGGCCTTCGAGCTGGACGAAAAGCTGCTGGACGCGGTGACCGGCCTGTCGGGCTCTGGCCCGGCCTTTGTGTTTGTGATGATCGAAGCCCTGGCCGACGGCGGGGTCCGCATGGGGCTGCCACGCAACGTGGCCCTGCAACTGGCGGCACAGACCGTGCTGGGATCTGCCCAGATGGTGCTGACCAGTGGCGAGCATCCCGCGGCCTTGAAAGACCAGGTGGCCAGCCCGGGCGGCACGACCATTGCCGGCTTGCAGGCCCTGGAGACCGGCGGCCTGCGGGCGGCCCTAATGGCGGCTGTCGAGGCAGCCACGCGCCGTTCGATCGAGCTCGGCCGGCCGCAATGAAACGGTTCCCTTGTGCGAGGACTCCCCTTACGATGTCCGTGTTTTACCTGGTCGATGACAAGCATGTTCCGCTGTACCGTGTGATTTGGGTCTCGGCGACGCCCCATTTTTGCGGCGAAGACGATTGCCAACGCGAAGGCTTTTACGAAATCCGCCTGGAACAGGGCGAGAGCGTGTGGGCCAATCACGAGCAGCGTGACGGACTTTTGGCGGCGCTCGAAGAGTGGGCCGGCGGCGTCGAGCCTCCCGAGGGCGACAACTGGGAATAAGCCCCGGCAAAGTGGCCGCCGTCGGCGGCTGGTGGCGTGTGGCAAGGAGAACGCAGTGCCTGACGACGATCAATTCCAGTGGCGCGAAACGTACTTCATCTGGTTCGAGGCCAAACGCCGGCCGCTGCTGGAGAAGGTTGAAGAAGTCGTCGGCCATCTGCGCGGCCATTTCGAGCTCGAAGCCGGCGAAGCCGACGGCGATGGGCTGATCTCGGCCCTGACCGTGCGCTCACGCGAAGACCATGCGGCGCTGGAAATCGAGTGCAGCGCCGGTGCCGAAGTCCGGGCCGAAGGCGCCACGGTAGCCGCCGACATGAACCCGGCCGACGTGGATCCCGACAGGCTGGCCCGGCTGCGGCGTTGCGACGCCCGCTTTGAAGTCATGCACTTCGAAGAGGTGGTCGAGCAGCTTTCGGAGGAAGAAATGGACGACATGTTCGATCCCAGTGCCCTGCTGATCGTGCTCGAAGCCCTGGTGCACCTGACCGACGGCATTTGCGTCGATCCCCAAGCCGGCACGATCATGTAACCAACCCCCTAGCCGACACCTTTAAGTGTCGTTCTTTCACCGATGATTGCCAAAGAAATCAAGACCGGCATGGTGCTCAACTTCCAGGGCGCCCCCTGCATGATCGAGACGATCAACGTCTTCAGCCCCTCGGCCCGCGGCGCCGCCACGCTCTACAAGTACCGGGCTCGCAATCTGCTCACGCGGCAGAAGGTCGATATCACGCTCAAAGGGGGCGAATCGCTCCCCGAGGCCGATTTCGAGCGGCGGCCGATCAAGTTCATGTATGCCGATGCCGCGCAGGTCTATTTCCTCGATCAGGAGGACTACAACCAATATGGCCTGCACGCCGAAGAACTGGAGCAAGAGCGCCGGTTCATGACCGAAGAGCTGGAAGGCATTCAGGCCTTAATCCACAACGGCGAGTGCGTCGGCATTCAATTGCCGGCCACCGTCGAGCTGCGCGTCGTGCAGTGCGACCCTGGCATCAAAGGCAATTCGGCCACCAGCCGCACCAAACCCGCCACGCTCGAAACCGGGCTGGTTGTGCAAGTGCCCGAGTATCTGAGCGAAGGCGAAACCATCAAGGTCGACACCCGCACCGCCGAATATCTCTCGCGCGCCTAAGCTAGAGTCGTAGCGGAAGTCGTGAGACTTCCGACCAATTCCCCACGCGCGACGGAATTCTCACGAATTCCGCTACCCGCCGTTCGCCGTTGCGGCTTGGGTTTTCTCGTGGTGCGCCCTGCGGGATTTTTGCTATACTCCTGTGGCTGCTCAACTTACCTGCCCGCTCCACTGCTCCTGTTCAGGACGCTCTCGCCATGAGCCTGCTCGTCGTCGTGCTGTTTGCCGCCATCGTTTTGACCGTGGCCTATTTCACCTACGGCAAGCTGCTCGCCAGGCTGCTGAAGCTCGATCCCGAGGCCAAGACCCCGGCCGTGACCCTGCGCGACGATATCGACTATGCCCCCATCGAGCCGAAGTTCTTGCTCAGCCAGCACTTCTCGGCGATCGCGGCCGCCGGGCCGATTGTCGGACCGATCCTGGCCGGCGTGATGTTCGGCTGGCTGCCGGCACTGATTTGGATCCTGGTGGGCTCGGTGTTTATCGGCGGCGTGCATGACATGGCCGCGCTCACGGCTTCGATCCGCCATCGGGCACGGTCGATTGCCGAAGTCGTACGCGATCACATGAGCCAGCGCTCGTACCTGCTGTTTCTGGCCTTCGTCTGGATTGCCTTGGTCTACATCATCGTGGCCTTCACCGACGTGACGGCCGGCTCCTTTGTCGGCACGGTGAGCGATGAAAACGGCGGTATTGGCGGCGGGGCGATCGCCAGCAGCTCGCTGTTGTATCTCGTGCTGCCGATCGTCATGGGCCTGCTGCTGCGCTACACGCGGCTGTCGCTGGGCGTGGCCACGCTGATCTTCCTGCCGCTGGTGGGCGTGGCGATCTGGGTCGGGCAGTTCATTCCCTTCGACGTGGCCGGCCTGACCGGTGTCGATGAAGGGCAAGCCCGCAAGATGTGGGACGTGGCCCTGCTGGTGTATTGCCTGGTCGCCGCCGTGGTGCCGGTGTGGCTGCTATTGCAGCCGCGAGGTCATTTGGGCGGTTACTTTCTGTATATCGCCTTGGGCGCCGGCGCCCTGGGCCTCGTGCTGGGCGGCAAGGAAATCAAGTACCCGGCCTTCACCGGCTCGGGCCCTATGGACATGCTGAGCGGCAAAACGCCGCTGCTGCCTTTCCTGTTCATCACCATTGCCTGCGGCGCGTGTTCCGGTTTTCATTCGATGATCGCCTCGGGCACGACCAGCAAGCAGCTCCGTCGCGAGACCGACGCCCGCGTTATTGGCTATGGAGCCATGCTGCTCGAGGCGATGGTGGCCATCGTCTCACTGTGCTGCGTGATGATGTTTGCCCAAGGCGCGCCCGAGCTGAAAGGCGTGAAGGCCAATGTGATTTACGCCCACGGCATCGGCAGTTTTCTGGAAGTGCTCGGCATTTCCAAAGCCCTGGGGATGTCGTTTGCCTTGATGGCCTTCACCACGTTTGTGTACGACACGCTGGATGTCTGCACCCGGCTGGGCCGCTACATTTTGCAAGAGCTGACCGGCTGGCGCGGGCCCGTGGGCCGCACGCTGGTCACGGCGCTCACGGCCGGTGTGCCGCTGTTTTTTCTGCTGCGGCATCCCGTCGACGCGCCGGTTCCGGTGTGGATGATGTTCTGGAACCTGTTCGGCGCCAGCAATCAACTCCTGGCCGCCCTGACGCTGCTGGGCGTGACCGTTTGGCTATGGCGAACCCGCCGGGCGGTCTGGGTCTGGTTCGTCATCGGCTTACCGATGGTGTTCATGTACACGATGAGCATCTGGGCCCTGGTGAGCTTGACGCTGCCGCACTTTTTCGCCGACGGCGCATGGGCCGTGCCCAGCGATCCGGTGCCCTGGGTCGGCCTGGTGCTGATGTTCCTGGCCGGATTGATGCTGGTGGAAGCCGTACGCGTAATCCTGCTGGGCGACACACGGCGGCCGCCCACGCCCGAGCCCGACCCTTCGCCGGCAATGGCCACCGCGTAGCCCCACGCGGACGGCAGCCCGTAGGTGCCGCGAGCCGAGCGGCACCCGCAGTTACGCGCGGGCCAACTTTGCGACCGGTCCGGCTCGGCTCGCCGGACCTACGACGGCCGGCTTGCCGCGTTTCCCCATTCATCATTCCGCATTCATCATTTCCCTTTACAATGCGCGTATGGAAAAAACCGTGCGTGCGTTCGTGGCGGTCGAGATTTCGTCTGATATTCGCGGCAAGGCCCGAAAGCTGATCGCTGAATTGGCCCCGACTTCGGCCAATGTCAAATGGGTCGAGCCGGAGAATCTACACTTCACTTTGAAATTCCTGGGCGACGTGCCGCTGCTGGAATTGCCCGACATCTGCACGGCCGTGGCCGACGCGGTGATCGACTTGCCCCCGTTTGACGTGCAAGCACACGGGGCGGGCGCCTTTCCCACGCTCGAGCGGCCGCGGACCTTGTGGTTGGGCGTCGACGAGGGGGCTGATGCCATGCGAGAGGTGCACGAGGCCGTGGAACGTGGCCTGGCCCCGCATGGCTTTCGCAGCGAACAGCGACGCTTTCGGCCGCATTTGACCATCGGCCGCGTGCGCAATAGCACTCCGGCCGGCATCCAGGACCTTGCCGACCGGGTGGCAGCCTGCCGCGAGTTTGCCGGCGGCATCACCGACGTATGTGAAGTGGTGGTCTTTGCCAGCGAACTCGGCCGCAACGGGCCCAAATACGATCCGCTCAGCCACGCGCGCCTAAATGGCTCATAAGGATCGACCGAAAGTGGCAAATTGCCGCCGGCATTGCTATCTTGTTGCCCGGCAAATCATTCGCGTGATCGATCGTCATCCCGAAAGGAAAAAACTAAGCGGCTGACCAACAAAATCTCTTGCAGCGAGAACTGTACGCCGATACACTATTCATGCGTACACGTGACGGGTCGATTCGCCTGTTTCCGATCGCCCGTTGTTCCAGAAAACCTTCGCCGGCACGAGGTCCTGACTCATGGTTACTGCCGTAAAGTCCAATCATCGCATGGCCAAAAAAGACGCGTCTTCGACCAAAGCCGCCGGACGTACGAACAAGACCGGGAGCTCCGACGCCGCGGAAGTCATGCTCGACTCGCATCCGGCGCTCAAAAACACCCTGGCGCAGATCGAAAAGGAGTTCGGCGAAGGCGCGATTATGCCGCTGGGGTCCGATCATGCCGCCCGTATCGAGGGCATTCCCACCGGCAGCCTGTCGTTGGACATTGCTTTGGGCGGCCAGGGCCTGCCGAAAGGTAGAATTGTCGAAATCTACGGGCCGGAATCCAGCGGCAAAACCACGCTGGCCCTGCACGGCGTGGCCCAGGCTCAGCGGACCGGCGGCATCGCGGCCTTTATCGACGCCGAGCACGCGCTCGACCCGAGCTGGGCCAAAAAACTAGGTGTCGAGCTGGAAACGCTGCTGGTCAGCCAGCCCAGCAGCGGCGAAGAAGCGATGCACATTACGGAAATGCTCATCAAGTCCAACGCGGTGGATGTGATCGTGATCGACTCGGTGGCCGCCCTGGTGCCTAAAAAGGAACTGGATGGCGAAATGGGGGATACCCACGTCGGTCTGCAAGCCCGGCTCATGAGCCAGGCCCTGCGCAAGCTGACGGGCGTGATCTCCAAAAGCAAGACCTGCGTGATTTTCATCAATCAGATCCGCGAGAAGATCGGGGTCATGTTCGGCAGCCCGGAGACGACCCCCGGCGGCAGGGCCTTGAAGTTCTACTCGTCGTGCCGGATCGACGTTCGCCGGATCGGCCAGTTGAAAGAGGGGGAGGACGTCGTCGGCCAGCGGGTGCGGGCCAAAGTCGTCAAAAACAAGGTGGCGCCTCCCTTTAAGGTCGCCGAGTTTGATATGATGCATTCCAAGGGAATCAGCTACGAGGGAGACGTGCTCGACCTGGCCATGGTCCAAAAATTGGTCGTTCGTTCCGGGGCCTGGTTCCGCTACGGCGACATGCAATTGGGCCAGGGTCGCGAAAAAACTCGTGCCTACCTCGAAGAAAATCCCGCCTTGGTCGAGGAACTGAGAAGCAAGATCATGACCGCTGGCGCCCCGCTTGCTTCGGGCGTTGCCGAAGAAGACAGCGGCACAGCGGCTGCACAAGATTGACGCGATCGCGCCAGTAGCAGGTACAGGATAGGCCTGCATACCCGTGGCGTGCTCGCGGAGAATTTCTGCGAGGGCGCACGAGACAATGGCCGACCTTAGCTTGCCGCGATCGACATTCGTTAGCACTTCCTACAGCCGCCAACGCGGTAATCGGCCGATCGCAGTTGCGATTTGCCTGCTAACGGCCAGCGCGCTGTGCCCGTTTGCCACCAACCCGCTGTATGCCCAGGAGCCCTCGGGGCTGGCGGCGGTTGCCGCGCTGGAACAGGCGATGGTCAGCGCGATTGAGACCGCGCAGCGATCGGTGGTGAGCATTGCGCGCGTCAGCCTGCGTGGTGACGAAGCCGGCCGCGACCGGCACGCGGACGTGTTCCAGCCGTTCAATCAGCCGGTCATTTCGCCCCCGCACGATCCGACCGATCCGGACTTCGTGCCCAACGAGTTTGCCACCGGCGTGGTGGTGGATCGCACCGGCTTGATCCTGACGAATTATCACGTAGTCGATCCCGACAGCGCGCATTATGTCACGACGGTCGACCGCAAGGTTTTTCAGACCAAGATCAAGGCCGCCGACCCGCGCAGCGACCTGGCCATTCTGCAAATTGTCGACGCCACCGGCACCGAGTTTGTCCCGATCAAATTCGGCGACGCAAAACGGCTGAAAAAGGGGCAAATCGTCATCTCGCTGGGCAACCCCTACGCGATCGCTCGTGATGGTCAGGTCAGCGCCAGTTGGGGCATCGTCTCCAACATGGCCCGCAAGGCCGTGCCGCGCACCAGCTACATCGAAGAGGAGCCGACGCTGCATCAATACGGAACGTTGATTCAAACCGATGCCAAGCTGAACCTGGGCACCAGCGGCGGCGCGCTCGTGAACCTCAAGGGCGAGATGGTCGGGTTGACGACGGCGCTGGCCGCGACCAGCGGCTACGAACAAGCGGCCGGCTATGCCATTCCCGTCGATGCCACGTTCTTGCGAATCATCGAGACGTTGAAAACGGGGCGGGACGTGACGTACGGGTTCTTGGGCGTCGCTCCCATGAATCTGGCCGCGCACGAAGTGCTCAAGGGCAAGCAAGGCATGCGGGTCGAGCGAGTCAACGACGGCACGCCCGCCAAGCGGGCCGGGCTGCGGCGCGACGATGTGATCACGCACGTCAACGGCGAGCCGATCTTCGATGCCGACGGCCTGCGGCTGGAAGTCGGCAAGCTGCCCGCCGCTTCGGTGGCCACGTTGACGGTCGAGCGCGGCGGGCAGACGTTCGTCGAGCAGGTGACGCTGGCCAAGTATCGGGTGCGCGGCAAGGCAATCGCCACCGTGCGCGAGCCCGACTGGCGGGGGTTGCGCGTCGATTTTCCCAGCGCCGTGCTGATTCCGCAGGTGCTGGACGAAACGTACGACTCGGCCGTGGCCGTCAGCGAAGTGACCGAAGACAGCCCGGCATACAAGGCCGGGCTGCGCGTCGGCATGCTGATCACCTACGTCGGCAACACGCCGGTCGATAAGCCGGTCGATTTCCGCCGTGAGGTCGCCGGCCAACCGGGCGACGTTGCGCTCAAAATCATGATCGCCCCCGGCGAATACCACGTCATCGTGGTCAAGCCGTAGCCGCTGCACACGGCTAGCGGGCTCGATCTGCCGAAGAGCTTCGACCACGGATGAAGCGCGTCTTCCTTCCTATATCCGTGTCATCCGTGCAATCCGTGGTTCTCTCCGCTTCGTCCGTTTCGGACTTTGGCCGATGAATGCGGTCCGCTGGCCGCTGGGGCGGCAAATGGCTATCATACTTGGCCTGCCGGCTTCGGCTGATTCCTCAGTGTGCCATCTTCATTTTTGGAAGCGATGAAAACCGACGAACTTCGCGAAAAATATCTGGCCTTTTTCGAAACGAAGGGCTGCGTCCGCCGCCCCAGCGACGTGCTGGTGCCCACCTGGGATCCATCCGTGCTGTTCACTCCGGCCGGAATGAACCAGTTCAAGGACCACTTCCTGGGCAAGTGCAAGCTCGACTTTACGCGGGCCACGACCTGTCAGAAGTGCCTGCGCACCGGCGATATCGACAACGTCGGCCGCACGGCGTATCACCACACGTTCTTCGAAATGCTCGGCAATTTCAGCTTCGGCGATTATTTCAAGCGCGAGGCGATCAACTGGGCCTGGGAATTCCTGACCAGCAAGCAGTGGCTCGGCTTGCCGGCCGACCGGCTGACCGTCTCGGTGTACCAGGACGACGACGAAGCGGCCGAGATTTGGGCCCGCGATATCAAGCTCTCGCCCGATCGCATCGAGCGGATGGGCGAGGACGACAACTTCTGGCCGGCCGGCGCGCCTAGCCAGGGCCCCGACGGCGTGTGCGGGCCGTGCAGCGAAATCTTTTTCCACCCGCCCAAAGGCGGCTCGGTCGAAATCTGGAACCTCGTGTTCACGCAGTTCAATCGCGTAGGCAAACCGCCTAACAACCTGCGACCGCTGCCCAGCAAGAACATCGACACCGGCATGGGCCTGGAGCGCACGGCCAGTGTGCTGCAAGGGGCCGACACGAACTATCACATCGACATCCTGCGGCCGATCGTCGAAGCCGCGGCCGAAGTCACGCGCGTTAAGTACGATCCGGATAGCGACAACGGCCGCCGGCTGCGGCGCATTACCGACCACGTCCGCGCCTGCACCTTTGCCATCCACGAAAACGTCTATCCCGGCAATAAGAAGCAGGGATACGTCATCCGCCGGTTGCTGCGCCGCGCCGTGCTCGATGGCCGGCAGATGGGCATTCGCGAGCCGTTCTTGCACCAGCTCGTGCCGCGCGTGGCCGAAATGATGCGCACGCCGTATCCCGAGTTGGGCGAAACGGCCACGAGCGTGGCCCAGGTGATCGAGAAGGAGGAAGCCAACTTTTTCTCCACCATCGACGCCGGCCTGGAGCGGATCGAACGCGTGTTCGACGACATGCGAGCCGCCCTGCCCGGCCGAGTGATGGTCGACGGGCGCGAAGCTTTTGACATGTACACCACGCACGGTTTTCCGCCCGAATTGTTCGAGACCTTGGCAGCCGAGCACAACTTCACCTTCGACTGGGACGGCTTTCGCCAGGCGATGGAGACGCACGAAAAAGTCTCCGGCGGCGGGCAGGTGAAAGAGCTGTTCAAGACCGGCCCGCTGGACGCGATCAAGAAGGTCATGGACGGCACGAAGTTCGTCGGCTACGAAACCATGACGGCCGAGGCGAAGATCGTGGGCCTCATCGCCCAGGACAAACTCTGCGACCACGTCGACGAAATCGGCCATGCACAGCCGATCAGCGTCGTGCTCGACCGTTCGCCTTTCTATGGCGAGAGCGGCGGCCAGGTGGGCGACACTGGCGAGCTGATCGGCAAGGACTTTCGCTTCGAGGTCATCGACACGCAAAAGGAAGGCAACTTCCTGCTGCACCAGGGGCATTTGCGGTCCGGCGTCATTCGCCAGGGCGCGACGGTCACGGCCCGGGTCAACACCGCCCGCCGCCAGGGCATTCGCCGAGCCCACTCGGCCACGCACATGCTGCATTATGCCTTGCAAAAGCACCTCGGGGCACATGCCAAGCAGCAAGGCTCGAAGGTCGACGACGATTTTCTGCGGTTCGATTTTACGAATCCGCATTCGCTGTCGCGCGAGCAATTGGCGGCCATCGAGGTCGAGGTGAACGAGCGCGTCGCCGCGGCCGAGATGGTTTCCAGCCAGACGCTGCCGATTGCCGAAGCCCGCAAGGCCGGGGCCATGATGCTGTTCGGCGAAAAGTATCCCGACCTCGTGCGCATGGTGTCGATGGGCGAATTCAGCAAGGAACTCTGCGGCGGCACGCACTTGGACAACACGGGCCAGGTCGGGTTGTTCAAGATCGTGGCCGAAGAGAGTGTGGCCGCCGGCACGCGCCGCATTGCCGCACTGACCGGCGCCGCCGCGCTGGAGCGAATGCGGAAATACGAGTCGCTGTTGGGTGAAACAGCCGCCACGCTCAAGTCGCCGCCCGAAGACGTGCCGCAGCGTGTCGCGGGGCTGTTGAAAGAGGTCCGCGAACTGAAGCGGCGGTTGTCCGCCGGCCCGCGGACGGGCACGATCTCGGTCGACGAACTGCTGGGCCAGGCCCGGCAGGCGGGCGAAACGCGAGTGATCGTAGCCGAAGTGCCCGGCGGCTCGGCCGACGATCTGCGTCATCTGATCGACCAGTTGCGGCAGAAGACTTCCAGCGTCGCGGCGCTTTTGGCCAGCCGCGAGGAAGGCAAGGTGCTGCTGGTGGCCGGGATTTCGCGCGATCTCGAAGGCCGCGGTGTGCACGCCGGCAATTGGATTCGCGAAACGGCCAAGCTCGTCGGCGGCAGCGGCGGCGGCAAGCCCGGCATGGCGCAGGCCGGCGGCAAAGACCCCGACAAGCTGCCAGCGGCCCTGGAATCCGCCCGACGCGACATCGACGCCAAGCTGGCCGGTTGAAGTATCGCACGCACGACGTGCGTTTTTTGGCGAGCCGGGAGCGTGAGCGACCGGAGGATGAAACGCTCGCCGAAGAACTCCGGTCGCTAACGGGTCTGTTGATTTAGTCCAACGCCCATTGTGGCTTCGGGGGGGGATGCGCTAAGGTGCTCGCAGGAGGTAGGTAGCATGACGCAATGGGCCCGAGCACCGCAGAATCGTGATCAGTTGACCTTGTTCACCCACCGGCTGGACGATGCCTTGCCGGCCAGCCACACCGTCCGCTTGTTGGACGAAATTCTCGGCCGTATCGACTGGTCGCTCTGGGAGTCGCACTATAACGGCCGGCTGGGGCAGCCGCCCATTCACCCGCGGGTGCTGGCCGGGGCGTTGCTCTACGGCTTGCTGATGCGGATTCGTTCCAGCCGCGCGCTGGAGGATGCGGTGCGGGTGCGGATCGATTTTCGTTGGTTGGTCGAAGGCCGCACGATCGACCATACGACACTCAGCGAGTTTCGCCGTTGCCATGCGGAGGCCCTCCAGAACCTGTTCGTGCAGATCGGCCTGATCGCCCGAGGTTTGGGGTTTCTGTCGTTGGAACGGCTGGCGTTTGACGGCACCCGGGTGCGCGCCAACAATCGCCGCAGCGGCACGCGTTCAGAGGCCGACTTGCACCGGATGCAAGCCGAACTGAAGCAGAAGTTCGTCGAGTTGGAAGCGCGGGCGGCAGCCGAGGACGACCGCGACGACGAGACGTTCGGCGGAGATTCTGTGCCCGAGTTGCCCGCCGAATTGACGGATGTGCGGCGTCGGCTGGCCGAGGTGGACGCGGCGCTGGCGGAACTGGAGCGTGTGAAGCAGTCGGGCGAAACGGTGCCCAGTCGGCTGCCGCTGACGGATCCGCAGTCGCGGGTGACGCCCAATAAGGACGGCGGATTCGCGCCCAACTACACGCCGCTGGCGACGGTCGATGTGGCCAGCGGTCTGATCGTGTCGGCCGACGTCATCGCCATGACCAACGAAGAGCAGCACCTGGTGCCGGCCATTCTGGATGTCCAGGAGCAGTTCTCCTTGAGCGTGCCGCCGCCGGAGATGCTGAGCGATGGCATGATGTGCAGCGGCGCGAACCTGGCGGCGTTGGAAGAGTTAGGCGTGACGTTGTATTCGCCCATCGAGACGCCCGATCCGGCCAACCCGGCCTTGCGCGACGATCCCAGGCAGCCCGTGCCGCCCGAACAGTGGGAGCGGTTGCCGAGGCAGATCGTCCGCCCGCGCGGCGGCGAGAAGCAACCGCAATTGACCAAGGCAGCGTTCGTCTACGACGAGGAGGAAGGTGGTTACTGGTGTCCGCAGGGGCAGAAGCTCGTGCATCGGCAGACGACCAGCGAGCGGACGCCCGGCGGTCAGGTGGTGCGGGCACGGTATGTGGCCGACGCGGCGGCCTGTGCCGAGTGTCCGCTCCGTCACCTCTGCCTGCAGGCTGGTGCCAAGCAACGCCAGATCAGCCGCGATCAGCACGAGTCGCACCGCCAGCGGCATGCGCAGCGCATGGCCACGCCCGAGGCTCAAGCGAAGTATGCGCAGCGCCGCCATCCGGGCGAGCGCCCCTTCGCGATGATCAAGCATCATTTTGGCGCGAGGCGCTTTCTGCTTCGTGGACTGCGGCAAGTCACCACGGAGTGGCGTTGGCTGGCCACGGCTTTCAACTTGCAGCGGCTGATGTCGTTGATGCGGAGCCGGGCCGGTCCGGAAGCCGCTGGATCGTTCTTCATCCCCAACCCCCTCTAACCCCAAAACTTACCGATCCGCCCGCCTTTCCCGCTGACGTTGCGCCTGCAACGAAGCGGGGGTAAGGGGGCAGCCAGCCATCAACCGCCCGTGGACGGGTAAATCAACAGACCCTAACGCTCCCGGCTCGCCTACGCGCACGGCAGGCCGCGGCTTGACAGTCGCCTGGTGGTGCCCGACGATTGGCCTTGGGCGGTCGTGCTCCAAGCCGGTGTTGGCAGCTTCGCGGTGTGAACCTGCCCTCGCCTCTCCGGGGATACCCCGGGGCATCCTGCTGAGATCGAGTGTTCGTCGCGCGAGCGGTTCTGCGCGAAGGCGCAGACAGGCTCGCGCCAGACCAGACGCGTTGGAGCACGCCGCCCGCTTGTGGCTTCCGCTGGGCTCATTCAGGGTGCCGCCGCTCGATGCGATTGAAGCCGTCCATCGCCTATCAGTTGGCTGCTGTATTGCTGGGCGGGAGTTGGCAGATCGACGACCTGGTCGAGCGTGGCGGCGAGCTTTTCGAGAAGCGGCCCCGCTGGCTGCGTCCCTTGGCTGGCCGCATCGCAGAAACCTTCGGCCGGCTGCCGCGGCCGAGGATCGCCGTGCTGGCCGCATTCATCGCCAGCGACGCCGGCTTTCAACGATACGAGCAATATTGGCGCGGTTGGCCGCTGGAGATTTCGAACTGGCCGTTGCGCCCGGCCGCGATGAGCCCATGCGCCGGGCGGCCTGCCACGTGGAATGTCCCGACCTTGCCAACCCCCGGCGCGCTGGCCCAGTGGCTGGAGACAACGCCACGGCAGCTCGATTGGTTTGCCGATCGCCAGGGTCGCGAGCGTGACCTGCCGGCGGGGCCGCTACGGCATTATCACTACCGCTGGGTGCCCAAGCGGGCGGGAGGCGTGCGGCTGATCGAGATTCCCAAATCGCGGCTGCGGGCCATTCAGCGCCGCGTGCTGCACGGCATTTTGGAGCACATCCCGCCGCACGACGCGGCACACGGCTTCCGTAGCGGCCGGTCGATTAAGACGTTTGTCGCGCCGCACGTCGGGCAGTGCGTGGTGCTGCGGATGGATTTGCAGGATTTTTTCATGAGCATCGCCGCCGCCCGGGTTTGCTCCCTGTTTCGCACAGCCGGATATCCCGAGGCGGTCGCCTCGCTGCTGGCCGGGCTGTGTACGAACAGCCTGCCCGCCGTTGCTTGGGAGGATGAGGCCTACCAGCTTGCGGCCGGCAATCATCGCCGCCAGGAGTCGCTGCACTGGCCGCACGTGCCCCAGGGCGCGCCGACTTCTCCGGCGGTGGCCAATCTGTGTGCGTATCGGCTCGACTGCCGGTTGTCGGCTTTGGCCCGATCGATGGAAGCCCAGTACACGCGCTACGCCGACGATCTGGTATTTTCCGGCGGGCAGGATTTCCAGCGAGCGATCAAACGGTTCCATCTCCACGTCGCTGCGATTGCCCTGGAAGAGGGCTTTCGAGTTCACGCCCGCAAGACGCGAATCATGCGGCGATCGGTCCGGCAGCAGGCGGCCGGCGTGGTGATCAACTCGCGGCCTTGCATTCGGCGCTCGGATTACGACCGCCTCAAGGCAACGCTGCACAACTGCGTCCACCACGGGCCCGCCACGCAAAACCGGCAGAGCGTGCGCGACTTCAAAAGTCATCTGGCCGGGCGTGTGAGCTATGTCGAGATGCTCCACCCGGCCCGCGGAAAGCGATTGCGGGCAATCTTTGAGCGTATCGACTGGTGAATGGGGCGTTTCGTGGCGAGCCGGGAGCGTCAGCGACCGGAGTTCTTCGGTGAGCGTTTCGTCCTCCGGTCGCTGACGCTCCCGGCTCGCCAAAGTCGTTAATGCTGGCGGCTCGCGAGTTGCAGGCCCCCTGGCTTGACAGTTGGGCGGGGACGCTGATACGATCCAGCGTTTTGCAAGGCTTCGACCCCGCCGGGCTGTGGCGGGGGCGCCAGCGGCATTACGGCAGCGATTTCACGGTAAGGAAATGTGATGGCAGTCCCCAAGCGCCGACAATCCAATTCTCGCACCGGAACGCGCCGGGCGCACGACTTTAAAACGCCTAAGCAATTGCATTTTTGTCCTCGCTGCAGCACGGCCCTGCCGTCGCATGTGGTGTGCCCCAACTGCGGCCACTACATGGGTCGCGAGGTTGTCGAGACCGAGGAATAAGTCTCGCGGCAGCGCCAGCGGCCCCGCCACCGAACCATACGTTCGTACCAACCTGCCGAGCGCCGCGAGGGCGGCAGGCCGCCAGATCGCGCTGCGCGCCGGTCGTGTTAGACAAGGACTATCCGAGTTGAGCAAAATCGCATTTTTGTTTCCCGGCCAAGGCGCGCAAACAGTCGGCATGGGCGAGCCGCTGTTTCAGGCGCTGCCGCCCGTGCGGCAACTCTACACTCGGGCCAGTTCCATCCTCGGATACGATCTGGCCAAGCTGTGTTTCGAGGGGCCGGCCGAAGACCTGGATTCGACCGTCTATAGCCAGCCGGCCCTGTTCGTGACCAGCCTGGCGGCGCTCGAGCAATTACGCCGCGAATCGCCCGACGTGCTGCTGTCGTGCGAGGCGGCGGCCGGCTTGAGCCTGGGCGAGTACACCGCCATGGTCTTTGCCGGCGTCTTCGAGTTCGAAGACGGCTTGAAGCTGGTGCAGGAGCGCGGCACGGCCATGCAAGAGGCGGCCGACGCCACGCCCAGCGGCATGGTCAGCATCCTGGGGCTCGAGCGAGCCCAAATCGCGGAGCTTTGCCAACAGGCCGCGGCGGGCGAAGTGTTGCAAATCGCCAACCTGCTCTGCCCTGGCAACACGGTCGTCTCGGGCACCAATGCGGCCTGCGAGCGCATGGCAGACATGGCGACCAAGGCCGGCGCGATCAAGGCCGTGCCGCTGGCGGTAGCCGGCGCGTTTCATACGCCGATCATGGCTTCGGCCGTCGAGCGGCTGACCGCGGCACTGGCCAGCGTGAAGATCGGCCGCCCGAAGCTGCCGGTCATTTCCAACGTCGATGCCCGGCCGCACGACGATCCGGAAGAAATCCGGCAGTTGCTCATCCAGCAAGTGGTTCAGCCGGTGCGCTGGGAAGATTCGATGCGCTACCTGTTAGCCGAAGGGGTCGATCAGTTCTACGAACTGGGCCCGGGGCGCGTGCTCCGCGGCCTGCTGAAGCGAATCGATCGCCAGGTGTCTTGCCTGGGAGTCATGAGTTAAGCGCCTGGGTTCCGCACATTTTTTCCGAAAAGCACTGGCTGACCTTCGACCATGGCAGACGCACCCTCGGGCTCTTTGACGGTTGATTTGAGTGGGCAGGTCGCGCTGGTGACCGGCGCATCGCGCGGCATTGGCCGGGCCATTGCCGTGGCGCTGGCCCGCTCGGGAGCCCGCGTGGCTTGCGTGGCCCGCAGCCAGCAGAAACTGGCAGAAACGGTGGATGAGATCACACGCGGCGGCGGTACGGCCGCATGGTTCGAATGCGACGTGAGCCAATCGGCCAGCGTCAATCAGGTGGTCGAAGAAGTGATCGGCAAGTGGCAGCGGCTGGATATCCTGGTGAACAATGCCGGAATCACCCGCGACACGCTCATCCCGCGGATGCAAGACGAGCAGTGGGACGAGGTGATCAACACGAATCTGCGCGGGGCGTTTTTGTTTACCAGGGCCGCCACCCGGCCGATGATGCAGGCCCGGCACGGGCGGATCGTCAACATTTCGAGCGTGTCGGGGCTGATGGGCAATCCCGGGCAGTCGAACTACTCGGCCTCGAAGGCCGGGCTGATCGGCATGACGCGGTCGGTAGCCCGGGAATTGGCCAGCCGCAAGGTGACGGTCAACGCCATTGCGCCGGGCTTCATCGAGACGGAAATGACCGGCGCCTTGGGCGAAACGATCCTGACCGAAGTGAAAAGTCGAATTCCGGTCCGGCGGCTGGGGGCGGCCGACGAGATTGCCCAGGCGGTGTTGTTTTTGGCGTCTTCGGCGGCGGCCTATATCACGGGGCAGGTGATTACCGTCGACGGAGGGCTCACGGTCTGATTTCGGCGGGTAGCCGGTCTGATTTCGGCGGGCAGCCGGTGGTCGGGGCGGGCCGGTTTTGTCAATTGGCCGGCCCAGCCAGCCAGCCGGAACCCAGAAGGCCCAATATTTACAATTTACAGCAACCTAAAAACTCGCTATATCTTGACCTTCCTTACGGAAGCTCTCTATCTTTTGAGAGCTAAAGTCTTTTTCAGCAATAGCTTTGCCGTTTAACGGGAGCGCCTATCGGAGTGCGCTCTACCCCCACAATAGGATTTTGTCGCGCCATTCGAGGAGGACCGTCCAGGTGGCCTCAGTTAAAGAACGAGTTATCGACATCGTGGCCGAACAGCTCGGTGTCAGCAAAGACCAAGTCACGCCCGAAACTTCCTTCGTCAACGATCTCGGTGCCGACAGTCTCGACACGGTCGAGCTGGTGATGGAGTTGGAGGAAGAATTCGACATCAACATCCCTGACGACGCCGCGGAGAAGATCCAAACGGTCGGCCAGGCCATTGACTACATTGAAAAGACACAAAGCAACGGCTCCAAATGAAACGACGCGTGGTCGTCACCGGGCTGGGCGCCGTCACGTCGCTTAGCCAAAAGGTCGAGGAATTCTGGAAGCTGATCTGCGAGGGGAAAAGCGGCGTCTCGTCGATTTCCACGTTCGACACGACGGGCTTTCGGGTCCGTTTTGGCGGCGAGATCAAGCATTGGTCCCCCGATGCCTATATCAGTGCCAAGGATTGCAAGCGGATCGACCGCTTTACGCAGTTTGCCCTCGTGGCCGCGATTGACGCGGTCCGCGACTCGGGCTTGGACTTCGCGCGCGAAGACACCTTCCGCTGCGGGGTGATCCTGGGCTCGGGCATTGGCGGCCTCACAGAAATCGAAACGCAGCACAGCCGGTTGCTGGAAAAAGGCCCTGACAAGGTCTCGGCCTTCACAATTCCGAAGCTGATGGTCAACGCGGCGGCCGGCCACGTGTCGATCCAATACGGCCTGCGCGGCCCCAGCGCCGCGGTCGCCACGGCTTGCGCCAGCGCCACCGATGCCATGGGCGACGCCTACAAGGCCATTCAATATGACGATGCCGACGTGATGATCACCGGCGGCACCGAAGCCGCGCTCACGCCCATGGGCGTCTGCGGTTTTGCATCGATGCGGGCGCTCAGCGAACGCAACGACGATCCCGAGCGCGCCAGCCGCCCGTTCGACGCCGACCGCGATGGCTTCGTCCTGGGCGAAGGGGCCGGGCTGCTGGTATTCGAGGAGCTGTCGCACGCACAAAAGCGCGGGGCTCGGATCTATGCCGAGGTGCTCGGCTACGGCGCCAGCGCCGATGGCGGGCACATTACCCAGCCCGACGAAAACGGCACCGGCGCTGCCAAGGCCATGAGCCAGGCCCTGCGCGACGCCGGGCTGAATGCCACGGACATCGGCTACATCAACGCGCACGGCACGAGCACGCCCTTGGGCGACCAGGCCGAAACCACCGCGATCAAGACCATCTTCGGCGATTACGCACGCAAGGTGAACATCTCCAGCACCAAGAGCCAACTAGGGCATCTGCTGGGAGCCAGCGGCGGTGTCGAGCTGGTGATTTCGACCCTGGCCCTGCGCGACAACATTATCCCGCCGACGATCAACTACGACACGCCCGACCCCAAGTGCGATCTCGATTACACGCCCAACGAGGCGCGCGAGCGGAAAATTTCGTCGGCCATGAGCAACAGCTTTGGCTTCGGCGGGCACAACGCCTCGATGATCGTCGGCCGGCTGCGCGAAAGGCGATAGTGCTCCGCTAGCAGGTTGCGTCGTAGCGGAATTCGTGAGAATTCCGAAACACCGCGTCGGTCGGAAGTCTCACGACTTCCGCTACGACACACCGCATCGGTCTTGTTGTCTTCTTGCTGGCTGGCCTATACTCCCGCCGTTTGCAGCGGAGCAGCTCGCCCGCGCACCAGCGACTGGTTTCCGGTGCGCTCGGCGTTTTGACCCATCAGCATGGAGGCTGGTCGATGCGGAAATCCCTTGCAGCTGGTGCGGTGTTGCTCGCGGTTTCGCTATGCGAACCAGCCAGCGGCCAGAATCCCAATGGGCTGCTGCCGCGCTCGACCGTTCCTCCGCCGACGTCGGCATTTGGGACGGCCGCGCCTTATCCTTCCACGTCGACTCCTGCACCCGGCCAGCCGCTCGGAGGCCAGCCCTTCGCGGGCAACTCCGCAGTCACCAGCCCGCCGGGAGCCACCGCCGGCCAATGGCGGACGCCTGGCGGTCCGAGCAACAGCGTGGCGAGTCAGCCAGGCTCGCTGGGTTCGGCTTCGATGGGCCCGGGCGGTCCGACCACGCCGATCGAGCCGCTAAAGAATATTTCCGGCCTGCCGCGCCGCCGCATTGCGTCGGTGACTCAAGGGCCGGCCACGCTGCCCAACGAGCAGGGGCAAGTCTGGCGCGAATACGACATCAGTCCCTACACCGTGCGGGCGACCAACACCAACCGTCCGGAGCAGGCGATCATCGATTGGATTCTGCGTGATACCGGCTACGAGGCGTGGCACAGCGAACCGCTGGGAATTCTGTGCTGCAATCGCCGGTCGGTGAAGGTGTATCACACGCCGGAAATGCAGGCCGTGGTGGCCGACGTAGTGGACCGCTTTGTCAGCAGCGAGGCCGAAAGCCAGGCGTTCGGCCTGCGCGTCGTCACGGTGGGCAGTCCCAACTGGCGCGCCAAGGCGCATCAAATGCTCAAGCCAATTGCCGTGCAAACGCAGGGCATCCAGGCCTGGCTGCTGCAAAAGGAAGACGCGGCCCTGCTGATTGCCGAATTGCGCAAGCGGATCGATTTCCACGAGAACAGCTCGCCGCATCTGCTGGTCAACAACGGACAATCGGCGGTTGTGACACTCACGCGGCCGCGCAGCTACGTGCGCGACATTATTCCCAAGCCGCAAACCTGGCCGAATTTCGAGCCCGAGTATGCCCAATTCGAGGAAGGTTTCTCGCTCGAGCTGAATCCGCTGCTCTCGTTGGACGGCCGCAGCATCGACGCCGTGATCAAGTGCAACATCGACCAGTTGGAGAAGCTGATTCCGGTGTCGCTGGACGTGCCGTCGGCGGCAGCTCCGCGGCAACGGGCGCAGATCGAAGTGCCGCAGGCGATCTACTGCCGGCTTCACGAGCGATTTCGCTGGCCGACCGACCAGGTGCTGTTGGTGGGCCTGGGCATGGTCGCCAACCCGGCACCCAATGATTCGCATCCGCTGCTCAAGGGCCTGCCTTTGGTCAGCGCCCCGCTGCGGGCCGACCTGCTGGTGTTTGTCGAAAACAAAGGCCGGCTCGCCCCGTCGGCAGTGGCCCCGCCCGGCACCCCTGCCGCGCCGGGTACGCCGGGAGTGCCGCAGACCACGCAGCGCGATCCGCGGACGTATCGTGGGCGGTATTAAACGGCGGCGGTCGATGAAGAACTCCGGTCGCTGACGCTCCCGGCTCGCCTGAGGACAGGTCGTACGCCCTCGACCTGTTCCGGGGATACGGCTAAAATGGCGTCCCAATTGGTTTTGCCGCGCCTGCGCTCGGCCGTTTCTCCCGTCTGGTGGTTTGCATGAGTTCCGCGAAGCCGTCGCGTCGAGTGGTCATCACGGGCATGGGCGTCATCAGTCCATTGGGCAATACGCTGCAATCGCTGTGGGGCGCGCTCATTGAAGGCCGCAGCGGAGTCGCGCGGCTGCCGGAGGATTTTCCGTCGGTGCTGGCCCGCTACGGGGCGCAAGCCCGGGACTTTACCGGCGACATCGACGGCTTCGGCCCCCTGGAAGGCGAAAAGAAGAAGGCCATCCGCAAGGGACTCAAGGTCATGTGCCGCGAGTCGCAGATGGGCGTCGCGGCTGCCCAGCGGGCGATCAACGACGCCGGGCTGAGCCCCACGAACCACGATCCCGAGCGCACCGGCGTGGTCTATGGCTCGGACTACATGTTGACCATGCCCGACGAATTCACGGCGAGCATTCACGCGTGCATCGTCGACGCGAACGGTTTTCAGTTTTCGCGTTGGGCAGGCCCCGGCATGGAAAAGATGCCGCCCTTGTGGCTGCTCAAGTATCTGCCCAACATGCCGGCCAGCCATATCGCGATTTACAACGACATGCGCGGCCACAGCAATTCGATCACGCACCGCGAGGCTGCCGCCAACCTGGCCATTGCCGAGGCCTTTCGCGTCATCACGCGCAATCATGCCGATTGCATGGTAGCCGGAGCCACCGGCTCGCGCGTCCATCCCATGAAAGCCGTACACGCCGTGCAGCAGGAGCAATTGGCCGACCAGGCTTCCGAACCGGAGGCCGCCAGCCGGCCGTTCGATCGGGATCGCACCGGCATGGTCTTGGGCGAAGGTTCTGGGGCCGTGATTCTCGAGGAACTCGAGCATGCCCGGGCCCGAGGGGCGCGAATTTACGGTGAAGTCGTGGGCGCGGGCAGTTCGTCGGTGTCGGATCGCAACCTGGTCGCCCGCCGCGATGTCGCGCTGACCAATGCGATGCGCAGTGCCCTGTCGGATGCCGGCGCCACTCCGGAGAAGGTCGGGCACATCCAGGCCCACGGGCTTGGCACTCGCACGTGCGATGCCGACGAAGCGCGGGCTATTGGCGAGGTGTTCGGCGCCCGCGCCAAGCAACTGCCGGTCGCTGCGGCCAAGAGTTATTTCGGCAACTTGGGGGCCGCCAGCGGCATGGTCGAGTTGATTGCCGGAACCCTGGCGCTGGGAGAACAGCGGCTGTTTCGCGTGTTGAATTACCAGACGCCGGATCCCGAGTGTCAGATCTCCGCCGTCCGTTCGGCCGATGCGCCGGCCGGAGATTCGTTCTTGAACGTGAACGTGACGCCGCAGGGGCAGGCGAGTTGCGTCATGGTGCGGCGCTTTTTCTAGCGCTCGCCGCGGGACCGATCCACCGCGGCCGACTGCACCCTTTCTCGTCCTTCGGGGCCAGCAGCGATCGCGGATGAGGGATCCGCGGCAACCGGCCGCAGCTTTTTGTGGCTGTCCTGGCGCACTTACGGTCGACAAGGATACCCCTCAAGCGGTAAAACAGTGTGCGGGTGACAGCGGCCTTGCCGTTGTCGCGTAGAATGTGAGGCGTACCAAGCCAGGCGTCACTTCGCATTGGCTGACCGTTGTGGGTTTCGCAGCCGCGGGACGGTTTGCCGTTGCCGCGGGACGGGCCGACGACGGTTGCCGAAGCCAGGTGGTATCTGGTTATTATTGTTTAGTCACGGAGTTCGACCTGAAGAAAAAGGAGCCGGTTATCGACGTCCACCCATCGCGTTAATTCCGCATACAACCTGACAACTCGACAATTCGAAAGGCGAATCCCCCGCCCACGACGGGAGACGACAGATTTATGAACGCAAGCGAGCTGCTGCGAATCATCGATACGATTCATCGCGACAAGAACATCGACAAGGAAATCATCTTCCAGGCGATCGAGCAGGCCCTGATCACGGCCGCCAAGAAGCAATACGGCGAGGAAGAAGAAATTGTCGTCCAGATCGACCGCAAAGACGGCTCGATCTCGGGCACGCACAACGGCGCACCGCTGGACGCCGAAGAAACGGCCGGCCGCATCGGCGCTCAAACCGCCAAGCAGGTCATCATCCAGAAGGTGCGCGAAGCCGAACGCGATGCGCTCTACGATGAATACGATAAGGAAAAAGGCCAGCTCGTCACCGGAGTCGTGCAGCGCTACGAAGGCGGCGCCGCGACCGTGTCGCTACAGAATTGCGAAGCCATCCTTCCGCGCAGCGAACAAATTCCCGGCGAAACGCACCACGCCAACGAGCGGGTGCGGGCCACGGTTTTTGAAGTCCGCAAGGTGGGCACCCGCGTCAAGGTGATCCTCAGCCGCACCCGGCCGGCGCTGGTGGGCCGGTTGTTCGAGCAGGAAATTCCGGAAATCGCCGACGGCGTGATCCAAATCCGGGCCATGGCCCGCGAGCCCGGCTATCGCTCGAAGGTGGCCGTGAGTAGTACGGACCAGCGTGTCGACAGCGTGGGAGCTTGCGTCGGCGTGCGCGGCAACCGCATCAAGAACATCGTCGACGAGCTGGCCGGCGAGCGCATCGATATCGTCCGCTGGAGCGACGATATGCAGGTGCTGATCCCCAATGCACTGCAACCTGCCGAAGTCGAGGAAGTGATCTTGTGCTCGATGCTGGGCCGGGCCATTGTGCTGGTGCGCGAGGACCAGTTGTCGCTGGCCATCGGCCGTCGCGGGCAAAACGTGCGGCTGGCCAGCAAGCTCTGCGGCTGGGACATCGAAATCATGACGCGCGAAGAGCTCGACGAACAAATCGAGCGGGCCGTGTCGGGCTTTAGCGCTATCGAGGGCATCCATGAAAACCTCGCCGAAAAGCTAGTCGGCGAAGGCTTTTTGTCATACGATGATCTATCGGTCATCGAGCCCGATTCGTTGATGGAGATGGGCGAGCTGACCATGGAGCAGGTCGAAGCCATCGTCGAGAAGGCCGAGGCCAAGGCAGAAGAAGCGGAAGCGGCGGCCAGTGAAGAGCGGCGCCGCCAGCGCGAACAGCAGCGGATCGACGCGGCCACGGCCGCGCTCGAGGCCCAAGAGGCCGCCTTGCGTGCCGCGACGGGTGAAGCGGAGCCCGCTGGCGAGTCCGGTCAGGCCAGTGGCGAACTGGACCAGCCCACTGGCGAGGCGATTGAACATCACTCCAGCGACGCTGGATCGAGCATCGCTTCGCCGGCCGAGGTGCCCGAGGCGGGCAGTGAAACGTAAATTGGGCGAAACGTAAATTGGATTGTAGTGAGTTGTCTCGGAGCCAAGAATAGTCCGAGTTGCCTGCCGCCGGTCGTGCGGTAGGCGGCCCTTGACTGGGAGAACGCGGATGACGACTTAAACCGTTTTGCGCTGCGGAGCGCGTCAGCCCGCGCGCCGCAGCACTGCGAGAGAAAGGTATTCAGTTGGCCGTACGGATCTATTCGTTAGCAAAAGAATTGAAGTTGGAAGCGAAGGCGCTGGTCGACCTTTGCACGAAAGCCGGGATCACGGGCAAGGGCTCTGCTCTGGCCAGCTTGACGGACGAAGAAGTCGTCAAGGTCAAGGCATTTGTCGCCGGCGGAGCACGTCCCGCCGCGCGCGAGGCCGCGCCCGCCAAGGCCGCAGCTACAGCTGTGGCTATGGCAACCGCCGAGCCGACAACCTTCCGGCGCGAAGACTATATCGCGCCGGGTGGCGTCGTCGCCGGCAAGCCGCCGCTGATGACCTCCAAACCCCTGGTTGCCAAGAGCGACAAGTCGTCGGGCGACGCTCCCAAGCGGCCGCTGGAATCGCGCGTGGCAGCCAAGGGCGCTCCGGCCATTCGCGTGGCGCCGATGCCTTCGGTGCAGCAGCCCACGGCGCCCGGCAAGCCGGCCGAGCCCGAGCCGCAAAAACCCGACATTAAGTTGCCGGCCGATGCCATCCGTGCATCGCGGGCGGGGGCCAACCCGCTCCAGGCCCACCTGAAGAAGCACGAAGCCAAGCGCAAGGCCGAACTGGCCGGTGGCCCGCCGACCAAGCCCAAGCCGGGCGGCCCTGGTGGCCGGTTACCGCCGGTGGCACCGCCTGCCGCCCCGGGCGAGGGCAAAGAACGCCGCCGCGGCAAGGCCACGGCCCCCGCAACGGCCGACGACGATCGCACACTCGGCGGCCGCGAGCAGCGCCAGCTCAACCGCCGGCGCGGCACTCCCGAGTTGCGGCCGGGCACGACTGCCGGTGAAGAAGATCGCACTCCGCGGCCGGTCAAGAGCCGCATCCGCATGCGCCGTACCGGGACCAATACGGCCGCTCCCCGCAAAGGAAAAGTTGTGGTTGTGCTCCCCTGCACGGTGCGAAGTTTTTCCGAGTCCGTCGGCATTCGCGCGTCGCAAGTCTTGGGCAAGCTCCTGGCACTGGGGCAAATGGCCAACATCAATACGGAGCTATCGGCCGAAACCATCGAGCTGCTGTCCGTTGAGTTGGGGCTCGAGGTCGAAACCCGCGAACACGCCGATTTGGAAACGCAACTGCTGGGCTCGATCGAGAACCAGGAAGATTCGCCCGAGTCGCTGGTGCCCCGGCCGCCGATCGTCACCTTTTTGGGTCACGTCGATCACGGCAAGACCTCGCTGCTGGACCGCATTATCGGCATCAACGTGGTCAGCGGCGAAAGCGGCGGCATCACCCAGCACATTCGCGCCTACCGCATCGAGAAGGACGGGCGGGCCATCGCGTTCGTGGATACGCCGGGCCACGAGGCCTTTACCGAAATGCGAGCTCGCGGCGCCAATGTCACGGACATTGCCGTGCTGGTCGTGGCGGCCGACGACGGCGTCATGCCGCAAACGGAAGAAGCCATCAGCCACGCCCGGGCGGCCAAGGTGCCGATCGTCGTCGCGCTGAACAAGATCGATCTGCCCGGCATCAACGTCACGCGGATCATGCAGCAACTGGCAGCCAACGAATTGCTGCCGACCGAGTGGGGCGGCGATACCGAAGTCGTGCAGTGCAGCGCCACGACCGGCGTGGGCATGGACGAGTTGCTCGAGACCCTGCTGACCATTGCCGAACTGCACGATTACAAAGCCAACCCGGCCCGGCCGGCCTACGGCACGTGCCTCGAGGCCGAATTGCACGAAGGCCGCGGCGTGGTCGCCAAGCTGATGGTGCAAAACGGCACGCTGCGTTTGGGCGACGTAATCGTGTGCGGTGCGGCTCACGGCCGCGTCAAGGCGATGTACGACACGCTCAACCCGCGAAAAACGTACGAAGAGGCCGATCCCTCGACCCCGGTGAACGTCACAGGCCTGGATGTACCGCCGGGAGCCGGCGATCACTTCTACGTGCTGGAAGACATCACCCAGGCGCGCGATATCGCCGAAAAGCGCGGCCGCCAGTCGCGGCAGCAGACACTCAGTGGTGGGCCGGCGCATATCACGTTGGAAAATCTGCACGAGCGGCTCGGCGAACAGGAAACGAAGACGCTGAACCTGATCCTGCGGGCCGACGTCCGCGGTTCGATCGAAGCGATTCAGAAGGAACTCGGCAAGCTCACGCATCCCGAAGTGCAGATCAAGATTCTGCAGGCCACGGTGGGCGGCATCTCCGAGGCCGACGTGCACCTGGCCGACGCTTCGGACGCGATCATTATCGGGTTCAACGTCGTGCCGGACGAAAAGGCTCGCTCGCTGGCCGAGGCGCGAGCGGTGCAGATCCGGCGCTACGAGATCATTTACAAGCTGACCGACGACCTGAAGGCCGCCTTGGAAGGCATGCTCAAGCCGGAACGCCGCGAAGTGGATCTCGGCCGGGCGCTGGTGCAGCGGACGTTCACGATCAGCCGCGTAGGCACGATTGCCGGCTGCCGCGTGCTGTCGGGCACCATCGAGCGCAACAGCCGCATTCGGGTGATTCGCGAAAACCGCATTATCGGCGAGTATCCGCTGGAATCGCTGAAGCGGGAAAAGGACGATGCGAAGGAAGTCCGCGAGGGCTACGAGTGCGGCATGAAGCTAGGCGGCTTCAACGATCTCAAGGAGGCCGACATCCTCGAGGCGTACAAAATCCAGGAAATTGCTCGGACGTTGTAAACGGCAGTAGACTCGTCCGCTGTGCACGGCGGCGAGCCTGCCCCGGGGCGTGCGGTCACGTCCGCCCGATAGGCCCCGCTTTTTTTGACCAAGGCCCGAAGTATCGCATGCCAAGTCGTCGAGTTCTCAAGGCCGCCCAAGCCATCCGCGAAGTCGTCAGCATGGCCATTCTGGCCGAGCTGAAGGATCCCCGCGTCGAAGACGTCACGGTGACCTACGTGGAGGTCACGCCCGACATGCGGCAGGCCAAGGTACACGTGTCGATCATGGGCAGCGACACCAAGCAGAAGCTCGGGCTGCGGGGCCTGCAAAGTGCGGCCGGGTTCCTGCAATCCAAGGTGGCTAACCGGATCGATACCCGTTACACTCCACGGCTTGAGTTTGTCCTGGACATGGGCGTCAAGAAGTCGATCGAGATTGCCGAGATTCTGCACCGGGTCCTGCCCAAGGAGCCACCGCCGGGCACGGAGCAGGACGATTCGGACGAGTCTCCCCTGGCCGAACGGTCGGTCGACGCGACTGACGAACCGGAGCCAAGCGCCTGGGATTCGGGCGCCCGGGAGGCTGACCAGGAGGAAGGGCCCTAGGCGACGCCGTCGAGCGATGGTTTCGCAGGGCAGGTGCCCCCCAGCCAGCGCCATCCGCCAGACCGACAAGAGTTTGCATCGCGTTTCGATCCAGCACGAGAGTTTGAGCATGGCAACCCCCAACCGTTCGGCGCTGCTGACGCGGCTGCACAAGGTCCTCAAGAAGCATTACAAGCCGGTCGAGCCGGCCATGCGACCGGTACTCGAACACTTGCTGTTTGCCTGTTGCCTGGAGAACGCCGGCTACGAGGCGGCCGAGCAGGCGTTCCAGATTCTCAAAACCGGCTTCTTCGACTGGAACGAAGTGCGCGTCAGCACGGCCCGCGAACTGGCCGAGACGGTGCCGATGCTTCCCGAGCCGCTGGCCGCCATGACCAATGTCAAGCGGCTGTTGTATAGCATCTTCGAGTCGACCTATTCGTTCGACATGGAGAATCTGAAAAAGCTCAATCTCGGTCAGGCCGTGCAAAAGATCGAGAAGTTCGAAGGGTCGACCCCCTTCATCGTGGCTTATGCCACGCAGATGACGCTGGGCGGCCATGCCATCCCCGTCGATCGCGGCACGCGCGACGCCCTGGTCGTCGTGGGCGTGATTGCCGAAAACGAAGCCAAGGACGGGCACGTGTCGGGCATGGAACGCGCGATTCCCAAGAGCAAGGGCATCGAGTTCGCGTCGCTGTTGCATCAACTGGGAGCGGAAATGGTAACCAATCCGTATTCGCCCGCCTTCCACAAGCTGCTGCTCGAGATTGCACCGGAAGCAAAGGATCGCTTGCCCAAGCGGCAACCCAAGCCCAAGACCCCACCGCCTGCGCCCGAGCCGAAGGTCAAAGAAACCAAAGAGCCGGCCGCCAAGGCCAAGCCCGTAGTGGCGGACAAAAAAAAGCCGTCCGCCGAGAAGGCCGCCGCTGACAAGCCGGCGCCAGAAAAGCCCGCGGCCGAAAAGCCGGCCAAGGCCGCCGAAAAACCATCGGCCAAGAAACCCGCCGATAAGCCGGCCGAGCGGAAGCAAGCAGCGGCCAAGCGCACCGTCGAGCCCAAAAAGCCGGTGAAGAAGCCGGCCCCGAAAAAGCCGGCTGCCGCCCTGTCGAAGCGCAAGCCGCGTTAGCGGCGGTGCTGGCGCCAGTGAAAAGCGGGACCGTGAAAAATGAAAAGTGACGCGCCAGCGTCCTCCGGCATTTTTCACTTTTCACTGTTCACTTTCCCCTCTTCTCCTGTGCGCGCAAACACTTGCGCCGCGCGGTCCCTCCTTGCGTCTTTGGCCTAGCGCGTAAAGAGCTTCGGCCTAGGGAAACTGGCTAGGCTGGCCAGTCCATGCCGGTTGTTCCGGAACTTCTCATCATTCCGAACAATCCGATCCGATCCCCCCAGTAAAGGTTTTGCGGCGCGCAAACCCTGCGGCCGCTGTTGCGTGCAGTCATCCACGCCAGCCCAGGGTCGGCGAACCGCACGCGGAAGGTCGATCGGCGAGAAATCGAATTTCGCCCGGTATAGCACTAGCGAGGCTTGCAGATGCGTTTCCTCCGAGCAAGATGGGCCGTGGCCGCTGCTGTGCTGCTCCTGGGACCGGCCATTGGGCGGGCTCAGAACGTCGAGCTGACCGGCGACTACGATCAGGCACAACCGGCCGTCAGCCAATCGATGGCCGGAGAGTACGCGGCTGAAGCGCCGGCCGGAGAGTATGCGGCCGGAGTGCCGGTCGAGGGCGGCCCCTGCCCCGTCTGCAATGGAGCGGGCTGCGCGGCGTGCGATTCCAGGCTGTTCAATCGCCCCTGCCCCGACCCCTGCCCGCGCGTCGGCTGGTTTGGCTTTGCCGGCGCGGATTCTTGGCGTGGCGTGTCGGATGGCACTCATCAGAACAACAACGGATTTTCGACCGGGCTCAACGGCGGCGTGCCGCTGCCATGGCTTGGCACTTACGGCATCGGCGGCCAGCTCGGAGCCAGCTACGGCGGCTACGACCTGAACGGCCAGTCCGTGCCCGCGCCGGGATCGTCGCAAGTGCAGCAGCAGATCTTCATCACGACCGGCTTGTTTCGTCGGCCGGATGCCCAGATTCCGTTTGGGTTCGGCTTCGTCCACGACTGGATGCTGAACGACATGTTCGGCACCTTCGCGAATTCGCCGACGATTTCGCAATGGCGCATGCAGGTTGGCTACGCCTTCAATGCCCTCAACGAGATCGGCGTATGGGGTGCCGTGCGAGACCGCGGCGCGTCGAAAACGCTGCCGGGCGGGGGTGGGATTCTGGCACTCCCGGCTTCGACCCAGTCCTACCAGGCGATCAACCAGGTCAATCTCTTCTGGCACCACAAGTGGCAGCGATTCGGCGGCGACAGTTGGATGTACGTGGGCGTCCCGGACCAGACGCGCTTGAACCAGACCGGGAGTCCTTTTCCGGCCGGATCCGGGGGCAGCCTCGGCGAATTCATCCTGGGCGGCAATTGGCTGGTTCCCATCAGCGACTGTGTGTCGATGTATGCCAACACGGTGTACATGAAGCCCAGCGCGCATCCGGGCATTCAAGCCAACGGCGCCATCGCCTCGGCGCAGGAATTCTGGAACTTCTCGGTCGGCCTGGCGTTCTATCCGCAACGGGCCGCGCGTAGCACCACGGTTGCCGGTCGAACCTGGATGCCGTACATGCCGCTGGCCAACAACGGCAGCTTCTTCGTCGACACCAATCGCACGCAGTAGGCGGCGAGTTGGGTGTGTCAGTTGTCAGTTGTCAGTTGTTACTGGCCACGGGCCCCGGACCACTTGGCGGCGCCCCCGCAGCCGCGTGGCTGACATTGACGGTCGCAGCGCCTGTGCGGATATCGCAAGGCCTTCATGTTGTAGCGACTGTTCCAGCCAATCGGCGCGTGCTCGATTTGCCGGCCGCAAGGGTCGATCCTGCCATTAGGCATATTCCGGGCGACCGGCTTCTAGGGGTTCGAACGAAAGGAACTCCTATGCCGGCCGCGTCGCCGTCTGACGTCCAGGCAAAGTTTGACAAGGGCCTGTCCCAGCGACGGTGGCTGGCGGTTGCGGACTGAGCAACTCAGCACCGTCGGGTCCGGTAAAAAAACTAGGCTTCTCGATTCACCATGGAGGGTGGCATGAGACTTCGATTTTGGATGGCCACGGCATTGACCGCATTGGCTTTGATGGCGCCGCGCGTACACGCCGAGCCGGTGGAACTCGGTTCCGATTACGATCAAAGCGAAGCGCCGGCTACCGGCGATTCAGTCGCGGCCGCCTATGCCGAACCAAGCGAAGTCCCGCCGACCCCGGATGCCACGGTGGCGGATGCGCCCACGGCGACAGGGGTGGAGCAGTGCACTTGCGGCACTTGCAATGAATGCTGCTGCCGCAGCAAGGGTGGCCCTTATTCGGAAAAGTGCCCGCGGATCGCGGCGGTCCTCTTTTCGGGCGTCGATTCATTCCGCGGTATCACCAACGGTTCGTACCCCGGCAATAACGGGGCCGTCAACGGCCTTAACCTGGGTGGAGCCCTCGTAGAAGATTACGGTATCGGCTGGCAAGTGGGCGGAAGCTACGGCGTGTACAACTTCAGCGGCCGCACCAGCCCCGGGTCGGAAATTGGCAACTCCACGCTCCAGGGTTTCTTCACCACGGGTCTCTTCCAGCGCGCCAACACCAACCACCGCTGGAGCTGGGGCCTGGTGCACGATTGGATGTTCAGCAACAATTTCGGCGCGTTCGGCAACTCGCCCACGCTTTCGCAGTGGCGTGGCCAGGTGGCTTGGGCCTTAAGCGCGAAGAACGAAGTCGGTATGTGGGCCACGGTGCAGGATCGCCGTGTCACGCGGGCCAGCGGTGCCATCGGCACGCCGGTTAGCTACCAGGCCATCGATCAGGGCAACCTGTTCTGGCATCATAAGTTTGTTACCAACGGTGCGGATAGCTGGACTTACATTGGCATCCCGCTCGACAAGCGGCTGGCCACGCCTGCGAATTCCGCCGGCTTTCCGGTCGGCGGTTCGGGCGGCTCACTGGGTTCGTTCATCGTGGGCACCAACTTGTTGATGCCGATCAACGATCGTATTTCGGGTTATGCCGACATCATGTACATGCGGCCGAGTGCGGCTGAAGGCGTGAACGCGGGCGGCGCCTATGCAGCGACCCAGGAGTTCTGGAACGTCTCGGTCGGCATGGCCTTCTATCCGGGCCGTGCTGCCCGCAGCCAGACGGTTGCCGGCCGGCAGTGGATGCCGTACATGCCGGTTGCCAACAACAGCAGCTTCCTGGTCGATGCCAGCAAGACGGAATAGTCTGCGACGATCGATCGGGCGACGTACCGAGCTTGTGCGGCTGAAACAGCCGCGCAAGCTCTTTTTTTGCGCCCGAGCAGGGTCGGCGGCCTGCGAGGATTTGCCGGTGAGGAAGACTTGCCGGCCCGGAGCCGTTCGTTCAACCTGCTGCCTCCTTGTGCGTGACCCGCCAGAATTCGCGCAACCGTCATGTCTTGCCAACGGCGCGCGTCTGACCGCGCATGGCCTGCCGGTTCTGACGGCAGGACCGCTTCTTCGCTAGATTCCGTACATACCGGCGGCAACTAGGATTCTCAACCTGCTTTGCGAGCAGGCCGATTCTGGTTGTGACATGGATCTCCGGCATGCATGAGATGCCGGACCGGCAAGCTGCCGGGGACGTTATTCGCATGAGGACTAATTGGTCAGCGGCCGGCCGCGACGTAGCCATCGGTAATACACGGCCTGCGGCCATTCTCGTCGATCCAACCACCCCCACCCCACCACCACGGAGGAAGGCGGATGAAAACGAATTTTTGGAGACTCGGCGTGCTGTTCGCGGTCGCCGCGCTGTCGAGCGCCGGCCTGCTGCGCGCCGACGATGACATTCAATTGACCTCGAATTACGACGAGACGGAAGTTTCGCCCAGCGAATCCGTGGCGGCTACCTACGCCACCGACGCCGACGCGATCAAGCCGCAACCCCAAGCCGACGGCAGCATGGCCAACACCAACGCCGGTTGCGGCTGCGGTAAATGTAACGGTAGCTGCAACAAATGCGGAAACCAAGGCAATTGCTGCAACAAGTGCGGCCAGTGCAACAAGTGCTGCGGATGCAAAACGTGGGGGCCCTTCTCCGAACCTTGCCCGCGGCTTGGCGTGTACGGGTTTTCGGGCGTCGGCTCGTTCAGCGGAATCGCCCAAGGCAATCTTGGCGGCAATACCGGCGGCTACACGGGTGCGAATTTCGGCGGCGCACTGATCGAGGATTATGGCATCGGCTGGCAGGCCGGTGGCAGCTATGGCGTCTATAACTGGAGCGGCAACCCCAGCGCTTTCTCGAATACCGCCAACTCCACGATCCAGGGCTTCTTCACCGTCGGTGTTTTCCAACGCGCAACGGTCAATCGCCGGGTGAGCTGGGGCGTGGTCCAAGACTGGATGATCACCAACAACTTCGGCGTGTTCGGCAGCTCGATGACGCTGGGTCAGGTTCGCGGCCAGGTGGCCTACGCCGTTGGCCCCAATAACGAATTCGGCGTTTGGGCCACGGTCTGGGATCGCTCGGTCACCCATGCGACGGGCGCACGCACTGTCCCCGGTGGCATCGGTAGCCCGGTCAGCTACCAGGCCATCGACCAGGGCAACCTGTTCTGGCATCACAAGTACGCTGCCTACGGCGCGGATAGCTGGATGTATGTCGGTATCCCGCTCGACGGACGGATTGCCACTCCGGCCAATTCGGTCGGCTTCCCGGTCGGCGGCTCGGGCGGCTCGCTGGGCTCGTTCATCGTGGGCAGCAACTTGCTCGTCCCGATCAACGACCGCTTGTCGGCCTACTGCAACTTCGCGTATATGCGGCCCAGTGCCGCCGAGGGTGTGAACGCGGCCGGCGCGTTTGCCGCCGCCCAGCAAATGTGGAATGTCGATTTCGGCATGGCCTTCTATCCGGGACGCGCCGCTCGCAGCCGGACGGTTGCCGGCCGGCAGTGGATGCCGTACATGCCGGTGGCCAACAACAGCACCTTCTTCGTGGATACCACCAAGACCCAGTAATCCCAACGGATATCTCGGGCTGTTCACCAAGCTTGTGCGACGCAACGTGCGTCGCACAAGCTTTTTTTATGGCCGCCGCTGGGGCCGATGGCACATCGGCATCAGCGGAGAATGGTATCCGGCGCCTGTTGCGCGACCGCCGCGCGCGGATTGGGATCGAAGCGGTAGACATCGTAGATATGCATGTCATGCGGACCGTGCAGCGGGCCTACTTCGCTGTGGATACGGTACCGAGTGCAGCCCATGAGGCGGTATCGAGACTCCATCTGCCGGAGCCAGGCATCGAATGCTTGCGGATCCAGCGTGTCGTCGCCGGTGTGGTAAAGCACGTATTCGCGTGGCGCGCTGGGCATACCGTTTCCGTCGCCAGCCACGCAATCGCCTGGGTCCGCATCACGGCCGTAAATGGATTGGTAACATGCGTAGGCCGAATATTTTGTCCTTCGATAGATCGCTGAGTTTTGCAGCACCGGGATCGCACGCCTTTCGACAGCTCCTCGATTTTCATTCCAAAACCAGCGGGCAAAGCTTTGGTAATCGCGATCTTGACGGTGCTTATAAGGGTGCGTGACGTCCCGAATTATCCCGCCGCACGGCAGGGCGGCGAAATAAATCACAAGCGAGGCAAAGAGCGGGCGGCGCACGGAATGGGGGCAGCGCGCGACGATCGCTGCCAACCCTAAGCCCGACGTCAGACAGATTGCCGGCGCAAGATATTGCACGAGCCGCTCATTGTCGCCAAACGGATAAAGGTGCAGCGCCCCCGCGGCGAATCCTAGCAGAAACGGCGTAGCCAGCAGGACGACGAGCGCGTGGCGGCGATGCCGAAGCAGGACCGCAACGCCAACCACAAAGCACGCGAGCGTGGCAAAGCTGGCGCCCGCCTTTCCTCCAACGGGATAGGCGAACATTGCGCCGCTGGCGTTCATCGCGATCCAGTTCACGAAGGCCAGCGGCTGAGTCAGCGGAGGCGGGAACGAGTCGGCCCAGTACTCGCGCATCCCGGGTCCCCACCGGTGCATTTGGGTCGACGCTGAGATCGCGATTAGCCCGACGACGCCAAGTGCAAACGCCAAGTGATAAGCCACGGCGGCCAGAGTGATGCTGCGGCTACGGCGGCGCACCACCTCGCCGATAATGATTACGCTGATCCCGCCCCCCACGAACACCGTCGTAAACGAAAGCGCAACGGCCAGTGGGATGGTCACCGTTAACGCCCACAGCCAGCGGGATTGGTTCGGTTTGCAGAGCCACTCGACCGCCAGTGCCAATAACACCGCGGCTGCAAACAGGTCGGTCGCGTAAGGCTTAATCTCAGCGCTATGCCGCATTGGGTAGTACGCGGAAGCCATGATCCCGACCGCGAGCGCGCAGCTCGGACCCCGCAGCAAGCGTCTCGCCACGTGCATGAAGAGCAGCAGCGCGACACCTCCGCTGATTACCGGCACGAGCCGTAGCGACCACTCAGAAAAGCCGAATATCTTCACGGCCGCCAGCTCGAGCACCATAAACAAAGGGGGCGCGACTTGGAAATTGTCCAAGGGCCGTAGAACCCCGAGAAAACCACGCGACAGCAGGTTTTCCGCGACCATGTATTCATCGTAGAACAGCGGAAATGCGAGCCAGTAGCGAACCAGCCGAGCGGCGATCCCTAGGGCAACCAAGGCCCACGTAACGTTTCGCCACCAAAGGTCCGGGGCGCTGACGCTGCCGGTCCCGGCGGAACGGATCGCGTAGAAAAGCGAATGCAGCGGAGAGTTCTTGATGTGGTCGCCTCCTTTCGGTCAGGCCGCGCTGCGCGGTAGCTACTGCCAGCTATCGTGGGTGGTATTGCTGGCTATAGTCCCCACAATGATTAACCGTTTGGGGGGAGGATGCTACCCCGGCCGATCGGCATTGACAAGAGCGTTTATAGGCCCGTCAAGCGATTGGCGACGGTGATTCCAAGCTAAAGCCAGCCGCTTATCAGGGCCCTGCCGCGTGCTTATAATCGGGCGCCCGGACAATCGGCCGGGGGCAGGCGCTCAAGCGCGTGGATGCGACCGACTGGAGAAGCGTGCTCATGACAAGCGAATATGCCCATCCCGAAGTGCTGGTTTCCACCGACTGGGTCGCCGAGCATACCGGGGATCCCCAGGTGCGCGTCGTGGAATCCGACGAAGACGTGCTGCTCTATGACCAGGGCCACGTGCCGGGAGCCGTACGGATCGATTGGCACCTGGATTTGCAGCACGCCATTATCCGCGACTATGTCGATCAAACGGCTTTCGAGACGCTTTGCAAATCCAAAGGCATCGCCCGCGATACGACCGTCGTCTTCTACGGCGACAAAAATAACTGGTGGGCGTGCTACGCGTTTTGGGCGTTCAAGCTCTACGGCCATCCGCGCTGCCTGATCATGAACGGCGGCCGCAAGCGGTGGGACCTCGACCAGCGCGCCTGGCAGCGGGGCCCCGAGCCGCAATACCCGCACACCGACTACCGCGCCCAGCCACCCGATCCGGCGATCCGCGCGTTTCGCGACGAAGTCTTTCAGCATCAACAGCGCGGCGGCCGCCTGATCGACGTCCGTTCGCCGGGTGAGTACACGGGCGAAATGCTGCACATGCCCGACTATCCGCAAGAGGGCGCGCTGCGTGGCGGGCATATTCCCGGCGCGGCCAGCGTTCCCTGGTCGCGCGCCGTGCAGGACGATGGCACGTTCAAGCCGCGCGACCAGCTCGAAGACATTTACCTCAAGGACTGCCGGCTCGAGGCTCGCGACAAGGTGATCGCCTATTGCCGCATCGGCGAGCGTTCGAGCCATACCTGGTTCGTGCTGCAATACCTGCTTGGCTTCCAAAGCGTGAAAAATTACGACGGTTCGTGGACCGAATGGGGCAACCTGGTGGGCGCCCCGATCGCCAAGGGGCCGCAGCCCGGCTGATATCTCGTGACCGACTCCCCTTCACCCTTGGCCGCGCGGCTGGCCGAAATTATCGAAGAATTCCGCGACGCGGAACCGCGCGAGCGGCTCGAGTTGCTGCTGGAATTGGCAAACAGCTTGCCGCCGCTGCCGCCCGAGCTTGCCGCCCAGCGCGATGCGGGCATGCACCGCGTACACGAATGCCAGACGCCGGTCTTTCTGTGGATTGGCGTGTCCGAAGGTCGCGTCACGATCCAGGCCGACGTCGCTCCGGAGTCGCCAACGGTCAAAGGTTTTGTCGCGCTGCTGGCCGAAGCCTTCGGAGGCGCGACGCCCGAGCAGGTGCTGGCCACGCCGCCCGATCTCATTCAGCAACTGGGCCTGACCGCAGCCCTGGGCATGACCCGCATGCGCGGGCTGCACGCCATCTTGCACCGTGTGCGCGAGGAAGTGCGCAAAGCAGCCGCATCGGCCTGATTCTCTGTAGCGGAATCCGTAAGTATTCCGATCCCCGCGCGTGCCTCCGTCTGACGTCTCACGATTTCCGCTACCGCCGGGCGATCGAAATCGGCTGGCCGGCAGCGGCCGATTGATAGGCCGCAAGCAGGGCTTCGAGCGCATCGGCGGCATACTCGGCGGGCAAGTCGCTGGCGTGGCCGGCAGTCAGGCAGTCGACAAAATGTCGCACGTCGGCGTGCTCGTCGGAGGGCGCGAGCCAGGCCTGCTTGGCAGCAATACCGACGGCACGCCCGGTGCTCGTCCAAAAGCCCATTGGGTCTTCCGGACTGCGCGCGGGAGTGGGCCAGGCCGGCTCGTCGGACCAGACTTCGAGCCGTGGACGGTAGGCATCGATGCACGCGGTCCCCCGCGTGCCGATCAGCCAGGTGCGCTGCACGCCGCCGGCCGGATGCGAATGCCAGCCGGTGCGGCCGACACACATCGTGGCCGTGATGCCGTCGTCGAATTCGAGCGAGGCTTGGGCAAAATCTTCCATGTCGTTGCGCTGGTGTTCGGCAAAAAAATAATTGCCCGTGGTGGCGAACACACGCCGCACTTTCTTGTTCAACAACCAGGCGAGCATTGCCAGCGGATAAACGCCGATGTTATAGAGTTCGCGCTTCGATTCGAGGGCTTCGAAGGTCGTTGGATGAGCACTCTCGCGGCGGGGCTCGCCAAAGCTAGCCGTGCCGGCCGGCCCTTTGGCGAAGAACAGATCGCAATGCACGGCCAGCAATTCACCCAGCCGGCCCGACTCGAGCACAGCTCTCACACGTTCGGCCGCCGGCGAATGCACGAGGCTGAACATCTGACTGCACACGCCGCTCGCTTGGGCCTGGGCCCGTATGCGGCGTGCTTCGTCGATCGTCGCGGCCAGCGGTTTGTCCAGATACAAGTGCTTGCCGGCCGCCAGGACCCGCTGGATCACGCGTGCCCGGCGCTCCGGCTCGGCACAGACGCTGACCACGTGTACGTCCGTGCGTGCCAAGGCATCATCCAGGCTGGCCAACAGCGGGATGCCCAGCGATTGCGCGAGCTGCTCGTTCAAGGCACGGCGGCGTGGCGAAACGTCGTTTTCGTCCGTCAGCCCGATCAATCGGCAACGCGGATCGGCGGCAAATGCCGGGGCGTACATCTCTTGATGGGTCTGGCCGCCACTGATGAGCAACACACCCAGCGGCCGCGCGCCGCTAGGACTGGCTTGGCGCTTCGGCTGCTCAGCGATTGCCGTGATTTCGAGCGTCTGCGGTCGGCCGGCTGCAGGCCGCGCAGCACCTGGAGGCGATGCCACACCGGTCTCCAAGCTGTGCGAAATCGCCTGGAGCAAATCTCGGCCGCGGGCCGACAGTTCAGCGTCGCTGGGCGGCAGGCCGGCCGTAGCGGAAGTCGTGAGACTTCCGCCGCTTCCCCCAGGCGGAACTCTCACGAGTTCCGCTACCCTCGGTCGTGCGTTGGCTGGGTCGAGCGGAAGATCGTCCGGCTGCCAGCAGGCAATGCCGCGTTGGCCGATCACCGTCAGTTCGACGGGCGGCGCCTCATGGGCCAACGCGCCGGCCGACAGCAGCAGCGACTGTCCCTGGCTGCCGCGAATTTGCACGTCAATTTGCCCGCTGGTCGGTCGGCCGCCGGCCCAAACCAACGCCGGCTCGGCCTCGAGCAGCGTACAAGCTCGATCGGCGTGCCAGGCTAATAGCGCCGGCAGCCGGCCGTGGTCCGGCTGGCTATAGTCCATCAACCTCAAGGCAACCGGGGTGCCGATGCGGCCGGCCGACACTGTCCGCTGGGCAGCAGACCAGGCAAATGACAACCGATCTTCCACGGGCAGCGTCCTCGCCATCGGCGGCGTTACATCGGAACCGTCAGCGATTGGCCATTATCGGCTGGCCCCAGGCCAAGAAATACGATTTGTCTGGCTGGCACGGCCGTGGACTTCAATCTTCCTTCTGGAGTTCCCGAACCTTCGCCACGTAGCCGCCGAGCTTGACGATCAACTCCGTCGGCAGCACCACGCGAGCATCGAGTGCCAGCGGCGTCAATTGGGTGCGTGCGATCGCCGGAAGCGTGCTGGGAAACTCCGGCAGCTTCCGAGCATCCGGAGCAATCGCCGGCAGCAAGGCATTCACCAGTTGCACGACACCGCGCAGGTCGGCGAGTCCTACCCAGTTCGATTGCTTGGGTAGCAGGCCCACGGCTTTTCGAACATTGGGTTCGGCCGCCAGGACTTTGCCCGAGCGCAGCGCCTTCGCGGTTTCTAGCGCACCGGCGCGGCTGCCATACGAGATGGTGATGCGATGCTCGTCAACCGCCAGGAAATAAACCATGAATCGGCGCTCGGAGCCGAAGAGCGTTTCCATCAGCATCGCGGCCGGCGAGGTGGAATCTTTGGCCTCGGCCGCCAGGGCCGATAGATCGACGTCCATTTCCAGGGCGGGCATGCCTTCCAATTCAATTTTTTTGATTCTTGAAACGAGCGGTTTCGACCTGGATTCCGGCAGCCACTTTTCCACCGCCGGCAGGCGTTTCTCGTAAACGGCCAGAAACGACCGGGCGTCGTCGACGATCACCACGGGCGTCAGTTGGTGCAATAAGCCGCGGCCGGTTGCTGGAGGCCGCAGCAGCAACGCCAACGATTGAATGGGGTGGACCAGTTCAGACAGGACCGGATCCAATTGCTTTTGCTCTTCTTCGCTCAAGGCGGGCGCTTGCGGAAGCAGATCTCGTAGCACCGTGAGCTTGGCTCGAGCCAAGGCAATCATCCACGGGCGCGGCAGCGTGCCGCCACCTGCAATGACATAGTCGCCGGCCGGCAAGGCATCCAGCCCCTGGCTGGACGGCCATCTCGTCATTTCTATTTCTTGGGCAACTGGCCCTGCAGGCTTGAACCCGACCTTCATGCTGATGGTCACACCGCGGTCGGCCAGTTCGATACCAAAACCGCACCGCCTCGTTTCTCCTTCGAGATGCTTGAGGGCTTCCAGCATCGGCGACTTGGATTCCGCGGCGGGTTTATCTTGATCTGATGTGGCGCCAGCCTGTTCAGCCTGGCCGACCAGGCGTGCCAGTGCATCGAAGATCCGTCGCGTGCCTGGCTCGAGCGACAACCCGGCAATCGTTTGCTCGGCCAGCCACGGCCCGAAAGGCTCAACCAGTTTTTCGATGCCGGTGGACGAGGCTTTGATCTCGTTGAGAAGTTTTTCCTGGTCGGAATCAACCAACACGGCGAAACCCGCGATGTGAGTGACCAGTACCGGCCGCGCGAAGAAGGTCACGCGCGCAATTTCGACTTCAGGATCCTTGGCCCGCAAGCCTTCGAGGAATTCCGCATAGTCGCTCACCGGAATGAACAGTGCGCCAACCGGTCGCTCGTCCTTGTCTTCAGAAAACAAGGCAATCGCCAGACTTCCCTGTTCGTCGACTCCGTGCTTGACGCCCGCCACGGCCTTGGCGAAACCCAACGGGCTGGGGATGCCAACCTGCAGATCGCGGCCCAACTTTTCCAGACGGCCGGACGTGTCTTGCAGCCGGTTCACCACCAGCACGCCCAGGGCCGAGTCGGGCACCACCTTGAGCAGTGCGACGACAGGCTGGGCGGCTTGCGAATTGGCACCGGCGAAAATAACGCTGCACCCAAGCGCGGCAACCAGCGCAGTTCGCATCATTGGTTCTGGGCCGTGGTGCGAATTTCGGGCGTCGTGCCACGGCCGAACCCATACTGCGGGTTTGCAGTATCGAAGTCGGCATCCGTATAGCCGTTATTCAGTTTCAGATCGACGTACGTGTATTCTTCCAGCAGCGGCGGCTTCTCGCCCGATGCCGCGGGCCAGCCGAAAGCCTCGAAGCGCACCGGCAAGACCATCTGCTCGTCGATGAAAATCCGGGCGATGTGATATTCCAAGCCGTCCGTGCGTTGCGGGTGCCGCACCTCGATGATCGTGCAAGGGCGATCGTTCATCAGCACGCCCCGCGTGGTGGTGAGCTCGGCCGCGCTGCCTTCTGCAAGATCACGGCGGCCGAGCACGATCAGTTTTTCGACCAATACCGCCAACCCGATCTCGGTGATCGGATGCCGATTGCCCCGCATGGCAATCGCGCTGGTTGGTTTCAGAGCAACCGTGCCGACAATGCGATGTCGTATGCCCGTGGGATGCGCGAGCAGTTTGCCATCGTTGCGGCCTTCGACATAAATCGCCTCTTGATTTCGCACTGACTGCGGCGCGGTGTATTGGAGGTACACGCTGTACGGCTGCTGCCGGACTTTCACGGTCATATAGTGCGGGCCGATCAAACGATCGCCCACGCGCTCGCGTTTGATCAAAGTGCACGTGTAGTCCCGGATTTCGCGCACGTGGCCGAGCGACGTTTGAGCCCAGGCAATTGCCGATTCAAGAGTGGGAGTGTCCGGAATCGCATCATGGCTGGAGGCCTTGGGCGCCGATTCGTACGTGACCAGCGCGCGATAACTGCTCATCAAGCTGGGATCCGCTTCGCCATCGGCTGCGACCAGCCAGTACGCCAGCGTCGTGCCGCCGATGGCGCCTGCCGCCAGAAACAAGCCCAGCAATGCACGTCGGACTCGGGCATCGGGGCTTTTCAAACCCCAGAGCCCCTTAAGCGTAGTCACGGGATGTCTCTCTTCGGTGTTTGACCAGGTGGTTGCTCATGGAAGCCGTAGGAAACTTTCCACCGATGGCTGGGCAAATGGTGCAAGCATCGTGCCTGATTGAGATCAACTGCACGGATTTCAGAGGAACGAACGCGCGGCGATCGAGGGGGCGGGTAGTGGCCGGTCAGGACTCCTTCGAGCACCAGCGCTCCGTTTAGTTCTCGCCGAGCACGTCGTTGAGCACTTCCTCAGCCACATAGATTGGCAGCGGCGGATCGCACGTCACGGCCACGGCAATGGCATCCGATGGCCGGGCGTCGACCTCGATCAATTCTCCTTCATGTTTGATGCGTAAGCGAGCATAATATGTGTGATCTTTCAATTCGCTGATGACAACGCTCTGAAATTCACCGCCCAGATTATCGGCCACGCTTACCAGCAGGTCGTGCGTCAGCGGCCGAGGTGAGGCATAGCCCTTCACGCGGCGGTCGATGCTGGTCGCCTCAAAAATCCCGATCAGAATCGGAAACGACCGCTTGCCGTCGACCTCCTTGAGATAAATCACTTGTTGGTCGTTGATCTCGCTAATGATGATCCGCGACAATTCCATCTGCACCGGCATAAGCCACCCTTCGTCATAAGACGCCAAATCCGTGTTCGCGGCTGCCAAACCGTTATTATAAAGTCGCCGCGCCCGGCCGGGCTAGAGGCGGCACCGAATGTGGTCCGTGGTCAGTGGCCAGTAGTCAGTGGCCGGCGAACCGATGGTGACCACGGACCACGGACCAAGGACCCAGGACGACCCTAGAACTGCGTCCAATGTTGCTGGCCGATTAGCACGTCATCGACCAGTTCGTCGGGAATATGCTGGCGAAGGCTGTGGACGACGCGAGCCACGTCGCTGCCGGGGCGAAGCACGAAGGGGAGCGAACGATCGGCGATATGGTCCCCAAGGGCTTGCCGCCATTGCGACACGTTCTGCGGAGTCGCCTCCGGCACGGCTAGCGCTGCGGCATCAAGCAGAATGGTCTCAGCGCGAGACATGCCTTGGATCGTCGCCCGGCGCGAGTGCTCCGTGATTCGCAGCAAAAGCGGTTTGGGCTGCTCACCTTTCCGGAGATCTTCGATTCCCAGATAGTCGATCCAGGCGATGCAGGTTGCGTTTGCGTCGACGAACGCCTGAAACGCCGCCCCCAACCGCTTGAGTTGGCGGCAGTCGAGTGATTGCCGTGGAAAGATTTCGCAGTCAATTGTCATGCCGCCACCCGGAACAGCGTCAGAATCGCTCTGACAACCAGACAACCGCAGGACGAAGCAGGCCCCCAGATTGCTAGCATATGGCTAATTCTTTATTAAATCAATCATGATCGCTTCGTGCGCACCAACCCCAACACCCGACCAGGTGAGCCGGATGGTTCATGCCGGGGCCCTCTTTGCCAGTCTGGCGTTACGAGCCGTAAGACCCCGCCTGTCGGCACGCCACCGCCGGCCAGCCGCCCATTGGTCCGGTTGACGAATTTGACGATTAGCGGGAATGTGCCGCGCGGCTGCCGCTTGCCGCACGGCCAAGTCTCGTCCGCGACTGCGCATGTGGCTTTTAAAACCTATTGTTATAACGCCACAGACCGCGCTCTGGATTATCCAGCGATGGGAATGCAAGTCATCCAACGAAGCGAAGCACAAGCCACGGGCCGATTGGCCAGTTGCGTGGTTTGCAGCTGCGCTCTGCCGCTGCGGTTGCCTGGCGCCGATGAACAGGGTGAAGACTGGTGCTGCGCTCAGTGCGGCACGACGTATCTGGCAGTCATCGACGAAGCGTCGCCGCCGGAACTACGACAGAATGTTCGCCGATACCAGTCCTCGGTCCCAAGCCAGTCGGCTAGCGCCTCGTCGGCGATGCTGGGACACGCCTACCAGCCGCAAGGAGTCGCCCGGACGGCGCTGCCCGCCCGGGCCGGCATCACCTGCGGCTGGGAGACAGTAGTCAGCCGCCGGCTGGACGACGAGATTTCTCGCGAGGCCGATCTTTCGGCTGTGCCCCAAGGTCCGGCCTTTGCCACGCTGATGCGCCGGCCGCCGCCCACCGCCTACGTCGACACCGACGTGGCGCGGTTTATGCAAACGTTTGAAGACTCGACGGCCCAGCTCGAAAAATTCTTCCAGGCGATGCACTCTGGCCGCACGGCCAGCGTGACCGGCATGGAAACGATTGCCCAGCAGGGGCTGGAACGCATTTCCGAAGATCGCGACTTGTTCGTGGCCTTGGGCCTCAATCCGCCGCCGGGCGACATTGCCGGCCGCCATAGTCTGCACACCGCCATGCTGGCCATCTCGATCGGCGCCACGCTCGGCTATGACGATCGCACGCTGGTCGAATTAGGCATCGGCTGCTTGATCCACGATCTGGGCATGCTCCGCGTCGAGCGGGCCCGCTACCAGGATAACCGCATCCTGGGCAATACCGACTTCAGAGAAATCGCCAAGCATCCGCTCTACACGTTTGACCTGCTTCGCCAGCAGCTCGACTGGATCCCGCGGGCGTCGCGGATGGTCGCCTATCAGATGCACGAGCGTTGCAACGGCAGCGGCTACCCCCGCGGCCGCACGGCCAAACAAATCCACGAGTTGGCCAAAGTGGCCGCCGTGGCCGACGTTTTTCTGGCCCTCTGCTCGACCCGGCCCCATCGGCCGGCGCTCATGCCGTATTATGCCCTGGAGCGCATGCTGCACGGCGTGAAAGACGGGCTGTTTGACGCGGTCGTCGTCCGCGCACTGCTGAAAACCGTCTCGCTGTTCCCCGTCGGCTCGTTTGTCCGCATCAGCGACGGCCGCATTGGCAAGGTGCTTCGCTCCAACGGCGAAGATTACGCTCGGCCCGTCGTCGCCGCCTGGAAGCCGGGCACCGATCCCAACGAGTCGATCGTCGTCGATCTGTCGCAAGAGCCCGACCTGCGAGTCATTGCCGCCCTGGCCACGGCCGAGTTCCAGGCCCCTGCGCCCGCCGCGCCAGAAGCGCCGGCCGGCTGATTTGCATTCCCAACGGCAATGCGATAGCCTCGTGCCGGAGGCGCCGGGCAGTTTCCGCGGCATGTTTTTTCGCACCAGCCCGTGGCGCTTCTGAATCCATCTCATACGCCGGGGACTTCTCCACATGTCGACGCTATCCGCACGCACGTTCGTTTGGCATGCCTGCCTCGTACTTCCGCTGGTGGCCGGCGGCTGCAGCCGGGAGAGCCAGGAAAAAATCCGCACCGACGAATTGATCGCCAAGGTCGACGCGCTGGGTGGCTCGGCCTCGCGCGAGCCCGATCAGCCGACCGGCCCCGTGCGCAACATCGACTTGAGCGCCAAGAAGGTCGACGACGAAGCCCTGGCGGCGCTCGTGCAAACGCACGCCCTAGGCAGCCTGCGCAAGCTCGACCTCAGCAAGACCCAAGTCACCGGCGTCGGCCTGGCCCGGCTCAAGGGTCTTAAGGATCTGGAAATGGTCGACCTGGGCAACAGCAAGATCAACGATGCCGACCTCGAGCCCCTCACCAGCCTCCCCAATCTCAAGGATCTGGGACTCGACAGCACCGGGATCACTAGCGCCGGGCTGGAGTTTCTCAAGGCGGTGCCCAACTTGGAAACGCTCGACATTTCGAACACCGCCGTCGACGATGCCGGCCTCGATTCGCTCAAGAGCCTCAAGCATCTCACGATACTTAAGCTGAGCGAGACCAAGGTCACAGACGCCGGCATCGAGGGGCTCAAAAAAGCCCTGCCCGACTGCGACATCCAGCGCTAGTGTCCGTAGCGCTCACGTTCCGCGCGGCCCAAGCCCACGGACTGCGGTCCGTGGGGGCTTATCACTTCATCGCTCTTACTTCACCGTCGCGGCAACCGTCGCCGCCGGCGTGCGGTGCATGATCATCAGATAGCAGCCGTTGCCGCTGGAAAAAATGTCTGGCCGCTGCCCGGATCGGTTCGTGGCGCACCAGTGCAGGACGTCGCCTTCCAAGCGATAGATCCCCAGGCACGTTTGCCCCGAGTGCGGACCGGTCAGGTACATAGCGTCGAAAAATCCTCCGCGGCCGTTGCCGGTGGTGACCAGCGTACCCACTCCGAGGTCCGGCACGGAATTCGCGCTCGCCCCGGCCGGCTGCGAGCCGCCTTCCAGCAGTTTGATTTCGCGGCCGGCAATACGGTTGCCGGTAATGGCCAGCTCCAATTGCATCATCCCGCCATTGGGATTCTCGCCCCGGCCTTCGACAATCCAGCCGCGCCACAGTCCGTCGAGGCTGGGCATCGCCCGCACGGCCCGCACAAGCTCGTCAGTCGCCTTCGCAGCGGCTTCGAGTTCGGGCAGGTCGAGCGATCCGTCGTGATTGCCGTCTAGCCGCCCAAAGCCTTGGGCCAGCCGCTTCCATTCGGCCCGCGTCAGCTTGCCGTCGCCGTCGGCATCGGCCGCCTTCAAGACAATCGGCGCGTCGGCAGTCTCGGCATCGGCTTGCAACTCCGACAGATCGACGGCTGCGTCGTGGTTGGCGTCCAGGCGGCTGAAGCGTTGCATCAGCCGGCCCCATTCCGCGCGACTCACACGGCCATCGCCGTCCCCATCGGCCGGCTTGAGCGTGGGCCGCGGTTCGGTTTTTTCGGCCTTCGCGGGCGGCTCCACGTGGCCGGGCTTTTCGTCCGCAGCCCAGCAACGGCCGCATGCCAGCAGTAGCACCGCCGCCGCGCCGCAAATGGCAATGCCCAGCATGGCCGATGGTCGACAATAACGGAGGCAGAGCATGGCGGTCACAGCGTTCTTATTGCCGGGCACCAGTGGCCGGCGCAATTTCGGTGTCCCATCCATCCTAATTCCCGGGTAAAGAACGACGCAAACTGAATCGTGCCGGCGCGATCCGGCCGAGCCTGGCAAACCGCCAGTAACGATCCATGGATTGGGGGTTGGAAGAACCATCCTTCGATGGCGTCGGCTACATTAATTCCCCGTAACTCTAGGGGAGTTTTTTTGACAGTTTTCCGGCGAATCGCTACGATGCGCCTGCTTTGCAGTCGCTTAGCCCCCTGCCCTTTCATCCCACCTTGTCCAACAGAATCGAAGGCACGCGATGAGCCCAACCTGGCGAACGAGCTTGGCGGTCGTAATTGGCCTTAGCGGCAGTCTGTTCATCGCTTCGATTGCAGAAGCCCGCGGCGGCCCGAGCCCTGCCCAGAAAAAGGCCATGCAGCAGGCCATGCAGCAACAGCAACTGATGCAGACGAACCTGGCAAAGGCCCAGCAGAAGCGCGACAAAGAGTTGATGGACCGCTTCGATCTGAACAAGAACGGCAAGATCGACGTGAGCGAAAAGCCGGCGTACAGCAAGTTCTGGCGCGACGTGAATCTCGGCAAGACTCCGCACCCCTACTCGACCATCACCCAGGCCGAGCTAACCGCCAACCCCGCCGCCAAGAAGCCCGCGGCCAAGGCGCCCATCACCAAGACGAAGTAACCCGGGCGTTTCGTCCGTAGGTGCCGCGAGCCGAGCGGCACAGGTGCAATCGAGTACCGTCTAAATGCCGGCGTGTTCGTCATCGTCGGTGATAAGCCTACCGTCATGCACCTGCCAATCTAATCGGCGGTGTTGCAAATCGGCGAAGCCGCTCAGCAGTGCCCCAAGCCGATTGATGTCGGCGGGGTTCGCTTTGATCGCGAATCGGCTCACTTCACGGTCCGCACCTGCCGCGTTATTATTGAAACAAATGAACAACGCGCTGTGACCGGATGAGTCGACCGCCTTTGCAGCCAGGTTCAGGTAGAACGCGAAACGATCCTGAGGGGCCTCGGACCCAAGTTCGTAATTGACCTCTTCGCCCCGCCCGCCATGAAAATCGGCTAGCTGTTTTCCGAATTCTTTCAGGCCGCTTACGTTGCAATAGTATTCAAGTTCGCCGCAAGTGCGACCGTTGGAGGCCTTGATTCGCAGATTAAGGTGGTAGGGCTCCTCGTATGGATAACGGGTGATGCTGATTCCAGTCATTGCCACCTCGCGAAGAATCTTTTCACGTCTACGGCGATCATCGGGATCGAAAACGATTTCGACGCGAGGCACGCGAACGCTAATAAGCGTGACGCAGGACATTCCACCAGAACCCACCGTCAAGCCCGGCACCTCGTACGGCTATCAGTGTGGCGTGGGACCGTCACGCGATTCCAGATAGAACTGCCGTAGAGTTCATTCACGCTCACTCAATTTGCCCTTTCGCCAGTGGGATCGGCTCGCCAGTGACGTGCGAGTACAACACATCGGGATCCAGATCGGCTCCGCTCGGCCAGCCGATGGTTCCGGTATCTGGTAATACGCGCACCTGGCGGAAGTGACTTTCGTCGGCAAGGGGGGCGAACACTCCTTCAAAGGGAACCATCCTAACTAGATCAATTGTCCCCGCCACGCCGTCTTCAAAGCGCAGCCACAGCCGGTGACCTTCGAGCGGGCGAACTTCGACGATATCTTTCAACATGCGTCAGCGGCTCGGCCATAAGTAGGTGCCGCGAGCCGAGCGGCACTCGTGCTAGGGTTGCAATCTTCGTGGCGTGTCGGGTCCGGCTCGGCTCGTCGGACCTACGGAACCGAATCGCCTATTGAGCATTAATACGGGATCCCCGCTCATCATTCCGTGGGATGCAAATCGGGCGAGTCGCCGAGCACTTCAACCTGATCCTCGCGGACTTCGATGTACACACGCCGCGGCTTTTTCTGCACCAGCACGCGATAGACGCGGGCCCCCTTGGGTCCCAGCGGTCCACGGTATCCAGCGATCTCCGCGCGGCCGTAGCCCGAGTTGAGAATCTTAACGATCGTGCCGACCCGCAAGGGCTCGGTTAAATGCTGGGGTGTCATTTCAGTCACTCACGTCCAAAAGCTTCGATCGAGCATGCGGTAGTTGATCGCTTCGCTGAGGTGCGGGGCTTGGATGTCGGCGGAGCCGTCGAGGTCGGCGATGGTGCGGGCGACGCGGATCACTTTGTCGTGGGCGCGGGCGGAAAGGCCGAGCTCGTTCATGCTGGCTTTCAACAGCTCCTGGCACGCGGCGTCGAGCACGCAGTATTGCCGAATCTGGCGCGGGCCCATCTTGGCGTTGCCGCGGATGCGCGTGTTGTGAAAACGCTCGCGCTGCGTCAGCCGTGCACGCACCACTTGCTCACGCATCTGGGCACTGCTCGTGCCCGGCGTGGTGCTCGAAAGCTCGCGGTACGGCACGGCCGGCACTTCCAAGTGCAAGTCGATGCGATCGAGCAGCGGGCCCGAAATCTTCGCCATGTACCGCTCCACTTGCGGCACCGAGCAATGGCAGTCGCGCCGCGGATCGTTGCGATAGCCGCAAGGACAAGGGTTCAGGGCCACGATCAGCATCAGGCTGGCCGGAAAGGTCGTGCTGGCCAGGGCCCGCGAGATCGTCACCGTGCCCTCCTCCAGCGGCTGACGCAACACTTCCAGCGTGCGGCGATTGAACTCGGGCAACTCGTCGAGGAACAAGACCCCGTTATGACTGAGCGAAATCTCGCCGGGCGTGGGCGTCGAGCCGCCGCCAACCAGCCCGGCTTCGCTGATTGTGTGGTGCGGGCTGCGAAAGGGCCGCACGGCCAGCAGCGGCTGACCCGCCGGCAGCAAGCCCATCGCACTGTAGATGCGGGTGGTCTCGATGCTTTCGGTGGCCGACAGGTCGGGCAAAATGGTCGGCAGCCGCTTGGCCAGCATCGTCTTGCCGGAACCCGGCGGCCCGAGCATCAGGAGATTGTGATTTCCGGCGGCCGCGATGGTCAGGGCTCGCTTGGCCATCTCCTGGCCACGAACATCTGCGAAGTCGACGTCGTAGCGGCCGAGGGTTTGGAACAGTTCGTCGAGCCGCGGCGGGGCGGGCTCCACTTGCAACTGCCCGGTGAAAAAGCCGACCGCCTCGGTCAGACTCGAAATCGGAATGATCTCGATCCCTTCGACCACCGCACTTTCGGCCGCGTTGACCGACGGCACGAGCAGCCCGCGCAGGCCGCCCGATTTGGCGGCCGTGATGGCCATCGACAGCGCGCCCTTGGTCGTGCGCGTCGAGCCATCAAGGGCCAGTTCGCCGACGACGGCGTAGCGGTCGAAGATCTCGCTGGCCAATTGCCCGCTGCCGGCCAGCAAGCCCAAGGCCACCGGCAGGTCGAAGCTGGCGGCCTGTTTTGGAAGATCGGCGGGTGCCAGGTTGATCACGACGCGGTGCAGCGGCCGCTGGAAGCCGGAGTTGACCAACGCCCGCTCGACGCGGTGGACGCATTCCTTGACCGCTGCCTCGGGCAGTCCGACCAGCACGGTTTTCGGCAGGGCGCCGTCGGAGACGTCGACTTCGACCTCCACCGGCAAGGCCTCGATGCCCAACAGCGAGAAGGTTTGCAGTTTCGCCAGCATCGCGCCAGGTGCCTCGGCCAAAGGTGCGCGGCGCCGCGTGATCCTGCGTCGGCAGCCGCCCGGTCATTGTGTAAGCGCGCAATGACGCATGCAAGCGACGGGAGTAAGTAGGTGCCGCGAGCCGAGCGGCACCCGTGACCGAGTGAGCGCTGCTTCACCGGCCCGGCTCGGCTCGCCGGGCCTACGGATAATCCCCCCGCTTTCGTCCGAAATGTTGCTTGACCGAGGGGCTGCCGGTCACACAAACTACAATGGACGATCCACTTCCCGCCCCTTTCCACACGGCCGACGCGAACACCGCTGACTTCCGCCCCTTTCCGGCCGCTGCTGGTTGCTTCACCCCAACTGCCTTCGATGACCATGCCCATGACCGTTTTTCGAATCGAGCCGTGCTCCCGGATGGCCGGGAAGCTGGCCGTTTACGCGTTTTTCGCACTGGCTTTCGCGGCGATCGGCACTGGCGCCGTGCAGGCGGCCGTGCCGCAAACGGTTCCGCCGGCCGGGTTGCGCGAAAAGACGCCTACCTGGCACGCACTCGTGGGCGCCAAGATCGTGATCGCGCCCGGCAAAGAGTTATCAAATGGCGTGCTGGTGATGCGCGACGGCGTGATTACGGCCGTCGGCGACAACGTGCTGATCCCGGCCGGCGCACAGGTGCATCGGCTGCCGGGCAAGACCATCTATCCCGGGCTGATCGATTCCGGTGGAACCGCCGCGGCGCCGGCCGAGACTCCCGGCACGGGCACCGGCTATTGGAACGACCAGGTACGGCCCGAGGTGCGAGCCGACGAAGGTTATAAGCCCGATGCCAAGACCAACGAAGCCTGGCGATCGCAGGGCGTGACCGCGCGGCTGCTGGCTCCGACGGCGGGCATCATTCATGGCACCAGTGCGCTGGTCACCACCGGCGACGGCGAGTCGGGCCAATCAATGGTCCGCAACCAGGTGGCCCTGCATCTCAAGCTGACGACCGATCGCACGTTTCACGACTCGCGCTATCCCAACTCGCCGATGGGGGCCCTGACCCTGGTGCGGCAGGCCATGCACGACGCCCGTTGGTACGAGGCCGCATGGAAAGCCGCCAGCAGCGACACCAAACTGCCGCGGCCCGAGCACAACACGGCCCTGGCGAGCCTGGCCGGTTTTGCTAGCGAGCGATTACCGGTGGTGATCGAGGCCGGCGACAACTTGTACTTGTTGCGGGCAGTGCGGATCGCCAAGGAATTCGAGCTGCCGCTGATTGTGCGCGGATCGGGCGAGGAGTATCAGCTCATCGACGCCGTCAAGGCGGCGGGCTGCCCGGTGCTGGTGCCGCTGGATTTTCCCAAGCCGCCAAACGTCTCGACGCCCGAGAAGGCGCGTAACGTGTCGGTGTCGCGGCTGCTCGCCTGGGACTTGGCCCCGGCCAATCCCGGCCGGCTCCAGCGGGCGGGCGTCAAAATTGCCTTATCCAGCCACGGGCTGAAAGAGCCGGCAGCGCTGTTGCCGGCCGTGCGGCGAGCCGTGCGACGCGGACTCGAGCCGCAGGCCGCGCTGCGAGCACTGACGCTCACGCCGGCCGAGCTCTGGCACATCGATCATCGGCTGGGCTCGCTCGAGCCAGGCAAGCTGGCGCATCTGGTCGTCACCGATGGCGATCTGTTTACCGAGAAGACCAAGATCATTGAGACCTGGGTCGATGGGCGTCGCTATGTCAACGGTCATCCGCCGGCCTGCGATGTTCGCGGCAAGTGGGAAGCCGTGGTCGAACTACCCAAAGGCGGCTCCGAAAGCCTGGCCATCGAGCTGACAGGCGAAGCCGACAAGCCGGCCGGGACGATTCACCGCGGCACCAAGGAAGCCAAGCTCGACCACGTGGCCCTCGACGGCCAGCAGTTTTCGGCCGTGGTGTCCGGCGACAAGTTGGGCTGGTCCGGCATGCTGCAATTCAGCGTCGCGCTCGAGAGCGGGGGCAAAACTGCCGAGCATTGCGATCGCATGAGCGGCTCGCTGGTCTGGGCCGACGGCCTACGCAGCGCCGTCAGCGGAAAGAAGGTCGCGACCAAGCCGGCGGCAGCGACGGCCGGCAAGACCACGGATAAAGCGGCGGAAAAGCCAGCGGACAAAGCGGCCGCATCAAAAGACACGCCGAAACCGGCAGAGACGGCCGGCGGCACCCCCGACGAAAAGGACAAGGCGCCGCTGGTGGGCCCGCTGTACCCCTTCGGTGAATTTGGCCGAGCGGAGCCGCGGCCGCAGCAGCCCGACAACCTGTTGTTTCGCGATGCGACCGTGTGGACGTGCGGTCCCAAGGGCGTGATCGAACATGCCAGCGTGCTGGTGGTGCGAGGCGTGGTTCGCCAGATTGGCATCAATCTCGCGGCGCCGCCGGGAACGACGATCATCGAGTGCCACGGCCAGCATCTGACGCCGGGGCTGATCGATTGCCATTCGCACATCGCCACCGACGGCGGCGTGAACGAGGCCGGCCAGACGATCACGGCCGAAGTCCGCATCGGCGATTTCGTCGACTCGCAGGACATCAACATTTATCGCCAACTGGCCGGCGGAGTCACGTGCGCGAACATCCTGCACGGTTCGGCCAACGTCATTGGCGGCCAGTCGCAGGTCGTCAAGTTCCGCTGGGGCGGACTGCCCGAGGAGCTGAAATTTGCCGAAGCGCCGCCGAGCATCAAGTTCGCGCTGGGCGAGAATGTGAAGCAAAGCAACTGGGGCGACCACTTCCGCACGCGCTACCCGCAAAGCCGGATGGGCGTCGAGCAACTGCTGCGAGACGAGTTTCGCGCGGCCGTCGAGTATCGGCGGCGGTGGATCGATTGGCGGCGCGTGAAGACCGGGCTGCCGCCGCGACTGGACCTGGAGCTGGAAGCCGTGGCCGAAGTAGTCGAGGGCAAGCGACTGATCCATTGCCACGCCTATCGCCAGGACGAAATCCTGGGCCTGCTGCGCGTGTGCGACGATTATCACATTCGCATCGCCACGTTCCAACATATTCTGGAAGGCTACAAGCTGGCCGATCAGTTGGCCAAACACGGCGCCGGCGGATCGAGCTTTTCGGACTGGTGGGCGTACAAGTACGAAGTGCTCGATGCGATTCCCTACAACGGGGCCTTGATGCGCGAAGCCGGCGTGGTCGTGTCGTTCAATTCCGACGATGCCGAACTGGCGCGGCGCTTGAACCTCGAAGCGGCCAAGGCCATCAAGTACGGCGGCGTACCGGCAACCGAGGCCCTGAAATTCGTCACGCTCAATCCCGCGCGGCAACTGGGCATCGACCGCTACGTCGGTTCGATCGAGCCGGAAAAGCACGCCGACCTGGTGCTGTGGAGCGGCCCGCCGCTATCGGTCTACAGCAGCCCGCGGCAGACATGGATCGACGGCCGGTTGTATTTCGATCGGCAGCAGGACCTGGCGGCCCGCGAAAAGTTTCGCAAGTTGCACGCCGGCCTCGTGCAGCGCGTGCTCGCCTCGGGCGAAACGTCGGCCAAGCCGGGCGACGAGAAGCACGATCCCTGGCCGCGCGAAGATATCTTTTGCCATCACGACGAATGACGGGAAGTGAAAAGTGAACAGTGAAAAGTGGAAAGTGATACACAAGCCCACGGACTGCGGTCCGTGGGGGGGCGCGACGAGCCGTGCCGCGCGCATTCTCGCGATCGCCGGCATTTGCCTGCTGAACACCACCGCGAGCTTCGCCGGGCCAGAGATTCCCGGCGCGCCGCAACAGCGGCCGATCGCGCTGGTTGGCGGAACGGTGCACCCCGTGGCCGGGCCGACGATCGCGTCGGGCACGGTCGTGTTCGATCGCGGCCGCATCGTGGCGGTCGGCCTTGATGTGCCGATTCCGGAAGATGCCGAGCGGATCGACGCCGCCGGTTTGCACGTTTACCCCGGCTTGATCGACGCGCATACGCAGATCGGGCTGCTCGAGATTCCCTCGGTACGCGGCTCGGTCGACGTCGCGGAGTCCGGAAAGCTGAACCCCAACGTCCGAGCCCACGTGGCCGTGAATCCTGAAAGCGAGCTGATTCCCGTCACGCGCCGTAATGGCGTGCTCACGGTGCTCACCGCTCCCAGCGGGCGGCTGGTGGCCGGCAGGTCGTCGCTGATCATGCTCGACGGCTGGACCAACGACGACATGCTGCTCAAAGCCGACGTGGCCATGCACGTCACCTGGCCCAAGATCGCGCCGACTCACACCTGGCGGCTCGACGACGAGCACGAGGGCAAGCTCGAATCCCGCGACGCGACGCTCCGCGAGCTGCGCGAAACACTGGAAGACGCCCGGGCGTATTGGACCGTGCAAAAAGCCCGGCGGGCCAAAAGCCAGCCAGCGATCGAACGTGATATTCGCTGGGACGCGTTGGGGCCGGTGCTGGACGGGCAAATGCCGCTCATGGTGCAAGCCGACGAAGTACAGCAGATCCAGGGAGCCGTGTCGTTGGCCGAGCGCATGGGGCTGAAGCTGATCATTTATGGCGGCTACGATGCGCCGGAGTGTGCGGACCTGCTTAAGCAGCATCATGTGAGCGTGATCGTGGCCGGCGTCACGCGGTTGCCGCAGCGCCGGCACGACCCGTACGACGCGGCCTACACCGTGCCGGCCCGGCTACACGCGGCCGGCGTCACCTTCTGCCTGGCTGGCGTGGGACGGATGGGTAACACGCGCAATCTGCCGTACCAGGCCGGAATGGCTGCCGCTTATGGGCTGCCGCCGGACGCGGCGCTCAAGGCCATCACCCAGTGGCCGGCCGAAATTCTGGGCGTGGGCGACCGCATCGGATCGCTCGTGGCCGGCAAGGACGCTACGCTGATCGTCACCACCGGCGACGTGCTGGAAACGCCGACGCGCGTGACGCGGGCCTATATTCAAGGCCGGGCCGTCGATCTGACCGATCGGCAGACCCGGCTCTGGACCAAGTACCAGGAAAAATACCGCCGGCTGCGCGAGCAGGACGCGGACAAGTAGCCGTTACTGCTGCGGCTCGAACCGCAACGCGGCGCTGTTGATGCAATAGCGCAGCCCCGTGGGCTGCGGGCCATCGTCGAAGACGTGGCCGAGATGGGATCCGCAGCGGCTGCAGCGGACTTCGTCGCGAATCATCCCGTGGCTGCGATCGCCAACCGTTTCGACGGCAGTTCCCTGCGTGGGCTGCCAGAAGCTGGGCCAGCCGGTGCCGGAATCGAACTTGGTATCGGCTTTGAATAATTCCTGTCCGCAGCACGTGCAGAAGTACGTGCCCGGTCGGTGCTCGTCCCAGAACTGCCCGCTAAAGGCGCGCTCGGTCCCCTGCTTGCGGCAAATGTGAAATTGCTCGGGGCTGAGCTCGGCTTTCCACTGGTCGTCGGTCTTCTGGACTTTTTCGGTCATTGCAGGGCCTTCGCTAGAGTTGGGTGCTCGCCCCAGTATTCTAGGCGCCACGGTCGCCAGAAAAACCGGACGAGGCAGAAAAAAAGCAGAGCGGGACGATCTGCTCAGCGGCCTGCCCCACAAGGTTGGCCGCGACTGAACAAACCGCCCGCTCGCTTGCCTGGATGACGAGATGTCCGGCACGGCTCGCCGTACCGGCGGTCGGTTTTACGCGCTGCGGCGAACCGCGCCTTCACCTGGCACTTCGTCGGAGGCGGCGACCGCCGCCAGCACCAGATCGTCGATGCCGCGTCGCCGGCGGCTGGTGGGCCTGCGAGTGAGCAGCGTGGCCATTCCGGTGGGACGGCTGGGCCGCTCGACGACGGTCATCGCATCGACCAGGCGGATCACACCCGGCACGCGGCGGGCGCGGCTTTGGGCCAATTGCCGTTCGTAATAGCTGCCCACGCGGCCGCTGAGCGTGACGGTGCCGTCGGCAACTTCCACGCGTAGGAACCGAAACAGCGGCATGTGCAGTTGGGCGAGAGTCAGCAGAACGCGGCGTTGGAGATTCAAGTCAGCCGCGGATTGGGGCGCCGGATAAAAGGTGGGTTGCATCGTCGAGATTCCTTAAGCGAGTGATGGTCGTACGTGAAAGCGCTGGGAGCCGAGAACTGACGACACGCTCGCCGGCAACACCACATAAGACACCTCCACAGCTTCAAGGTTCGAAAATCGGGTCGACCTTTTGCCTGCCCGCGAAAGAGCCAACGCAGTCGCAACATTTGCATCCAATCCCTGCAAGGGCACGCTGCCCCCCCTACTCAATGATAAGTATTATCGTAACCTAAGTGATGATTGTCCAGCTCGGTTTTCTGTTTTCCTTCATATATTTACGTAAAGCACTAATATGAAAAGACTTTATGACAACACATCGCCCATCTTTTCGATTGGGATCGCGCTAACATCCGAGCCCGCCGGGTGTTGTTTGGACGGAAAACGACCAAAAATTTGACTGCTGGAGGCGGAGTGGTTATTAGTGGACTTGGCTGGCTGGTCCAGCCGGAATGGCCATTGCCAATGCGTTCCTGTTACTGGGAGGGCATCAATGCAGGATCCGCCTGGTTTCTAGAGCGGTCAGGGGCGGCCGAGAAAAAAACGGCTCGTTCCTGCCGCTCTCTTCGTGCGGCTTGTTCCTTTCCTCCTCGATCAACCGAGGCCCGCCCGCAACTCGCGTGGCGGGTTTTTTATTGCGCCGAGAAAGAAGATCGCGCTGGCGCTCGGAAAAGAGACAAGGAAAAAGGCGCGCATTGGCGAAGGCAGAGTCGCGCGTCGCGGAGCTACGGCAGACGGAGTCTGCCTGCTAATTTTTCTTGGGCGGCACGAGGCGGATCAAATCGCTGGCAACCGAGACGACGACTTCGGTCGGCTCGGCTGCGTAGGCGTCGGCTTTGGCGTCAGAGGCCAGCGTCAACCGCAGCTCGTACGAGTCGATGCCGTCCTTGGGCACGCGGCGAAAGAAGAATTGGTGCGTGACCACGCGGTTTGTGTTGTCGAAGCGATGCACCACGCGCTGGGCCATGGGCACGGTCTCGACCTTGAGCGCTGCCAGCGTGGGCGATTGCAGATCGTGCCGTTCGACCACGGCCAGGCGAAAATCGTCGCGCGACTGCGGATCGCGATCGAGACGCAGCTGGATGCCGACGCCCGGCAGGCCGTCGAGGGGCGCGAGCGGTTCGGCTTCGGACTTCCGGCCTTGCAAATCGCCGAAGCTCAGCACCCGCGCCGGCGGCGTCGGCTGCCGCTTGAACCAGGCGCTGATCACCGCCGTTTTGGCCGCCGCCGGCCAGTTGTCAGCCACGCAATTCTCGACCGGCACCGACGTGCCCGGCTGATAGTCGGCATCGTAAAACACGGCGACTTGTCCGGCTTTGTCAACGGCGCTGGCGCCGGGCCGGATCTCGATCCAAACCTCTTTCGGGCGCGATGCAAAACTGTGATCCTCGCGCACGATTGACAGTGGAAAATGCGCGGCGGTCTCAACCAGCACGGGCCGGTGCAGCCCGAGCAAGTAACCGCTGGTTTCGTGCAGACCATTGAGCACCGGCACGTAGCGCGGGTCGCCCGCGTCGTATCGGGCGGTCTCCAACCGCGAGCCGTCGCGGCTGGGAAACAGTTCGACGCTTTCGCCGCCGCTGAGTTCCACCGACGCCGTCAGCCGATCGAGCGAAACGGTATAGGTTTGCGGCCGCTCCGGCGGCGGTGTCACGACGACCGGCACCCCCAAACGCGCCTTACCCACCAGGCCGTCCTGCCGGTCGAGGACGTGGAAATCTTGCGGGCCCAACAGTTTCTCGAGCGTTTTGATCAGCGTCGTGGCATTGGCGGCCGTAACGAAGCTACCGCCCGTCTCCTTGCCCAACAGGGTGAAATCGCGGCGGGCCTCGGCCGCTTCGGTTGCCGGGATTTCGAAGCCGACAATGTTGATTGCCACGTTGCGTCCCTTGAAGGCCGCAATCACCTCGTCGCGGGTTTTGGGGTCCGGCGCATTGAACTGATAATTGGCGCCGTCGGCGATGACGACAATGCTCTTCTCGCTATCTTCCGGCTCGCCGATAAAATCGCCCAGCGCCTCGATCAGTGCCAGATACAGCGGCGATTCACCCCAAGGCTTGATCTTCTTCAACTTTTCGATCACCGGCTCGGCGACCGACTCATCAAACCGCCCCAGCGGCAACGCGAGCTCGACGTCCATGCTGGGGACCAGGTCGTCGGGAATATCGCCCGGATAGTCGGGCTGGCGCAGCAATTGTCCGGCCTGCTTCGTGTTCCAGCCGACGCGATGGCCGAAGAACCGCACTCCGACCCGCGCGTCGTCCTCGGCCAGCTCTTCGAGCATTTGCTGCAGGGCCTTTTGGGCCACGGTGAAGCGCGACACGCGCTGGTCTGCCCCTGGGCCTTCCGAGCTGGTGAGCTCGGTCATGCTGTGCGAGCAATCGAGGATGAACATGATCGAGGCCTTTTTGCGGCTGCGACCGTGGATCGTGACCCGCGGCGGCCCGTACCTGTACGGCTCGAAGTCCACCTTCAGCCCGCCCGGCGGGCGCAACAGCAGCGACGTCGAAATTTCGTTGCCACGATACAGCCAACTGGCCTCGACCAGCGGCCCGCGGCCGGCCAGCGCCGCGCCGGTTAGCGGATACTTGATGACGGTGGAAGCAGCGACAGGAGGCATGGCCGCGGTCTGGGTGCCCGCGGACAAACGGCCTTGGGAATCGTGCAGGAACACGGTGGCAACGCCGGTCGGCAGGTCGTTGGGCGTCGACCGACGAGCGGCCATCAGGTCCACCGTCGCGGTGGCATCGGTGGCCACGTCGGTCAGCAGCAGATCGCTGGCCCGAATGGCGACGCCCGAGCGTGCCGCCTTGAGCCGCTCGTCTCGCAGGCGAGCGATACGCGCCGATTCCTGCTCGATCGAACTGGATGTTTCGCCGACGTGCTTGACACTTTCCAAGTAGGCATCCGCGATGAGGCGAAAGTAGGGAGGTTCGCCGTCTTCGGCCGGGCCAAGAAAATCGTCCAGCATCCGAGCGGCTTGCCAGAGCAGTAGCCATTGCAAATCACGCTGAGCAAGGGCTTCGACCGGATCACGCTCCAAGGGCGGAAACCAATAGGCGGAGACCGCACGCACCCGGCTTGCCGCCTGCCGGAGGGCCGCCTGGCCAGCCAGTTCGTTGGAGGCGGCGGAGGTCGCGAGTTGGCGCTGAAGGTCCATTGGCATTTCAATCAATCGCGTGCGCAGCAGGGTATTCCAGGCGGCCAGTTTGACGGCCGCATCGGCCGGCGACGCCGGCGTGCCCGAGGCGGCCGCGGCACCATTGTCGGCCGGCGCGTTTCGATCGGTATTCAACATGGCCAGTGCCGGATGCATCGGCCACCGGGCGGCGGCGCGCTCGGCATAGCTGACCGGCTGGGCCGCCGCGGCCTGGCCCGGCGCCTTGCCGGCGACGAATTCGGTTTGTAGCCGGGCATTCAATTCGGCCGAGCGATTGAGCAGTTGATCGCGCATCTGCGCGGGCACCAGCGGCATGCCCAATAGGGCGTGAATTCCATGTAGCGAGCGCGCGGCAGCCGGTTCATCCGGCTTGAGCAGCCGCTGACCCTCGGCCGCCACGAAGGCGTCAAGCAGCTCAAGCCCGTCGGATACTTTGGCCACGTGGTGCGCGAGCGTTTGCTGGGCCGTTTCGTCCCAGCCGTCACGGTCAAGCGCCGTGGCCATGGCTCGGGTTTCTTCCAGCAGCGGCAAGAGCATTTCGGTAATGTGGCCGTCGTTGGCCGCGGCATTTTGGCCCAGCGGCAGCGGGCGGCACAGCCAGGCGGCCAGATAAGGGAGTTCGGCCCAAGCCCGGTCGCAGAGTGCCCAGGCACGTTTCCACTGGTCGCTGGCGGCGCGGGCCTTGGCATAACCGGCTTCGGCGGCCGTCCAATTGGCCACGGCCTGGCTGCGCTGGCTGTCTTGGGCCGACAGCCAAAGATCTTCAGCCAGCCGCCGCAACTCGTCGGCCGCGCGCACCGGAGCCTCGATCGCCGCCAGCGCACGCGCGTCGCCGGGTAGCGCGGTCCGTTCGGCCAGCTCGCGCACCTCCAGCGCTCGGCCGAGAAGCGCAGGCGGCTTGAGCAGTGCCGGCAGGTCGTAGCGTGAGAGCAATCGCAGGAACTGCCGCTCGACCAGTTGGTCGCCGTCGAACTGGTCGAGATACGCGACGAACCGGTCTATCGCCTCGGGCGTGGCGGCATGCGAAAGCCCGGCCAGCCGGCTTTCAACGCTGCTTTCGATCGACTGCCCCAAATACTCTGCTAACGGGACGGAATGCGCGGTCAGCGGCACGGCCAAATCGCCCGTCGGCGCACCGCGCTGGGCTACCGTCATCGAAAGCGATTGCGAAATGAGCTCGGCATACGTATTGCGCGCCGAAGTCGAATACGATTTGCCGGCGGCCGCGGCCTGGTCGAGCCAAAGCAGCCGCTGTTGAAAATCGCGCCAGGTGAGGGGGTCGGCCTGATAGGGGGCCTGCCCGGCCAATTGCTCGCAGCGACTCCACAGCGTCCGCCGCTCGTTGTCGGTGACCGGCACCTGGCGTTTGACGATCGGCGGCGCCTTGAGCCGTTCTTGCGTGCGTCGGTTAAGCGACCACACCACCGGAAAATCTTCGGCGTCGGCCGGCAGCAACAGCGGCTGCTGGTGCACGGCGCGGTTGAACACGGCCCAGGCATCGACCCGATCGGCCAGATACCGGTGCAGCTCGTGAAGCGAGACATGGCGATCGCCGTTACCGGTCTCGGTGTCGGCCAGGCCGGCCAGGCCTAGTCGCAGGTAGTAACCGAAGGTCGAGGCCTCGAGTTCGGTCGAGGACCAGCCCAACTGTCCGGGGCCCGTCGAGTTTAACACGGCCAGATGCGGCACCTGGGCCGCGCTGACGGCACTGGCCAGCCGGTCGGCAAACCCGTTGTAGAGCGTACACAGCCGCCAATCGCACAGCACACGGCCAGAGTCCAGCACGATGAGCTTGTAGCAATCTTCGAGTTCGCGGTGCTGCTTGATGCGATTGAGCAGCTTGGGGAGTGCCAACCACTGGTCGCTCTCCAGCGGCGACGCTCCGGGCGGCACGAGACACGGCACCGCGGCTTCGTCCAGCGTCCCCAACATCGAGATGTAGATGACGAGCGTTTCGGGCGGCGTCTGCCCACTGCCTGCCTGGTTCAACTGTGCGTCCAGCGCGGCGAGCACTTCGCCGGCATTTTGGCGCTCGACCGGCAAATGGGTGACGAAAATGTTCTGCGCATGCAGCGTGGCCAGCGCGTCGAGATCTTCCTGGGCCCACGCGTTGGGCGGCAGCGGCCACTCGTAGCGCGCCGCCTCGAGCGCGATCAGCGGCGTCTGAATCGGCGCGAACGAAACGCTGCGAACAAACCAGGCCACGAGGCCGGCGAACAGCAGCACCCACAGTGAAACGCGCGAACGCTCCCAGAATCCGCGACCGGCGGAGCCCGGGTCCTGCGCTTGCTGGGCCTGCTGCTGCCAAGGCTGCTGGGGTGGCGCAACCGCTTCGCTCTGTTTTCCTCGCCAGGCTGAATCGCCCTTGCCGGGCGGCTCGAGGCCGGATCCCGCCCGCATGCTGTGCTCCTTACCTTCCTAGTGCGCCCGCGCCTGTTCAGTCGCTCAGTCTACCGTGCGAGTGTCCTGCGACAAAGGAAGTCGACAGCGCGCTCGTCCCCCTCACCGCCGGCCCGCTCGGCTGAGCTCGCCGCAAGCCCTCTCCCGCGAGGGGAGCGGCGAGAACGCAAGTCTGCAGCCGCCGGCTTGCGACTTTATCGGCGGCCGGCGTCCAGCAGGTCCTGCTGCACCCGGGCTCGGACTTGCTCGAAACTCAGCGTCGTGGTGCGTGCTTCGAGCAATTGCACCACTTCGACTCCACTGGCACTCTGCATCATAACGCTGACTTCGCCGGGTTGCATTTGCAGCAAGGCCTTGGCGATGGACTTCGACGGCAAGCGGTCGGCGGGGGTCCAAGTGAAACGGCGAATCTCGGTGTGCGGATACTTGCGCATGGCCTCGGCGAGTTGGCCTTCGACGGCGGCCTGACGCAGTGCCGCGGCGGCGGCATAGACGTCGGGCTTGGCAGCGAACGAGTTGAAGCCGAGATGGATCCACACCCAGCGCACTTCGGCCGGGCCACAATAGTTTGCGACGTTTTGGCGATAGTAGGCCAGCAACTGCGCTTCGGAAATGCCCGCCATCGGTGCCGCCGCGACGGCCTGCCCTGGGGCGGCCCGCGAGGCATCGACTTGCCAATTGGCCCATTGCGTGGTGGCGGCCGCGGCCCTCGGATCACCGGGCAGCGATTGATTGCCCGACATCAGGGCGATCTCCTTGTGCTCACCGGCCGCGCCGTTGGCGACCGTTGCGCTAACTGCGCCCACAAATGGGTTGCTGATGACGTTGGCGCGGGCCGCCGCTTGCGTTTGAAAAATCGTCAGTGGCCCTGTGCTCCGCGCTTGCCGTTCGGCGACGGTCGGGGGCGTCGGAGGCGAAGCATTGACCATGGTCGGCAAGGCTGGATTGCCGGCCGCGCCGGCTTGCGGCCCGCCAGCGGGGCTTGTCGGTCGGACGGAATTGACGACGACCGGCATGGGTTGATTGCTGAAGGCCTTTGCCGGGCGACCGTTGACTACCACCTGCTGAGCGGCCGGGGCTCTCGGCGATGGCGAATTGGGGACTTGCACGGCGACGTGCTGCGCGGCCGCCGTCGCGTCCGCAGGGGACGTATCGGCGCCGGGCTGCAGGAGTTCAATGCCAGTCGCGATTGCCATCGGCGCGTTGGACGTGTCGGCGGCAGATTGAGCCACCGAAGGCAGCGGCACTTTGTAGACTCCCGGCCCCGACGGGGCGGGCGGACTATGAGCAGGCGGAACCGGGTCGGAGCGCCTCGTCTCCGCCGGCCTGACGGTCGGCGAAGGCGCCTCGGTCGGGGGCGTCGAAGCTTCGGCGTCCGACTGAGCCTGCGCGGATTCGGACGAAGGCTCCGCCGGCGGCGCCGCAACGGTGGGCGGACTGGCCACCGGCAGTCCGCAGTCGGTGGGCGTGGTCGGTGTCGCTACCGAGGGCGAAGCCACCGCGCCTTGTTGCACCTCCGGTTGGGCTGATGGCTGGTCAGGCGCATCCTGCGGTCGACGGGGCGCCGCGGCAACGACAACCGGCGAACGTGCGACGGCTGGCTGGCCCGTTGGCGGCAGTTCGGCGGCGGGCAGCGGCAGACTTGCTGGCCGTTGACTCGCTGGCAGCGGTTGGCTGACAGCGGCCGGCTGACGAGCGGCGGCCGGCTGACGGGCAGCCATTTTCGTGGGCGGCGTGGCACGCACCACCGGTGCGGGCGTAGCTGGGACCGGCGGCGTCGGCGCGGTGCCTGGCGGCCCTTCGCTTGGCCCTTCCAGGGGCGTGCTGGTCGGCGCCGGAACCCCGCCGCCGCAAGCACCCATGGCCAGCCGAGCCATCCGCCGCACACGCGGCGACGGCTCTTTGTAGCAGCCCGTGTCGTCGACGTCGTTGGCCACCTTGTAGAGCTTTTCCATCACCTTCGGGCTGCAACACGACTTCTTCCGGCAGACCTTGCATTGACCGCAAGCCGTGCCGCGCAGAGCACTGACCGCCGCGAAACGCACCGCTTCGGTGCAATCGTCCAGGGCTGCCAGCAACGCATCTTGCACTTCCGGATAACAGCCGCCGCAGCCGATCGTGCCCAAGTAATTGATCGCTTTCACTTTTTGCGGCGCGGCGTCTTCGTCGGCTTTGGCTCCTGCGGCCGCACTCACCGCCGGGTTGCTCGACTGTGCATTGGCCGGGTCGGTAATTGCCAGCAACGGCGGCTTGGCTTCCAGCCCCGGAAACAGCGTGCCCAAACGGTTCTGGATGCAACCGACGATCGAGCATGCGCCCTTGGCTATACCCGGCACTCCCAGAAACTGCCAGATCGTGCAAGGCGGCGAAGCTGGTGCCGCGGCCGGTTGCACGGCAACGATCGTCGTGGCGCCCGCCGTGGCCGACGTGGGGGCCGCTGCTGCGGGTGCTGCGGCGCCGGCACCGGCGCCAGCCGTCGCGCAGCCGGAGGTGCAGACCATCGCTAGCAGCAGCAACCAGCGATTCAAGGTCATAGGCTCGATACTCCCTGCCGGATCGCAGCAGCCAGCCGCCCCGCCCGTGCGCTCGAAGCACGATGCAAGGCGGACAACTTAGGCAAACTGGCGATTCGGTGCCGAGAATTCGGCGCGTGAAAATGCCACGCTACCTATCGGCCTCGCCACGGCGTGAGCTTAAGAAACTGGGAAAGAACCGACGACTTTTCCGGTGAAAGCCAGCTAGCGGCGGCGGCAATGGCGTGAGACCGCACGCTCACCCATGTGAGCCCCAGGGTTTGCAAACCCTGGGCTTAGAAGGCGCGCTGGCTGGCGATTGCCAGCAGCGGCGCTATTTGAGTTCCAGGGTCACGGGCTTGGGCCGCGTCGGCGGAGACGCGACCTCCAGCTTGGCTTCGGCCTTGCGCACTTTGTTGCGCACGACGCCTTTCGCCGCGAGTGTATACTTGCCGGGCGGCACGGACCGAATCACAAAATTCCCGCGCGCATCGGACATCACTGGCGGCAGCTTCTCGCCTTTTTCCGGAGTCAGCGTGACCTGAATCTCGGGCATTGGCTCTTTGCCGTACGTGACGCTGCCGACCACCTGGTTCAGCGGCTTTTCGATCTCCTCGGCCGACACGATTCGAACCGTCACCGACTTGTAGTCGCTGATGTTGCCCACCCGATCAGTGGCACGCAACAGCAACTGGTAGCCTCCCAGGCCCAGCGTGTCGGTCGGCAATTGCACGGCCCAACGGCCGGTGGCGTCGATCGTGGCTGGCAGCGGTTTGGGATCGGCGGCGAATTTGCCCTCGTTTTTCAGGTCGAAAGCCGCTTCGACGCCGGCCACGCCGCTCAAGTCGCCGTCGGTTGCCGTGGCTAGCACGTCGAGCTTGGTACCGCGAACGACCTTGGAACTCGGCTTGAGCGTCACGCGCTCGATGCTCGGCGGTTCGCCGTCGAGAATCAATTCCACCGAATTGCTCCACACCGATTTGCCGCCCACGTACACGCGCCCCAGCACGGCCACGCGGCCGCTGCCCAGCGACACGGTGGGAACCTCGCAGCTCAGGTCCTGCACTTGCGTCCGCACCTCGAACGTGCCGCCAGGCGCGAGCTTGTCGAGAGTCACGGTTGTTCGGCGATCGGCCGTCAGTCGCACCGACGGCTCGCCGCTGAGAATCCGATCGCGATTGGTGTCCAGCCCGACCTCGATAAAGTCGTCGCTGCCCGAGAGATCGTCGCTGGGCGCGTCGGCCTCGAGCCGCACGGGAATGGGGCCGGCCGGCATTCGATAAGCCGTGCGAGAGGGCGGAGAAGTGATGGTAATGGCGGTCAGGTCGGCCTTGGGCAAATCAATCGCCGTGGTCCGGGTATCGATGCGGAAGGCAAACGCCCGCGGATAATCGTCGACATCAACGAACAACAGCACGGGATTGACCTGCGGCACCAGCCGGGTCGAGAGCACGCGCTCGGGAGCTTGTGCGGTGATTTCGCCCGCTGGCCCTGGCACGGCGCCTTCGTCCAAACCGGTGAGCTGCCAGCGAATGCGGCTGCCGTCCGGCGGCAGCGCGGCACCTTCCTGCGGCCGCACGCGCAGCCGCACGCGTTCTTCGGCCAGGTCGAAATCGACGTGCGGATCGACGTAGCGGCGAGGCCGTTGCGGCATCAACTCGACCCAGCGCATGACGACCCGCTTGCTGGCTGGATCGGTCACCACGACGAGGATGCCGTTTTCCAGCGAAGGTGGCGTATCGGCCGCGGGTGCCGCACCGGCCTTGGCGGCAGGCTGCGGTGGCGGCGGAGCCGGCTCGAAGGCCAACGGAACCGTGTGCCCCGCCGCTAGCAGCACCGTTTCGGCGGCCACTGCCAGCCTGGTGCTGGTGGGCAATTGATCGAGCACGTCGGCCGCTTCTTCGGCGTCCATCGCCGTGTCCGGAACCACCGTGTCGGGCCGCGCCGCCAACAGCCGTAGCTCGGCCGAGACCTTTTGCGCGGATTCGTCAGTCCGGGATAGCAAAAACCGATAAGGCGTCGTGCGATTCGGAAACGGATAGAGCTTGAGCCCCGCTCCGGCCCGAGCCCAGCAGCCGGCCTGGGCGTCGACGGCCAATTTCACAAAGGCCGGTTTTGGCAAGCGGACTTCGATCGCTTGACGCGCGACCGTGTCGCGAGTCCAAGCCGATACAATCAGCGAGGCCGGCAGCGGGTTCGCTGACTTGCGATCGACCACCAATTTCAACTCGCCCCACGCCCCAGTAGCCAACTTCAGACTGGGCTCCATGTCGAACAACCGCGCGGCGGCCGAGGCCCTGCCGGCGCCGTCGTCCGCCAGCCCCGCGGACGGCGCGCTGCCCAACGAAAGCCGGCGGACCCACGGCGCCGATGATCGGTCGGCCGCGGCGCTGGTTTGATCTACAACATACAGTGGCCGGCCTGGGGCGGGACGCAGCGCGACCAACTCGGGGTCGTATTCCACGACCAGCCAGATGTCACCGGCTCGCTGGCTGGCTTGCACGGCAAATTGCGTTTCCAGGCGATCGGTGCGTCGCATGTCGAGCGCCGTGGCCACTTGCAATTCCACCGGCTGCGCGCCGTCGTTTTGCGGCACGTCGTAACCGTCGGTCGTCAAAGCGGTGAAATACTCGCGGGCCACTTCCACCAGGTATTTGGCCTGCGGGGCCGTGGTCTGGCGCGAGGTTGCCAGCAAACGAGTTCGCTGCCAGGCCAACAGCGCGTCGAATTCGGCCCGCTCGACCAGTTGCGACGGCATCAGATCCTTGACGCGGACGACGTCGCGGGCATCGAGCAACCGCGAGGCCAGGTCGGCCCACCGCCAGTGCTTGAGCGTCGTCTCGCGCTCCGATCGATGCAGACTGGTATGCGCGAGCGACAATTGGATCAGCTCGGGCAGACCGACGTAGAAATCTTCGAACGCTGCACCCAGATCACGCCAGCGATCGAGCGTCGCGACGGCCGCCGATGGCCTGGCATCGCCCGATTTGTTTCCAACCGTGGCCCGATAGCGTCCTTCGAGCGCGTCGAGCAGGCCTTGACCGTGCGGGCAATCGATCATTGCCAGCCGGGCCAGCCGCAACTGCAACTCGGCGCGGCGCTCGAGCGCTTGCCAGGCTTGCTCGCCCGCCGCGCTGGCGACCAATGCGGCAGCGTGCAGCGGGCCCATCTGTCCGACGGGTTCCAACGGCCGATCGAGCCGATCGACCGCAGCCAGCAGCCGCAGCCGTGCCGGCAAGGTGGGCAACGGCGTGGCCAGCAACACGCCCGCGTTCCATGACGCGGTGCCGGGACGATCGAGCAGCGAGGCCACGAAGGCCGGCCGCAAATCGCTTTCGACTTTCTCTTGAAGATTCGCGAGCCGGCCGGCGAGCTGTTCGATGTCCGGCAAGTCCGCGGCGTCGGACCGCGCGAACTTCTGAACCAGCGCCGCAAGCGCTTCCAGCAGCCGCTCGACGTCTACGAAGTCCGGAACCGGTGCGGAAGAATCAACTGACCCCAGGTTGTGCCAGCGCACGTAATCCACCGCGCGATCGAGCAACTCGTGCTCCAGCCGCCTGGCTTTGCTGACGGACTTTAGCCGCTCGCTCGCCTGCCGGTACTGCTCGGCCGCTTGCAACAACGAGTTGCTCAGTTCCCGATCGTCGCGCAAGCGGCCCGGATCGAGCAAGTCGCGCTCGGCGGTCAGCCGCTGCCGATCGGCGGCATCGATCATTGGCTGGAGCCACGGCTGCACGCCCAAGGCGCTGGCCGCGACGCGCTCGCCCAGCCAACAAACCTGCAACGTCTGGGCCAGCAACTCGCGGTTGATTCCCGGCATGGCCCGGAACTGCCGGACCGACTGCAATTCAACATAGCCATCGTGCTGCGGCGTCAACGAGTCGACCCATTTCCAAAACGGCTCGTCGGGCGTGCCCGAGGCCGCCAGGTCGAGCATCTGTACGGCAGTCGCGAAATCGCTCGGCACGGGGCGGCCGTTGCGGCTGGCCAGCGCCGCAGCCAGCGCCAGGCCGCGTGGTTGCATGCTTTTATGAATGGCCACGGCCTGGTTGCGCGCTTTGGGCAGCAGGATATCTTCGGCCTCGTCGCTGAGGTCGGACCGCTCGAGCGCTGCGACCACCTGCTCCAAGCGGCGACGAATGGCCTGGGGGTCGGCACTTTCGCCAGCCAGCGACTCTTGTTCCAGGCCGAGCAGTCGCGCTTGCAAAGCCCGCCAGCGGTGGGGCGCCGCATCCAGCGGCCGCACCTGCGGATCTGGCCGGCGGTCCAGATCATCACGTAGTCGCCAGGCCGCGATCAGCGATTCGGCCAGCTTCGCCGCGCTGGCGGCAGCAGCGGCGTTGGCGTCGGCGGCTGTGGCTGGCCCCGTGCCAGCGCTGGAGCCGGCTGGTTGCGGCGCCCCTACATTGGACTTGTCTGCCGGCGCGCCGCCCGGCGGCGCTGGGCCTGCTTCGGCCGCTGGCGCCTTTGGCCCAGCCGCGCTCTTTGCGATAGCCGCACTCGGCAGCACGCGCGGCAGCGGAGTGTTGAAAGCCGGAGGGCGCAATGCCCCCGCGATGCTCGCCGTCGGCGATGGGATCGGAGCCACGGCAGCGGCCGGAGCAACCTGCACATTGACGGCCGTCGCTCGACGCCGAAAGTCGCCAGCAAACGAACCGCCCGACCGGGCCGGTGGCGCGCGCGCCGCGCGAACCGGAGGGCCGATGATCGGCAGCGTTCGGGCTGCGTCGCCGGCTCCGGCCACCAGCAGCGGCGTTTGCGTCTCGGCGGCCGCGGTCGCATCACGCACGCAATCCGAGACCGCCTTCGAGACGAAACGGTGCAACTCGCCCAAGCCAATCGCGCCGTCGGCATTCAGGTCGGCGGCGCCTTCAAACGCTTGTTCGAGGTAAAACCCGAACACCGATCGCTGGCTGGCGGACGAAACGTGCGACCGTTCGCCGGACGACGTGGCCGACAAAACCCACAGGTGCGGGTCGCCCAAGCTCGCGACTTCGCGGGCCAGCAGCTCCGGGAAATCGTTGACGAGCACGCCCAGCCGGGGATCGTAGGTGAACCGGCCGACGTCCAAGATCAGCAGCTTGTTGCGGGCCGGCGCGCGGCTGATGATGGTGAGCAACTCGCGCAGCGGGAGGCGGCCGTCGGCAGGGCGCGAGGCATCGAAGTTTCCACACAATAGATAGGCCGACCCGGCGACCGACACGCCGTGCGCGGCCGTGTACACCACGAGCATCTCGTCGGTCCGATCGGCATTGGCATTCAGCCGGCCGGCCAGTTGCGACAAGGCCTGCGGCCTGGCCAGGCCCGGCACTCGCCAGTCGCCGGCGCCGCCGCGAAAGGCGTTGGCGATCGGCGTAAGCGCTTCGAGATCTTCAGCCTGAAAGGCCAAGGGCGGGACCTGGAAGCCGTCGTAATCGGCGCCGGTGAGTGCCACCACGCGCAGCGACCCATGCGACCACGGCTCGAAAACGGTCTGAAAAAATATCCGCAGCAGGACCACTACCAGGGCCGTCATCAGCACCCGGCGGACCAGGCGCAAGATGCGGCGCCCGCGCGGCGTACGGACCGGCCGCCACGAGTCGCCGTCGTCGGTTACAGTCGGCGATAGAGCCATGGAGAGCTACAGGCGCGGTCTAGCGGAACTCACTTCAGTCGCCTTTCGACTGGAATTGCTCGCCTCACTTCCACGATCATACCGGCCACGCCTGCCGAAGGGCAGCCTCGCTCGCGGCGGCTCAGTACATCCAGCGCAGCTCAAGGCGCAGCAGCGCGGCATACCAGCGGTTGGTAGTCACGGCCACGCCCGAGGCGATGCCGGCTTCGAACAGTCCGCAATCGCCGCACGTATCGCGCACGAAGCGCAGGCCAGGCATCAGATTCACGATCGTCAACGTATCGACAACCTGCGGCACTCCAGAAGGCGACGTCTGCATGCCGGTCATGGCCGAGGAACCCAGGAACTCCATCGTCGGCAACACGGCAAAGTCATCGGAGTCGTACCAGATATGGCTGACGCCGAAGTTGTAGTTCACGATCAGGCCGTCGTATGTCGGATCGCCGCCGATCGGAACCCAGAATTCGAGGTTGCCATGAAGGTAGGTTTCCGGCGTCCACTGGTAGCGGGCCAGCAAACCCGGCTGCAACGAGACATGCCCGGTGCCCAGCCCGCGTAGGAACGAACCGGTGGGAATATAGGTGCGAAACAACTGCGTGATCTGCCATTTGCGGCCATTGAGCATCACGAGCTTGGTCGTCACGCTCATGTCGCCAAAGCCGGCCGTGTCGGGATTCACCACCGGGTTGATGAACCGCAACGGTAGATTCGTGGCCACCGAAAAGCTGGGGTTCAGCGCCTGCTCGATATACAGGTCGACTTCCTGGTAATTGACCGATTTCTCGGGCAGCGGTAGCCCCTTGCCGCCCAGGGAGCTGGTCTTGGCCCAAAAGTATTCGTCGCGGTCGGGATCTTGTTCGCCGTAGCCGAAATCGGTGCGCAGCTTGATATTGGTAAACGGTTGGCTGACGTCCAGGCCGAACGGGGCCACTTGCACGCGCTCGTGCCCCACGCCGTAGTCCATCACGCCATTGACCGGGTCTCGGCGGCCGTGCCTATGCTTCGGCGGACATGGATTGCAGGGTCCGCCAGGTCCAGGCGGCGCGCCAGGGCCCAGCGGTTGCGTCCAGTCGGGCGGTGGCATCCCCATTGGCAAGCCATCCACCCCCACGGGAGCCGGTAGCACTTCCGGCAGCGGACCGGATGGCGCCGCGCTGGGCGCCTCGATTTCGCCGGGCTGCATAATCACGGCCGACACCGGCCGCATGTGGTAGGGCGAGACATCGAGGACCGGCGCCCCGTTGTTGTCCGTCGGCGTGACGCCATCGTGGTAGACACTCACGTTGACATTAGGATCGACGATCACCTCGCCTGAAGTGGCCTTACGTGGAATGGGCAGCGACACCGTGATTTGCCGCCGTTCGGTCGTCGCCGGCTTCGCTGACGCAGGCGTCGCCGGCGCCGCGGCGGCGGGCGCGGGCCCCGCGGCCGACATCGTCGGCATGGTTGTGACTGTCGGATTCTGCGCAGCAGCGGGCCGATCGCCGCAACAGACGGCGACTGCTAGCGAAAGCAGCAATAGCAATAGGCGAAGACTTGCCACTAACCGGCCCTGAAGATCGAAGAACTTCCGGCTCCGGCCCGCTACCCGGCCGTCGACAGGCTGAAGGTAGACATTCCGGCGCCCGTCTATCGACGGAGCCGGGGTGTGTAAATAAATCTATCGGGCAAGATTTGCGGGTTTTAACAAAAACGCAGCCATGAGCTTTTAGCGCTCAGCGACTTGCCAACCCGTGTGGTCAATCCGGGGCTATCTAGCTACCATGATGCCAGTTTGCGGCGCTGGTAGCAGGCAGGGCTCTCGCTAGCGCCGCCAGATGGAGTTCCCGCAGTCGTCCTGCATGCCTTTTTTATGTGCCAGCCGCCATGACCATCCAGTTTTCGCAGGCTGTCGATCCGATCTTTTTGCACGTGCTGGACCTGTTGGACAGGATCAGCCGCGGCGAAAAACCGTCGCCGCAAGAAGAGCGGATGCGGATCAACGCCTTGATCGACCAGGCCGGCGCGCTGCTGGGCGGCAGCCCGGAATGGGAGCTGGCCAAATATGCGTTGGCCTCGTGGATTGACGAAGTGCTGCTGGAAACGCCCTGGAACGGCGTCGATTGGTGGAATAACAACGTGCTCGAAGTGGCGTTGTTCAACACCCGGCTTTGCAACGAGATGTTCTATCGCCGGGCGCAGGAAGCGGCCAGCCTGCCCCGCCGCGATGCTTTGGAAGTGTTTTACGTCTGTGTCGTGCTCGGCTTTCGCGGACTGTATCGCGAAGAGACCCTGGCCCAGATGTTGACCCAGGCATTGAACCTGCCCCCGGATCTGGAAACGTGGGCTCGGCAAACGGCATTGGCCATTCGGCTGGGACAAGGCCGGCCGGCGCTGCCCGCTCCCAGCCGCGAGCTGCGGGGCGCCACGCCGCTGCGAATGAAGCCGCTGGTGGCCTGGGCCTGGATTTCGGCCGTTTTGCTGTTGGCGGCGACCGTCGTTTGCACCGTGCTTTGACCAACTCGGACCCGAGGCCCGCTGGATGAGCGGCAAATTTTCACAATTGGCGACCAAGGTCGGCACGGCGCGGCGGCGCTTTGCGCAACGTTCGCTGGCCGCCCGCGCCTCCACGTACGTCGCCATTGGCCTCTGCTGCCTGGTTCTCGTGGCGTGGACGATCTTTCTGCTCGACAAGCGCAGCGTGCCCTGGCGGCATTCGCTGTCGCTCGGCCGAGTGATCACCGTCTGCGTCCTGCTGATCGTGATTCCGCTGGTGATTTATCGCGCGCTGCGACTGTGGCTCGAAGGCGATGCGCCCCCTTTTCCGGATTTGAACTACGGCTGGCGGGCCGGCCTGGAATCGCTCGAAAACCACGGGCTCGACGTTCGCACGCTGCCCGTGTTTCTGGTCCTGGGTTCGCATGACGAAAACGAACAGCAAGATCTGATGAACGCCGCAGGGCTGGAGTTTCGCTGCCGGGGCATCCCGGAAGGCCCGGCGGCCATTCATTGGTACGCCAACCCCAACGCGATCTTTATTCATTGCCAGGACGCCAGTTGCCTGAGCGCATTGGCCGCAATGCACGCCAAGCGGTCCACGGATGCGATCTCGGCTCGGCTGCTGAACCCCGAATCGGCCACGGGGCTCGCGCCTGCCGAGCCCGTCGGTGAGCGGATGCCAATCGTGCCCGGCTCCTCGCCGATGGCTCTCTCGTCCGCGCCGCCACCACCGATGGTCGCCGCGCCACCGCCGCCTGCTCCCGCTCCCGCTGCGGCAGCCCCGGCCGTAGCGGCTGCCCCGGCTGGCAAAGCCGGGCGCGGCACCATCACGCTCGATCAGTTTCTATCGCAGCAACAGGCCGCCGCGCCAGCCGCCGCCAGCGCCCCGGCTTCAGCTCCGGCGCCTGCGGCCGAACCGGCAGCTCGCGGCAAGGGCTCGGAGCGCGGCACGCTGTTGCTCGAGCCGGTCAAGCTCGGCGGCGACTCATCATCGTCGGTCGCCCCGCTGGTCAGTTCGCCACCGGCTCAGGCCGCTCCAACCGCTGAACGCGCGTCGCCGGGCGGCTATTCCGATCCCGACTTTTCGTTGCGGCCGCAGGTCGAGCAGGAGCAAATCCGGCGTTTGAAGTTCGTTTGCCAACTGCTGCGCCGCGTCCGCCAGCCGCTGTGCGGCATCAATGGTGTGCTGGTCCTGGTTTCGTTCAAAGCCATTCAAGAAGGTGATCGAGCGACCGAAGCCGTGGGCCGGGCCATCAAAGCCGACCTCCGCACGGTCCAGGCCAGCCTGCAACTGCGGGCGCCGGTGACCGCGCTGGTCACGGGCTTGGAGCAGGAGTCGGGCTTTCGCGAACTGGTGCGGCGCGTCGGGCCCGAGCGGGCGGCGCTGCAGCGCTTCGGCCGCGGATTCGACGTGCGCAGTCCGGCCGGCACGACCGAGCTGCGTTCGCTGTCGGAACATGTCACCGGCGCCTTCGAGGATTGGATCTACGCCCTGTTTCGCGAGCAGGGGTCGCTCACGCGGCCCGGCAATGCCCACCTCTACAGCCTGTTGGGCAAAGTCCGCAGCCAATTCAAAGGCCGGCTGTCGCAACTCTTGGCCCGAGGCTTTGCCTACGACGAACGGTTCGACCAGCACCAGGAGCCGCAGCTTTTCAGCGGCTGCTATTTTGCCGCCTGCGGGCCGTCCGAAGATCGCCAGGCGTTTGCCCAGGCCGTGTTCGAAAAACTGCAGGACGAACAAGCCAGCCTGGAGTGGACCGACCAGGCCCTCAAGAGCGAGCGGTTCTATGCCCTGGCCGCTTGGACCGGTCTGACCGTCGACGGCCTTCTGCTGCTGGCCCTGGCGGCGGCGATCGGCTACCGCGTGTTTCTGCGCTGAAGGCCGCGAATGATCGAAGTCGAAACAGCCCGCGAGCGGATTCGCCAGTTCGCCAACGAGCTGCCGGCCGAGGATTGTCCGTGCTTTGAGGCGCTCGGCCGCGTGCTGGCCGAAGCGATTGCCAGCGACGTCGATTCTCCACCGCACGACAAGTCGATCGTCGACGGCTACGCCGTTCGCACGGCCGATCTGCCCGGCGGCGAAGGCGAGCTGGAAATCGTCGAAGAAATTGTCGCCGGCAGCGTGCCCCAGCGCCGCGTAGAAAGCGGCCAGGCATCGCGAATCATGACCGGAGCGCCGCTACCCGATGGGGCCGACGCCGTCGTGATGATCGAGCGAACCCAGCCGCGGGCCGTAGTCGGCGGTTTGGGCCGCGTGCAGCTCCGCGACGTGCGGCTCGCGCTGGGCCAGAACATTGTCCGCCGCGCGGCAAACATGCGCCGCGGCGACGTGATCCTGTCGCCACGGCAGACGCTGCGGCCCGTCGAACTGGGGTTGCTCGCCGAAGTGGGTCGCGAGCGGGTGCGCGTCTTCGCGCGGCCTCGGGTCGCGGTGCTCTCGACCGGTGATGAACTGGTGCCGGTCGCCAGCGTGCCGGGACCAGGCCAGATTCGCAACAGCAACGAGCCCATGCTGCTAGCGTGCGTGGCCCAAGCGGGCGGAGTGCCGGTCGGACTGGGCACGGCTCGCGATGACCGCGAAGAGCTGCGCCGCGCGATCGACCGGGGGCTCGAATCGGCGGACGTGCTGGTGCTTTCCGGTGGCGTATCGGCAGGCGTGCTGGATCTCGTTCCCGGCGTGCTGCAAGATGCGGGCGTCGAGCAGGTGTTTCACAAAGTGCGCGTCAAGCCGGGCAAGCCGGTGTGGTTTGGCGTGCGGCATGGCCCGCCCGCCAGGCTGGTGTTTGGCTTGCCCGGCAATCCCGTGAGCAGCCTGGTCTGTTTTCGACTCTTCGTCGAACTGGCGCTGGCGCTCATGTCAGGCCGCCGCGCAACCGGCCTGGATCTGTTGCCGGCGCGGCTGCTAGCGCCCTTCGTGCAGCATGGCGAGCGCCCTGCATATCAACCCGCACTCGTTTGCCGCGAGCCCAACGGTCTGACCGCAACGCCGCTGCGCACCCACGGCTCGAGCGATCAGCGGGGACTCTCCGGCGCCAACGCGCTCGCCTATTTCCCTGCCGGTGAGCGCCGCTTCGAAGCCGGCGAAACCATCGGCATCTGCTTCCTTGATTGACGCGCACCCCAAGCCCACGGACTCTGGTCCGTAGGGGGCTCGTTCTTCGCGTGCCATCACCCATCACCTCGAAAAGATTGAACCCGCCGCGAAGCTATGGTATTTTGCAGACGGCATTTGCCCGGGGCGTGCGAACGATCCTGGCCCTGTCGGTGCGAATGAGCATGTCGCTGGTGTTTGGCTGATCTGAATCGATCGAGCCTGGCGGCAGGGCGCCGCCCCCGTTCCCTTTGCGGGAGGTGTGGTGTGAAAGTGCAGCAATTCCTGGATGCACGCGGCATTTCGTTCGAAATGCTGCCTCACGAGCCGACGTTTTCGGCTCAGCGGATGGCGCAGGCCGTACACGTCAGCGGCGATAACGTCGCCAAGACCGTGCTGTTGAAGGCCGACGGTCAGTTTGTGCTGGCCGTGTTGCCGGCCACGCATCAGATCCATTTGGAGATGGCGCGCGAGGCGCTGGCGGCCCACCTGTTGGAACTGGCCGACGAAGAAGAGCTGGCCAAAGTGTTTTCGGACTGCGAGGTGGGTGCGGTACCCCCCTTCGGTACGCAGTATGGCATCGAAACCTTGGTGGATGCTTCGTTGGCCGAGGACGACGAGATCGTCTTCGAGGGCAACGCCCATCGCCAGGCGTTTCGCATGAAGTACCGCGATTTCGAAGACCTGGAAAACCCTCAAGTCGCCGTCTTCGGCTACCACCAGTGCTAACATTGATGAAGTCGAAACGATGAATGATGAATGTAAGACGGGCAGCGACGTCGGTCGGGCGTCCGCCGTCCCCCATTCATCATTCATCATTCCGACTTCATCATTCCTCTCATCACTCCTTTTCCTGACCGATAGCTACAAAGTCTCGCACTACCGGCAGTATCCGCCGGGCACCGAGCGCGTGTACTCGTATTTCGAGTCGCGCGGCGGCCAGTTCGACGAGGCCGTGTTCTTCGGCCTGCAATATTATTTGCGGCACTATCTGGCCGGACCGATCGTTTCGGCTGCCGACATCGATGCTGCCGAACAGTTTTACCAGCAGCACTTTGGCCAGCCGCTGTTTAATCGCGCCGGCTGGCAGCATGTGATCGAGGCTCATGGCGGCCGCTTGCCGGTGCGGATTCGCGCCGTGCCCGAGGGCATGGTCGTGCCCGCCCACAATGTGTTGATGACGATCGAGAACACGGACCCGGCCTGCTACTGGCTCACGAATTGGCTGGAGACGGTGCTGGTGCAGGTGTGGTACGGCACGACGGTGGCCACCCAGTCGCGCGAAATGAAAAAGGTCATCCACGGCCACCTGGCTGCGACCGGCACGCCGCGGCAGGCCGGCTGGAAACTGCACGACTTCGGATTGCGCGGCAGCACGTCGGTCGAATCAGCCGCCGTGGGCGGGGCCGCGCACCTGGTCAATTTTCACGGCACCGATAACGTCGCGGCGCTGGTGCTGGCCCGCGAGCATTACGATTGCCCGATGGCCGGCCATTCGATCCCGGCCGCCGAGCACAGCACGATCACCGCCTGGGGCGAAGCCCATGAAGTCGACGCGATGCGAAACATGCTTGAGCAGTTTCCCAGTGGCACCGTGGCCGTGGTCAGCGATTCGTACGACGTTTTTCGAGCCTGTTCGGAGTATTGGGGCCGGCAACTCCGCGACCTGGTGCTCCAGCGCGACGGCGTGCTCGTCGTGCGGCCCGACTCGGGCGATCCGCCGCAAGTGGTCGTCCGCGTATTGGAGTTGCTGGGCGAGGCCTTTGGCACCCAGCAGAATTCAAAGGGGTTTCGCGTGCTCGATCCGCACGTGCGCGTGATCCAGGGCGACGGCATCGACTATTGCATGCTGGGCACGATTCTGGAAGCAGTGACCGCGCGCGGCTGGTCGGCCGATAACATCAGTTTCGGCTCCGGCGGTGGGCTATTGCAGAAGCTGAACCGCGACACGCTCAAGTTCGCCTTCAAATGCTCCAGCGCCACGGTCAACGGCCACGACCGCGACGTCTTGAAGCACCCCGTCACCGATCCCGGCAAGCAATCCAAGGCCGGCCGCCTCAAACTCGTGCGCGATGGCGGGCAGCTCAAGACCGTGGCCCAGTCCGCTGGCGGCGAAGACCTCTTACAACTCGTCTTCGAAAACGGCGCGATCATCCGCCAGACCACCTTCGAAGAAATTCGCGCCCGAGCCACGATCTGAAATGTAACGTGGCATTGCATCCCGGCGAGCCGGGAGCGTTAGCGACCGGAGGACCAATCACTTAGCCATCAAACTCTTGGCACGATCCAGCAGCGTGAAGAACTCGCTGCGATAGCCTTGCCGATCCGTGCCTTAGCCTTCGGTAGCCCACTCGAGCACGCTGTCGAGGTATCCCGCTCGTCCCCACCCCTTTTGACGCACCAGCGGGCAGTTTATTACGAGCAACGGAAACGATTTTTGAATTGGGCAGATTCTGAGAAGAAGAAAACGACGAAGAGTGACCACGGATTTCACGGATGACACGGATAAAAAGAAGTTCCTTATCTGTGATATCCGTGTGATCCGTGGTCAATTTCCTTCTTCTCCCAATGCGATATCTGGCGCTCGCTGCTGAATTTTGAATCTTGCGGAGTTGCAGGCAGATTCTGAGATGGCGAAAACGACGAAGAGTGACCACGAATTTCACGGATGACACGGATAAAGAGGAGTTCTTTATCCGTGATATTCGTGTGATCCGTGGTCAATTTCCTTCTTCTCCCAATGCGATATCTAGCGCTCGCTGCCACTCGATTGCAGGCGTAGGCGATTGTCCACGCGAGTTGAGAGCTACTAGCGGCAGTGGGGCAATAAGCTGTTGCAGATCGGCGAAATTGGTGGAGCGGCTGGGGTCGGATGAGTCGTCGGGCAAGTCGTTGAGGATCACGGCGGCGACTTGCAGCTTGCGGCTGGCGGCCACTTCGAGCGTGAGCAGCGTGTGGTTGATCGTGCCGAGGCGGTTGGCGGCCACGACGATCAGTGGAAAACCAAAGTCGGCTGCCAGGTCGGCCATCGAATCTTCGTCGCTGGCCGGCGAAAGCAACCCGCCGGCGCCTTCGACGATGAGAATTTCGTGAGAGGCCGACCAGTAGTCCAATCCGCTACGGAGGAGCGCGCGATCGACGGCCCGGCCTGCTTCGCGCGCGGCACGCGGCGGAGATAAGGGCGCCGCGAAGCATTGCGGGCAGACCCAATCGAACTCACCCGGCCGGCCGGCCGCTTGCCAGAGTTGCAGGGCATCGTCGCTGACCAATTTCTCCCGTCCCTTACGGTCGGGGCTCGCCAGGTCGTTGGGGCTCGCCACGCAGCCGCTGGCGACTGGCTTGTAGACGCCGACGCGCCGGCCGGCTGCGACGAGTTGCCGGGCGATGAGGGCGGCGACGTAGGTCTTGCCCACGGCCGTGTCGGTGCCGGTCACGAACAAGCCGCGGGGCGGTTGGCCATTCATTCCGGCTAGGGTAACATCAGTCGGCCATGACTCCCATCCCCGCACCTTCGCCGGCCGTCGCCATGCACGCGGCCGGGCCTGCGCGCGTCAAGGTCGGGCTGGTGCAAATGCGCTGCGGCACCGGCCGAGACGCGAACGTGGACAAGGCACTCCAGCGCATCGCCGATGCGGCGGCGGCCGGCGCCGAGATCGTGTGCCTGCAAGAGCTGTTCGCGGGCCAGTATCCCTGCCAGACCGAAGACCATACCCGCTTTTCCGAAGCCGAGCCGATTCCCGGTCCCACGAGTGAAGCCCTGGCCGCGGCCGCAGCGCGCCATGGCGTCGTGCTGGTGGCCTCATTGTTCGAGCGGCGTGCGCCCGGGCTATACCACAACACGGCGGTGGTATTCGATGCCGACGGCCGGCAGGCGGGCTTTTATCGCAAGATGCACATCCCGGACGACCCGCTGTACTACGAAAAGTTTTATTTCACGCCCGGCGACCTCGGCTTTTCGAGCTGCCGCACGCGCTTCGGGCAGTTGGGCGTGTGCGTGTGCTGGGACCAGTGGTATCCCGAGGCGGCCCGGCTGACCGCGTTGCACGGCGCCCAGATTCTGTTCTATCCCACAGCCATCGGCTGGCATCCGAGCGAAAAGGCCGAGTTCGGCGCCAGCCAGCACTCGGCCTGGGAAACCATGATGCGCAGCCATGCGATTGCCAATGGCGTGTTCGTCGTGGCCGTCAATCGCGTGGGCACCGAAGGCAGCATCGAGTTCTGGGGCAGTTCGTTCGTGGCCGATCCCAATGGCAACCTGCTGGCCAAGGCCGAGCACGACGAAGAATCCGTGATGGTCGTGGAGTGCAACCTCGACCAAATCGACGTCGTCCGCACCCACTGGCCTTTCTTGCGCGACCGCCGCATCGATGCGTACGGCGATTTGGTGAAAAGGTGGATCGGAGAAAGGGAAAAGTGAACAGTGAAAAGTGAATAGTGCAGCGAACGGAGAATTCCTCCGGCTCCCCCATTTTCCACTTTTCACTGTTCACTTTTCACTTCCCCAGGAGTTTTTCGTGCCCACGGTCAATCCGCCCCCCGCCCCCGCTGCCCTCGGTTACCGCATGCCGGCAGAGTGGGAATCGCATGCCGGTACGTGGCTGAGCTGGCCGCATAACGAGGCGAGCTGGCCGGATCATTTCGAGCCGGTGCCGGGCACGTTTGCCGGTTTGGTCGAGGCGCTCGTCAATTATGAGCCGGTCAACATCCTGGCCAGCGGCGAAGTGCTGGAGCAGGCTCGGGCGCTGGTCAGCGGGTTGCCGCGGGTTTCGTTCCACGACGTGCCCACCAACGATGCGTGGCAGCGCGATCATGGGCCGATGTTTTTGGTCGGTCCGCCCGGTAGTCGGCCGGCGCTCATCGACTGGGGTTACAACGCCTGGGGCGGAAAGTATCCGCCGTTCGATCTGGATGACCAGGTCCCCGCGCGCGTGGCCGAGTTGTTGGGCTTTCGACGCTTCGAGCCGGGAATCATTTTGGAAGGCGGCGCGGTGGACTTTAACGGCGCCGGCAGCGTGCTCACGACCGAGCAATGCCTGTTGAATCCCAATCGCAATCCGCAACTCGGCCGCGCCGACCTGGAGCACTACCTGGCCGATTACTGCGCCGCGCGGCACGTGATCTGGCTGGGCGAAGGTATCGTCGGCGACGACACCGATGGACATATCGACGAGCTGGCCCGATTCGTCGGCCCCAGGACCGTGGTCGCCGCCCGCGAGCCGGACCCGCAGGATGAGAACTACGCGGCGCTGGAGGATAACTTCCGCCGCCTGGAGCTGGCCACCGACGAGCAAGGCCGCAAGTTGGAAATCGTCGGCCTTTCGATGCCGCGGCCCGTGCGTTATCAAGGTCAGCGTTTGCCGGCCAGTTACTGCAACTTTTACATTGCCAACGGCGTGGTGGTCGTGCCGCAGTTTGACGACCCGGCCGACGCCCAGGCCATTGCCACGCTCGCCGCCGCCTTTCCCGATCGCAAAGTCATCGGCCTGCGCGCTGTCGAGCTAGCCTGGGGCCTGGGGACGTTTCATTGCGTGACGCAGCAGCAGGCGGAGCAGGAATGATGAAGTAGGAATGATGAATGATGAATGCCGGAGCTGACACCGGCGCCCTCTTCCATTCCGCATTCATCATTCCTACTTCATCACTTCCCATATCCCCGCTTCGCCTCGCGTTTTCGGCCGGCGCAACAATTTCGCCAACAGCTCAAGGCTGTCGACCAGCCGCGGGCCGGAGCGGTTGAAGTAGACGTTGCCGTCGACGGCGTAAACGCGGTTCTGACGGACGGCCCGCAACTGTTGCCAGCCGGGACGCTGAGTCAGTCGTCGGCATTCGGCCAGCGTGCGGGCCAGGTCGAAGCCGCAGGGCATAACGATGATGACTTCAGGATCGGCTTGGAGGACTTCTTCCCAGCGACTGACCACGCTCCTGTCGCCCGCTTGTGAAAACGGCTGCCGGCCGCCGGCCAGCTCGATCAGCTCGGGCATCCAATTGGCCGCCAGGTACAGCGGTTCGATCCACTCGATACAGGCCACCAGCGGCCGCTCGCCCGGAGGGATTGCGGCGGTTTGTGTGCGCACCGCATCGATGCGGTGTTGCAGACTGGCAATGAACCGCCGAGCTTCGGCTTGCCGGCCGGTCGCCTCGCCGACATGCTCGATGTCAGTCAGCAGGTCGCCCAAACGCGCGGGATTGAGCGCCAATACGGGCGTGCCCGGCAGACGCTGCTGGGCCAGCCGCAGCACGTCGGCATAATTCACGGCGCACACGTCGCACTGAGCCTGCGTAACGATCAGATCCGGCTCCAGCGCCGCCAACCGGGCTTCGTCGACCTGGTACAGCGGCTCGCCGGCCGCGTGCATCCGGCCGACCTGCTCGTCGATCGCGGCGCTGTCCAGTTCGGCTCTGATGGCCGTACTCGTGACGCGCGGCCTGTCGAGCACTTCGGGCGGATAGTCGCACTCGTGGCTGATGGCCACCAGCCGATCGGCCAGGCCTAGCGCGCAGAGGATTTCGGTGGCGCTAGCCAGCAGCGAGACGATGCGGTGCGGGGAAGGCATGCGTCGGAGTGTACCGCACGCCGGGCGCAAAACAAATGATGAAGTAGGAATGATGAATGATGAATGCCGGAGCTGGCGCCAGCTGTCTTCCACCATTCATCATTCATCATTCATACTTCCGCATTTCGTTCCCCCTACCGCTGCTGAGTTCGCTGCGACACGGTCAGGTGGCCGAACAGCGTCTCGTTGCCGCGCAGGATGTAAAACTTGAGCGGGCCGAGCTGCGTGAAATCGGGACGGCCGAGGATGTAGACCACGTTCTCGATCGAAATCGTTTCCCAGACGTGCATGCCCACCAGGATGTCGCCGCGGCGAATGCCTTGCCGCGCGGCCGGGCTGTCTGGCCGGACGTCGGAGACGGAAAGGCCGCCACGATAGCGGGAACGATACTGCTGGAATTGCCGGGCCGGAATCGGGTCGAGCCGCAAGCCCAGCAGGTCCCAGACCGAATCGTTTTCAGCTACTTCGGTCGTCGGCAGGTTGCCGAGCGTCAACTTCAGGTTCAGCGGCTGATTGTTGCGCTCGACGGAGACTTCCACGGTCTCGCCGGCATGGTGGCCCAGCAGGGCGCGCTCCAGATCCAAGGGCCGCTCCACCGACAGCTTGTCGACCGAGGTGATCGTATCACCCGAGCGCAAGCCGCCAGTGGCCGCCGGACTGTCGAGATCGACGTCGGTGACCACCAGGCCCGCGTCGTTGGCCATTCCGCGGGCCACAACGCCATGCCATGTCCCCTCGAGCCGGCGCGTGCTGATCAGGTCGGTGGCCACGGCCACGACCTTGTCGGCCGGAATGGCAAAGCCGATGCCCTGGGCCCCGGCACGCACGGCCACGTTCACGCCGATCATATCGCCTTCGATATTCAGCAGCGGGCCGCCCGAGTTGCCGGGATTGATGCTGGCGTCGGTCTGGATCAGGTCTTCGTAGTTCTGGGCATCGCTCACCTGCACCGTGCGGTGCAAGGCGCTGATGATGCCGCGCGTGACGGTATGCTCGTAACCGAAGGCATTGCCGACGGCGATCACGGTTTCGCCGGCCATCAGATCGGCCGAGGTGCCGATGCGGATGACCTGAAAGTCCGAATCGCCGTCGATCTTGATGATGGCCAAGTCAGTCTTGGGGTCGTGCGACACCAGCCGAGCGACATAATTTTCGCTGTCGGCCGTGGTGACCATGATCTTGCGCACGCCATCGACCACGTGATGATTCGTGATGATGTAGCCACGCTGGTCGATGATCACGCCGGTGCCCATGCCGTTGACGCGGCGCTTGCCTTCGCCGTGTTGAGCGTCGGTAGCGTCGACGGTTTTTTCACCGTGAATGTTCACGATCGCACTGCGTGCCTGCTCCACGACCTCGACGATCGCGGTGCGGCGCGGCTCTCGCGCAGTGGTGCTCGCGCGATGAAAACGCTCGGCGGTCGACTTTCCTGGCAGGGCCACGAAAGTCACCAGCAAGCCCAGGGCGCCCAAGACGGCGAGCGGGAATCGCCATCGTTGCCGGGCGGGTCGATAACGCATGGATAGCTCGTCGCGTTTTTTATATCTCGAACAAAGCCGCAGGTCGCATCGGGCTTTTCGGCGGTTCATACCCGCTTGGCATGGGCCGCCGCTGGTTTGACGAGTCGTCTCGCTGGGGTCTTCGAGGCTTTGGGACTCTCCAGGCCGGTGCCGCGCTCGCAGGGGGTCGTCGGCGGCGTCAGTAACACGCTGGGCCCTCTCGGCCCCCGAGTCACACGGCGCCCGTACCGTCTTTCATGCATATTTCGAGCAGGCAAATTCAAAGCGAACTGCTGAGTTCATCGGCCATGCGTCTCAGAACGCTTGACCGGCCAGAGCCATGCCCGGAAAAGACCGCCCAGGTTCTCAGCCAGTGGATGGCCGGCCTAATGGCATGCGGCTGGCAGCACAAGCAAGCCATTTGCGGCGCGCGATTTGCGCTCGCTCGCGCTGGCCGCTATTCAACCGCCGGCAGTGGCGGGTTGTTGCGGCGCAGCTTGAGGGAAGTGCCGCTGGTGGCGGGACTCGGCGGCGGAGCGGGAATCAGCTCGGCCGCGGGCTCATCGGCAGATGCTGGCTCGACGATGCCAGCTTGTCGCCCATCCATGCGCGAACCGAACACCGGCCGCGTGGGCAGCGGCACCAGTTCGCTCGTGGCCGGCGCGTCGATCGACACCGCTTGCGGCGGCACCGTGTCCAGCTTGGCTCCCGGAGGGCATTTGTGCCCGGCGCGGGCCAATTCAGGCGGTGGGCAATCGGTGGCCGCATGCGATTGGCACAGGGCCCAGTCGTAGTGGCCCAGGGGACCGTCGCAAGTGCATCGACAGCCGGCCGTCGTGGCGACGAGCGCCAGTGCCAGCAGCATCGAACACCTGGAATCGCGCATGACGATGTTTCCCGTCAATCGCCGAATTGCCCACAAGCTGACAGCGAAGCCAGCGCTGCGCGGCCGCGATCGTGGGTGATTGCCCCGAGCCGCTGCAAGCAGCGCAGCGCGGGCGCGCCTACAAAATAGTTTCGGCGCGCCGCGGCGTTACAATGAGAATAATCGGCAGTTTCTGCCGGCCTTGACCAAACTATCGACGTGCGGTCGCTGGCAGCTAGCCATGTGGTCAGTGGTCAGTGGTTGAGTCGCTGGCAGACAGGCTTGCGCGTGGGCATCCACGTCGAGAGAGCGTCAGCGTCGATTTGTCAGTTCGCGGGCCGCGACACGATGCTTTCGAGTGCCGGCCGCAGGTGGGGAAACTTGAATACGTAGCCGCTGCGCTCGGCCACGGCCGGCACGGCGCGCTGCGAGGCGACGAGCACCTCGGCAAAATCTCCGGTCGCCAGCTTCAAGCCCAGCACCGGCACTGGCAGCCATGCCGGCCGATGCAGCACGCGGGCCAGCGTGGCCGTGAACTCGCGATTGGTCACCGGATTGGGCGCGACGGTGTTCATCGGGCCGGTCAGGTCGTCACGCCCGGCGGCGTGCAGCAGCAAACCGACCGTATCGTCCAAATGAATCCAGGGCATCCACTGCCGGCCCGAGCCGAGGCGCCCGCCGAGCCCCAACCGAAACGGCAGCAGCATTTTGGCCAGCGCTCCGCCGCCCGCGCCCAGCACGATGCCGGTGCGAGGATTGACGACGCGGATACCCAGCCCTTGGGCGGCTTGCGATTCGCGCTCCCAGGCCTGGCAGACTTCGGCCAGAAAGTCGGAGGCCGGCAAAGCGTCTTCGGTCAGCAGATCGTCGCCGCGATCGCCGTAGTAGCCTACAGCCGAGCCGGAAACGAGCACCTTCGGTCGCTCGCCCTCCGGCAGGCGCGACAAGCTTTCCACCAGGTGCCGGGTGCCTAGCACGCGGCTGTCGCGAATGCGGCGTTTTTTCTCCTCGGTCCAGCGGCCTTCAGCCACCGGATCGCCCGCCAGGTGAAACACGGCGTCCAAGCCGCGCAGGGCTTCCAGCGGTGGCGGGCCGGCGGTCGGATCCCAGGCATGCGCTTCGATATTGCCAAGCGCCGCGCCGGCGCGCTGTGGATCGCGCGTGAGCACCACCGGCCGCGCAAGCTGCTTCAACAATTGCCGGCCGATAAAGCCCGTCGCCCCGCTCACCGCCGCGCGCATGGCCCTAGCCTCCACTTAACCCACGGTGCGCTTGAAACCGCTGCAAAGATAACCGGCATCCGGCTGGCTCGCAAAGCAAACGCCCCAGGCGAGCAAGTCAGTTGTCAGTTGTCAGTTGTTGATATGCCTTTGCCAGATTACACCGAAATTCCCGAGGGTTCTTAACAGGCTACTGCCAGGCCCTTGCCCTCGGCGAGCCGGATGGGCAGAATTAAGGGCTCAAGCCCCGCCGTGATCCCCTGCCCTGGTTGCCCGTCCCTATGAAGGTGTATGCCCCCATGAAAGTGAATCCCGTCAAGCGTGCGTTGCAGGATGGAAAACCGTCGTATGGGACCTGGCTGTCGCTGGGCGATTTATACGCCACGCGCGTGCTGGCTCGGACTGGGTTCGACTGGCTGACGTTGGATATGGAGCATTCCCCGATCGATTGGGCGCAGGCCGCGGCCGTGTTCGCCGGGATCGCCGAGGCCGGTTGCGTGCCGATTTGCCGCGTGCCGCAAGGGAATCATTTTTACATCAAGCGTGCTCTGGATGCCGGCGCCTGGGGCATCGTCGTGCCGATGGTCGATACGGTCGAGCAGGCCAAAATTGCCATCGCCGCGGCCAAGTATCCGCCCGAGGGAAATCGCAGCCTGGGCGGCGGTTTGCACGCTCTGAACTTCGACACCACTTCGGCCGAGTATTTTCGCCGCGCGAATGACGAAATCCTCGTCATTCTGCAAACCGAAAGCCCGACCGGCGTCGACAATGCCGAAGAGATCTATGCCTTGCCTGGCGTCGATGCGATTTTTGTCGGGCCCGTCGATCTGCGGGCCAACATGCGCGCCGCCGGCGGTCCGGAAGCCACCGATGACGAACTCGAAGGGATGCTCGCCCGCGTCGTGGCCGCCGGCAAGAAAACCGGCACGCCCACCGGCATGCACACGATGGATCCCAAGGCCGCGCTGGCACGGGCCGAACAGGGCATGCAGTTCATCGCCATCGGCAGCGAGCTGCGCTTCATGACGCAGCAGGCGCAAGCCACACTGCGAGCCGTTCAGCCCGCGGGCACCGAAAAGGAACTCGCACGCTACTAAACGGTTGGCGCCGCTTCCTCATCGTCTTTGGCGAGCCCCAGGGCGTCAGCCCGGGGAGGTTCCTCCAAACGCCGGCACGGATATGGCCGTTTTTTTGCTCGCGGCACTCGACACCAAGGGCGCCGAAGCCGACTATTTGCGCTGGCAACTCGAGCGACTGGGCCTGACCTGCGTCGTGGTCGACATCAGTTGCGGTCCGACAGCAGGCACGACGGCCGACATCCCGCGCAACGCGGTCTTTTCGGCCGCCGGTTTTGATGCCGCTGCCCTGGCTGCGGGCGATCGCGCCAGCGCCGTCGATGCCGCCGCCACCGCAGCGGCCCGCCTGGTGGCGGAGCGGTTTGCCCGCAAAGAACTGTCGGGCATCATCGCCTTGGGCGGATCGGCCGGCAGCACCATTGGCACGGCCGCCATGCGTGCGCTCCCCCTGGGCGTGCCCAAGCTGATGGTCAGCACGCTGGCGTCGGGACAGGTGCGGCAGTACGTCGGCGACAAAGACATCCTGATGCTCAATACGGTCGTTGACCTGGCCGGGCTGAACCGCATCAGCCGCGGCGTGCTCTCGACCGCGGCTCGGGCGATGGCCGGCATGGTGCGATTGGTTTGCGAGGCCGATGCGGAGGACGATCGTCCGCTGGTGGCCGCCACGATGTTCGGCGTGACAACGCCCTGCGTCAGCCGGGCCCGCGAAGTGCTCGAGCAAGCCGGTTACGAAGTGCTCGTGTTTCATGCCACCGGCAGCGGCGGCCGGGCGATGGAGGCGCTGGCGCGCGAGGGCGTGTTGGCCGGCGTGCTGGATCTGACGACCACCGAGCTGGCCGACGAACTGGTGGGCGGGTTTCTCACGGCCGGCCCCGAGCGGCTGACTGCCGCGGCCCAGGCGGGCATCCCGCAAGTTGTCTCGGTGGGCGCTACCGACATGGTGAACTTTTATGGCCGAACGAGCGTGCCGGTTCGGTTCGCGCGCCGCCAGCTTCACGCCCACAATGCCAACGTGACGTTGATGCGGACGACGCCGGACGAGAACGAGCGGATCGGGGCTGAAATCGGCCACAAGCTGGCAGCCGCGCACGGGCCGGCGGTTGTTTTTTTGCCAGCGCGGGGCGTGTCGGCCTTGGATGCCGAAGGCCAGCCGTTTTGCGATCCCATCGCGCGGCGGGCATTGTTCAATGCGCTGCGGCAGTCGGCCGGTTCCACACCGGTCATCGAACTGGATCTCCACATCAACGATGCCGAGTTTGCCGAAGCGGCCGCCCAGCGTTTGATTGAGCTCATGCGAGTGCCGCGCTGAGTGTCATTCCATCGGGGCGAAAATCTTGTGGCAGGCTTTGCAACTGTTGTCCAGACGGCCGAGGGCCGCCGTGGCACCGGGCTTGTCTTTGGCTCGAATCGTGGCATTCAACTGCCCGGCGGCGTCGCGCATCTCGCCGGCCAGACGATACCAGTCGGGCAATTGCTTGGGATCTTTGACTTCGTGCGTGTCGTAAACGCTCGCCTGACCAATGGCTGCCAAGGCGGCGGCCGCACGCGCGTTGTCGGCCAGCCGGCGGGCATCGAAGCGGCGCAGGCTGTTGCGCAAGCGAGCGTTGAGCACTTCGGCCTCGCTCATGATCTGGCCCAGTGAGGCGATCTTAGGCGGCGGCATTTCGGCTCGCGGCCCCGTCGATGGCTGCTCCAGGGCTGCGTGCAAGGCCGCCAATTCCTGCTTGGCGGCTGCATGATCGGCCGTCTTGGCCAGCCGGCGAGCAATCCCGCCGACGTCGTCCGCTCGCGCGATCGATTTCGTCGGGGCATCGTGCTGGTCGAGGCAAAACGCCAGCGCCGCAACGGCGTTGGCGATGCGCTTGATTTTATCGGCTGACGATTTGTAGGCGGCCTCGTCGGCTAGCGCCGCGTCCAGCTCTTTGACATACGTCTGGAGCTGGCCGGCAAGATCCTCGGCCGGAACAATGGCCGACAGTTTCGGCACGGCCGGAGGACCGGCCAGCAGACGCCCGGCCGAGATGCCGGTCGCAATCACGAGGCCAAGGCAGATCAACTTTCGCAGTTGGCGTATCACGTCTGGGGCGGCTCCGGTTGAAGGTAACTCGAGAAATGCTCGACGGCAGCGAAAACGGCGCCAGTCTGCTTGCTCGCAGCGCGTGCGTCAAGCAGCCAGGCTTGCAGGAAGTCGATGGTCACGTGAGCGTGACGAGCTAGAACGTCTGGTTCGTGTCGACCAGGAAGCTGCCATTGTTGGCGACCGGGATGTAGGGCATCCAGGTGCGGCCGGCGACCGTTGTGCTGCGGGCATTGCGCGAGGGATAGAAGGCCATGCCCACCATGAAGTCGTAGATGGCATGATGCGACACGCCGCCCGTGGGTCGCAGTCCTTGAAAGTTCGAAAACAGCATCACCCGATCCGTAAGCGGCGTCTCGGTGCGCCAGCCGTAAATGTTGGTTTCGAAGCTGTTGTCGCCGTTGAGCCGGTCGTTGCTGGGCAGGCCGGTCCAGGCCCAGGCGTCGGTCTTGCCGGGCCCGAACTTGTGGTGCCAGAAGAGTTGTCCCTGGCTGATGCCGCGGTACTCGACGACGCTGCCGGCAGGGCCGGCGCGGTCGGCCTCGTTGAGTCGCAACGCGCCCCAAAAGCCTACCTCGTTGCGGGCCGTAAAGGCGTACGCCATCTGCAATCGAAGTTGCCCCAGCGCGGGCGATTGCTGAAACGCCCCAAAGCCCTGGTTGATCATCTGTTCGTATACCAGCCCGAAACTAAACGGCCGGTTGAAATCGGCCCGGCGAAAAATACCGGTGGTCACGAAAATCTGTTGCTCTGTATCGGCTTGCGAGCCGAACGTGCCATAGCTCATGCCAACCTGGCCGCCGAAGCCATACGCCGCGAGCCACGGAATCGGGGCGGCCAGGTTGAAGCCTTGCGTCGCGCCGTTGTTGCCGTGCGGCCGGGTATTGCCGTCGGGAATGCTCCGCCAGGTTTCGAAGCTTTCGAACAAATACACTCCGTAGCCTGGCTCGTGGTCGGCAGCCGGTGGCGCCCAATCCGTCCAGCCCGCGAAGAGTGGCTGCGAACCGCTGGCTGCAACGGCCGGCCCCGCGGTGTTGCCGCCGCACAACATCCGCAGAAAGCCACCACCCAAGAATCCTCCGCCCGCGGGCGTGTAGGGCCGATACAGGCCTGGCGGACTTTCGATCGTCGGTGGCGGCCCGGACGCCGCCGGTGCCATGATCGCTTCCCAATTAGGTGACACGCCTGCGTTGGGCACTCCCCAGGCATTATTGCCGACATTGAACGGCGCCGCCGCGCCTTCCTCTCCGCTGCCTGGCAGCGTTTCGGACAGCGCCGGTACAGCGGCACCTGGCGCTCCGACGGCGGGTGGCGCGACCGCTGGTGCTGCGAGTCCTGGTCCGATCGCGGCAGGCGCCGGGGCCGCCGGGGCCGGCGGCGCGAGGCTGAGCTCGCCCAGGACGGCCGGATCCTGAAAGCTGGCCCGGCTGGCCATATTCAGCTGCTGATCGAGGCCGGAAGCAGGCCCGCTCGTCGGGCCGAACGTCGGGCGCACCGCGATGATCTGCGCTTGGCCGGTCCCGGCCAAGGTCAGGCTCAACAGGCCGATCCAGATCGGCGTGCCTATCGCGGTTCGATTCATTCCCGCCTCCCGACGGGGGAAAACTGCCGATCGCCGCTGGCGACAAACGTTCGTCCCGGGGTTTTGTCCGCCGCGGAACTGAGAAGCCGCCAGGTGCGAAAACATCACGTAGTCCGCTCAACCGGGACGCTGCTTTGCGGTTGCCTTAACAGGTGCGCGCAATCAGCCACCGGTTCAACTCCTTGCAATCCATCGGCACCGCGCCTTCCGTAGATTGAGCACTTTCGGATTATCCTGAAACTGCCGCTGAAATGGCCCATTTCCGTCAGTTACTCTGCCGAGGCTGCGGGCAGTAGCGGAAATGCTGGATTTTCCGCCGGAGCACGGTCGATGCAGATTTTGCGCGATCTTGCGCTTGTACTGTCTCGAACGGGCGGCCGATTGCCTGCTCGATGGCATGACAGCAAACCGGACCATGCACCGCGTTGGTTGGCCAATGGCGTTTCGTCCAAGACCCGCAAAGGCACTTGCCTCGAGCGCTGTGGAGCGCACCGGGGTCGTCTTGCGCCGGCCGCCTTCGGCGTGTACCGCGCTGGCTTGGGTCTTGGCGATCTCGGCCTGTTGGCAAGCCGCCCTGCCGGCGCACGCCCAGCCACCGGCGGACGATTTGCCGCTTGGAATGCGGCGTCAGATCTTGGCGCTACCGAAAAATCTGCCGGGAGCCGCGGCACCCGAAATTCGCCTGCCGCCTTATAATCCCGAGCATCCCGAAATCCGGATCGGCGCCGTCGACAAGCTATTTCCGCCGCTGCCGCCGTTGCCGCCGCCGATTTATCCGGTGCCCGGCCCTTCGGAGCGGCCAGTGGCCCTGACTGATCTGGAAAACCTGGCCATCGGTTCAAGCCCGGTGATTCGCCAGGCACAGGCCCAAATCACTGCTGCCCACGGCCATGCGATCCAGGTAGGAACGGCTCCGAATCCGACCATCGGCTACGAAGCCGATACCGTTGGCAGCTCGCGGAATCCCAACTACCAGGGCGCGTTTTTCAATCAATGGGTCAAGACGGCCGGCAAGCTGCAATTGGCCCAGGCGGCGGCCATGATCGACGTGCGTAACGCCCAGTTGGCGCTGCGCAGGGATCGCATTGGCCTGATCACGCAAGTGCAGGGCCGATACTACGCGGTGCTGGTCGCGGAAGAGGGCGTCCGCATCATGGACGCGCTGGTGCGCTTTACCGAAGCGGCCTATCGCATCCAGGTCGAACAACTCCGCGGCGGCGAAGCGGCGGCCTACGAACCGATGCAGCTCCGGGTGCTGGCAATGCAGGCCCGCGGAGCTTTGGTGCAGGCCCGCAATCGTTACTTCGCCGCGTGGAACCAACTGGCCGCGACGGTCAACTCGCCCAATCTGCCGCCGGCCCAGCTCGCCGGTAGCCTGAACGTCGCCATTCCGGCCCTGCGATATGACCTCCTCAGGCAGGCCGTCTGGGAGCGGCACCCCGATATCCTGGCTGCCCGCAACAGCGAACAGCAGGCCCGCATCAACCTGCGCTTCGAAGAAGTCGTGCCGATCCCCGACTTGTACCTGTATGGTGCCTTGCAGAAGGACTATACGGTCGGCTCGCCAGGAGCGTCGTTTAATACGCAAGTCGGCATGCCCATTCCGTTTTTCGACAAAAACCGCGGCGGAATCATGGAAGCGCAAGGCTTGTTGATCAAAGCCGCGCAGCAGATCCCGCGCGTGCGCAACGACCTCACCGTGACGCTGGCCGATAGCTTCGAGCGCTACATGGACAACCGCGCGGTGCTGGAGTTCTACCGCTCGCAGATCCTGCCCGATCAGGCCCGCGCCTATCGCGGCACCTTCGAACGCCATCAGCAGCAGCCGGACCGAGTGGGCTTTGGCGACGTCGTAATCGCCCAGCAGACGTATTCAACCGCCATCGCCAGCTATCTGCTCTCGCTGGGCAACCAATGGACGGCCGTCACCGATTTGCTGAACGTGGTGCAAGTCGAGGATCTGCTCGAGTTGGAAAACCTCGAGCGGAGCCTGCCGCCGGGCGAGCAAGGGCCCGTGGTCACCAACACGGGCGAACCGGTGCCGCTGCCCCCGGCGGCACCCGGTGCCCTGCCTTCTATTCCACCGCCGGTGGCGACGCCCAATCAACCGGCCGCCAATGGCCCCGCCCTAGCGCCGCCACCGACTCCGCCTGCCCGATAACGGCGGCCGATCAGCCGCGTCTTCAATTGCGACTGCGGTGACGTCGTTGGCTTGCCGCCGCTTGTGCGGCTTTGAGCTCCGTCCCTTCGAGTTTGCCGCTGCCATCGGTATCGAACGAGGCCAACACGCTTTTCTGTAGCGTTTGGCCGGGCCGGACGCCACTGCCCGACGCCTGGCTGGAACCGGCCGAGGGCAAGACTTGGGCATAGATGCCATTGGGCGTTTGCCCGCCGGGGCCTCGCGGCCGGCCCATTGCGTTAGCCGATAGGTTCCCGCTATTGGCACCCATTTGGCCGCCCTGCTGGCCCATGCACATTCCACCGCCGCCCTGCCCCTGCCCTTGCCCGCCCTGCATTTGCCCGTTCATCATCGGCCCGCCCATCATGGACATCTGGTTGCCCATCATGCCATTGGCCCCACACCCGCCCATCCCCATTTGACGGCCCATCTGGCCGCCCATGGAGCCCATTCGGCCGCCGCCGCCGCCACCACCACCTCCTCCTCCTCCCCCGCGGCACTCGGCTGTCTCGGCTTGCGTCGCCAGGCTGGCGGCCAGAGCGACCGCGAGCCCCAACATCAACCGCTGCTTGAACATGGCAGCACCTCTTCTAAAAAAAACGGACCTTGGGAGCCCCTATCCCCTTAAACGCGAGATGCTGGCACCCAAGGACCGATGGCCTGAAGAATTTTTCGGCGAACCCCGCCCACACGGCGGCGATGGCGGTTTCCAGCGTTAGCTGTTACCGAGGCCGCCCGCAGCAGTGCTTGAACTTGCGGCCCGAGCCGCAGGGGCAAGGGGCATTGCGCTGGGGCGCTAGAGCGCCCGAGGGCTGGCTCGCGGACGCTTGCCGCGCCGCCCGCAGCCGGTGCATGACGTTGGCCGGCGACCGGCCGGCCCGCACTTCGTCGGCCATCGCCCGCATCACCGGATCGATGTGCCGAAAAAATCGCTGGTAGGCCGCGCACAGGTAGTTCAATCCCGGCTCGCCGTCGGGCGTGTGCAAAATCCGGTTCTTCGGACATTCGCCATGACACGCAAAGCGCACGTCGCACTGCCGGCAATAGTCCGGCAACGACGTTTCCTTCGCGTCGCCGAATTGCCGTTGGCGCGGGCCGTCGGCCAGCTCGACCAGCGGCAATTGATGAATATTGCCCAGTCGATAGTCGGGCTCGACGAAATGGTCGCAACTATAGACGTCGCCATTGTGCTCGATGGCCAAGGCCCGGCCGCAGCGGCGGCGGAACACGCACAGCGAAGGCTCGCGCCCCAGCCAAGAGGCCAGCGCCTCGTCGAAGATCTGCACGAACACGCCGCCCACGTCGTGGTAGACCCACTCGTCGAAAATGGCCGTCAGGAATTCGCCATACTGCTCGGGCAGCACGCTGCGCGCGTTGACCAGGTCTGCCGGTTGTCCGCCGACGCCGACACTAGCCATGTTGCCGAGCGGCTCGACCAGCGGAATCAATTGCAGGTGCCGCACGCCGGCTTGCCGAAAAAATCGATAGATCCGCCGGCCGTGATCGCCGTTGTGCCGATGCACCACGACCAGCACGTTGTAGTCGACCTCGTGCCGCTGGAGCGCTTCGAGTCCGCGCCAGGCAGCCGCGAAAGTCGAGCGGCCCTGCTTATCGACGCGGTAGCGGTCGTGCAGGTCGGCCGGGCCATCCAACGAAATGCCGATCAGAAACTGGTGCCGCTTGAACAATTCGCACCAGCGGTCGTCCAGTCGCAGGCCATTGGTTTGCAGCGTATTGGAGCAGCGCCGACCCGGCGGCAGATAACGCTGTTGCAGACGGACGACTTCTTCGAAGAACTCGGGATCGAGCAGCGTCGGCTCGCCCCCCTGCCAGGCAAACACAATCTCGCCGGCCGCGTCGCTCTGGGCTGCGATGTACTGGCGCACAAACGCGTCGAGCGTGGCCGGCCCCATCCGCCACGACGCGCCCGGATACAGCCGCTCTTTGTCCAGATAGTAGCAGTATGCGCAATCCAGGTTGCAGATCGGGCCAATCGGCTTGGCCATCACGTGCAAACCGGCCGAGAGCAGCTCGCCGCCGGTGCTTAATGTGCTGTCCGGCGCGACGCCCGACATAAGAACGCCTCACGGTTATTCGCGCACGCTGGTCTTGTCCGGGCCGGGAAAATCGCTCGGCACGCTCGCATCGAGCACCTTGCCGCTGGCGGCCCATTGGGCCCCGCGCTGATACGTGACGATAAAATCGACCGACTTCATCGCCTCGGGACTGTGCCCCAGCGTAGTATGAAACACGCGGCCCTGGCCGTAACCGATGGTCATCAGCATCGGCTCGTGCTCGCCGGTGCCGCCGGTAGCCGGATCGGAATAGGCTGTGGCCAGCACGTCGATGTTCTCGGCCGGGCCACGCAATTGGGCGTACAGCTCGTCGGGCGCGTGCATCCAGCTTTTCGGCAAGCCGGCAGTCACCGGATGCTCCGTGTCGCGGACGATCACTTGAAAAGCGTGCTGTTTGCCATGACTGCCGCCGCGGCCGGCCGTGGTATCGCGCACGATCTGGCCATCGCGAAACCGCACGTACGGCCCCGACTTCTCGCTGCGGCCGCCCCAGCCTCCCAGCCCGATCATGCGATTGTATTCCGCCCATTTCGAAAACGCGTTGTCCGCGGCGTGGACGATTACCAGCCCTCCGCCCGAGCGGACGAAGTCGATCAAGCCCTCTTGCGTGGCCGGCGACCAATCTTCGCCGTTGTAATTCGAGACCACGACCTGGTGAGCCGCGAAGTCCGGCTTGAACGTTTGCATATCGCCGCCCTTGGGGGGCGAGGTGGCAACCTCCACGAAAAACAGCCCGGAATCCTCTAGATGCTTTTGCAACAGCGGGGTCGTGGCCTTCCAGTTGTGATTGTTCTGGCCGTCGACAATCAGGGCCTTGAACTTCTCGGCAGCCGACGCGTCGGTCGACATTGCCAGGCCGACTGCAACTGCCAGAACTGTGACGAGCAGACGCATGTTGTGAACCTCGAGGCGTGCTGAAAACAGCGGGATGAACTGTTTTCAAGTCTACCCTGCCCGCGCCCACCACGAAACCAGCTTCGTTTCTTAGTAACCGTAGGGTGGGCACTGCCCACCTCTACTAGCCTCGTGTCATCAACCGGGAGGGCGAGGCTCCTGCCGAGCCGTGCTTCGCGGCACGTCGCCCAAAGATCAAGCTCGGCAGGAGCCTCGCCCTACCGGGAACCGACCGCCGAAATCGATTTTCGAGATACATCTTTGCCGATCGATTATGATCTCTTGCTGCTCCTCCAAAATCCACGCGTTCATGGCAGAAGAGTGCGATGCCTCAACCGTCCAGTTCCGAGCATGACGGCACGTGTACCTATTGCAGTTGCCTCTGCGACGATATTCGGCTGCACGTCCAGTCGGACCAGATCGTGGCGGCCGATCGGGCCTGCCCGCTCGGGGAGCGCTGGTTTTTCTCGCACAACGCGCCGGCCGACGAGCCGGTGTGCCGCATCGACGGCGAGCCGGCGGAACTGGCGGCCGGCATTCGCCGCGCGGCCGAGTTGCTGCAGGCGGCCCGCTCGCCGCTCATCTATGGCCTATCGACCGCCAGTTGCGAGGCCCAGCGCATGGCTGTGGCCATCGCCGATCGGCTGGGAGCCACGATCGACACCGCCAGCAGCGAGCTGCCCGGCCCGGTGGGATTGTCGTTTCATGGCGTCGGCGAGGTGACCTGCACACTGGGCGAAATTCGCAATCGCGGCGACCTGGTCATCTTCTGGCGCGGTAACCCCGTGGAAACACACCCCCGCCATCTGGAGCGCTACAGCCTCCTGCCCGAGGGCATGCTCGTGCCGCGCGGGCGAGCCGATCGGGTCTGTATTGTCCTGGACGATCAGCCGACCGCCACCAGCGCGCTGGCCGATGAGTTTGTGCCGCTGCTGCCCGAGCGCGACTTCGAAACGCTCTGGACCCTGCGGGCGATCGTCCGTGGGCTGGAGCTGGATGCCGATCGCGTGCTGCGCGAAACCGGCACCGCACTGGCCACCTGGCAGCACCTGGTCGAGCGCATGCAGGCGGCCCGCTTCGGGGTGCTCTTGTTTGGCGAAGATCTCGCGCGATCGCCGGGCGGATATCTCAACATCGACGCCCTGTTCGCCCTGACGCGCGACTTGAACGCTGCCACCCGTTTCGTCTGCCAGCCGCTGCGCTCGGGCCAGAACATTGCCGGCGTCGACCAGGTGCTGACCTGGCAGACCGGCTTTCCCTTTGCCGTGAACTTCGCCCGCGGCTACCCCCGCTCCGGCACGCAATGGAGCGCCCCGCAAATGCTCGCCCGCGGCCAGGTCGACACCTTGCTGCTTGTCGGCGCCGACCCAACCGCCCACTGGCCCGAGTCCCGCATCGCCCGGATGGCAACAATCCCCACCATCGCCATCGCCTCTGAGCCAACCGAAACCGCCCGCGACGCCAGCGTCTCCATCCGCACCGCCCCGTATTCCCTCAGCGGCAGCGGCACGATCCACCGCCTCGACGACATCGCCATCCCGCTGCGGCCCGCGCTGGCTTCGCCATACCCGGCGGATGTCGCCGTGCTTAATGACTTGCTAGCGGAGTTACAGTAGTGCGCTACCGCTGATTCGCGACGGGTGGAAGATTTTGCTCCTTGGTCCAGCGAAACGTAGAATGCCCATAGCGGCACGCTTTTAACGAATCGTTGCTCATTCGCGCAACCACCGTAGACATGGGTGCCATTGCCGAAGGGATAATGGCCTACGCGCAGCCGTTGATCGACGAGACCGACGGTTCCATGCAGCAGTTGAACCACGCGCTCACGATCGCGCAGGTCTGCTACAACCTCGCGCTGACGCCGGAGGACAGCCGGCATGGAACGCTTGCCGAATTGCAGCGGACCCTGACGATGGAAGACGAGGAGTTCGAAGCATTTTGGAGTTCCGTCATCGAGCCCATGATCCGGCGACACGAAGAGATGTTTCCGGGACTGCACGGGCGGTCTTCGCCGCGCGTTTTGCAAAGCGACCACTGGGCGCAGTTGCAGTCGAGAATGGCAATGCCCGCCGAGAAGCCCACCGTGATCGACCGCTACGCCCCGTGTCCCTGCAACAGCGGCAAAAAGTACAAGTTCTGCTGCGGCAAGAAACCTCGCTGAAACGCGCCCGTGCGAGCCTGGTATCAACCGTTTCGCCGCGCCCGGCCCTAGTTGCGTGCTTGCACTACCGTAGCCGTCTCGCTCCGCCGAGACGAAGCACTGCAACTCGGCTGGACGCTGGGAAGGTCGATCGTGAGGTCGGTTCATCCCGGCGGAGCGGGATGGCTACGGTGACGTATAGGCGCGAGCCGAAACAGTTCCCCATCTAATACCACATTCTTCACGTGACTTTCACAGGGTTTAAAAAGCGAAGGCAGATCAATTCGCAGGTTGCCGCGGCAAAATACCAGATGAGGAAATAGTACGCTATCTCGGAACCTTCCACCGAATACGTCACGCCCAACAACGCCCAAACGGTCATAGGTAGGAGGGAAACGATGAATGCGCCGCACCTCCAAACCCATTTTATGCGCCGCGACGCTAACAACACCTCGAGCAAGACCGACGGTAGCGTGCATGCCGCTACGATCAGCGCGCCGCCCATCGTATCAAAGTCAATCAAAAGAGCTACGACTAAATCAGCAGCCGCGCCGCAAAGGGCCGCGATCACAAATCGAACAAGCTGTTGACGGACCGTTGGCGGAATCACGAACATCGGGATGGACGAATCGTCGCCCTCTCACGCCGTTTCCGGTTCGGCCAAGTTCAATTCTGCGACCATCGCTTCGCGGATTTTGAACTTTTGGATCTTGCCGGTGACGGTTTGGGGAAAGGCGTCGACGAACTTGATGTAGCGCGGGACTTTGTAGTGGGCGAGCTTCTGGCGGCAGTGCTCGCGGAGCTGCTCGGCCGTGCAGTCGGCGCCACTCTTGAGCTTGATCCAGGCACACAGCTCCTCGCCGTACTTGACGTCGGGCACGCCGACCACGCTGGCCTGCTCGACGGCCGGATGCGTGAAAAGAAATTCCTCGACTTCGCGCGGGTAAATGTTTTCGCCGCCGCGGATGACCAGATCCTTGATCCGGCCGGTGATCCGGTAATAGCCGTTGGGCTGACGCACGGCCAGGTCGCCCGTGTGCAGCCAGCCCTCGCGGTCGATGGCCGCGGCCGTGGCTTCCGGATTGTGGTAATAGCCGAGCATCACGACGTGTCCCCGGGCACACAGCTCGCCTTGCACATTGTCGCCCAGCGTTTCGCCGCTGGCCGGATCGACGAGCTTGACTTCCACACCCGGCAGCGGCCGGCCGACGGTTTCGACCCGCAGCTCGATCGGGTCTTCCATCCGCGTCTGGGTGATGACCGGCGAGGCCTCGGTCTGGCCGTAGGCGATGGTGATGTCGCGCACGCCCATCACGTCTACAACGCGCCGCATGACTTCGATCGGACAGGGGCTGCCGGACATGATGCCCGTCCGCAGGCTCTTGAGATCGCGGCTGGCGAACGTGGGGTCTTGCAGTTGGGCGATATACATAGTCGGCACGCCGTAGATCACGGTGGCCCGATAGCGTTCGATGGCCTCGAGCGTGGCAGTGGGATTGAACGAATCGGCCGGCACGATCATGGCCGCCCCATACACGGCCGCGCACAGCGTGCCCAGCACACATCCAAAGCAATGATAAAACGGCACGGGAATGCAGATGCGATCATCGGCCGACATCCGCTGGCAGGCGCCGACATAGTAGGCGTTCAAGAGCAGGTTGCGATGGCTGAGCGTGGCGGCCTTGGGAAAACCGGTGGTGCCGGACGTGTACTGGATATTGATCGGCTCGCCGGGCGAAAGCTCGCGGCCGAGCGCGTCGAGATCGGCCGCATTTTGCCGGCCGCGCGCGAGCATTTCATCCCACGAGATCGCCCCGCCGGGCGTCTGGCCGCGCACGGTCACGACCCAGCGCAGGCGGGGAAATCCAGCCGCCGTCCACTGGCCGGGCGAGGGCTGGTGCAGTTCGGGGCAGACTTCGCCCAGCATGGCGTGATAGTCGGAGGTCTTGAACCGATCGACCAGGAACAAGGCCACGGCGTCGCTCTGCCGCAGCACGTATTCCAGCTCGAACGGCCGATACGCGGGATTGACCGTCACCAGCACGGCCCCGATCCGCGCGGTGGCGAACTGCAAGAGCGCCCATTGCGGAACGCTCGTGGCCCAGATCGCCACATGATCGCCTTTGCCGATGCCCAGCGCCAGCAGCCCGCGGGCGGCCGCGTCGACTTCCGCGGCAAACTTCGCGTAGGAAAGTTCGAGCCCCTGGGCCGGAAAGATCGCCGCGTCGTGCGTCGGATAGCGCTCGGCAGTGCGGCGGAGCACCTCGCCGATGGTCAAACCTTCCACCCAAGGCGTGGCATGTTCCGACATGGCTCAGTCTCAGCTTCTTCGTAGCGGAACTCGTGAGAATTCCGGCGTCCTCTACTCCACGCGATCGAACATGGCAACCGCGGCCGGCACGAAAATCATCAGCGGCATCCAACTGGCCAGGGCCGGATCGAGCAGGTAGCTGCCGCCCGCGTATTGAAAGGCGAGCACCAGCAGCATGAAGGCCACGACCAGGATCACGCACAGGCCGATGGCCGCGAACATATTTCGATTTTCGCGCGACAAGACCAGCGGCAATCCCAAGAACAGGAGCGTGATATCCAGCAAAGGCTGCACCACCCGGCTGTGAATGGCCACGCGGATATCGGCGCCGAAGTCGAGGCTCGGATTGTGCAGCCCAGCGATCAGGTCCACGGTCGACGAAAACTGCCGCCAGGCCTGGCCTCCGCACAACTGCTCGAAGCTCACGTCGCTGGCCACGAACAATTGATCGGCAGCCAGCCAATCGGCACTCTTGGGCGTGTAGACCACGGTCCGGCCCTTGAGATTCAAGGCGGGCTCCTTGAGCAGCTCGAGCGGCTGCTTCACGCCTTTGAACAGGTATCCGGACGGGCGAGTGGACGTGGCCAACTGAAAGTAGCAGTCCGTTCCCACGATTTGCCGCCCGTCGGCGTCGATCGTCGAAGGGAGCAGAAAGCTGGGATTGTGGATCCGCATTTCGTTGGCATAGGTCTGTTGGCCGCGAAACAGGATGTCGGTCGTGTTGTCGTAGCGCGGTCGCAGTTCCTGGGCCGCGTCGCCCATCAAGTCCTTGGGACTGCGTGCCAGCTCCGTGCGTAGTCGCGGAATGAGCAGTTCGCGATTGGCGGCCGACAGCCCGCTGACGCACATCGCCGCCACGATCACCGGCACCACGACCCGCCGGCGCGTGATCCCGGCAGCCATCAGCGCGGTCAGCTCGTTGTGCCGCTGAATCCAGGTGACCGTGAACATGGCGGCGATCATGGCCAGCACGGCGCTGGTGCGGTCGAAGAAGTAAATCGACCGGTAGGCGTAGAACGTGCCCATGATCTGGAGCAGGTTCCCCTCCTTCTCGGCATAGCGCATGAACTCGTCGAGATTACTGAACGCGTCGAAGACAATGTACAAGCCGGTGAGACTGCACCAACAAATGAAAAACACCTGCACGAACTGCCGCAGCAGGTAGCGATCGATGATCCGAATCGGTCGCGGAACGAGCCACCACAGATAGGCAGACTTCATCGGCAATCCTCGAGCTGGTGGCCCACGGCCCGGGCCAGCGCGGCAATGCCCGCGCGAATCCGCTCCGGCGACTGCACGCCGTAGCTCAGGCGGATGCGGTTTCGCGGCACCGGCACACCCTCGGGCGCGTAGCAATACTCGCCGGGCACATAGAGCACGCCCTCGGCCACGGCCTGGTCAAAGAGCTGGCCGTCGGGGCCCGTGGCTACTTGCTCGGGCAGCTCAAGCCAGACGTACAAGCCGCCGGTCGGATGGGCCCAGCGTACGCCCGGGAGTTTGCGCATGTGCCGCTCGAGCCCCTCGAGCATCGTATCGCGCTTCGTCCGATATGCGGCTCGCAGCCGGCCCAACTGCTCGGCCACCAGCCCGCGCTCCAAAGCCACTGAGATCACGTGCTGCGCAAAATTCGGCGAGCCGAAATCGAGATTGCCCTTCAGTTCGCACACCGGACCCACGAGCGTCTCGGGCAGCACGGCCCAGCCGACGCGCAAGCCCGGCGAAAATGATTTGGAAAACGTCTGCGTGTAAATGACCGTGTCCCCCTCGGGATCGGCGGCCAGCAGGCTGGGCAGATCGGGGCCTTCCAAACGCAGGTCGCGATAGGCGGCATCTTCGATCACGTGGATCTTGTGCTCTTTCGACCAGCGTCGGGCCAGCTCGACAAGCTGTTGCCGCCGCTGGTGCGAGAGCGTCGTCCCGCTCGGATTGTCGAAGTAGCTGACCACGTAGATCGCCTTGACCCGGTGCAACTGCCGCTCGCGCTCGAGCGCTTGCAACGCCTCGTCCACCGCCTCGGGTACCAGCCCATTGTCGTCGCTGGCGATGCCCAGCGTGCGGACGCCCAGGTTGTGCAACAGCCCGACATAGACGAAATACGTCGGCGCGGCGCACAGTACGATGTCGCCCGGATCGAACAGCGTATCGGCCAACAGGTGCAGCATCTGGTTGCTACCGGCCGTGATGACCACGCGCTCGGCCGACAGACCTGTATCGCCGGTCAGCCCGTCGGCGGCCACGAGTTGCTCGACCACCGCTTCGCGCAGCGGCAGGTAGCCCGGCGTCGTGCCGTATTGCAACGCGGCGCGGGCTCGTAGCGGGTCGCCGAGCACCGCTTCGATCGCCTGACGGGTCGCATCGACTGGGAGGGTCTGGGGATCGACAAAGCCCGCCGCCAACGAAACCAACTCGGGCTGGGCCAGAGCTTGATGCATCAACTGGCTGATTGGCTGGCCGCCGGCCCGACGGGCTCGCTGACTGATGGAACTGGTAAGCATAGTCATTCGGTTCTGCAATCTCGGCTGGCTTGCCTCGGCTGGGTTGGGAGGCCCGCGCCGCCGCATCATAAAAGAGGGATTGGTTTTAGGTCAACACAAGCCTGGCGAGCTTGGGGGCGTTCCTCATGGCGAGCCGGGATCGCTGGCGACCGGAGGAAACAAGCGCAATGTGCACAAGAGCCGCATTTCACAGGAATTGTTCGCGCACGCCAGCTCACAAACCAGCGAGCAACGAACTTCTCACGGGCAAAGCCGGGGGGATTTGACCACGGATCACACGGATGACACGGATGGACGAAGGAATTGGGGAATCGCGGTTTTTCATCCGTGCATTTTCTTATCCGTGACATCCGTGTGATCCGTGGTCACTGTCTTCCGATTCCGAATTACCGAGACAGAATGTCGGTTGCTAAGTTTTTAAGATCAAGTTAAGATTAATTTTTGAATAATCAAAAACTGGACGTTCGCGGCCCATGCGGCGCGGCGTAATGAAATGGCCAGATGCCTGTTGCGGCCGATTGCGACGCTTGCGTGCCTGTGCATGGCGGCCGGTTGCAGCCCCAGCGGGGCGGGCGCCGACGCGGCGAATGTCCCTGGCCAGCCAAAAGGCCGCCCCCGTGTCGTCTGCACCACGGGCATGGTGGCCGACCTGGCCCGCATGATCGGCGGCCCCGTGATCGAAGTCGAACAGTTGATGGGCGAGGGCGTCGATCCGCACCTCTACAAGCCCTCGACCATCGACGTGGTCAAGCTGAGCAAGGCCGATTTGATTTTGTATTCCGGGCTGCACCTGGAAGGCAAAATGTCCGAGGTCTTTGACCGCATGTCCCAGCGGCGCGGCGTGGTGGCCGTCGCTGCTAAATTGCCGACCAAGCGGCTGCTGGAGATTGCGCCGGGGCAATACGACCCGCACGTCTGGTTCGATGTCGCGTTGTGGAGCGAGACGACGCGGAGCGTCGAGCAGGCGTTGGCGTCGCTCGATCCGGTACACACCATCGACTTTGCACAGCGGGCCGAAACGTATCGGGCCGAATTGAAAGAGTTGGACAGCGAGTGCCGCAGACGGCTGGCCGAAATCCCGGCGGCGCGGCGCGTGCTGGTGACGGCCCACGATGCGTTTCACTATTTCGGCCGGGCGTACGACGTCGACGTTCGCGCCATCCAGGGCGTAAGCACCGAAAGCGAAGCGGGCGTGCGCGAAATCAACGAGTTGGTCGACTTCATGACCCAGCGCGGCATCAAGGCCGTGTTCGTCGAGTCGAGCGTCAGCAGCCGCAACGTCGAAGCGCTGGTCGAAGGCTGCGACTCGCACGGCCATCACGTGATCGTCGGCGGCGAACTTTATTCCGACGCCATGGGCCGCCTCGGCACCCCCGACGGCACCTACCCCGGCATGGTCCGCCACAACATCGACACCATCGTCCGAGCCCTGAAATAACCATGCCTCCCGTCCTCGACGTCCACGACATCACCGTCGCGTATCACCGCAAGCCGGTGCTGTGGGATGTCGATTTCACGCTGGCTGAGCCCAGCCTGGTGGGCATCGTGGGGCCTAACGGCGCGGGCAAGAGCACGTTCATCAAGGCCATCCTGGGATTGGTGCCGCTGGCCAGCGGCTCGGTGCGGATTTTTGGCGAGCCGGTCGAGCGGCAGCGCAAGGCCATCGGCTATGTGCCGCAGCGCGAGAGCGTGGATTGGGACTTTCCCGTCAGCGTGCTGGACGTGGTGCTGATGGGCACCTACAGCGAGCTGGGCTGGATTCGCCGACCCGGCGCGCGGCAGCGTCAATGGGCCCGGCAATGCTTGGGCCACGTCGGGCTGGCCGAGTTAGCCGGCCGGCAAATCGGCCAGCTTTCCGGCGGCCAGCAGCAACGCACGTTTCTGGCCCGTGCCCTGGCCCAGCGAGCCGAAATTTACCTGATGGACGAGCCGATGGCCGGCGTCGATGCCACGACCGAACGCGTGGTCTTCGGCCTGTTGCGCGAGCTGCGCAGCCAGGGCAAGACGGTGCTGGTCGTGCACCACGATCTTCGCACCGTGCCCCAATACTTCGAGCAGGTCGTGATGCTCAACACGCGCCTGGTGGCGGCCGGGCCGACGCCCGAGACGTTCACGCCCGAGAACATCCGCAAAACGTACGGCGGACGTTTGCCGCTGCTGGACGACGCGGCCGAGGCCGTGCGCATGAAGGAGCGCAGCGCGTGAACTGGCCCTCGTCTTGGTGGCCGAACTACAACACGATCGTGGTGCTGGCCGGCACCAGCGTGCTGGGGGCGGGTGCGGGACTGGCCGGCTGTTTTGCCGTGTTGCGCCGCCGGGCACTGTTGGGCGACGCGCTGGCCCACGCCGGATTGCCGGGCATCTGTCTTGGATTTTTGGTTTGGCAGGAGCGCAGCTTGCCGGTCATGCTGTGCGGCGCACTGGTGACTGGCTTGCTGGGGGTGCTGGTCGTGTCGCTGTTGCGCCGCTATACGCGCATCAAGGAAGACGCGGCCATCGGCATCGTGCTCAGCGTGTTCTTTGCCGCCGGCACCTCGCTCAGCCGCTTCATTCAAACCGGCACCACCGGCGGCAGCCGGGCCGGGCTCGATTCGTACACGCTCGGAGCCGCCGCCGGCATGCGGGCCCAGGACGTGTACTTGATCGCCGGCGTTTCGGCCGCGTGCTTGCTGTTGATCGTCGCTTGCTACAAGGAATTTAAGGTCGTAGCCTTCGATCCGGGTTTCGCTCGGGTGCAAGGCTGGCCGGCCGTGGCGCTCGACTTGCTGCTCACGGCGCTGGTGGCCGTGATGGTCGTGATCGGCCTGCCGGCAGTCGGCGTGGTACTGATGGCCGCGCTGTTGATCATTCCGGCCGTCGCGGCGCGCTTCTGGACCGAGCGGCTGTCGGGCGTGCTCGCCTTGTCGGCGTTGATGGGGGCCGCCATCGGCTCGGTCGGAACCGCGCTCAGCTCGCGCTTTAGCCTGACGCCGGCCGGCCCGGTGATCGTGCTGGTCGGAGCGGCAGTGTTTTTCATCTCGATGCTCGCGGCTCCGCGCCGGGGGATCCTTGCGCTGCGGTTATCCCAAAGCGCCTTTGCGCGGCGATTTGCCGAACAAGGCGTGCTCGGCCGGGTGCTGGCCGCCGAAGCCGAAGCCGGTCCCATTGTGGATATCGACGATCGATCGACGGCCGCCGCCACTCGCCGGCTGATTGCAGCCCAGGCAGTGGTCCGCGATGCTCAAGGGCAATTGCGGCTGACCGTCAGCGGCCGGCGCCGGGCGGAACAGATCGTGCGCGGGCGGCGGCTCTGGCAGCAACTGTTTCTCAACTCGCCGGAATTGGCCCCGCTCTACGCCGACCTGGACACCGAATCGATCGACGCGCTGTTGCCGCCCGACCTCATCCAGCAGTTGGAAGCCGAATCTTCGACCGCCGCCGACGACCGCTCGGAGGCTCAATGAGCGACGCGATCGGCTTCTTCGACGAACATCAAATCGCCATCTGGACGATCGCGGCCGGCGCCCTGTCCAACGCCTGCTGCGCCATTATCGGCTGCTTCCTCGTGCTGCGGCGGATGAGCCTGCTGGGCGATGCCATCAGCCATAGCGTGCTGCCAGGCATCGTCGTGTCCTTCTTGCTCGCCGGCCGAGCCCCGCTGCCGATGTTTCTAGCGGCGATCACGATCGGGCTGCTCACCGCTTTCTGCACGCAGTCGCTGGTCTCGTTCGCCAAAGTGCCCGAGGACGCGAGCATGGGCGTGGTGTTCACCTCGCTGTTTGCCTTGGGCGTGTTCCTGCTCACGAATTTGGCGCGCGACGTCGACCTCGATCCCAAGTGCGTGCTGCTTGGCTACATCGAGCTGGTGCCGCTGAACATGACCGACTTTGGGCCCTGGAGCGTGCCCAGCGACGTGCTTACGCTGTCGGCCGTGCTCGTCGCCACGCTGGCCTTTGTGCTGCTGTTGTGGAAAGAGCTGAAGATCGCGTCGTTCGACCCGGCCCTGGCCAGTGCGATGGGCTTAAGCGCGACGCTCGTGCATTACCTGCTGATGGCGATGGTCGCGCTGGTGGCCGTGGCGGCGTTTCAGTCCGTCGGCTCGGTGCTGGTCGTCGCCATGCTAATTGTGCCGGCGGCCACCGCGCATTTGCTCACCGATCGGCTCGACCGCATGGTGGTCATTGCCGTGCTCGTGGGCGTGGTGTCAGCCGTGGCCGGTTACTTCGGCGATGCGTGGCTGGATGCCACGGTCTCGGGCATGATGGCGCTGGCGGCGGGGGCCCAGTTCGCGCTGGCCGTGCTGTTTGCGCCGCGGCATGGTTTGCTGGCCAAGGCGCTGGCCAAGTTCGGCCTGACGTTGCGGATCGTGGGCGAGGACGTGATTGCCACGCTCTACCGCGCCGAAGAACCGGCCGATCAGCACGCGCCGGAGCCCGGCATGGCCTGGGGGCAGTGTGCTCGAGCCGCGGGTGGCGGCATGGCCGCCTGGCTGGCGATCGTCGCCAATTGGCTGGGCGGCGATGTGTCCTGGCTGGGGCACGGTCGCATCTGCCTTTCGGCCTACGGGCGTCGGCGTGCGGCTTCGCTGGTGCGGGCCCATCGCTTGTGGGAAGCCTACTTGGGCGAGCATTTCCAACTGCCGCTGGATCATCTGCACGCCCCGGCCGAGCGGCTTGAGCATTATCTCGGCCCGCAGTTGCAGCAAAATCTCGAAAGCGAGCTGCACACTCCCATGACCGACCCCCACGGACGTGTTATTCCCCCCGGCGGCCCCCGAGCGGCCGATCTTTGATCCGTCACCGTAGACATCCCGCTCCGTCGGGATGAGTCTTCGTGGGCTTCTGCCCCGGGCTAGCGGGTGCTCGCCCATTGCTACTGGGCCGTGGTATGATCCAGGCAGTGGAATGAGGCCGGCTTTGGCCAGCGGCTGCAAAAATGCCACGGCCGGCCGGCGGCGGACCTTGTGCATCGCAGCGCGGCGGCTCGCAGAGCATGACCCAATCCAGCGCACAGGAAGAATTGATTCAGCGGCTCGTTCACGAGTTCGTCAGCCGCACCCGCGACGGCGAATCCGTGACCCCGGCCGAATATGCCCGGCAATACCCGGCGATCGCCGATGACCTGCTGCGGGCATTGCCGGCGGCGGCCGAAAGCTACCACAACTTGGGTCTGACGGGCGTCCATTCCGACGTGGCCTTGGCCCCCGAAAACAAGTGCCCGCAGCGGCTGGGCGACTTTCGCATTCTGCGTCAGATCGGCCGGGGCGGCATGGGCGTGGTCTACGAAGCCGAGCAGGAGTCGCTTGGGCGGCGCGTGGCGCTCAAGGTGTTACTCGGCGGGCCGATGCTCGATGCCCGGCAGTTGGCCCGATTCAAGCGCGAGGCCCAGGCGGCCGCCCGGCTGCACCATACGAACATCGTGCCGGTGTTCGGCGTCGGCGAAAGCGACGGCCTGCACTACTACGTGATGCAATACATCGACGGCCGCGGCCTGGAGCAGGTGCTGCTCGATCTGCGCATGCAGCACACGCACGACCGCGAGCCCCGGTTGTCCGTCAATCCGCCGGTGCCGCCGCATGCCGGGCCCGAGGACGTGACGGCCGTCGACCCGCATTTGAGCCCCAATGGCTTCGGCCACACCGCGACGCGCGTGGCCTCGCCCACCGAACGCATCGAACTGCCCAGCGCCGATGCCTCGGCCGACGTCGAAAAGAGCGTGGTACGAAAATCGCGCGCCAGTACGGCCCTGGAGTTGCACGGGCCGCAGACGGGCCGCACCTATTGGCGCAACGTGGCTCGCGTGGGCGTGCAAGTGGCCGAGGCTCTGGCCTATGCGCACGCTCACGGGATTCTGCATCGCGATATCAAGCCGGCAAACCTGCTGCTGGATACCGGCGGCACGGTGTGGGTTACCGACTTTGGCCTGGCCAAGGCCAGCGAGCAGGATAACCTGACCAACACCGGCGACCTGGTCGGCACGCTGCGCTACATGGCGCCGGAATCGTTCTTCGGGGCGATCGACGCGCGGACCGATATCTTCGCCCTGGGGCTGACGCTGTTCGAGTTGATCGCCCTGCGGCCGGCCTTCGACGCCGACGATCGCACCAGCCTGGTGCGGCAAGTCAGTTCGGGCGTGGTGCCGCCGCTGGTGGAACTGCGTCCCGACGCGCCGCGCGACCTGGAAACCATCGTGCTCAAGGCCTTGGA
>DATATB010000086.1:0-12701 GCA_036268995.1 Pirellulales bacterium | reverse complement strand
CGGCCACTTGCTGGTCGCCGGGCAGCAATTGCCAGCGCTCGGTGAGGTAGTCGATTTCGGCCTGCCCGGCCACCATTGCGCGATACTTGCTGGCCATTTCGCGGTAGGTGGTATCCACTTCGCGGACGGCGATTTCCACTTCGGCGCGAATCTTGTTCATCGTGGCCTGCAACTGATTGCAGAGTTGCCGGACCTCGACTTTGCGCTGTTGCAGGCGGCCCCGGGCGGCGTAGTTGTTGTACGGCACGTCGAACGTGAAACCGCCCGAATACGTGGGCCGGCCGACGCTGAATTGGTTGCCGTAGGCTTGGGCGATGTCGCCTTGGCCCACCAAGCCATACACATAAGTGCCCAGCACCAGGTTGAGGACCGGCAACAATTCGTTTTTCGACATGTCCATGCGGAGGCTCGCGGCCCGGACTTGCTTGCCGGCTTGCGTGACCTCGGGCCGACCTTCCAGCGCGCTAATCAACGATTGCTGCAAGTCGATGTGTACGTACGCCTGGTTAGGCACTTGGGCCGGCACCAGTTCGATCTGATCGGACAGAATCGTCGGGTCGTTCACCAGGGCCCGCAGCCGGGCTTCGGCGTTGCGGATTTGCGAGCGGTAGCGAATGGTGGCCGCTTCGCGATTGGCCACGGCGGCTTCTGCCCGCACGAGCTGGCTACGGACCACGTCGACGTCTTTGCGGCCTTGCAGATGGTCGCGAATGCCGATGGCCGCTTCGTACAAGCGGCGCTTTTGCAGCAGCACGGCCCGCTGCTGATAGAGATCCCAATAGGTCTGGTGCAGCTCGACCAGCAGCGCTTGCAGATCGCGCGAGAGCTGATCGCTGGCGATCGAGGTGTCGATCTTCGCCAGCATGATCATGCTGTTGTTGTAGGCCCGGCCGCGGCCATTGAGCAGTGGCTGGGTCAGGGTGAGCGTCAGCCGCGAAGTGCCCTGATCGTTGGGAGAGAAGTAAATCGAATTGTTCTGCTGATAGCCGATGCGTTGCGACATTTCGACCTGCGCGCCGGTCGCGGTCTGCTGCCGGACGCCCGCCGATGCGTACACGTTTTGATCCAAGAAGCGGTTGGCGCCGCCGGTGGTGAGCGTGCTGCCGACGGGGTCGCTGGTGTTGACGAACTTGGTTTCGGCAAACGAGTGCAGGTCGAACTTGCCTTGGGCCTGCATGATCGTGCTGCGGCGGATGATGGGCGAATCGGCCAGCACCCGCACCTGCGGCGAATGCATCAGCGTGCCGACCACGGCGTTGTCGAGCGTCATTTCCAGCGGATTGGACAGGTCCTTCAGTTGCTGGTTCATCTGCTGCTGCCACCAGGGAACAAAGCCGTCGGGCAAACCGTCGGCGGCGGGCTCAGGCAAAGCTTCCGGGCGCGTGACCGGCTGTGCCATTTGGATTCGGGCCCCTTGGGCAGCCGAGTGCTTTCGCCAGGACTGTGGCGGAGGCAGTGGTGGATTGGCGGCACGCGCAGGAATCGCGGCCTGCAAGACGGGCTGCCCGGCCGCCGGATTGTCGGGCGGATCAGCGGGCAAGTGGGGCGCAACAGCGAGCACGCCACATGCCCCTAACAGGCAGCGGAGCGCGCATCGCCAAAACGCACCGTGAACCATCGCGTCCACCGAGCCGAAAAAGCCGGGAAATCCACACGGACGGTCATGATCCGTCATTCCCTCATTTTCGGCATAGTCGGAGCGATCGGCCGAGTCGCGACGCTACAGCAACTACAATCGCTGCCACCGTTACACCCTGTAAAACCCCTACCGCTTATATGGGTGGGGTACGCCCGGGTTTCGCTCCGATTTGCCTGCTCGCTGCGACAGAAGTGCTGGCAGTGAAGTGACAGCCGCAGCCAGCACGCGTTTCCGTAGCCCAGTCCCTTTAGGGCTGGGACCATACGGGCGGCGCAAACCGCCGTCCCATTCCGATGCGGCCGGAGGCCGCATCGGAATGGGACGGGTAGGGGGACCGGTCGCCATTCGCAAACCCAGCCCTAGAAGGGACTGGGCTACGGAAAACTCTGTGTCGTGCCATCTACGCAAGCCGTTCGATCGCACCAGCTTGCCATCAACCGGTCGAGGCTCGGCGCGGTTTCTTGACGTACTTGCCTTTGGCGGGATCGAGCACGCGATCTGGCGAGAGATCGCGTCCGAACAGGCGATGCAGATAGGCCCGCGTGTTGTGGGGAGCCGGAAACGATCCGGCTTCGAAATGCACCTTTTCGAGCGGAAAGACTTCGGCCGAATCGACCATCAACTGCCGGCCCTGATGGTTTTTTGGGCAATGGAGGCGCGACAGCGGCAACATGTGCAGCCGGCCGCTGGGCCGCTTTTCCATCTCAAAAATATCGACGTACAGATTCGTGCGATGATCGAGCAGCCGCAAAAAAGTCTTGCAGGGCCACAAGCGCGCCAGCCCGGGGATGAGCTTGTCGCACGACCAGAACTGCGAAATCTCGATCAGCTCCACCCCGGGCGGAAACTGATCTCGCAGCGCCAAGGCACGGGCGTGGTCGTCGTGACAGATGGTCACGTCCAAGTCGTCGTCCCACGGAATGAAGCCATGATGGCGGTACGCGCCCAGCAGGGTTCCCCAGTCGAGCCAGTACGGAATGTCGTTGGCCGAAAAGACTTTGTCGAGTTCTTTGAGTAGCTCGAACAATCGTTGCTTGACGGCCTCGGGCACCAGCGACCGGCCGAACAGCGTCTGGTAGTGGATGCGCTGCTGCCAACGCAGCTCGATGGCAATGCCGCAGACAGCCGCCACCACGACGAATACAACCAGGGGAACCATCACGTCATTCTCGGCAGCGGCTGAAAAGTTCAAGCAGTCTGTCGCTGTGGGGTGCCCCGCGATTGGGCGGCCGCCGCGCGACGGCACATCCAGTGCGGCTCAAAGGCGCGAATCACCTTGTTGTTGCGCGTGGAGTCGGCGTTTTCGACGAAACACAGGCCGTTGATCCACGACGAGCGCGTGGGCAGCGGCGGAAACAGGGCTGGAATCACGATCCGTGGTACGTCGCGCCGCGCCAAATGGCCGTTGAACCAGATGTCATCGACAAAAAAGGCGTCGCGCGGATAGTCCGAGTAGTCGGTCAACTGGGGATCAAAGAACCGCGGCTGCACGAGAATGCCCCAGGTGCCGGTCACCACGTCGACGCGACGGCAGCCCGGCAGGCTGGTGGCGTACAGGGTTGGCGCTGCCGCCCAGTCCAACGACGGCGGCAGCTCCCAGCCGCGATAGCCCAAGGCCGTGTCGGGATACTCCCGGTGCCAACGCAGAAACGTCGAGACCATGTCGCGCGGATAAATATTGTCGTCATCCACGGCGATGATCAGCGTGTCGGGCTGCTCGCGTAGTACGGCCGGAATCAGTTTGGTCGCGGGCCCCCAGTCGCGGCCGCAATCCAGCACGGTCACGGCCGAATTGCCCCGCAAAAAGTCGGGCACACGGTATGGGCAACGTTCGCGAAGGGACTCGGACGGCACCGCTAGCAGCACTTCGTCGGCCGGCCGGTCCTGATCGAGCAAGGAGTTGAGCACCGGCCGAATCCGCCCGATCCGGCTCGGCATCGTGGTCAGAGAAATCACGACCCGCGGGCGGGCGAGCGGGACCTTGGGCGCGGCAGCCCGCGCGCGCAGCGGCGCGGCGCACATCCGCAGATAGCGCGCGGCCAGCAACGGCAGCCGCGTCAGATGCTCGGCGGCATAGCGGCCATAGGGTTCTGGCAGCGAAGAAAACAGGCTCACGCCATTCGATTCCGGGGGATATTGTGACGCCCGGATTATAGCGCAAGTCCGCATTCAGCGTGAGCCCGGTTCCGACTGTTGGCGGCTCGTAGCGGAAGTCGTGAGGCTTCCGAGGCAGGACCCAGCAGCGACGCGTCGGAATTCTCACGAATTCCGCTGCCGATCGCCCCGTGCGTCGATTCCGGGCACTCGGCTTCCCCCACGAGCGGTTTCGGGGTATTGATAGCTGCCGAGGCTGCACGTCGTGGCGATAAGTTTGTACACTGCAAGCCTTTCAAAGCGCGTTGGCCGGCCGCGAAATCCAGCCGCCGGGTCCATCGGTCACCACAGCCGCACGGGTGTTTTCGAGCGTGTCCAACGTCCGCGACAAGCTGCAGGTATTTCGCGCCCACGGGGCCGCTTTCCTGCGTTCGCCCACGGGTGTGCGCGTGACCGCCTGGGGGCGGCGATTGTTGTTCGCCGGCATTGTCGCGCTGCTGTGGTATCAACTCCGCGGCATTGGCTGGGGCCAGATCTGGCATAGCCTGCCCAGCGAGCCGCTGTTCTACGTGGCGCTGGTGGTGCTGTTTTGCCAGCAGCCGCTGTTTTATACGCTCGCCTATCGCCTGAGCTGGACGTTTCGCTTCCGCGAAGGCCTGGCCGCGCTGTTCAAGATGTGCGTCTACAACAACGACGTGCTGGGCAACCTTGGCGAGGTGTATCTGTACGTGTGGGCCGAAAAGCGGCTGGGCCTCTCGCGGTTGACGGTCCTGCGCACGATCAAAGACAACGCGATCCTGTCGTGGATTTGCGACACGAGTGTGACCTTGTCGCTGCCCGGATTGCTCGTGCTCACGGGCCAAATATCGCCCGCTTTGCCGCTGAACCCAACGGAGCGGACCCTGCTCGTGGCCGGCCTGGCGGTCGTGGCCGCGCTCGTCGCGGTCGGCCTGGCACTGCATCGCAAAATTCTGGCGATGCCGACCCGACGCATGGCCGCGGTTGTGGCCATCTATCTGGCGCGGCTCGTGCTGTTGACGCTCGTGGCGATGGGGCAATGGGCCGTAGTTTTGCCGGACGTGCCGCTGACGAGTTGGCTGACGCTCGTGGCATTGCGGAACCTGGTCAATTGGATTCCGTTGCTGCCTTCGAACGATCTGCTGTTTGTCGGGGCGGGGGTGACGCTGGCCGAGCAGTTGGGAATTCCCGCGGCCCCGCTGGCCGCCATGCTGTTGATGACCAGCGCGCTGCAAAAGCTGCTGAACGCCGCGCTGTTTACGGCGATTTCGCTGGCCGACCGCCGGCATGCTTCGCCAGCCGAACCGGCCGCGGCAATCAACTGAGGATCGACCGAAAAAGAACTTCTCCGCGCTCCCTCTCCCCTTGCGGGAGAGGGCAGGGTGAGCGGTCGAAAAAAACTGGAAGTTCTTTTTCGATCGATCCTAGGAAACCATTCGTGATCGGCTGAGGGGGTCGATCAGCGGCGCAGCGAGCGGTTGCGGCTCGAGCGCGGGCGGCAAGACGTGGACCACGGCGCCACCGACCCAGTTGCGCAGCCGATCGTAATCGGCCTGGTTGTCGATCTCGGTCCAAAAGCTGCCGGCCACGTCGTGGTGATAGATCGGTTCGCCCTGGGGGATGTACGAATAGAGCACGTCCTCCCACCAGTCATTGAATCGCTGGGCGGCCAGCAGTTGGCTCATTCGATCGCGAAACTGCCCGATGAAACTCCGATCGACGCGCACGATGCCGACGTGCTCGGCGTCCGTCTCGGCCAGCGACAGCGTCTTGCCGTGCCGGCAGATGCGGTCGCCGGAAAAACCAAATCGATAGTCGGCCGTGTGCCGACGCGTGCTGTCCGACAGCATGACGACCGACCGCGTCTGCGCGATCGCCATGTCCAGCACTTGCGGCTCGAAGAACAAGTCGCCGTTCATCAACAGCACGTCGCCTTCCAGCTCGTCGCGGGCAAACCAGAGCGAGGCCAGGCTGTTGGTAATCGAATAAAACGGGTTGTGGTACAGGCGTGCCAGGCCGCCGAGCTCGGCTTCGATCAGTTCCGAGCGGTAGCCGGTGACGACCGCGATGCGGCGCAAACCGCGGCTCCGGCACAGGTCGACGTTGCGGCGAATCAAGGTTTCGCCGCCCGCCGTGATCAGGCACTTGGGCTTGTTGCCGGCAATGCCGTTGAGCCGAGATCCCACACCCGCGGCCATCACAATGACGTTCATCACGTTCTCTCTACGGGTTCACACTGCACGGGGCGACACTGCACGCGGCCACACTGCCGATGGTCTGCACGACGTGCGCCAAGGCGTCGATCAACAAATCCAGGTCGGCGAGGCTTTGCTCGCCCAAATGCGCGACACGAAAGACCGAAGATTTCAGTGCGCCGCCGTTGGGCGCTACCACCAGGCCGTGCTGCTCGGCCAGCTCGGCCACGATGGTTTCCGCCTGCAGCCCGTCGCGGCAACGCAGGGCCGTCAAGGCTTGGGAGGGACACTGCGAGAACAGCTCGAAAGGCAAATCGCCGAGCCGACTGCGAAAATGGCTGGCCCGCCGGGCGTGCAGCGCGATCCAAGCCTCGCGGCCCAATTGCCGGATTTCGCGCAGCCGCTCTTCGAGCAGCAGAAACAAACCCACGGCCGGCGTGTAGGGCATCTGCCCGCGAACCTGGTTCCGCAGATACTCGGCCAGATCGAAGTACATCGACCGGGGCCGCACCTTACCCAATCGCTCGACGCTGCGAGGACTGAGCGCCAAAAACGACAAGCCGGGCGGCAGGCCCAAGGCCTTTTGCGAGCTAAGCACGGCGGCGTCGACGTGCCAGCGATCCATGTGGAACGCGTCGGCGCCGATGCTGCTGATCGCGTCGACGACGAATAACACGCCGTAGCGCTGGGCCAGTTCGCCGCAAGCGGCCATGTCGTACAGCGTGCCGGTCGACGTTTCGTGGGCCGTCGCCAGCAGCACTTGGTACGCGCCGCTTCGCAGGCGCTCTTCGAGTCGCCCCAGGTCCAGCGGCGTTCCCGGCTCGACCGACAACGAGTCGGCTTGAATGCCATGAAAGGCGCAGAGCTCGCCCCAGCGGTGGCCGAAGACTCCCGCGTTGATTACCAGCGCGCGATCGGTCGGCGCCACCAGGCTGGCGACCGCCGCTTCCATGCCGCCGGTGCCCGACGAGGTGAGGATCACCACTTCGCCTTGGGTGTCGAACAGATACTTGAGGCCTTCGAGTATCTCGAGCGTGATCGCCGAGAATTCGGGCGTGCGGTTATACGGCAGCGGACGCTGCGCAACCGCCGCTAGCCGGGGCGCAAGCGGTGCGGGTCCGGGCGTGAACAGCTTAAAGGCACCTTGCTTCATTCCTTGAATCGCCGCCGGGTGCTCAATCACCCGCTTATGAGGCTCTCTGGACGGGCCTGAATCCTTGCGCTGCCAAACCCAGACAACCTGCGATTTTTACCTGTTCGACCCGACTTCGCAGGACATCGATTCCCGGCACATTTCCGCCAACACGCCCGAATCAGCGGCACCGGCGCGCTATCCCGGATAGCGCGGTCATCGCCCGCTTCTCGGGGGGGCCGCCGATGGATTAGGGCATTGTGTCGGTCGCAGCAAGACGTGTCAATGCCGATCTTTACGACCAGAGAACGGTGAGATTGTCGCCGAGAAGCCCACCGTAGTCATCCCGCTCCGCCGGGATGCAGGCGCAACTTTCGGCGTTCCCAGCGTCAAGCCGAGTTGCCATTTCGTCTCGACGGAGAGAGACGGCTGCTGGCGTCCGAGCCTCATAGCGCATCCATCCGCACCAATTCTCCCCCGCGCGAGGCGAAATAGCGGATCGTCTCGCGCAAGCAGTCGAGCGCCTGGTTCCCGGTGCGAAAGCGGCAATCCCAACGCAGCGTCGAGCGGCGAAAATCGACAAACTCCCAGGGATGCACAAAGAGCACCACCGGACTGGCCAGCCGGCCCAGGATGGCCCAGCGCAGCGGCTTGGGAAAACGCAACACGCAGGCCGTCATCGAGGCCGGCACGCGCTTCAGCGGGCTATCGGCCGGGGTGTCCCGCCAATACGACCGCTTGTATTTGGCTTGCGAAGAATCCAGCGTGTAGCCCTCGTGCTCCAGGATGGCCACAAACGATTCCGGAAACCGTAGGTTCGGGGCCCGAAACGACCGGCAGGGGGCAAACTGCCGCAGCGTGGCGGTGCTAGCAGCCATCTCGTCGCGAGCCGTCTGTTCGTCGAGCGTGTCGAACGGCCGATGCGTATCGCCGTGGCAGCCGATTTCGTGTCCCGCGCGTGCCCATTGCTCGACGCGCTCGGGATAACGCCGGGCCACGTCGCCCGTGATGAACAATGTTGACGGCACGCGCTCCTCGGCCAGCAAATCGAGCAGCCGCGGCATGCCTTCTTCGATGCCCCGATACGTCGTCATAAACGGCGGGCAATCATGCTCGACGTCGACCGTGATGCAGACTTTCATGCCGATATCCGTTCGGGCTGCCTGGCTGCCACACTGGCGATGGCCACGCGATATTCTTGGATGGTGTGACCGATGATCGCGTCCCAGCCGAAGCGCTCGATCCCTTGATTCGCCGCGTCGCGCATCTGCTGCCGCGCGGCCGGATCGCGCACGAGCTGGGCGATGTAATCGGCCATTTGCCGCCGGTTTTTTGCGAGATAGCCGTGGCGGCCGTGCTCGATCACGTCCGAGACGCCGCAACCGCTGCGCGCGACGACCGGCAAGCCGGCACATCGCGCTTCGAGCGCTGCCAGGCCAAAGGCTTCGTATTCGGTCGGCAAGACAAATACGTCGGTCTCGGCCAGAACTCCGCGAATCGCCTCGCGCGAGAGGCAGCCGCGAAACTCGACGTCGGCGGCGATGCCCAGCCTAGCGGCCTGGCGCTCGAGCCGGCGGCGCAGCGGGCCGTCGCCCACGATGGTCACGATTGGACGCAGTTCCGCCGGAAGCTGGCGACAGAGCCGCGGCACAATGGCCACCAGATCCTGCGGACGCTTTTTGATGTTCAACCGCATGACGCTGGTGACCCGGGGCCGGCTATGCCCGACGGGTTCGACCTGCCAGCGGCGGTATTCGATACCGTTGGTCAGCACGCCGACGTCGCTGCGGCCCGACAGCCGCTGGAGTGCGGCGGCGGCCAAACCACTCACGGCCGTCAGTCGCGTACACCAGCCGGTGAGCGGCAACAGCGAGTTGATCAGGCTGAACAGCGGTTTGTGCGGGCCGAGCAACGAATGCGACGTCAACACGCTGGGGATGTTCAGCTCGCGAGCCAGCCAGGTGGCCCCGTACGACAACGGCGAGACAATGCTCGAATGACAATGCACGACGTCGTAGCGCTCGCTCTGCATCAACTGCCGCAACTCGGCCAGCGGCGGCGAGCGATACATAATCTGAAACAGCGGCAAGAGCGGCCCGCACAGCCGACGTACGCAGAGGCCCTCGATCTCGGCAGGGCCGGGCGTGGTGCTGATGACGTGGACCTGCTGTCCGCGCGCGGCCAATTGCCGGGCGAGATCGGCCACGTGCAGTTCCAGGCCGCCGACGCGGGGCAGAAAATGGTCGGCAACCAGGGCAATCTTGAGCGATGGAGTGCTAATCGCTGGTCAGCTCCGCGCAGGGACCGAGACATACCGGCAACGGCGGTATTTTGCGTCCCGGCGCGGTTGGCTGCAAGATCAGCTATCGAAGTCCATGTGCGTCAGGGGCTTTTCGCCCCCGATCCAGCGCATCATGTTCTTCAGTGCCCGATGCTGGATGAACGCGTCGTCCTCGGCCGGCACGCCGGGCTGGGATGACTGCGGGGTTTTGAAGTAGAAGCTGAGCCAATCTTGTGCACCGCTAAGGCCCGACCGCTTGGCCAGATCGAGCAGCAGCACCAGGTCGAGCACCAGCGGCGCGGCCAGGATCGAGTCCCGGGCCAGGAAGTTCACCTTGAGCTGCATGGGATAGCCCATCCAGCCGAACAGGTCGATGTTGTCCCAGCCCTCCTTGGCATCGCCACGCGGCGGATAGTAATTGATCCGGACCATGTGGTGGATTTCTTTGTACAGCTCCGGATACATGTCCGGCTGCAAAATCGTCTTCAGCACGTCCAGCTTCGACTCTTCCTTGGTCTTGAACGAGTCGGGATCGAGCAGCACTTCGCCGTCCCGATTGCCGAGGATGTTGGTCGAGAACCAGCCGTTCAAGCCCAGCATGCGGATCTTGAGCATCGGCGCCAGCACGGTTTTGATCAGCGTCTGGCCGGTCTTAAAATCCTTGCCGGCAATCGGCACCCCTTCGTCGATCGCCAGTTGCGTGAGCGCCGGAGTCTCGAGCGCCAGGTTCGGCGCGCCGTTGGCATACGGGCAGCCTTCTTTGATCGCCGCCCAGGCGTAGAGCATGGCGGGCGAGATTTCGGGGTCGTTCTTTTCCATGGCCGCTTCGAAGGCCGACACGCTGCGATGCACTTCGCTGGGCTTGCGGAAGACTTCGGTCGAACCGGTCCACAGCACCACGACGCGGCTCAGGCCTTCGCGCTGTTTGAAATCGCGAATATCGGCCCGCAGGGCTTCGGCCAGCTCGCGCTTGTTGGCGCCTTGCTTGACGTGATCGCCCTTGAGCATGCGGACGTATTCATTGCTGAACACGGCCTTGTAGGGCGTGATCCGCTCCAAGGCGGGCGCCAGCGTGTCGAGCATTGAGCTTTCGAGCACGGCCGAGCGTCGGGCCACTTGCAAGGCGTTCTCGCCGTGCAGGTCCCAGGCGGCAAAGCGCAGATCTTCAAGATCCGCCAGCGGCAAGAATTCGCGAATGCGCGGAGAACGGTTTTCGCTCCGGGCACCCAGCCGGATCGTTTGCAACTGCGTCAGGCTGCCGATCGGCTTGGCCAAATTGCGCCGTACGGCCATCACCCCGGCGATGAACGTCGTGGCTACCGCGCCCAGGCCGGGCAGCATGATGCCCAACGGGCCTTCGCCAGCGCGCACCTTCGGATGAGGTTTTACCGTGGGTGCCATCATGGTGGAATCCTTTCGCTGGTGTGGCCCGAAAAACCGAAATCGCGTCTGGGCAAAGATTTTAGGTCTTCGACCTCTTGTGTCAAGCACATCGCACTTCGCGTTTGACGACCGAACGCGTATATTCTGGCCCCGCGATTACCCCTGGCGGGTTGTGCTGGCGCTGCTAGCACAACCGGCGGCGGTTGGCGGTGGGGCTCGAGTAGTCACGACGTCGACGGATTGCCAAGGCCGCCAGCGCGGCCCTTTGAAACGCGCAACAACAACAGCCCCCACACACCACCGCATCACGACCGCAAGGCCACCGCCACCAACCGCATGTCCGTTATCAATCGCCTCATCCTGTTCGAACTGATCAAGGTGACGCTCATCGCCTTGTTCGGGATGACGGCCGTGTTGATCTTCTCGGACGTCGTCAAGCAATTGCAGAACCAGGGCCTGGGAATGTTCCAGATTGTCCAGGCTCTGCCCTTCCTGCTTCCCTATGCGCTGCGAACCAGCTTGCAAGGGGCGCTGCTGTTCGCCGTGTGCAGCGTGTATGGCCGCATGGCGGCCAGCAACGAGATCATCGCCATCAAGTCGATGGGCATTTCGCCCATGCAGGTGACCTGGCCGGCTTTGCTCGCGCTGGGCATTCCCATGAGCCTGTTTTGCGTGTGGCTCGACGACGTGGGGGCCGCCTGGGGACAGAGGGGATTGCAGCGCGTGATCATCCAGTCGACCGACGAAGTCGCCTACGGCATGCTCCGCACGCAGCGGTCGTTCAGCAAAAAGCACTTTGCCATCGCCGTGAAAAACGTCGAAGGCCGCAAGCTCATCCGCCCCACGCTGACCTACGAGCCGCCCGGCGAAACCCACGTCGTGACGATCGTGGCCGAAGACGGCGAGCTGCGCGTCGACCGCAAGCAGAGCCGGCTCACGATCCTGATGCGGTCCGGGAAAATTTTCGTGCCGGGGCAATTCGAAATGTCGTTCGACGACACGATCGAACAGACCCTGCCGATCGACACGACTCAGGGAAAACCGATCACCCCGCAGCTCATTGCCGAACAGCGCGAACGGGTCGAAACCCTGCACAAGAACCTGAACAGCAAGTCGTTCACCGACCTGCTCAAGGATCGGGCCCTGGCCTACCGCTATCAAAGCGCCTTGCAACGCTATCATACCGAAGAACGCTATCTGAGTTGGATGCTCACCAAGTTCCATCAGAAATGGGCCAATAGCTTCTGCTGCCTGGCCTTTGTCGCCATCGGCATCCCGGTGGCGGTGCGCATGCGCCGCGGCGACTTCATGACCAGCTTCATGCTCTGCTTCGTGCCGATCGTCTCGGCCTATCAGCCGCTGCAATTCGTCGGCTCGAGCCTGGCCCAATCGGGCCAGGTGCCCGCCTACGCCGTGTGGTTCGGGAATGTGATTCTGTTCGGCGTGGCAGCGTGGTTATTGCGCAAGGTGAACCAGCACTAAGGGCCGTAGGTGCCGCGAGCTCCAGCGGCACCGGGAGCGCGAGTTGCGCTGCTTGGCAGGGCCCGGCTCGGCTCGCCGGGCCTACGGGGCTGAGCGTAGCGCGCGTCACCGTAGCCGGCTCGCTCCGTCGAGCCGAATGCAATTCGGCTGGCGCTGGAGAGGTTGAGCGGTCCGGCCTGCATCCCGGCGGAGCGGGATGTGTACGGTGGATGCCAGCAGGTGTCGCGAGTTCCAGCGGCACCGGGAGCGCGAGTTGCGCTGCTTGGCAGGACCCGGCTCGGCTCGCCGGGCCTACGGAAAACGCCGGGTCGAGCGTGCTGCTGGCCCTCACCCCGACCCTCTCCCACAAGCTGCACTTTCCGACAAAACTGGGAGGGAATTGGAGTGGTAAATTTCTGAGCGTTTTATGAAAAAGGCTCTCCGATCCACGCAATCGTTTTGCAGGCGAGGCGTGAACAGGAGAGCCAAGGATGGCGA
>DATATB010000085.1:0-21296 GCA_036268995.1 Pirellulales bacterium | reverse complement strand
CGTCGACGATCTATCGCAAGCTGGGCATCAATCCCGACAAAATCTATCAAGCCCCCGACGGCCGCCCCATTCACCTGGTCAGCGATCCGCGGCCGATTCCCGAACTGTTCGCATGATGGGATTGCTCTCCAAAACATTCCGCAGCGCGGCGAATGCCATTGCGCTCGTTCTCTTCGCCGCGGGGCCGGCAATGGCCGAAGGCCCGGTGCTGGACCGCTTTTTTCCGGCGGGCATCCAGCGCGGCGGACACGTGCAAGTGCAGGCTTTCGGCCGCTTCGGCGCCTGGCCATCATTAAAAGCCTGGGCCGACCGGCCGGGGCTTTCGATCGCGGCGCAGCCCGAGCCGGGCAAGCTGCTGGTCCGCGCGGCGGCCGACGCCGAGCCGGGCGTGTATTGGGTCCGGTTGTACGATACCACGGGTGCCAGCGACTTGCGGCCGCTGGTCGTCGGCACGCTGCCCGAGCTGAGCGACCACGAGCCGAACGACACCTGGCGAGTGGCCCAGCGGATCGAACAAGCTGCCTGCACGATCAACGGCCGCCTGGCATCGCCCGGCGATTGCGATGTGTTCGCCATGCACGTTCCGGCCGGCCAGACCCTCGTCGCCTGGGTCGAGGCCGAGCGGCCGCTGGGTTCGCCGATGGACGGCGTGCTCCAGATTCTCGATTCCAGCGGCACGGTCGTAGCCCAGAACCACGACGCGATCGGACTCGATCCATGCGTAGCCGTCGCAACGGTCGACGACCCACCTACCGTAGGTGCCGCGAGCCGAGCGGCACCCGACCGCGGGCTCGACGTCAACTCGCGCAAACGCCCGGCTCGGCTCGCCGGGCCTACTGACGACGGCCTGTATTTTGTACGTCTGTTCGCGTTTCCCGCCAAGCCGACGTCCGACATACAATTGGCCGGCGGCGAAGATTACGTCTATCGGCTGACCATCACTTCGCAAGCAGCGGTCAGCTATGCATTTCCGCTGTCGATTGGCCGTAGCGGCCGGCAAGCGGTGCAACTGCGCGGCTGGAACCTCTCGCCCGAGCAAGCGGCCTTCACGGTCGATCCGCCGGCCGGCCGCGACGTGCTTACGCTGTTCCGCCCTGATGGCGCCGGCCAGGCGACGGTGCGGATCGAAGACGTCGCCACGCAGATCGAGCAAGAGCCGAATCCGCCGCAGCATGCCAACGCGATCCATCTGCCCGGCTGCATCTGCGGCACGATCGGCCGGCCGGGCGACGCAGACACTTATTCGTTCTTCGCCCAGGATGGCCAGACGGTTTGCTTTCGGCTCGAAAGCGCCGAGTTGGGTTTTCCGCTCGACGGCGCGCTGGTGCTCGACGATGCCGACGGCAACCGCATGGCGGCGGCCGACGACACGGAAGGCCGCCGCGACACCGAGTTGATGTACACGGTGGCGCTGGGCGGCCAATTCCGGCTCACGGTTCGCGATTTATACGGCCACGGCGGCTGGCGCTATGCTTACCGCCTGCGGGCCTCGCTGGCCGAGCCAGACTTCGTGCTCAAAGTCGGCTCGGGCCTTTGGTCCGCGACCGCCGGCGGGCAACTCGACTTGCCCGTGATCATCGAGCGTCGCAACGGCTTCGAATCCCCGATTCGCCTGACCCTCGCGGGCCTGCCCGCGACGGCAAGCTGCGCCGCGATCGAATCGCAACCCGGCGAGTTCTCCGCCAGCAACGCGACATTCAAAGTTTCCGCCGGCGCCCAACCCTTCTCCGGCCCGATCCGGATCCTCGGCACCGCACTGGGCGAGCGGCCCTTCACACGCCACGCGCAAGCCGAAATTGAAGGTTTTAATAGCGGCACCAAAACCGATCAGCTCTGGCTGACCATCACTGGCAAAGAGCCGGCCGCTGCACCGACCCGCTAAATCCACTGCCAAACATGGAAGCTAAAAGCCGGCCGCGCCGACGTGACCTACTCGCCATTTGCGCGATGGCGATGGGCCTGCTCGCGAACAACTGCGTCGCGGCGCCACCAAAAAAGGCGCCGGCGGATGATGCCTATCGGCTCGTGATACTCTCCGGCAGACCCGTGGGCTATTGGCGGCTGGGCGAACCGACGGGAGCCACAGTCGCGGTGGATGACAGTGGCCACCAGCGTCACGGCAAATTCGTCGGTGCCCCAAAACTAGGCTCGCCGGGAGCGATTGCAGGCGAGGCCGATGGCGCGGTCACGCTTGACGGAGCTTCCTATGTCGAAATTGCAGACGATCCGGCATTCAGCCAGCCGACCAGCGGGGCGGGATTGACCGTCGAGGCGTGGATGCGGCCCGACCGGCTCGATTTCGCCGAGCCGGGTGCGCTGGAATATATCCATTGGCTGGGCAAAGGCGAACCGGGGCAGCACGAGTGGGGCCTTCGCTTTTATAGCCGTGGCGACCGCGAGCGGCCCAATCGCATCTCGGCCTACATTTGGAACACCGACGGAAAGCTGGGGGCGGGCGGTTACTTCCAGGACGCGATCGCGCCAGGCCAGTGGCTGCATGTGGTGGCCTGCTACGAGCCGGGCGACGCCCGCTTTACGCAGCAGCCGCTGGGCGTGCAAATCTACAAGAACGGCGTCTTACGCCAAGGCCCGCCGGCCAGAGCCACGCTTTACAACAATCCGCCACAGTGGACGATCGTGCCGACGCATGCCGGCGCGCCCGTCCGTCTAGGCACGCGCGAACGCAAGGGCTTTCTCATCGGTGGACTGGACGAGGTAGCGATCTACCCACGCGTGCTGAGTCCCGACGAGATTCGGCTGCACTATGACCTGGGTGTGGGCAACCGAAAGCTACCACGCGCCGATTTGACTAAACTCAAACGCATGCTCAAATCCGCTCGCTGAATGCCAGCTCAGCGTGAGAGCGTTTTCCTGCGCCGGCGGCTACAATGCTTTTCACTCCCTGCTTGCCGAGAGCGGGCAATCGATCTTTGTCCTGAGGCATCAAATCAGCGATGAATGAATTACCGCCCATTCTGCGAGACCAGCGCAAGGTCGATGCAAACCATTTGAACCTGCTGGCCATTTTTCATTTCATCTCGGCGGGATTCGCACTGCTGGGCATGTTGTTCCTGCTCGCACACTTCGCGATCTTCCATGCAGTGTTTTCCCATCCAGAAATTTTTAATGATCCAAAACTTTCACCGGACGGAAGGCACGGCCCGAACCCGGCCGAGATCTTTGCAGTATTTAAGTGGTTTTATCTGGTGATCGGGACTTGGATTCTTTGCTCGGGCATATTGAATCTGATTTCAGGTTTTTATCTCCGTGCCAGGAAGCATTGGACCTTTTCGGTCGTTGTCGCCGTCTTTAACTGCTTTTATATGCCTATTGGCACGGTTCTCGGCGTATTCACGATCATCGTTCTGGTGCGCGATTCAGTTCGAGAGTTGTATGATGCCTGATCCATCGCGGAGGCCCACCATGATGGGCGCGGTCAATTTCGCTGAGCCGCTCACGTTACGATCTCGCGGTGTTTCCCTCTATCGGGAACCGGCATCCTGCGGCTCGGTGGCCCCATCCAACATCTGCCGCTCGATGTCGACGCCGACCTGTTCGCTCCAGGCGGCCAGCAAGCGGCGATAGATCGGCCCCGGCCGGCCACTGGCAATCGGCACGCCGTTGACCTTGGTCACCGGCAAGATGCAGTATGGCGTGGTGCTGGTGAACGCTTCGTCGGCATTGAGCACATTGTAGACCTGGAGATCGCGCTCGGCGAACGGGATGCCGAGCTTGGCGGCCAGTTCGATCACCATGGCCCGGCTGATGCCCGGCAGGATATTCCGCGTCGTGGGCGAAACGATCGTGCCCCGCTCGACGATGAGAAAATTCGCGCCGCTCGTTTCCGTCACGTTGCCTTGCAAGTCCAAGAGCAAAGCCGCGGCGTCGGGATCGACGAGCTGCGCCTCCTTGTCGGCCAGGTAGTAGTGCATCCGGCTGCGATACTTCATCTTTGGATCGTAACACTCGGGCGGCACGTGCCGAGTGGACGGCGTGACCAGGTGCGAGCCGGTCCGATATTTTTTGGCCCAGAGCTGCCACGGCATGGGAAACGTATGCGCGCAGACGGTGGGCGTCATATTCGCGGGCCGACCGGCCATCCCGGCATAAACCGGCAGCTCGCCGGCAGTGACAAAATGAACCATCCCCAACTCGCCGCCTTCGGGCAGCAGCCGCGCGTTGTGCTCAACGAGTTCGCGCGAGACCGCTTCGAATTGGTCGACGGACAGCCCGACCTCCATCCGCGTGTACTTCAGCGAACGGTAGAGCCGCTCCAGGTGTTCGCGCAGCTTGAACGGACTTTGCCGGAACGTGCGGGTCATTTCGGTGACGGTGGCCCCCAGCACGACGCCGGCGTCGAAGATCGCAACATGGGCCTGTGACGCCGGCAGCATTTTTCCGGAAAGATAAACGAGTGGCTCTGGCATGGGTCTCACTTTCGAATCTTTCATCCATCCGACTCCAGCAGCTTGCGGAGTTTGCGCAGGGCTAGCTGCATGCGCGTGAGCACGGTGCCCAGCGGCAGGTTCAGTTCTTCGGCAATCGTGGCGAACTTTTTTTGCTCGTGCATGCGCAGTCGCACGACTTCCCGTTGCTCGACGGGCAAGCGGTCCAGGGCGGCCCGCACGCGCTCGATGGTCTCGCGATCCACGACTTGCATGGCGGGGCTGCGCTGCTCGCGCTGGCCGCGGGCAGCCAGCTCGTCGGCGGCCCGGGATTCGACCGCTTGCCGGCGCTTGAGCGTCACGGCCTCGTGATAGGCCACGCGGAACAGCCAGCTTTTGAGCGAAGCCTCTTGGGCCGTGTGCCCCTGCTCGAGCGTCTTGGCAAAGGCCAGTTGCATGACGTCGCTGGCCTGCTCGTGGTTGCGCAGCACCCCGGTAAGAAAGCGCCGCAGCTCGTCGGCGTGCTTCACGAACAGCGCCGCCACTACGGCCGGATCGATCCGCGGGGCGCACGAATCTTCCGCAGGCGCAGCATCACCGGCAAAAGGTTCGCTCATGCCACTCATGGCGACGGGCCGAGGCGGGAACGGGTGACCGGACGGAGGGACTCGGGCGAGGACTTGGCGCCTCAAGTGCAGCCACCCTTGAGCGTACCTCCTACGGCCTAAAGCCGCAATGTTGGCCAAGCTCAGGCGTTGCCTGGCTCGGAACCGGCCACTGGCAGGCAGGGGCGCTCCGTGGTCCGTGGTCCGTGGTCAGTTGCGACGGGGCGATGGCGCTTTCGGTGTGATTCGCCGGAGGCACGGCATTTTTTGGCGCGGCGTGGTAACGCGGTGGGCCGTCGGGTACGATCGCGATTTTGCGACTCGTCCCCAACGTCTGGAGGCACGTATGTCGAGCGTCGATCGCGGATTCAACCCAGCGGGCGGCCAGCCGGCCTCGAGAACCAGCGGCCTGGCGATCGCCAGCCTGGTGTGCGGGCTGCTTTCGCTCGTAACCTGCCTGTTCACCGGCATCCCCGCGGTGGTGCTGGGGATTATTGCCCTGCTGAAAATCAACAACAGCAACGGCCTGCTCCAAGGACGTGGCATGGCGATCGCAGGACTGATTATCGGCGGCCTCAGCACGCTGGCGACCGGGCTCGCCGTGGGTCTTACCTTGCCCGTTCTGAATGCCGCGCGCGAAAAAGGGCGCGAAATGGAATCGATGCACAAAATGAAGGAAATCGCGGCGGCGATGATATCGGCAGAAAACACGCAGCGCCATTATTACGGCAATCTGCTTGGTAAGGACGGTCAACCCTTGCTGAGCTGGCGGGTTCGAATCCTGCCGCAGCTCGGCCACGACGCCCTATACCAGCAATTCCATCTCGATGAGCCGTGGAATAGCGCCCACAACCTTGCCCTGGCTTCGCAAATGCCTGCGCAGTTCCAAACGCCGGGCGGAACCGACGGCGACAAGACGCAGTATGTGCTGCCGGTCGGCGAGGGGACGATTTTCGAAGAAATGTTGCCGGGCAAGCTCAAGCCAGGACAGCGCGATCCGACGGCGTCGATCCAAAACGTCTTGCGAGCCGACGGAATGACGACCGTCATGCTGGTCGAAGCGACGCCTGATCGAGCGGTGATTTGGACCAAGCCCGAGGATCTCGACTATCATCGTGACGACCCTGGCGCCGGGCTCAACCATCGTGTGCACGACATCCTGGTTGGCTACGTCGACGGAAGAGTCGCGACCATTAGCGAGGATGTCCAACCCGACACCTTGCGCAAGCTGTTTTCGGTTGACGGCCGCCGCTTTCACGAAGCGCCGATTAGCGAAGCGGAAATGCATCCTTAAGCGGGCGCGGTTGGAAATCGTCGGATCGGGCACCGCTGCCGGATTTCATGGACTGTTGTTCATTGGGGTGCCACTGCTGGCTCGTCCAGCAGTGCCCTGGAGCACCGCTCGAAGGTCGCACTGCTGGACAAGCCAGCAGTGGCAACCCTAATACACGCCATCTGATTGAGACGTCGTGCTACGCGCTGGCCGGCTCCCCTTCGCACTGGATGGGTCTTGAGGCGTCGATGCCGAGGCTGGCCAAGGCCGCGACCAGGAAGCCGACGGCGCAAAGAATAAAGGCGGCGTCCCAGTTGGGTTCGCGGTCGCCTTCGGCGATCAGCAGCGGCATGAGCACGGCAATCGCGGCCGCACCGATGTTGCCCCACATGTTGGCCCAGCCCAGCACCGAGCCGACGTGCCGGCCGCCCACGTCCTGGGCATACGACCAGGTGGCGGCCGTGCCCAGATCCGTGCTGAAAGCCACGACAGCGAAGGCAGCCGTCGCGACCCAAACCGAGTCGAATTGTATCGCGACAATGTAGGCGATCACGCCCAGGAAGCGCGAAGCGGTAATCGGCACGCTGCGAGCCCAGCGCAGTGGCAACACGCGCACTGCAAAGTCGGCCAGATAACCGCCCAGCACCATGCCGATAATTCCACCCAGCAGCGAGAGCGTAGCCATCCACGCTCCGACCGAGTCCTCCAGGTGCTTGACATCCTTCATGTACGTCGGCAGCCAGGTGATCAGGAAGGCCCAACCGACGTTGGTGCAAAACATGGTAATCGAGAGGCACCACAGCGAGCGGTCGCAAAGCATGGCATGCACCGGCGCGCGGCGCGCACGACCGTGGGGCAGCGGCACGCCTGGCGGCTGGCCCGACTCGATCAGCTCGCGCTCGGCGAGATTCACGCGCGGATGCAACTCGGGCCGTTCGCGAAAGATCCACCAGAACAGCGCGGCCACCAGCACGCCGGCCAGGCCATAGATGAGAAGCGTGGCGTGCCACTGGACGAAGGCCATCAGATACGCCGTCAGCAGCGGCGTCAGGGCAAAGCCGATGCGGCCGCCCAGCGCGACAATGCTGTTGGCTTTGCCGCGCTCGGCAAACGGAATCCAGCGGCCGAGCAAGCCGCCACTGGTGGGATACGCGCCGGCCTGCGCCACCCCCATCGCCAGTCGCGTGACCAGCAGGCTGACAAAGCCGACCGCGACGCCGCCCAGGCCGGTAAACAGCGACCACAAGGCAATATAAAAAGCCATCATCCCCCGTGCGCCGAAGCGGTCGCTGAGCGAGCCGGCCGGCACTTGGGCCAGCGCATAAGCGAAGAAAAAGGCGGCCATGATCCAGCCGATTGCCCGCTTGTCGAGGCCCACGTCGCGTTGAAAATCAGCGCTCTTGGCGATCTCCGACAGGCAACTGCGATCGAGGTACAAAAGAATCGAGGCCAGAGTCGTGACGGCCAACACGGCGTAGCGAACGTTGGTGGCGCGCCGGGGCGTCGTCGCAGATGGTATCGGCGGCTCGGGGCGCCCCGCATCTTGTTGGACTACCGATGCCATGCTAGCGCCACCTTGAAAACGGCTTTGCGAATTGCGCCCGTGCCCGCCAACGGCGCGTGAGCGTCGTCGGGAAACAGGATCGTAAAGGCGCCCGGCCGCAGCGTAAACCAAGATTCCGGCCGCTCTTGGAAGAAAATAATGTCGCGCTCAGGCACATATTCATCCGCCACCCGCCCACAATTCGCCAGCGGCCGCCAGCCGATTTCGTCGTCGCCGCCGATGGCACATTGAATGTCGATATAACGGCGATGGGCTTCCAGCCTGGCCGCGGCCTGCCCGCGCCCCTGCTCATCGCTGATGCCGACATACAGCAGGTCGCCCTCGATCGCATGCCGCCCCGGCGACAACTTGGCCAGATCATTTCGACTGATGAAATCGAACGCCAAAGCGAAGCCGGGATGCAGGCCGCTATAGCGCGGGGCACTGGTTAGCTGATCGAGAATCATGGGAGGAAATGATGAAGTAGGAATGCTGAATGATGAATGCCGGAAGCTAGCTCGACCACAGGCCCGTGATCGGCTTGCCGGCGGCGATGGCGAAGGGGCGGCCTTGGCGGTCCTGGTAATGGCCGGCCGGGTCGATGCCCAAGGCATGAAAAATGGTGGCGGCCACGTCGCCGGGGCTAACCGGCTGTGACTGCGGATGCGCGGCGATGCGGTCGGAGGCTCCGTACACGGCGCCGCGGCCGATGCCCGCCCCGGCCGCTACGATGGAATACACGCTGGCCCAGTGCTTGCGGCCGGGCGTGCGACCGGCAAAATTCGCTTCCAGCGCGATGCGTGGCGCGCGGCCGAACTCGCCCATGCATAGCACGAGCGTCGTATCGAGCAGGCCACGCTCGTCGAGATCGGTCAGCAAGGCCGAAAAGCCAGCATCGAAGCGGGGCAGCAAGTGCTCCTTGAGCGCATAGAAAATGTCGTTGTGCGTGTCCCAACCGTAAACGTCGGTCGAATCCGGCTCCTTGTCCTGCCCACGGTTGGATTGGCTCCAGATCACGTTCACCAGCGGCACGCCCGCCTCGACCAGCCGGCGGGCGAGCAAACAGGCCTGGCCCGGGCGATGGCGGCCGTAGCGATCGCGCAACTTCGGATCTTCGGTGGCCAGGTCAAAGGCCTGCCGCGTTTGCGGTTTGGAGAGCAAGTCGAAGGCCTGTCGGTACAGGCCGTTCATATCCGCCAGCGACGCATCGCGCTCGATCCCAGCGCAGGCCCGGTCCAATTGCTGCCGCAGGCTGGCCCGGGATTCCAGGCGTGAGGCACCCAGTTCAGGCAGCGGATCGAGACAAGGAATGGCAATGGGCTGCGAGCTGACGTCGCCCAGCACGAGCGGGTCGTACTCGCGGCCCAGGAAGCCGCCATCCTGGCCCGGTGCAGGCAGCTCGGGCACTAGCGCCGGACCATTCAGATGCACGGCCTCATAGGGAAACCGGCCGCCCGGCCGCACGCGTTTGAGCACGGCGCCCAGCGTTGGCTCGTCGGTCGGCTTCGGGTGCGGGTTCGACGACTTCTTGGGATGAAAGCGGCCGGTGAGCGTCAAATACGTCGCCGAGCCGTGATCCAGATCGTCGTGCGACATGCTGCGGATGATCGTGTAACGATCCGCCAGCGCCGCCAACCGCGGCATGTGCTCGCCCACGTGAATGCCGGGCACGGCCGTGGAAATCGCGCGGAACTCGCCGCGAATGCCATCGGGCGCTTCCGGCTTGGGATCCCAAGTATCGAGTTGGCTCTGGCCGCCGCTGGCATAGACGATGATCACCGAGCGAGCCCGGCCGAAGCCCGGCAGCCGCCGCGCGATCGAGTCCGGCTGCGCACTCCAGGCCGGCCGACCCGCAGGGAGCACGCCGCCCAAGGCCGCCAGCCCGCCAATGCGGAGCCACTCGCGCCGGCCCAGCGGCGAGCGCGGACTAGCATGGTTTGAAAAGAAGCGGAGCATCGCCGGCGGGGTCTCCGTGAGCCGCACAAGGCAGGTCCTCTGAATGTACACCGGCCGCGCGGTGTCTCTCAAGAGTGCGAAGGAGGCCGCCATTTCGACTTAAAATCGGCAAATGAATTTGATTGGTATGTACAAATTGCGATCGTTTCTGGCGAGCGATAAAAACGCGGCGGCAGGCTCCGGAGATGCGGACGGAGCCTATTTTCTTCGGAAACGTCAACACGTAAAGCTTGACACGGGCGGGCGCTGGCGATAGGTATGGCATTGTTCGTATTAGTCTGTGTGCGGCGGCTATTGGCGGAGCCGGTTTCGCATGGATTCGGACCATGAATGCTTCCGCCGCCGACTGCTGTCCCGCCCACCGAAGAAACGCTCCCACCTGGATTGCTGGAGTCCTGCCATGCCCGCCCGCCCCTGCTTGTTGCAACCTTGCTGGCGAATTCTGCTCGTCCTTGCCGTGCTCGTCGGAGCCGTGTTGCCACAGGCCAACGAGGCCGCTGCCGCCGATCGCGAAGCCGTGTACTTCAGCTTTGACGACGAGTCGATTCCGTGGCGCGATAATCTCAAGCTCACGCTCGAGCGGCCAAAAAAGTATGCCGGCAATCCCGTGATGCGATCCGGTCCGCCGGGCAGTGTCGACGCCAATGGCTGCATCCTGTATGGCACGGTGATCCGGGAAGGCGACAAGTTTCGGATGTGGTACATCGCCTGGCCGCAGTCCGATCCGCGCTATCCCAAGGACACGGCCCCGCCGCACCGCCCGGTGGCCTATGCCGAAAGCGTCGACGGCATTCACTGGGACAAGCCCAAGCTGGGCCTGGTCGAGTTCTGCGGCAACCAGGACAACAACCTGGTTTCGATCGAGCCGAAGGACAGTCCGTATGCCGTGGCCAACGATTACGTCAGCGTGATTCGCGACGACGCGGACTCCGATCCGGCCCGGCGGTACAAAATGGTCTACATCGCCTACCTGCCCAAGCTGCGGCACAGCACGGCGGTCACGGCCACCAGCGCCGACGGCCTGCACTGGAAGCTGACCGGCATTGATGAGTTCACCAAGGGCCATTTCGAAAACACGTCGCTGGTAAAATTCCACGGCCTGTACTACGTGACCGGGCAGAACCTGGGACGCGCCGGCGGACACCTGCCGGCCGGCGAAGATGCCGGCCGCGCGATGACCTGCTTCTTCTCGCCGGACTTCAAGCATTGGTCCGGCGGCCGCGCACTCAGCTTCTTTCGCAGCAACTACGAGCCCAAGCCGGAAAGCTTCGGCCAGGAACTGCACATGGGCGTGGGTGTGTGGAACCGTGGCAATGTGCTAGTTGGCTTGTACGGCCGCTGGCATGGCGACAAGATTACCTCCGACAAGGCCTTGAAGAAGATCACGTTCGTCCACGGCCTGGAGATCGACCTGGGGTTGGTCATCAGCAACGACGCCATCCACTATCGCGAGCCGGTGCAGAATTTCGCGATGGTCTCTCCCGGCAGCGCGGACGAGTGGGACGACCTGGGACTGCTACAAGGACAGGCCTATTACAATACGGACAAGGAAACGTACATCTGGTACAGCAACTGGCACACGACCAATCCGTTTCCCACGCCTCCGGCGCCCGGCCCGCTCAATACCAAGCCGCCGCAAGTCGGCCTGCTGACGATGCGCCGCGATGGCTTCGGCTACTTGAGCAAGCAACTGCTGGAGCTTCCCACGAAGCCCGGCTTTCAGCACACCGACACGCTCGCCAGCGTGCTGACGAAGAGCATCACGCTGGAACATGGCGGCAAGCTACTCGTAAACATCGAAGGCGCGTCGGCCGAGGCACCCCTGCAAGTCACGCTGGTCGACAACGCCGAGCACCCGCTGGCCGGTACGGCAACCGCCACGGTGAAAACCAGCGGCGTGCGTGTGCCGGTGGACCTGGGCGAACATGGATTGCCGGCCGGCACAAAGTTTCGCATTCGCATCCAGTGGCCCGAAGGGAATACGAACCCGCGATTCTATGCGATGTACATCACAGCCCCCGGTCATTGACCAGGAACTAATGTCTTGAGCGATCCATTGGCGGGCGAAAGTGCTGCCAATAAAGCCCGCGCCGCCGGTGACCAGAATGGTTTCCATGGGGGCTATTTTCTACTGCCGCCCCCACCCAGCACAAGCAGTCGCACTAGCCGCCCGTCGACGGACGGGCGGAGGAAAGCACCCGGACGGCGGTCCGCGAGTTCTGCTCATGCGGCCGATTTTTTTCGCTCGCCACTCGCTGATTTTGTTCCACGACGGTTGCCAGAATGTATCGGAGTCCCATGGCTCGGCTCCCTTCGTTCTGTTGGAGGATTCAACTGTGTCCTCCTTCTAAAGCGTAGCTCGGCAGAGCCTGTTACAGCCGATCAAGCTCTGGAAACCTCCCATCAGTTAGAGCAGCCAGGCATGGATCTGCCGGCGGATGAATAGGTGGAACACCCTCAACGGGGATTTAGGTGCGGTCGCTACGGACTTGATTAGCGCGGCTTGGGCCGCGAGGCGACGAACCGCACCACGTCCTCGATCGTCGGATAGTCCCAGACCAGCGTGCCGGGGATTCCGCACTGGAGCCAGGCTTCCAGGTCACCCGCCAGGCGCATGGCCGACATCGAGCCCAGCCCATAGCTGGCAAACGATTCATTCGTTTCGATATCGGCCGGATGGACGCTCACCAGCCGCGCCAGGTGATCCACGAGCCACAGGCGAAGCTGGGCTTCGGTCGGCCGCGCGGCGATCACCACGGGCGGCCGGCTGTCGACAAACGCGTGCTTGTATGAAAGGGTGACCGTACTCATGGCTGTCAATCTCCACTCCAGGCGTCGCGGGTTGGCTCGGTTTGTGGCCCTTTGGTCGGGCCGCTATCTATCAAGGCGTAGAAGTCCGGCTGCTGTTACAACATTTATTTTGGCCGCACCGATCGCGTGGGCACACTGTCGAGTTGGCCGCTTAGAAACGCGTCGCGGCACGAGTGCCGCCGCATCTTGCCGCTGGTGGTGCGGGGCAGCGTGCGGGGATCGACAAGCACGGTCTGATAGACTTCCACCGCGTGGCGCTCGGCCACCGAGCGGCGGATCGCGTGCAGCACTTGCTGCGTGCCCGCCTGTTCGCCGCGTGAGTGGTCGCGCCGGGCGTGCCGATCGATTTCGGCCGTCACGACCACGCGCTCCACGCCGTCGATTTCGACGCCGAAGGCGCCGCAGCCGCCTGGCAGGATCGAAGGGTGGCAGCCTTCGACGGTCTGCTCGATATCCTGCGGAAAGTGATTGCGGCCGTCGACGACGATCATGTCTTTCAGCCGGCCGGTGATATAGAGCTCGCCGTCGCGCAAAAAGCCCAGGTCGCCGGTGCGCAGGAATGGCCCTTCGCCGCTATCGGCCAGCGTGGCGTGGAAGGTGGCCTGCGTGGCCTCGGGCTGGTTGTAATAGCCGTCGGCCACGCAGTGCCCCGCCACCCATACCTCGCCAATCGCCCCTACCGAAACTTCAAGCCGACTTTCGGGATCGACCACTATGACCTGCTGGCCGCCAATTGCCGGGCCGCACGATACGACCGGGTGTGTGCCGGCGGCTGGATTCTCGAGCGGCGGGCTCTTATCCGAGTCTTTGAGCGGCCCGCCGCTGACGAGCAGCGTGGCTTCGGCCAGCCCGTAACAGGGATACAGCGCCTCCTGGCGAAAGCCGCAGCCGGCAAATTTCGCGGCAAATTGCCGCAGCGTAGCCGGCCGCACCGGCTCGGCCCCGCAAAAGGCCAGCCGCCAGTGGCTCAGGTCCAAGCCCGCGCACTGCTCGGGCGTGATGCGGCGCAGGCATTCTTCGTAAGCAAAGTTCGGAGCGCCGCTGATGGTGGCCCGCTCGCAGGAGATCGTTTCGAGCCAGCGAATCGGCGATTGCACGAAGGCCTGGGCCGCAAAGAACAGGCTGTGGCCGCCGCAATACAGCGTTTCCAGCACGCCGCCGACGAGACCCATATCATGATAAAACGGCAGCCAGAACACGCCCGTCGAGCTGCTCGAAGTGCCAAAAGCCTGTTGGATCAGCCGCAAGTTGGCCAGCAAATTGGCATGCGTCAGCATCACGCCCCGCGGCGTTCCGGTGCTGCCGGACGTGTATTGCAGCATGGCCAGGTCCGACGACTGCCGCAGCCGTAGCGAATGCCAGGCGGCGCCCGGCGACAGTTCCAAGGTGTCGGTAGCCAGCATCGGCAGGCCCGGCGCCAATCGCGGCTCGAGCGCTTCGCGCAGTTCGGCGGTGGCCAGGATCACGCTGGGGCACGAGTCGTCGATGATCGCAGCCAGGCGGGAGAGTGCCGGCTCGGGCCGCTTGGCATGCGGAGGATACGTGGGCACGGCGGTCACGCCAGCATAAAAGCAGCCGGCCAGGGCCACGATGAAATCCAATCCCTGCGGATAAACGAGCAGCGCCCGATCGCCCGGCGCCGCCACGTCCAATAGCCGGCTCGCCAAAGCCCGGGCTTTGGCATCGAGTTGACCATACGTGAGCGACTGGCGGCTGCCATCGGCCTCGATAAAAGTGTAAGCCGTGCGATCCGGATGGGCCATGGCCCGCTCGTAAAGCAGCTCGGAGAGCGTGGCGACGCCCTCCACCCGGCTTGTCATGGTCGGTCGTGAATCTCGCAGGGTCATGGGAGTGCTCCGATCTGAAATCGCGCTGCCGGCAATCGGCCGCCACAACCAACAGCGGAGTGCCGGCCGGCTTGTTACATCCGCCGGGCCGAATGAATCGCGACACGGACGCTTCGAAAGGGGGAGGCAATCGAAACTAGCCCCGGTAGGGGCGGAAGTCGTTAGCCAGGGGCGCGAGCCCCTGGAAGAACGTACGACAACGATTGCCTTAGCCCCGTAAGGGGCGACAGAGGAGTGCCGCCCTTCCAGGGCTCGGCTGCATTTCGGCGCTGCTCACGCCCCTGGATAACGACTTTCGGCCCCTCCGGGGCGAAGAACGAATTAACCGGAGCGCGCGCAAGTAACTTCTGGCCGCGTTTCCCGCTGTGACTCTCAGACGCTAATCAGGCTTAATCGAGAAAAATACTTCCATATTGGAGAAAACCATGAACCGCCGCACGACCATCCGTTCCGACAATCGCTGGGTCAGCCATCGCACGAAACTGGCGCGATTCGAGTGGTATCCCGTGGCAGGGCTGATCCTGATCTCGGAATACTTCCTGCTCGGCCTGCTGGCCAGATAGGCCGCGGCGATGCCAGAGGCTGGTCGCATCAGCCCGGGCGGCTGACGCCTGCGTTGACCAGCAGCGTTTGCAGCGATTTCAGAGCGCGCGTGAGCATCACGCGCACCGCACCGTCGGACTTGCCCAATTGGGCCGCGATGTCTTTGGACGGCAGCTTCTCGATATATCGCAAGCGCAACGCGTCCTGCTGCTCGACCGGCAAGCGAGCCAAGGCCTCCTGCAGAAGTGCATGCCGGTTGTCGCGCGAGATCGCTTGCGTGGGAGTCGTGAGGCTGGCCACCAGCAGGTTGAGCAAGCCGCCGGCGCTCGTCTCTCCACCGCGGGCCAGCGACACTTCGCGGCCGGCATTGCGTTTTTCGGCCCCAAAAAAGCGGCGATGTGCGTCAACAATCCGCCGCTCGGCCACGCCGCACAGCCACGAAAACGGCGCGCCCAACTGCGCCCGCATGGCCGGCCAGCAGCGCACGGCCTCGATGCTCACTTCCTGCAAGATGTCGTCGGGCTCGACCTTCGTGCGGATCGCCGGCCCCAGCCGCCGCTCGATAAACGCCAACAGCGGCAACCGATACTTGCTGACCAACTCGCCCGCATCGTCTGGTTCGACCACTTCGTCTGACATGCCACGCCCCCCTTTGCCCAAAGAGCACCCTCTCGAGCGGCATCCCAAGGTCAAATCGTATTAAACACCAGGTCGTCGCTTTCGGCCATTTGTTTGGCCATCGTGTAATGATGATAGTGCATCGCGCATTTGATCAAGTACACGAACAACACGACCGGGTCGGGCCGCACCCGCAGCAGCCGGCCGATTCGCCGCCGATACTCTCGCCGCAGGGCCGCGTCCTCCACGCCCCGCATCAACCGATGATACACATACGCCGACCGGGCCAGGTCCATGGCCTCCGCCTTGAGCCAGGCCCAAGGATGGCGGTGCCAGTACGCCGTGCGCGGGCGGCCAAAACGCAAGCGGTCGGTCAGGAAAAGCTGATCGAGACGCTCGAAATAGGCCTCCGGCGCATAGACCTCTTGCATCAATCGCAAGTAGCCGTCGCGCAGCTCGCCGCGCGTCATTCGGGCCGGCATCACATTGGTGCCAAAGTGCTCCGGGTCTTCGTCGTCGAGCCGCCCCTCGGCGGCCAGCCGAGCATACAGCGGGGTCTTGGGAATGGCCGATAACATGCCGATCATCGCGTGCAAGACACGGGCATCGCGCAGGAAATCGCGCTGCAACGCGAACACGCTGGCCTCATCGTGATCGAAACCCACGATCATGCCGCACCACACGTCGAACCCCGCGTCCTGCACTTTTCGCACCCGCTCGACGAGCGTTCCGCTCGGGCGGATGTTCTGGAGTTTTTTCGTTTCGCGCAGCGACTCTTCGTTGGGGCTTTCGATGCCGATGAACACGCTGGTGATGTTCGCTTCGGCCATCCGCTCGAGCAGGACGTCGTCTTCGGCCAGGTCGAGCGAAGCCTCGGTGAAAAATGTCAGCGGATAGCCGTGGTCGCGCTGCCAGGCGGCCACCTCGGCCAGCAGCAGTTTCACCGCCTGCTTGTTGCCGATCAAGTTGTCGTCGACGATGAACGCGATCTCGATGTTCTGCGCCCGCAGGTTTTCGATTTCGCAGATGATTTGGGCCGCGGTCTTGAGGCGCGGGCGGCGGCCAAAGGTCACGATGATGTCGCAGAACTCGCATTGAAACGGGCAGCCCCGCGAGAACTGGATGCTGCCGAACAGATATTCGCTCATCTTCAGCAGATCGTAGCGCGGCGCCGGCACGCGCGTCATGTCGGTGCGTTCGGTCTGTTCGTAGCGGCGCTGATGCCGGCCCTGCTTCCACTCGTCCAGAAACCGCGGCCAGGTCTCTTCGGCCTCGCCGATGAAAATCACGTCGGCCAACTCGCCGAACTCGTCTTCCTTCACAGTGACCCACGGCCCGCCGACGACGGTGAACACGCCGTGCTGCTTGAGCCGGGTGAGAATCTCGCGCATCCGCGTGCGCTGCACGCTCATGCCGGTGAGGCCGACAATGTCGGCTCGCGCCAAGCGGGCGTAATCGATCGCTTCGACGTTTTCGTCGACCAGCGCGATGTGGTGCTCCGCAGGCGTCAGCGCCGCCAACAGCGGAAGGCACGCGACCGGCAGGTTGGCACGCTTGCCCAACAGCGGCAAGGCATGCTCAAGGCCCCAGTACGAAACCTCGAAACGCGGATTGACCAGCACGATCTCGGCCACGGTCTTGCCCCCCCGCGATTTACCGACGGCATCGAATCTGTCGATGATTCTAACCCATCTGCAAGCCGACCGCTAAACATTTGCCCCTAATATGAGCCATCGCCGATCAGCCGAGCCGGGCGGAAGCGAGCCCCGGAAATCCGCGCCACTCGACGAAAAATCGTCGTTTGGCTGGTTTGCGGCCGCGTCTCTGGGCTGAAAAATCGGCAGGAAAAAACCACAGAGGCACAGAGCCACCGAGAAAAAATCGGAGCCCGCTATGGCCTGGTGGCGCGTGGGGGCAGCGAGTCGAGTTCCAGGCGGTCGACGACCCAGCCGCGGCAATCGAGCTCGCCGCAGCGGCAGGGAATGGCCATCGCGGCCGGCCAGCGGTAGTCGATCGTCAACTGCTCGCCGCTGGCAATCGCGCGCAAGGCCAGGACAAATACGCGGCGCCGCGCGTCAGTCTCGCCGGCGCTTTTCACGTCGTACCACTGAAATCGGCAGTTCGGACTGCAACTGTGATTCAGAAACCGAAATGGCGGGTCGGGTTCCAGGCAGCGATCGTCACCCAGTTCGAAGCAATAGCTCGAGCTGTAATCCGGATCATCGACGAGCCGGCCCAGAATCTCGCCCACGATCTGCCAGGGCTGCAAATGCCGACCGGTAAAAATGCCCCGGCCCGTACGAGTCGATCGCACGTGCAAATGCTTGTCGCGCGCCGGCGGCCGCGACCGCTGCTCGTCGTCGGCCGCGACCGTTCGCATCCTGCACTCCGATCGTGGACAAAGGACAACGTCGTCCAAAGTAGCAGCTGCGGTTACGGCGTATGAATGTGCCGGCTATTTTGGCGTGTGCCGCTCTAGCGAGCACGCACGGGGGCACGCCCGGCATGGGCTTTGCGCGGAGCGCAGGCGTTGCACATGGCGTCGTAGCCGGCCGTGGTCAGATGGTAGGCGTGCGGACGCTTTTCGCGTTCGACCAGGCCGCTCTTGATCAGGTGCGAGATGGGCGTCCGCAATTGCGCGTCGGTATTCGAATTCAGAAACAGCATCTGATAAGGACCGACCCGAAAGCGGCGGAAGATCGCCAGGACCGCGGTTTCTCGATGGCCGACGAAATACTCGTTTTCCACGGTGAGGCTCCTCTGGGTGATAAACTCAGGACTCCAGGTGGAGCCGGGGAACGAAAAACACGTCGTGCGGAAACTCAGATGCGGGCTGCTACGTCCTTTATCGGGGGGCCAAAATACACGTCAGCCGCTTGGCTTGCCGCATCGACGGGGCTTCGACGCTGGCAATGTCGTTCAACTGCTCGACGACTCCGTCCAGCAGCCGCTGCCCCTCGTCCACGTGGGCCAGCTCGCGGCCGCGAAAGATCATCGTCACCTGCACCTTGTCGCGGTTTTCCAAGAACTTGCGGGCTTGCTTGACCTTGATCTCGATATCGTGCGCGCCGGTCTTGGGCCGCACGCGGATCTCCTTCAACTTCGATTGATGCGCCGTCCGCTTGTGCTGCTTCTTGCTCTTGTCGTATTTGAACTTGCCGAAGTCCATGATCCGAGCCACCGGCGGCTGCTCGGTGGCCGAAACTTCGACCAGGTCCAGGCCGGCCTCGCGGGCCTGGTTCAGCGCGTCGGCCACGGCCACCACGCCTACCTGTTCGCCTTCAGCCGAAACCAGGCGCACCGTCGGCACGCGAATTTGCTCGTTGATCCGCAGTTTTTTCTCGATGGTTGTACCCTTGGCTATGAGTTCGAAATTCCCGTTCAGCCCGCCGACCGCTCGCGGCTACCGGTTGCCCGTCTGCGCCGCGCGTTTTTTCCCGGCCGCTTGCCGTGCGAAGCGGCGTGGGGCTTGGATGGCGACTGCCCTTGGGCCGAATTGCCCACGGTCGAGTTACCCGAGGTCGAGCTGCTCGAAGTCGCCTTACCGGAGGTCGATCGTCTGCCGCCTGCGCGGCGCACCGATTTGCGGCGGCCGCCGGGGCCGCGGCCTCCCGGCTTGTAGCCCGAAGTCGGCGGATCCGCCTCCGGCTGCGGGCTGGCGTGTCCCAGTCCCGAGGCCACGACGGCGATCGATTGCTTGATCAACCGTTCGACGGCCCGCAACTGCGGGCGTTCTTCGACGCAGCAGAACGAGATGGCAATGCCCGAGAGCCCGGCCCGGCCGGTGCGGCCGATGCGATGGACGTACGTTTCTGGCTCGCGCGGCATGTCGTAGTTGAAGACGTGCGACACGCGGTCCACGTCCAACCCACGCGAAGCCACGTCCGTGGCCACCAGCACGGGCAGATTCTCCGAGCGGAAGCCCGCCAGAATTTTTTCGCGGGCGGCCTGGGTTTTGTCGCCATGAATGGCCTCGGCCCGGATGCCGGCTTTGCACAGCTCGCGGTGCAACCGATCGGCCGATCGCTTGGTCTTGGTGAACACCAGCGAGCGGCTCGCTTCGCTGCCGCTGAGCAGGCTCACCAGCAGGCTGCGCTTGTGGGGCGACTCGACGAAGTACACCGTTTGTTCGATCGTGGGTGCGACCGTCGTCTGCTGGGCCACGCGCACAATCGCCGGATCGTGCAGCATGTCCGAGGCCAGTTGGCTGATCTCGGGCGACACCGTGGCCGAGAACATCAGCGTCTGACGCGCCGTCGGCAGCTTGGCGCAAATCTTGCGCACGTCGGTAATGAAGCCCATGTCCAGCATGCGGTCGGCTTCGTCGAGCACCAGGTGCTGGATCTGCCGCAAATCGATCAGCCGCTGGCCGATCAGATCGAGCAACCGGCCGGGAGTGGCCACGACCACGTCGACGCCGCGGGCTAGCGCCGTGGCTTGCGGCTTCTGGCTGACACCGCCATAGACGGTGAGGCAGCGCAGCCGCGAATGCCGGCCGTAGACGCGAAAGCTTTCTTCAATTTGGCTGCCCAGCTCGCGCGTGGGTGCCAAGACCAGCACGCGCAGTTTGCGGGCCCGTTCCGGCTGACGGCTCAACAGGTCGAGCAGCGGCAGCGCAAAGGCGGCCGTCTTGCCCGTTCCGGTTTGTGCACAGGCCAGCAGATCGCGGCCGGCAAGAACATGAGGGATGGCTTGGGCTTGGATCGAGGTGGGGCAGGTGTAACCCTCGGCCTCCACAGCCCGCAATAAGATGTCGCTCAAACCCAGAGCGCGAAACGATAAGCAATTCTCGGAATCATTTGACGAGTCGGAATCAGTTGACGAGTAAGACAGGAACCATTCTCCTTGTTCGATACAAAAACGGTTCGATACGACAAACCGTTCAAAAAACAGAAACACGATGCGCAGAGAGCCCTCCCGGCCGGTCCAATCATGACCGGACGACGAGGCCCAGGCCCCTATTCAGTGAGCCCCGGCGCGGCTTCCAAGCGCGATCGCCCCCCGATTGCCAGTGACACGGGCTACTGCCCGACGACGCAGGCTCACTGGGCGATAGGCAGGCTTGACACTATGCAGGCTTCACGTTGATGGCTCGGGGACCTTTCCCCCCTTTGCCCTGCTCAACATCATACTCAACGGATTGGCCTTCTTGTAGGTCGTCGAACGAACTGTTCACGACGCTCGAATGATGAAAGAAGACGTCCCCGCGGTCTCCGCTGATAAAGCCGAAACCCTTGTCCGCCACAATCTTCTTGATGGTTCCCTGCGCCATGGAAAAACGGCCTCACGAAAAAAATAAAGATGTCGAGGGCTGAATCCACTGGAGGCTGCCAGACACGGCACGCCCCACAATCACAGCTTCCTTGACCTGGCGAGGAGGTGAGCAGGTCAATCGCGGTCGAGGGACAGACAACTTTCCCGGTCGCTCATCGCAATCGGGGAAATGACCGCCGCAAGAAAAGCAATTTGGCTTAGACGCAAATACGCTCGCGTCGTTCTCGCCACCTCTTTTGGGTACTAACTTACCACAACCCGGGCCTGTGTCAACAGCTAGCAACAACGGCCACGCAAACGCTGGGCTTTCGGGATGCCGGCTCAGGCGTCGCCCACGCCTTCGTAGGCCACGACAAACGTCGATAATCCCACGCTCAAGCGGTCGCCGGGCTTGAGCGTTGATTCGACGGCATAACATCCGTTGATGAGCGTGCCGTTTTT
>DATATB010000084.1:0-2692 GCA_036268995.1 Pirellulales bacterium | reverse complement strand
TTCTTTGGACCGCGTGGATGTTTGCGAAACGCGGAGAGTCGCACCTGCCGCGCACACTTCAGGAGGAACTGGGCCATTTGGCTCGGCGTTTGTTGGGCGAAACGTTCCGCCCAGAAGTCGCTGGGCAGCATGATCGTCAGACCACGCGAGACCCCGGCGATTTCATCGGCCAGATAATAGCTCGAGACTTCGTTCTCGATCTTGTCGTGGCCGTGAGTGCCGCGCAGCGCGGCCCTGACCACGCTCAACACATTGTAAGAAACCAACGCCACGCAAAACGCGAACAACGCGGCCTGTGGATAGGCGAGCGTTTCGATCTCGCTCTTCAGTTGAGCCTCCATTTCCTGGAACGCGCCTTCCACGGTCCACCGCTCTCGATACAACGTCGCCAGTTTCAAAGTTTTGATCTTGACCGGCAGGTTGCTTAGCACGTGAATCTCGTCATCGCCATCTCGCGTCGGTTCGTCCAGTTCGATCGTGACCCGTCGGATGACGAGCGTTGTGTCGCGCGCGCCACAAAGTCGCAAATCCTGCTCGTAAACCATGCCCGTGGGGACGCGACCAATCTTCCGTCGTCGCCCTACCAGTTCATATTTCAGCGAACTGCCGTGTTGGCGAATCAAGAAGAACGAGCCACGCCGATCGACGTCGATCAAGAATTGAGTGGTACAGAAATTACGGTCGGCGATCAGCAGATCCTTGGCTGCCAGACTCTCCAGCAGAGCCGGCAGCAAGGTCCGTTCCGAGGCGTGGCCATCCGCGCAGGGCAGCACGTCCACGGCCAGCTTCAACGCCGGATCGAATACGACAACGGCATGCCCCGGTAGTGGCGCAACATTCCGCGTTCGCAGTTCTTTCAATCGCCGCTCGGTCGCCGGCAGATGATTTCCATCGGCAATCAACACGCGATAACCCGGCAGCAGTTCCGGAAACGTGCCGCCTGTCTGGCGCACGATGGCTTCCATCCGCTTGGCTGTCTCGTGAACCAAGGCCCGCGACACCTGCGTTTCAATTCCCTGCAGCTTGTCGTACAGAGCCGCCAACGACACCTGGAACGACTCCGCCCGCACCCGGTACGCGGCGTGGACCGAAGGCCGAATGCGACACACGACCAGGCCCATCAGGTCCGCAACGCTGGAAAACAACAACTCGCTCGGCCGCTGCCGCACCGCCCAGCGCGCGAATAAATCGTCCATGCGCTGGGGCGACAATACGTTCTCCAACGTCGCCCTGACCATCACACACACGGGACTCTCTTTGACAAACTGCTCAAACACATCCGAAAGAATCATTGCGTCACCTCCCAGAGAAACCATCCAACCCCAGGTATCGTGACAAGTTACAATATTTACTTCAACAAACCCAAGGCCCTTGCCAGCAACCTTCTGTGACAGCTTGAAAGGGCTGGGGCAAGGCCTGACAACTTGCTGGCAGCACCTGTTGGAGCACGAGAAACTTGCGACCGTCCGCGATTTTCTCACCGCGTCGGTTGAGAAATCGTCAGGCTGAGACCTGACCGGCGTGTCCGAGCACCTGCCGAGACTCGTCGCAGTGCGACTTTGCGCTCAGCCGAAAGCCCAATGGAAAATCGAGCTCCAGATCCAAACCGCCGTGGTCACCGCACCGACCAACACCACCGCCAGCACAGCGACCAAACCCGCCAGCACCAACCAGTCGCCCATCCGGGCACGACGCTCTTCGGCCGGTGTGGCCAAGACATGCCGCTTCAGTAGAGCCACGTTTTTTTGATTCGCCTTCCACACCACGTCGAACGCATCGCCGAAAAACGGGATCACTCCCACGATGTAATCCAACGCGATGTTGGCCGCCATCCGCAGCATCGTCACGCGCGGAACTCCGTACCGCCGACCGGCATTCAAAATATAGAGCGAGGCCAGCGAAGTCAGCGTGTCGCCCAGGCCCGGAATCAATCCGATGATCGCGTCCAATCCAAACCGGACGCCGATGCCCGGAATGTGAAACGCGCTGTCCATCCAGTGAGCCAACATCTCCAATTCGGGCTCGAGTTCCTGGCCCAACCGTCGGGACGTTTGGGGCCGCCGCTTGTCGACATCCGCCGCGTCGACAATTTCGACCTCCACTCGTTGTGCACCCATGACCGACACTCCTCGAATATAAAAACAGCCCACCGGCCGGGTCTGCTGCAAGGTCACCCTGCCGGCCTGGTGGCCGAACATGTCAAAAAGACAGCAGCGCGTTCCTCCCCAGTTCAGGACGCAATCGGCATGCCCAGGCCGACCGGCCGCTCGCGGGGCCTGCGCAATTCTATCCATCCGGGCCACCGGCGCGTGTCGCGGCGAGCCAGTGTAGGGCTTGGTGGCCGGGCGAGGATCGGCCGCAAAATCGGCCCCAATCCCGTTCGCACCGCAACCGGCACTTCTATGAGCAAGTCAAATGCCCGCTGCCATTTACAGCTCGGGTGCAAAGTTTGCGCAGGCCGCAAACTCGCATCGTTTTGCCGTCTTCCAGGGGATGCAACCCCAGCTCAAATCCGGTTTATCCGGCATCTCTTTCCAAATGGGACTAATGATTAAAACCGTTGCGACCGGCCGGACGATCCACTGCCATGAGAGTCGTCTGCAATGGCTGCAGGCGTCCTGGGCAGTCAAGAAGGCTTTTGGGATCGGTCGTTCATGGGCAGTCGAAAGATGCTGCTACTGGCAGCAATCGG
>DATATB010000083.1:0-7433 GCA_036268995.1 Pirellulales bacterium | reverse complement strand
GCGGATTCCTCGGTCGCAAGTGCGACGGCGAACCCGGCTGGCAAACGGTTTGGCGCGGTTATCAGAAAATCGAATCGTTACTCGACGCTTTACGCCTGATCGGGGCACTTGAGCGTCAAAAACTTGGGTAAAGACAAGGGCTCACGCCCCTGGCTAACAACTGTCGCCCCTGCGGGGCTGTTCGAGTCCGCAAGTTTTCCTCTACTTTTGAGATGCTCAAGCCAGAGTAGGGGACTCTGGCGAATGATTCTGGCGAAAGGTTGACCCGTGTAGTTCCAGACTTGATATTGCGAGTGGAATTCCACGCCACCGCCAAAAGGATCGATTGATGTCACTCGCGTTGCTTCGCCGAATCGCTGCGCTACTGCCGGTTGCCACGTTCGCCGTTCTATTGATGCCCCTTGAAAGCGCCGTGCTTGGCACCGAGCCGCGGCCGAATGTCATTTTCATTCTGGCCGATGATCTCGGCTGGAGCGATACACAGCTCTATGGCACGACGCGGTTATACGACACGCCGAATCTCTCGCGGCTGGCCAAGCGCGGGATGCGGCTGCGCGATGCGTATGCCGCCAGCCCGATTTGTTCGCCCACCCGGGCCAGCATTCTCACCGGCCAGTATCCGGCCCGCATCGGCATCACCAGCCCTTCGTGCCACGTGCCGGAGGAAGTTTTCGCCCCGACGCTCGTGCCGCGCAATCGAGTGGATCGGCCGGCGCAGGCGTATCAAAGCGCGACACGGCTGAAGCATGAATACGTCACGCTGAACGAAGTGCTGCGCGAGGCCGGCTATCGCACGGCCCATTTCGGCAAGTGGCATTTGGGCCGCGAGCCGTACGACGCCTTGCACCAGGGCTTCGACGTGGACATTCCGCACACGCCCGACGTGCCTGGGCCGGGCCCCAGCTATCTGGCTCCTTGGAAGTTCGTCAAGGATCCGCAATTCAAGTCGACGCCGGGCGAGCATATCGAAGACCGCATGGCGACCGAAGCCGCCCGCTTCATCCACGACAACCGCGATCGGCCGTTCTACGTCAACTATTGGGCCTACTCGGTACACTCGTCCTGGACCGCAAAGCCGGAGTTGATCGACAGCTACAAGAGCAAAGTCGATCCGTCCGATCCGCAGCACAACCCGTTGTATGCCGCGATGGTCAAGAGTTTGGACGATGCGGTAGGGCGAATCCTCGATGCGGTCGATCAGTCGGGCATCGCCGAGCGGACGATCATCATTTTCTTTTCCGACAACGGCGGCTACTCGTATAAGCCCAATCATCCGCGGGCGGCGCCCGCCGAATATCTCGACATGACTGTCACCAGCAACGCCCCGCTGCGCGCCGGCAAGGGCACGCTGTACGAAGGCGGCACGCGCGAACCGTGCGTCGTGGATTGGCCGGGCCATACGCCGCCCGACTCGACGAGCGACGCCCTGCTAAGCAGTGTCGACTGGTATCCGACGATCCTCGACATGTGCGGCGTCAAGCCGCCGGCCGGCACGCTGCTGGACGGCGTGTCGCAAGTCTCGGCGCTACGCGGCAAGGCTGCGGCGCGCGACACGGTGTTCTGCTTCTATCCGCATTACAATCCGCCGCCGACCAACAACGTGCCCGGCACGTACGTCCGTCGCGGCGATTGGAAATTGATTCGCTTCGATCACGACAGCCCAACTCAGGCCGATCGTTTCGAACTATACAATTTGCGTGACGACCTGGGCGAGACCAAGAACCTGGCATCCACGCGGCCCGATCTGGTCAAGGAATTGAATGTCTTGATCGACGGTTTTTTGCAGAAGACCGGAGCGTTAGTGCCCGGCAAGAACCCGGCCTACACGCCGGACGCGGCCGCTGTATATCGGGCCACCGGCTGGCAATCGAATGCGGAGTGCTCGCTCGCCCTGCGCGATGGCCAGCTCGTAATCCAGTCCGGCGGCAAGGACCCAAGCTTGCAAACGGTCTGGACCGACCCGGTGGCCCCACAGCCGCTGACGCTTGAGCTGCGGATGAAATCCACGGCGGCCGGACTTCGGCGAGCTCAGTCGAGCGACCGCGGTCAGCTCTTTTGGGAACAGCGCGGGCTCAAGCCGCCGCACCACCGCGACCGCAGCGTGCTGTTCGACATCCAGCAAGACGGGGCCGAGCACGACTACCGCGTCGCCTTTCAGCCGCAGCGCCCGCTCGTCGGCCTGCGTCTCGACCCGGCCCAAGGCCCCGGCCGCATCGAGATTCAGCGTCTCCGCCTCCAAGACGCCGCCGGCCACACCCTCCGCGAATGGAAGTTCGATTTGCCGCCGGAAGAGCCGGGAAAGTAGCGCGCGTCATTTAGTCGTGCGCGTCATCCCTCATGCGCGGCACGCCTGACCTTTGGTCCTTTGCTGCCTGCAGCGAGTCATTGCGGCACTTCGAGCTTGCGGACGCGGGCGGAGGCCAGCAACGGTGCGATGACGAAGCGGTTGACGCAGGATCGGAAGCAAATGTATGAGACGGGAATGCCGACGAAAAATCCCAGCACGGTGCTCCAGCGTTGAATCTGTGCGACATTGCCACCCATGGCCCCCATTACGCCCCCGAAGACAACGCCGATCACTATTCCGGCAAAAAAGCCGAGCACCGTCGCCATCAAGAAGAAGATCAACCAGCATTTAAAAATCGTCCCCTCGGTAATGGGATTGCCGGTCTCGGCGGGTGGCGAAATCAGCGTGACTGGCGATTCGTACGGGTTGCTCATAGCGGCACCTCTCTGGCAGGAGATAACGCGGAACCGAACTCTCCTTGACGGTATCAAATCACCGCACAAATGCCAGTCGCCCCGATGATCGATTCGCAGAACCAGCCTCGCCGCTGCATCCCGACGCTGCATGTCGGACTTTTAACGCGAGGGCAGGGCGCCGGGGACAGGGCAGGGCGATCTTTGGCTGTGGCGGCCGCGTAATAGATGGGGGCGGACGTCGGGCGGGCGAAGCTGATTTCGGCACCAGCCCGCTCGGCGTATGATGCCTCGTTTCGGTGCAGTGCCACGATGTGCTCCACTGTTGCAGACAGCCCCCGTTCAACAAGGCCCGGTCCAGCCAGCCCCCAGCGCACGTTTCTCCGCCGCTTCTATCTGGCCAGCTTTTTGGCCGAAGCGACGAACCTGGCGATGCCCTTCAAAATGTGGCTGGCCGTCGGCTGTTTGGGCGTGGCGGGCTCGGCCATGATGCTGGCCATCGAACAGTTTGCTTCGCTCGTGTTGGAAGTTCCCGGCGGAGTTTGGGCCGACCGCTATGGCCGCAAGCCGACGGTCGTGGCCGGACATTTGATCGTGGTGCTGGGCTGGCTGCTGGCTCCGGCCGCCAGTTTGCTGCCGCACGCCGCACGTCCGCCGGCCATGGCTGCCGCCTTCGCGATGTTCGGGGCCGGCTCGGCCCTGATTTCCGGCACGCAAGAAGCCTGGGCTGTCGATGGGTTGCGGGCAGGCGGCCGCGCGGACCTGGTCAGCAGCTATTTCGGCCGCGACCGGTTTTGGGCGTCCAGCGGCGGCCTGCTGGCCAGCCTCGCCGTTTTGGTGTTGGCGGCCCGGGTTGATATCCGGCTGTTCTCGGTGGTTACCGGCTTGGGCGAGATCGTGGCGGCCGTCGTTCTGTTGCACGTGCCCGAGGAAAGGTTGACGAGTTCGCAGCCAATTTCGGCGGCCACCGTGTCGGCACCGATCCCGGAGCAGGGGGGCTCCGCCATGCTGTGGAGTCATCCCGAGCTGTGGTCGCTGACCTTGGCGCTGGTCTGGCTGGCGGCGGCGTTGGGTTTGTCCACCGAGGTCTTTCAATTGGCCCTGGCCTGCTCGAGGGTCGGCACGCACGGCTTCGCCGCCCTGGAACTGGCGGCCAACGGTTTGGGTGCCGTGGCTCCGCTGGCGGCGGTCATGCTGCTTGAGCGGTATTCGCCCAAAAGCCTGCTGACGACGGCGATCGCCACGCTCGCGCTGCTGGCCGCGTCGCTGTGTACCGGCAACCGGCAAGGGCAATTGGTCGCCACATACCTGCTGGTGCGCACGTGCAGCCGGGCGTTGTACACCGTGGCCGATCACTTTCAGCACCAGTTGCTCGCCTCATCGCAACGGGCCACGGCCTCGTCGGCCATCAATTTTCTGGTGGCCGCCGCACAGCTCGGCTCGGCCATGGTCATCGCCTGCCTGCTACGCAGCTACTCGCCCCGCGCGGTGCTGGCCATGATGGGCCTGCTGGCCCTGCCGGCCGCCGCGCTGCTGATGATTCCGCACGGATTGTTGCGCAAGCCGGCCTGGGCCCCGAGCGAAACCTGCGCGTAACGTAGCAGGCACACGCCGTGTGCCGTAGCATCGAGCCAGATTGCGGTCGCGTTGTCGTTTGAGCGGCCCGTCTTTCGAATCACAGCGACGGCATACGGAGTATGCCTGCTACTTTACGCGGTCTACTTGGCGCGCTCGAGCAAGCCGCGCGAGCGCAGCCATTGTTCGGCCCGTTGGGGCCAGGTCGAGACGAGATATTCCGAGGGGCGCAGGCCGTAGCCGTGTCCGCCGGCGGGATACAGGTGCATCTCGGCCGGAACCTTGTTCTGCTTGAGCGCCAGGTAATACGCCAGGCAGCACTCGACGTGAATGCCGTCGTCCTCGGTCATCGCCATGAAGGTGGTCGGCGTGTTGCCGGTGACTTTGAGTTCCGGCGCAAGCTTGTCCAATTGTTTGGGCAGCACCAGGTAGGCCGGGTAGAGCAACAGCGTAAAATCCGGCCGGCAGCTCGTGCGGTCGGCGTCGTCGGCCAGAGAGTACGTTCGTTTATCAAAATTGTTGCTGAGCGTGGCGGCCAGATGCCCGCCGGCGGAAAAGCCGAGCACGCCGATACGTTTGGGATCGAGCCCCCACTCGCTGGCCCGATTCCGCACGAGTCCCACCGCCCGCTGGGCGTCCTGCAATGGCGCGGCGTATTTCTCGAGGCCCTTGCGCACCGGGACGCGGTACTTGAGCACCATGCCGGTCACGCCGAGCGTGTTCAGCCACTGGGCCACTTCGGTGCCTTCCTTGTTGAAGGCCAGGATGCTGTAGCCGCCGCCGGGAAAAATGATGACCGCCGCGCCGGTGTCGGTTTCCGGCTTGGGGCGAAAGATGGTGAGCGTCGGCTGCGTGACGTCGGTGATGCGGATCGTCGTATCGGTCGGCTGCTTCGGCGGCTGTTCCCTCTCCGGCCCGATATCGCCCTTTTCGCCGGGCGCCTGGTCCGGCCAGATCGCAACCGTCTGCTGCGGCCCGTTGGCGTCGGCGGCAAAGGCGACCGAACACGTCAACAAACCGGCGAGCAGGACAGGGGCGGTAGCGAGTGACATCGCGAGAATTCCTATTAGAAGAAGAGTCCGTTGTCAGTGGTCAGTTGTCCGTTCGCAAGCGGCTATGCAGCACTGACCACTGACAATTCGCTATTAAACCTTACATTTCATCGCTCGGCGACCAGATTTGCAGTTCGGCCAGGGCCTGGGCACAGTCGACATAAGCCAGGTCCCAATCACTGCCGCCGTGGGACCGATTATGCCGGAACGTACGGACCCGCGCGTGCAGCGTGGTGGCGGCGATCAGCAGCTCGGCGCGTGCCAGTTGCGCCGCGGAGCGGTCATGGCAAAATCTTGCCAGTGCGAGCCGGTCGTGGGCGAGGCCACGTTGGGCGAGCGAGAGGTCGGCGGGCGAGCAGATGCCTGGCTCGAGCGCCGCGTCGTAAGCTTTCACCAGCCGATTGCTCCACCCGGTTTACACACGTCCCATTTGCGGCACGAACAGCAGTGAGTCCAGTCATGGCAACGCAGTTCAAAGACCGACCTGAAATCTGCTGACAAATGCGAAACGTCTGCGAAGGCGCCGTACGATAAGCACCAACATCCACTGGGCACAAATGGGAACTCGTGGCCGGGCGGCGACCGCGATGAGCAAGTTGAGATGCAAAAACAGTGCTTTAAGGGCGGCACCAGGCCGTGGCAATCTTGGACCATAATCAGTCGCGCCGATCGTCGCGTCAAGTGTGGCCCGGATCGTCAGTACCCGGAACGATGATCGCCGAGCTCCGGCTTTGGTCGCTGGCTCCGGTAGTGCTTCAGGATGTCGATGAGCTTGTCGGCGGAGCCCGCCGGGAGGTCATAGGTCGATTCAACTCCTGGGCCAACGATCATCACTTCGTGGCAATGAAAACAAATCAGGATATCGAAGACGGTCGTCCCTTGGTGGACTTGCAGAGCGTAATCGGGATGAAATCCACCGCACGTTTTTGTCGATTCGATCTTATGGCCGTCAACCACTCTGGTCATTGGCGACAATGCTGTGTGGCCGAGAATGTCGCTTACTCGCTGAGCATCGTCGTCTTTCCACGCCAACGGCTCCTGATAGAACGGGTAGCCGTGAATCTCCTGAGTTTTCTTGTCGTGGAGTTCGGCAGTGAGTAGTTCACGTTCATACAGCGGGTGGGGAAGGCCCTCGATAAGCACGATTTTGTCGGCGGCCCGCAGGACAGGCGTAAGGTCGTTCGCACGCTGGCACGACGCTCCGCTACATAAAAGGAGCATTGCGAGCAGCAGCGATCGGTACTGGTTGGGCTTCATTCGAGCCACTCTCCTGAGTTTTACCGGCCGGCAATGCAAAGAGCCCGAAATCCCTGGTTCATGGGGGCTCGCGGGCTCTTCTGGGTTCTAGCGGGACCTGCAAAGTCTAGTGGTCGGGGCCGGGGTCGAACCGGCGACACACGGATTTTCAGTCCGTTGCTCTACCAACTGAGCTACCCGACCGCACAGCCCAGGGGGCCGCGTGGTTGCTTCGGCTTTCCCGACGAACGCAAATGCCGGCGTGGCTTGGCCTTGGCTGCCACTCGCAAACGTCCGAGACGGCCGAGTGAATAACAGTACCAGGAAAATGGCCCAAAACAAGCCCGTCGGACGCTTGCGGCGGTGCCGGGTAAGAACGGGATCGATGGTTGGCATTCAAACTGCACGCCGGACGTGCGGACAACCATTCACGCCCAGGTGTTTGCCATGCACGACCGCGAGATTCCACCGGGTTGGCGAGACGATCCTTCGCGGCCGGGCCGGCGCCGGCCGGTTTTGGTCCTGTCGCTGGTCGGGTGCGGATTGGCCGTCTACCTGACGCTCTACCAGCTCGACGTGCTGGCCGGCGTGTTTGAGCCGTTCTTTGGCGATGGAAGCCGGCGGATCCTAAAGGAGTCGGCCATTTCGCGGCTGCTGCCGATTCCCGACGCGTCGCTGGGCGCGATCGCCTACCTGGCCGAAGCCGTCAGCGAACTGCTGGGCGGGGCAGGGCGGTGGCGAACGGCGCCGTGGAAAGCGCTAGCGACCGGGCTGGTTTCGTGCGGGCTGCTGCTGGCCGCCCTGGTACTGGTCTTCTGTCAGGCGGTCGTTTTTCACGCCTACTGCACGCTCTGCCTAGGGTCGGCGATC
>DATATB010000082.1:0-35591 GCA_036268995.1 Pirellulales bacterium | reverse complement strand
GGCCGAGATCTGGTACATGGCCGTGTTCCACTGCATGAACTGCGGGTTCCACGTGCCGACGCCCGTGTTGTAGGTGTCGGACACTGTCAGCGTGTCGGCTCCGCCCTGACCGAGAACGATGATCTGGTTGATGTTTTGCGTACTGTAGCTGCTCGTCGCGCCATCGACGGTGATCGAGAAGGCTGCCGCCGACGTGAAGTCAATCGCCATCGAGTCGGCGCCGCTACTGCCGTTGATCGTCACCACCGGGCCGGAGACGCTGACCGGCGGTTGCAGCGTGACAGTGAAGCTGGTCGTGGCCGACACGCCGTCGTCGGTCGTCGTCAGCGTGACCGTCGAAGTGCCGCCGACTGCCACGCCAGAGACGTAGGCCATCGTCAGCGTATCGTTTTGCGGGTCGATCACCGGCGTGCCGTCGAAGATCGCGGGATTGCTGGTCGAGACTGTGAACGTCGGCGTGTTGGTCCAGCCGATCGGATCGCTGAAGACCGTGTTGAGATTGATCACCGTCGGCGGCGCGCCGGGCAGCACCGTGAGATTCGGTGCGCCGAGAATGGCCGGCCCCGCGGAGATCGACCCGGAAATGCTGTACTGGCCCACGTCGCCGTAATCGCCCAGTCCTTTGATGACGAGGTAATCGGTGCCCTTCGGCAGTGCGGCATTCAATTCGACCGACTTGAGGTTCCCTTGAGTCGTGCTCAGCACCTGGCCCGAGCTGCTCACCAGCTCGGCGGTGAAATCGAGCGTGCTGCCGAACGACGCGGGCGAAATCGTGAAGTCGCCGAACACGCCGCCCGGCGATTGCAGCGCGTAGTAGTCCGTATCGGTGGGCTGCTCGATCACTCCCGAGGTCGTGAGCAGGCCGCCGGTATTGGTCAGCGTGGCCGCCGTCGCCATTGTGTTGTTCCACACATCCGGCCGATAGCCGAAGCCATTGGTCGCGTCGGCGATCACGGCCATGTCGTCCTGGATCGTGGTCGAGGAGACATCCGACGGGCCATCCCACCAGCGGGCCGTCGCCGAGCCGTACGGCACGCCCATGATTGGCCCGGCGGCGGCCGTGCCGGGATTGTATTCATCAACCAGCGTCGTGCCGCTGTAAGTGCTCTGATGTTCCAGTCCGAGCATATGGCCCGCCTCGTGTTCGATGGCGTCGGCCGTGTCCGTTGGGTCACCGTCGCCCAGATTGCCAGAAAACACGAAGGCCAGGTTCGGCAGCGACGCGTTCGTGAACCCGCCGACGTAAGCCACGCCGCCCTCGGGCTGGGACGAATCCCAAGCACCGGTCCCGCCGATATCGACCTCCATCGTCTGGCCGTGGGCCATGCTGGCCGGCTTGACGGTCGTCACGTTGATATTGAACGGCGAGTAGGCATTGGCCACCTGCGTCCAGATTTCCTTGATCGACGCCAGGTCCGTATCGTTGAACGTCGTCGGATCGCCATCCTGGTCGTACGCCGGCACGACGCCGGGGCTTTCAGCCCCCCACGAGTTAACTGTATCGCCGCCGAAATTGAGATACAGCGTGGCCGGCGCGCCCGGCAGACTGCTGAGCGCCGGAAGGGCCGATAGAGAGTTAGTGTTGTCCTGGATGGTGATATCAAAACTCTGGGTAACCGACGTGTCCTGACCTCCGTTGGCCGTTCCGCCGTTATCCGTCAACACAACGGAAACCACCGCAGTACCGTTTGCTCCGACAGCGGGCGAAAATCGCAAAGTGCCATTGGGCAGAATCGTGGGTTGAACCGCGAACAGATTGGCGCCATACGTGGTCGTGACGTCGAATGTAAGTATCTGGTTGGCTTCGCCGCTTGCGCCTGCGCTGATTCCAGTTGCCCAATTCGAATAAACCTGGGCGCCGGCGGTATCGCTGACCGTCTCGTTCGGACCGATGCTGAACACGGGTGGCTGATTGACAATAGGCGTCAAGGTGATGGTGAACGTCTGCGCCGCCGGGGTGGTGTCGATGCGCCCGCCTGCAGTCCCGCCACCATCGCTCATCAAGATACTGATGGTCGCAGAACCCGAAGCGCCCGGCGCAGGCGTGAACGTCAGATTTCCCTGGCCGTCGATCGCCGGTCCGGCTGCAAATAGCGAGGAATCTGTATCGCCCGTGACCGAAAATCTAAAGGTGGGTTTCGGGTTCCCGGGTCCCGCGGTCATGTTCGTCGCCCATGAGGCGACGTCCTGCGACCCCGAGTTCTCACTCACCGTCACGTCCGCGCCCTTGGTGAACGTGGGAGCGTTGTTATAGACGGTGACGTCCAGCGTTGTTTCGACGTCTTGGCCTGCCGGGTTGGTAGCGCTAATTGTCAACTCAGCCTGACCGGTAAATGACGTCGCGCTAAGAGACAGGGTCCCCGTAGTTTGATCGATTGTCGCCGATGAGAAGAGTGATGAATTAGAATCTGCGACGATCGCGTAGGTCAGCGGTGAATATGTTGGATTCGAAAAACCGGATGCCAGGTTGATGTCGAGGTCCGGGCCGCCAGCGAGGATGCTGGCGTCCGGAAAGCCGAGTGCGGTTGGCGGATCGGAGAATCCCACCAGTTCGATCGCCGTGGGATAGAACGGGCCAACCGTAGATGTTGGCGTTGCGGCGAGGATTACATCGCCGTCGGGGTCCAATGCAAGGCCGGTGAGCGAAATCTGGTCGGGAGCAGGGAAAGTCGCTATGCCCGCAAAGCTGCCATTAGGGTTGAACGTTTGGATTTCAATTGTGTTTGTATTCTGCCCCGAATAGGCGTCCGATGTTCCCGCGATCACGATTTGTCCGTCCGCCTGGACCGCGACCGCTTGGGCATTTTCAATGCTCGACGATGCCGTCAGCATGACGCCAAATGTCGGGTCCAGCACCCCGAAGCGAGAAACCCTCGCAATATACGCCTCCTGGCTGCCGTCCTGTGGTGTGACATCACCGACCGCGACAATCATTCCGTCGGGTTGCTTGGTAATGGAATAGAGCTTCGAAAAGGAGTCGACCCCGCCTACGTTGAATTCATTGGCGGCGACGAGAGTACCATCCTCCGAATAGTCTTCAATCCGAAATCCATACAAATCAAGGTTTTCGCCTAGGACAATGCTTCCGTCCGCCTCGGTTACAATGCCGACGATTGCACCACCGTTGTGAATAACAATGCCGTTCGTTCCAAAACTTGTGTCGAGGAAGCCGTTGCTGCCTAGGCGGGCAAGTGCATCGCCGGGGGATGACGGCGAATTGTCGAAACCGGCGGCGACGATGCTGCCATCGGGCTCAACGGCAACCGCCGAAACATAGAATGGCAACGCTTGCGTGGTCAGGAGCGTGCCGTCCGGACTAAATCGCAAAACCGCTTGGTCGCCGCCAGCGACAATATCGCCATTCGCCTCGAGCGCGACGGATACAAAGCTATCCTGTATGTCCGGCTGGATTGTCACCAGCCCGTTGTTGCCAAAGCTGGTGTCTAGAGTTCCATTCGTGTTGTATCGCGCCAACATATACGCCGTACCACCGTAACCAGCGCTGCCGGCGACTATGATTTTTCCGTCCGGTTGGATCACTTCGGCATTGGCGGTCGCTTGATTGGTGATTGCCCCCGAATTCCCGTACGGAAGCGTTTCAACGGCCCCGAAATTACTATCCAGCGCCGTAACGCTGAGCATGATCCGCCGGTCGAGTGACTCGAATGAGAGTCGCAGCGGGGCGGGGCCGCGGTGGTAGCGGGCGGCGCGACGTTTTTTCGAAGTGCGGGACTCGCTGGCCTTGCGCCGCTTCCAGGATGAGAGGAACATGATCTGCCTTGAACTCCGTCGCAATGGGAGCGTAGCGGCGGCCTGGGAAGCCGTGCTAGCCTCATCTCAATTTACGGAAATTTAAGAAGGAGGGGCGGCGCACTAACCGGCCGGGAGTGGAGTTTTGAAGCAAACGGCCACTCCGACGGTAACATTTTCCGGAATGCCCAGCTTAAGGGTCGTTGTGGCCCGCGCCAACTAACTTGTTGCCGTAAATCACGCGTTGCTTACAAACTGCGACATTTTGTCACAGTCGGGGCGGCGCCGCTCCAAAAAACTCCGGTCGCTGACGCTTCCGGCTCGCCAAAAAAGCCATCGCGCCGGCGGCCCCTCAGGTCTTTTAGCCGCCAGCGGTTATGATGAGGCGCTGGCAGCAAGGTATGGGCCATTAAAGGGTCTTGGCGAAGGGACGGCGGCGTGCCAAACAATCCGGCGAAAATTGGTCCCCTGGAGTGCGGCCGGGGCCGGCCGCTGCTGGTCATTGCCGGCCCATGCGTGATCGAAAGCCGGGAGCTGACGCTCTCGATCGCCGGCCGCCTGGCCGAGCTGGCCGGCAAGCTGAAATTGCCGCTGATCTTCAAGGCCTCGTTCGACAAGGCCAACCGCACGAGTAATGACAGCTTTCGCGGACTAGGGCTGGACGAAGGCCTGGCCGTGCTGGCCGAAGTCAAACGGCAGACCGGCTTGCCGGTGACCACCGATCTGCACGAATCGCACCAGGCCCAGCCGGTGGCCGAAATCTGCGACCTGTTGCAGATTCCCGCCTTCCTGGCCCGGCAGACCGATCTGTTGGTGGCGGCCGGCCGCACGGGCCGGGCGGTGAACGTCAAGAAGGGGCAGTTCATGGCCCCCTGGGACATGCGGCACGTGGCCGGCAAGCTCGAAGCGTCCGGCTGTCAGAATATACTGCTCTGCGAGCGGGGCACTTTTTTCGGCTACGGCCGGCTGGTCAACGACATGCGGGCCATTCCGCAAATGCAGTCGCTGGGCGTGCCGGTCGTGTTCGACGCCACGCACAGCGTGCAAGAGCCGGGCGGTTTGGGCCCGACCACCGGTGGGAATCGGGCCATGGTCGAGCCGCTGGCCCGCGCGGCCGTGGCGATGGGGGCCGACGCTTTGTTCTTCGAGACACATCCCGAGCCCGACCGTTCGCCCAGCGACGGGCCGAACATGATCCCGCTCGACGCGTTTCCCGGAGTCTTGCAGCGGCTGCTGCGGCTGCGCCAAACTGTGGATGAGTTGCAGACGTAAAGTAGGTGCCGCAAGCTCCAGCGGCACTGAGGCACCCCTACAAATGCCCATGAACAGAAGATCGCAAAGGTCGCCAAGAAAAGATTCAACAACATGATGAACCTTCGCGCTCTTCGCGTCCTTCTGTTCAAGTCCCCTGCCTCTTTGTGCCTCTGTGCCTCTGTGGTTCTCTCCCTTTTCTCCCCCGTGTTCTGGTCCGCCGGCTGTTCTTCGTCGGCGGGACAAGGCGAGGCGACCGCGCTGGGGGCCGGAGCGGGCAATTCGCAAATCGTCGACGAACTGTTTGCCAACGCTGTCGGCCTGCTGAATGACCTGGACCAGTTCGACCCTAGCGATGCGCTGCCGCAAGTCGTCAACCGGTTGAATCAGTGGATCGGCACGCGCAAACCGATTGCCAATTGGCAGGTCGATCCGCTGGTCGGCAAGCTCGAGCCGGAATTCCGCAAGCTGCCGCCGATTGCCAACCTGGCCGAACTGCGGTTCGACCGCGAAGACGGACTGGCCCTGCAAGAGGCCGTGTGGCTGCGCGAAGCCGCCCGCTGGATCGTCGGCCGCCAGGCCGATGAGCTGTCCCGTGCCCGGCGGCTATTCGACTGGACCGTGCGCAACATCGAGCTCGTGCCCGACGAGCCCAAGTCTGGTGAGAAGGCCAAAACGCCCGAGTGGCCGCATCGCCCTTGGGAGACAATGCTGTTTGGACGCGGCCGGGCCGTCGATCGGGCGTGGTTGTTCATCCTCTTGGCCCGTCAGCAAGGGCTCGACGTCGTGCTGCTGGCCGCCGATTCGCCCGAGGCGCGGCGCGGCGATTTGCCGCGGCATTGGCTGCCGGCGCTGGTGCTCGACAAGTCGCTGTACTTGTTCGATCCGGAGTGGGGCTTGCCGATTCCGGGGCCCGAGGGTCGCGGGGTCGCCACGCTCGAGCAGGCGCTAGCCGATCCGCAAATCTTCGAGCGGCTGGCGATCGATCAAAAGCATCCCTATCGTTTGCAGGCCGAGGATCTCAAGCGGCCGGTCGTGCTGGTCGAAGGCTCGCCATATTATTTGTCGCAGCGGATGGAACTGCTCGAGCTGCACCTGGCCGGTGCCGACCGCATCGTGCTCTCGCTGGATGCCAGCGGCTTGGCGTCGCGGGCCGAATCGCTGCCGCACGTGGCCGGTGGCCGGCTCTGGAACCTGCCGTATCGGCGGCTGGCCGAAAAGTTCGCCGCCGGTTCCGAGCAACTCGCCGAGGCGAATCGGCAGATCAACGTCTTTCGCTTGCCGACGCGCAATCTCTGGAAAGCCCGGGTGTTGCACTTGATGGGCCGCTTCACTGGTCCACGCGGCGCGATTCACTACTATCAACTCTGTCGGCCGTCGGAGGACGAAATCGAGGATGTGCTGGCGGCCGGCAAAGTCGATCAGCAGCTCGCCGCACTGGCGCGGCAGGCCAAGCAGGACGCCGGCTACTGGCTGGGGCTGCTGGCCTTCGAGCGTGGGCTGTACGACACGGCCATCGATTATTTCCGCAATCGCACGCTCAAGACGCATGCCGACGGCCCCTGGACCGAGGGCGCCCATTACAATCTGGCTCGCTCGTACGAAGCGCTGAGCAACTGGTCCGACGCGATCAGTCAGTATGATGCCACGCACTCGGCCCAGCGGCCGGGCAACCTGCTGCGTGCCGCCCGGCTCAAGCCCGAGCTGCCGCCAAAAGACGCGTTGCCGAAAGACGCCCCGCCGCCAAAAGACGCGAAGGAATAAATGCCGCCGGTTGAAACCAGCGTCTCCGAGCCCGCCACTGCCGCCCACAAGACCTTGGGGCTGTGGGATGCCGTGAGCATCATCGTGGGCATCGTCATCGGCGCCGGCGTGTACGAAACGGCCCCGCTGGTGCTGGCCAATGTCTCGAATCCCTGGACCGGCTTGGGCGTTTGGGCATTGGGCGGGGCGCTGTCGCTATGTGGTGCCCTGTGCTATGCGGAACTGGCCACTACGTTTCCGCAGTCGGGCGGCGATTACGTGTACCTCAAGCGGGCCTACGGGCCGCTGCTGGGTTTTCTGTTCGGCTGGACGCAACTGTGCGTGGTCATCACCGCCAGCATCGGCGCGATGGCCTTCGTGTTCGCCGATTACGCCGTGCGGCTGTTTGGCGATGGGTCTGCCGGCGCGGCCCGCGTGCAGCCGCCCGAACTGGCGGTGGCGGCCGTCGTCGGCCTTTCGCTGCTCAATATCGTTAGCACGGTTGCCGGCAAGAACGTGCAAAACGTGCTGACCGCCGCCAAGATCATCGGCATGACCGCGATCGTCTGCGCCGGCTTTGGCTGGGGCAGTGCCGCCGCCTGGACCGAAACCGCGCCGGCCGCGACTTCGAACCTGGGGCTGGCCATGATCCTCGTGCTCTACACCTACGGCGGCTGGAACGATGCGGCTTTCGTCGCCGCCGAAGTGCGCGATCCGCACAAAAACATTCCTCGGGCTCTGGTCCTGGGCGTCGGCTGCATCACGGCCGCTTACCTGCTGGTCAATGCGGCCTATATCGGCGGGCTCGGCTTCGCCGCCGCGCGGGGCTCGCACGCCATCGCGGCCGACACGCTGGCCCTGGCCTGGGGACCACTGGGGGCCAAGGTGATGTGCCTGCTGGTCATGCTCTCGGCCTTGGGGGCCTGCAACGGGCTGATCTTCACCGGCTCGCGCGTTTACGCCCGGCTGGGGTCCGAGCATCCGCTGTTTGCCCGACTGGGGCGCTGGCATCCGCGATTGCAGACGCCGGCCTGGTCGCTGACGATTCAGGGGCTGGTGAGCACGATCATGATCGTGCTGGTCAGCACCGGCCCGGGCCAGCGGCTGGTGAATCACGCGCTGACCGCGGCCCGTCTGCCGCCGGCCTCGTGGGGCGGACACGGCGGCTTTGCCACGCTCGTGACCTGCTCCGCGCCGTTGTTTTGGGCCTTCTTTGTGCTCACCGGCAGCTCGCTCTTCGTCCTGCGATTTCGGGCGGCCAATGTCCCGCGTCCCTTTCGCGTACCGCTGTTTCCTCTGCTGCCGCTGGCCTTCTGCACCGTCAGCGGCTGGATGCTCTACTCCAGCCTCCGCTACCTGGCCGACGTGCAGTTGTTCGGCGCCTTCCTGCTGCTGGCCGTGCTGCCCATCGCGCTGGGACTGCCGCTGTATTTTGGAGGGAAATGCGGAAGTCGGAACGATGAATGATGAATGAGGGAGACGATTGCCGATCGCTGGCCTGCGGGACAGACCTCCCAATCGTCAAGTTGCTGACGGATGACGCTTGCGCGGCCCTTTCGCACCATGCCGAGTGCCCGCCCCACCTTGATTTCGGGCGGCGGAAAGTCGAAAATGCACCCGCTTAGGATCGAGCGAAAAATAACTTCTCCGCAACCCCTCGCCCCTTGTGGGAGAGGGCAGGGTGAGGGGTCGGGGAAAACGGAAGTTATTTTTTGTTCGATCCTTACGGGGCACTTTCCAACTAGCGCCAGCGGCCCGCCATGCAACATACGTTCGAGCAGATCGAAGACCTGAAGCGGCAGTACACCGACAAGTACGTGCTGGTCGATACAAGCCGGCCCGAGCTGCGGCGGTTCCAGGGCGAAACCGGCCGCGTGAAAACCGTCAATATGAGCGGTCGGGCACTGGTGCAGTTCGACATGGCCAACAACATCGGCTGGTACGACATCGGCCTGGATTTTTTGCGTGTGGTCGATGGCCCGCAGGCCAAGCCGGCCGAACCGGAAATAGCCGGTCACGATCGGGCCTCGGCGCCGGCCAAAGTTAAACCAGACAGTCCCGCGGCGACTGCCGGCGGCAAGAAGATTCCCGAGCCGGGACCGGCGAAAAAATCGACCGCCGACATCCTGGCCGCTGCCCGAGCCAAAGGCGCCGGTGCTGAAACCCCCGCGGCGGGTAAAGCCCCCGCGGCCAAACCGCCGGCTGCCGGCAAGCCGGCCGGCGGCAAGTTGAGCACGGCCGATATCCTGGCGGCCGCCCGCGCCGCGAAGGAGCATGCGTCCGAAGAGCAGCCGGCGCCCGTGGCCGAAGACTCGCCCGAGGAAGCCGAGGTCGAAGAACTAGAAGCCGAAGCCGCGGCCGAAGCGCCGCCGGTCGTCAAGGCCTCGCCCAAGTCGTCGCCAGCCGCTTCCGGCGCGAAACCCACAAGCACCGCCGAAATCATCGCCTGGTGTCGCCAGCACGACGCCAAGTAATCGATGCGAGGTAAGCCGCGTCCCCGGGGCAGCCGGCTTCCCGCTTGTTTTCACTCCGAGACCGCGCGGCCATGACAGCCCGAAGATCGGGCCTATCCTTTGAGCGTGCCCCCAGTTGGCACACGATGATTCGCATGAGCACACATGGACGCTCGCTCGCCGACAAGCCCGACATCGGGCTACCCGTCGCCTCACTGGCTGATACCGCGCAGTCCAATGCCGCGCTGTCCGATGCAGGGCAACCGGTTGCCCTCGAGTCGTTGGCCTATCGCTATGGCCGCACGTACGACTCGTATCTCGGCATCGACGCCGACCGCCAGCAGTTCTGGTCCGCTTCCGGCGAGGGGGCGATCGCCTATGTTCAGCGCGGCCGTTACCTGCATGTGTCCGGCGGGCTGTTGGCTGCCGATGAGCACAAGGAAACTCTGCTGGCCGAGTTGCTGGCCTTTGCGCATGGCCGCAATTGCCAGGTCACCTTTTACAACATCACCGACAACGATTTGCCGCTGTTTGCCCGCCACCATTTTCAAATCACCAAATGGGGCGAGGAGGCGGTGCTCGACCTGCAAGGCTGCACGTTCGGCGGCAAGCCGTTCGAATGGGTTCGCCGGCAGTCGAATTTTTGCGAGCGCCGCGGCCTGGTCTTTTCGGAAGCGGTCCGCAGCCGCATGTCGGACGAAGCCTGGCGGGACCTGCTAGCGGAGTTGATTGTCTTGGTGCCAGCCTCGCTGGCGCGCAAGCCGCAAGCGGTCGAGATTCGCTTTTTGGAAGGCCGCTTCGATCCGGACCGCTTGGGCCGCAAACGCCTGTTTCTGGCCCGCGACGAGTCCGGGCTTCTCGAAGGCTTTTTGCTTTGCAATCCAGCCCAGGCCGGCCAGAGCTGGGTTTTTGAGACCTATCGCCAGCGGCCCGGCGGCATCCGCGGCACGATCACGTTTCTCATGCATCGGGCGCTGGAAGCCTTGCAGGCCGAGGGGGTGAGCGAAGTCTCGCTGTGCCTGATTCCAGGCTTGCACTGCCGGCAGCCTCGCTCTGGCGACAGCCGGCTGGTGCGCTGGGCCATGACGCTGGGCAGCCGCGTGTCGCTGGTCTTCGATACGGCTGGGCTGTACCAATTCAAGACGCGCTTCCGCCCCCGCTTCGAAAGCCGCTATCTCTGTGCGTATCCCCGGGCGACCCTGGGGTCGCTGGCCAGCTTTGTGCAAGTGCTGGGCGTGCTCGACCTGGCTCCGCGCAAGCTGCCCGGCCTGATCCGCTCGAAACTCCGCCGCCAGCGCAACGGCCCACCGCCCGCGCCGCTGGACCAGCGGCCCCGGACCTCCTGATTTGTCCTGGTCTGTCAGTGGTCCGTGGTCAGTTGTCAGTTGATGGTGGTCCATGATTGCAACTGGCAACGGACCACGGACAACTGACGAATTCCTCCGTTTTTCAGCGGCCTGCGAACGTTCATTGATTCCTCACGCAAACCGGCCTTGACCGGGCAAATTGATTCTCCTATCTTCCCGCCCTCTTGAGCAGCCGCTAACCGGCCGACGGGCGAGTTTGCGACGGCTCAGGACGAACAAGACACCAAGCAACCGCGTGGAGGGTCTGCATCGGAGAGGCCGCCTGTTTGTTTGAGGCCTATCTGCGGACCACGGAGCGACACCCGTCGACAAGGATGTTGGCGGACGCTTCCGTACATCAGGGGGAGAAGAGTTAGCCGGCTATGGCGATTGAGCCCGATCGCCCGCCGCTAGTCGGATCGAGCAGAAGAAAATCATCAGCGTCGGCCACGGCAGCCTCAGCAGCCCCGGCCGCGCACGAGCGTCCAATCGCTCCCGGAAACGGATGGCGTCCTTTGCCCCCCTGGGACCCATCTTTTCCGGGGGCCTTTTTTTGCGCTGATCCGAGTTCTTGCGAGCACAATTTGGTCCGAGTGCGCTTCCACTCCGTGGTTTTGAGGAAGGGTTCGGTTTGCCGTCAGCAGAGTGTTGCCGTCGAACACGAAAAACTGCTGGCTGAGCGATTGCCCAGCCGCCCGAATCTGTCTTTAAAGGACCTCCCGCTCGGGTTGTGGCGGCGGGCGAAAGTCGTCTAGAATGCCGGAAAGCTTTATCGGGCTGTAGATTACATTGCCGGCCGGCTCGCCCGCCAAGCGCGAGCCGCGCGGCCGCCATGCTCCACAGCCGCGCTTTGGCGCCAACGACTTTGCGCTCCAGTTGGTTCTAGCCTCGCGAGCTTGGACACTTGGTGCGTTTTCGACCGGTTTTTTCGCCTTTCCAATTATTTATCGCCCCGGCAATTCGGCCCTGCTGACCCGCACGCATGAGCGACCAAGCCACGAAAGTTGCCGTGCTGGGCTCGACCGGCAGCATTGGCCGCAATGCACTGGAAGTGATTGCCGCCTCCGGTGGACGCTTGGAGGCGGTGGCCCTGGCCGCCCATCGCAACACCGGGCTGCTGGAAGAACAGGCTGCACGGTTCGGCCCGCGCTGGGTCGTCGTTACCGATCCACAGGCCGCGGCCGAACACGACTGGTCGCGGCTGGGTTCCGCCGAGTTGCTCGTCGGCTCCGATGCGGTCGAGCAGATCGTGGCCAGCCCCGAGGTCGACATCGTGTTGTCGGCCATTGTCGGCAGCGCAGGCTTGCAGGGGACTTGGGCCGCGCTGGAAGCGGGAAAAACCGTGGCCCTGGCCAACAAAGAAACGCTGGTCATGGCCGGCCCGCTGGTCATGGATTTGGCGCGGCGTCGCGGGGCTCGCATTCTGCCGGTCGATAGCGAGCACAGCGCGGTATTTCAGGCGCTGGAAGCCGGGCGGGCGGGACAAGTGCGGCGGATCATCCTCACGGCCAGCGGCGGGCCGTTTCGCAAACATGCGCTGGCCGAACTGGCCGAAGTCACGGTGGAAGACGCGCTGGCGCATCCCAACTGGCGGATGGGCCGCAAAATCACCGTGGATTCGGCCACGATGATGAACAAAGCCCTGGAAATCATCGAGGCCCGCTGGCTGTTCGATATTCCGGCCGAGCAGATCGAAGTCGTGATCCACCCGCAATCGGTGGTGCATTCGCTGGTCGAGTTTGTCGACGGCTCGGTCGTGGCCCAACTCAGCCCGCCGGACATGAAGCTGCCGATTCAATATGCGTTGACGTATCCCGAGCGCCGGCCAGGGATTGCCGCCCGCATGGACTGGCAAAAAGCCTGGCAATTCGACTTCGAGCCGCCGGACCTCGATCGCTTCCCGGCTTTGGAGCTGGGCTGGGAGGCGGCCCGCGCAGGCGGCACCACCGGCGCCGTGCTCAATGCCGCCAACGAAGCGGCAGTAGCCGGCTTCTTGTCGGGCGAGCTAAAATTCACCGAAATCGTTCCCACTTGCCGCAGTGTGCTGGCAAATCATCACTTCGAGGCCAATCCGTCGCTCACCCGGCTCGCCGAGCTGGACGCATGGGCACGTCAGGAGGTTGCACGTTGGGCTTGTCTCTGACCGCGTACTGGTTGTTCGAACCATCCAATTGGCTGCTCATCCTCGAAGTGGCCTTCGGCCTCGGGATGGTCATTTTCGTCCACGAACTGGGACACTTCGCCGTGGCCAAAGCCTGCGGCGTGAAGTGCGAAAAGTTCTTTCTGGGCTTCGACATCTATGGCCTCAAGTTCTTCAGCCATCGCTGGGGCGAAACCGAATACGGCATCGGCATCCTGCCCTTGGGCGGCTATGTGAAGATGCTGGGCCAGGACGATAACCCCAGCAACTCGGCCGACGAGCGCGAGCGCTCGATGCAAGAGCCCGAGGTGCTCGACCCGCGCAGCTATCCGGCCCAGAGCGTGCCCAAGCGCATGGCGATCATCTCGGCCGGCGTGATCATGAACGTGATCTTCGCCTTCGTGCTGGCGGCCATCGCCTACAGCATGGGTCTCAAGGAAACGCCCTGCATCGTCGGCACCGTGATCCCGGGCCAGGCCGCCTGGCAAGCCGGCATTCGCCCGGGCGACAAGATTCTCGAGATCGGCGATGCGCGCGTCACGCGCTTCCGCGATCTGATGAACAGCGTTGTATTATCGTCCGGCGCCGTGCGGTTCGTGATCGAGCGGCCGGGCGTCAAAGATCCGATCACCGTGATGATCACGCCCGACGATACCAAGGGGCGGCCGACGATCGGTGTCACCAACCCACTGGTCACCACGCTGGCGCCCGGCGAGCCACTGGGGCCGGTCTGGGACAAGGCGCTGGCTGCGGAACTGAAGCCGAAAGATCACGTCGTGGCGGTCGATGGCCAGCCCGTCGATTCGTATCTCGCGCTCAACGAACAGTTCGATCGCCATGTGAACGAGCCGGTCAAGCTGACCATCGTCCGCAGTGAGCAGGACGTTAAGGATGCTAAGCCGGCCGGCGATCAAGGATCGCGGCTGACGGTCACGGTGCCGCCGCGGCCGATGCTCGAACTGGGCGTCGTCATGCGGGCCGGAAAAATTTCGGCCCTGCGCTCCGGCGGTCCGGCTGCGGCAGCCGGCGTGCGCGTGGGCGATCGGCTGGTCAAGGTCGACGGCGAGCCCGTCGGCGATCCGCTGCGGCTACCCGAGCGGCTGGCACAAAAGGCCGGTCAAACCGTCAAGCTCTCGCTCGAGCGTGATTCGCAGCCGGTGGAATTGGAGATCAAGCAGCTCAGCAATTTCGTCTTCTCGCCGAGCTACTTTGAAGACGAGCCGATCGATCTGCCGACGCTCGGCCTCGCCTACCCAATCGAGAACGAAGTCGTCGCGGTCGACTCAGCAGCCGCCAGCCAACTCAAGCCTGGCGAGAAAATCGAGTGGGCGAAGATCGTTTCCGATCCGAAGGAGCCAAAGCCCGGCGACGACAAGAAAATCGAGTTCACCGAAAAAAGTAATTGGCCGGTGTTCTTTACGATTCTGCAAACGTTTCCCGCCGGCACGAAAGTGCAACTCGGCTTGAGCGGTGGCCGGACGGTAACGATCGCATCGACCGTGGCCAAGGACTGGTTCAATCCGGACCGTGGCCTGCGCTTCGATGCCGATAGCTACACGCAAGTGGCGCACAGTTTTGGCGAGGCCATGTCGCTGGCCGGGCGCGAAACGAAAGAGTCCGTCGGCCAGGTGTATGGATTCTTGCGGCAATTGTTCGCCCGCAAGATTTCCGTATCGAACCTGGCGGGCCCCGGCCGCATTCCGTTGGTGGCGGGCGCCGCGGCCACGGCCGGCCTGGCCGAGTTCCTGCGGTTCCTGTGCATGCTCAGCGCCAACCTGGCCGTGCTGAATTTCCTGCCCATTCCCGTGCTCGACGGCGGGCACATGGCTTTTCTGCTGATGGAGGGCATTCGCGGCAAGCCGGTGAGCGAGCGAGTGATCGTGGCTTTCCACTATGCCGGCTTTGTCTTCATCATCGGCCTAATGGTGCTGGTCATCGGCATGGACATCCAGTGGTGGCTCCAGCGGCTCGGCTTCCTCAGCGGCTAGAGTCCGTGGCAGAAGTCAGATAAGCAGTCAGCACGTTTAAAGCGCATTCTTAGGCGAGCCCCATGGCGTCAGCCTGGGGAGTCCTTGCGCAACCGCGCCAACATTCCCCGCGCCTGGTCGAATCTCAGCCAGCCAGAGGGTTGCGACCGCCTTGCCCAGCAGGCTAGGATTGGCAGCTCACCGACAACGTTGCCGCGGTAAGCTCGCGCGGCTCTTGATCAATTCGTCTGGAATGCCAATCGCCGCCAGAGGAGGCGACGTGATTGCTCACATGGCCCGCAAGCCGCTGATGGCACTGGCCGCCTGGCTGGGGCTGTTGGCCGCAGCCCAGGTAGTGGTCCAGGCCGAACCGACCGACGTGCCCGCGCCGCTGGACACGGCCGCCACGACCTTGGCCCAAAGCGTGCTCATCTATCGCGACCAGTGGGGCACGCCGCACATCGACGGCCCCAACGACGAGAGCGTCATCTTCGGCTTCGCCTATGCCCAGGCCGAAGATTATTTCTGGCAAGTCGAAGACACCTACATCCTCGGCTTGGGCCGCTACAGCGAAGTCCACGGTCCCAGCGGCTTGAACTCCGACCTGCTCAACCGGGCCTTCGAAATCGTCGGCCGCTCGCGGCAGGAATACGAAGCGATCGAGGCGCCCACCCGACGCCTGTACGAAGCCTACGTCGGCGGGCTGAATTACTACCTCCGCATGCATCCGGCCGTGCGCCCACGGCTCATCCGGCACTTCGAGCCCTGGCACGTGCTGGCCGTCGGCCGGCACCTCACGCTGGAATTGACGTTTCGCCACGCGGGTCTGCCCAGCAGCGTATTGCCGCGCATGCTACCGAATATTTCGGGCCTCACCGGCTCCAACGGCTGGGCCATTGCCCCAAGCAAAACACGCGACGGCAAGGCCCTGCTGTTTGCCAATCCGCATCAGCCGTGGTTCGGCTTCGGCCAGATGTACGAAGCGCATCTGCGCAGCGGCGAGGGATGGAATTTCTCCGGCGCCACGTTCTTCGGCAGCCCCCTGCCGGGCATGGGCCACAACGAGCACCTGGGCTGGACCTTCACCACCAACGAGCCCGACGTGGCCGACGTGTGGCGCGAAACGTTCGACGATCCGCAGCATCCGCTGCGTTATCGCGACGGAGCCGGCTATCGCACGGCCGTGGCTTGGGAAGAGCCGCTGCGCATCAAAACGCTCGACGGCTTCATCACGCGCACGTATCACTTCTCGCGTACGCACCACGGCCCGATCGTGTCACAGGAAGATGCACAGCATCGCCTGGCCGTGCGCATCGCGCGGCTGTACGACACCGTGCTGCTGCGGCAGGCGGTCAAACTGCTGAAGGCGCAGACCTTTGCGGACTTCCGCGCGGCCCTGTCGGGCATGAACTTCCCAATCATGAACGTGCTGTATGCCGACCGGCAGGGCAACATCTTTTATTTGTACAACGGCATCATTCCGCGGCGCAATCCGCGCTTCGATTGGACCAAACCCGTCGACGGCAGCGACCCGGCCACCGAGTGGCAGGGTTTTCATACGCTCGACGACTTGCCGCAGATATTCAATCCGGCCTCCGGCTATGTGCAGAACTGCAACTCCAGCCCGTTTACCACCACCGACGCCGGCAATCCGCGGCTCGAAGATTTTCCCGCCTACATGGTGCAAGACCGGCACGACGACAAGCGCCGGGCCAAGCGCTCGCGCGAGATGCTCTCAGCAGCCAAGGATCTGACGTTCGACGAACTCCAGCGCTGGGCCTTCGACACCACGCTGTATTGGGCCAAACACGAGTTGCCCGAGTACGCGCGGCAGCTCAAACTGCTCGAGCAACAGGACACCGCGCTCGCCGCGCGGGTCAGCCCGTATTTGCGTCACCTGCTGGATTGGGATTGCCGCACGACGCACGCCTCGACGCAAGCCACGCTGTGCGTGGCCTGGTACGACGAGCTGTACGGAACCGATTATCCTGGCGAGACGCTCAAGCCGCGCTACGAGCAGAGCATGCCGCTACGGTTCCGCGCGCTGGTGCAGGCGGCGGCCGAGTTGCAGGCCTTATATGGGACTTGGAAAGTCCCCTTCGGCCGGACGCATCGCATCCAGCGCCACGCCGACGTGGCCGATCTGCTGCGCGTCCCCTTTGATGATGCCCTGCCCAGCCTGCCATGCGCCGGCACGCACGGGCCGCTGGGCGTGATCTTTACCCAGTATTACACGCCCACGATCAACCTGCCGCTGGTGCGCACGCTCAAGAATCATTACGGCGTCGTCGGCCCCACGTACATGGCCGTGTACGAGTTTGGCGATCGCGTGCGCGGCGCGTCGCTGCTGCACTTCGGCTCCAGCGGCGACCCACGCAGCCGCAACTATTTCGACCAGGCGCAGCTCGTGTCGGACCAGCGATTCAAGCCCGAGCTGTTTGAGTGGGACGAAGTGCGGGCGGCGGCTCGCCGAGTGTATCATCCGGGCGACGAGGCGGCCGAGGCCGGGCCCGCCAATCGGCAAGTCGAAAAGGGGCATGATGCAAAAGCTCGATCTTAGCGCCCGGCAGGTCTATGTCACCGACGTGCTGCGCAACGCGCCCCCGGCGCGGCTCTACGAAGAGGCCATCAAGCACGATCGCGGCGTCATCACCGCCAGCGGCGCGCTGCTCAGCTACTCGGGCAGCAAGACCGGCCGCAGCCCCAAGGACAAACGCATCGTCGAACATCCCGACAGCGCGGGCGACGTCTGGTGGGGGCCGATCAATATCCCGTTGGCCGAGCAGTCGTTCTTCATCAACCGCCAGCGGGCCGTCGATTATCTGAACATTCGGCCACGGATTTACGTCGTTGACGGCTACGCCGGCTGGGATCCCAAGTACCGGCTCAAGGTGCGCGTGATCTGCGCCCGGCCGTACCATGCACTGTTCATGCACAACATGCTGATCCGCCCGACGCCGGCCGAGTTGGCCGACTTCGGCGACCCGGACTACGTGATCTACAACGCCGGCGAGTTTCCGGCCAATCCCTACACCAAGCAAATGACCTCGAAGACCAGCATCGAGCTGTCGTTCGAGACCAAGGAGTTCGTGATCCTGGGCTCGGAATACGCCGGCGAAATGAAGAAGGGCATCTTCACACTGATGCACTACCTGATGCCCAAGCAGGGCGTGCTCTCGATGCACTGCTCGGCCAACGAAGGCGCCGGCGGCGACGTGTCGCTATTCTTCGGTCTCTCCGGCACCGGCAAAACCACGCTCTCGGCCGACCCTCGCCGTAAGCTCATCGGCGACGACGAACACTGTTGGACCGACGAGGGCGTCTTTAACATCGAAGGCGGCTGCTACGCCAAGTGCATCCATCTGCGGCCCGACAAAGAGCCCGAGATCCACGCGGCCATCCGCTTCGGCGCCATTCTCGAAAATTGCGAGTACGACGAAGAGACGCGGAAGGTTGATTACGAGAGCGACGCGTTTACCGAAAACACGCGTGCCGCCTATCCCATCGAGTCCATCGCGAATGCCAAAATCCCATGCATCGGCGGGCATCCGAAAAACGTGATCCTGCTCACGTGCGATGCCTTCGGCGTGCTGCCGCCGGTGAGCCGGCTCACGCCTGCCCAGGCCATGTACCATTTCATCAGCGGCTACACCGCAAAAATTGCCGGCACGGAAGTCGGCATCACCGAGCCGACCGCCACGTTCTCGGCCTGCTTCGGCGCGGCGTTTCTCGTCTGGCATCCGACCAAGTATGCCGAAATGCTGGCCCAGCGGATGCAAGCCCACGGCGCGCAGGCCTGGCTGGTGAACACCGGTTGGTCGGGCGGGGCCTACGGCGTCGGCGCGCGGCTGAACATCGAATACACGCGGGCCATGATCGACGCGATCCACCACGGCGACTTGCAGCGGGCCCCGACAATCGAGGACCCGATCTTCGGCCTGCAAATCCCCACCGCCTGCCCCGGCGTGCCCAGCGAAGTCCTCATACCCTGGAACACCTGGCCCAGCCGCGACGCCCACCAGCAAGCCGCCCGCAAGCTCGCCGCCCTCTTCCAAAAAAACTTCGACAACTACCGCGCCGAAGCCAGCGACGCGACGTGCGCCGCCGGGCCGAGAGCGGGATGAGAACGGGCTGCCGCGCTAGAAACGTAAGATGTTCCGTGACGACTCTCTACGATGAGCGCTGAACTCCTTCGTTTTGCGACGAGATTCGCGACTGGAGATATCGCCGCCGGCGATTCTGTCAACACCTACATCGAACGGTGGAAGTCAGAGCGAGATGGAGGCGAGTGCAAACAAGACAACGACGCGATCAGCGAGTGCCTATCTTCGATCTTTTGCGTTGCTGATCTTTACGAACCAAGCGAATCTCGTAAAGACTACGAATTGAGCGAAGCAGGATTACGCGAGCGCGTAAACGGCTTTTTAGCCGCTCTTAAGCCCTGAATGTTCATCGGCAGGATTGAGCCATGACTCGCGACTCATCGCATTCGCTGCTCGTGGGAATCGTGGTGGTCGCCGTCCAGTGCGCGGGCGGGTGCGGCCGGGCCGACGCTCCGGCGGAAAAACCGGCGAGCGGTGGCGAACCGTGGCCGAACGTGAGGCTGATGCACGTGATCGACATCCAGCAGCACGACGCGGAAACGGTCGTTCACTTCCTCGAAGGTCCGGAGGTGCAACTCCAGCTGGGCACGCAGGGCTACGACGACTACGTCGCACGGGCGGCCAAGAGCTTCGAAAAGCGGCAGCCACTGGCCGTCAGTACCGACCAAATGACGGGCACCACGCGCTTGGACCTCGCCGATAAGGATCCCGGCGTGCAACAAGTGACCGACCACGACAATCGGACGCTGCGCGTCCTGTTCAAAGGACACGCGGGCATCTACTACCTGCGCAAGGATCATCCGGAGTTCGCCAGGATCAAGCGGACCTTGGATCAGTCGGCAAAGTGCGGAACTTGGGTCTGGTTCGCCGCGTCCCTGCCAGCGAGCGACCTGGACGACGTGCTGCCCGATGAGCTGGATGGGCCTGGCGACAAGCGGTGACGTTGCGGGTGGGTGGGTTGGAAAAAAGTGTCAGAACTACCGAACGGTTTCAATCAATCGTTTCGAAGCGGTTTCTTGAAAAAAGAGGCCGCGGCTCGATTCGGGAATGAAGTCGCGTCCCCTGTGCTTCGACCCTTCGCTTCTAAAATTGAATGTCACCATCGTTTCTCGCCCCGTCAGTTTCCCAAGAACTGCGAAAATCGTAATGAGTAGCTGGCACGAATGTGTTGGGCTGATCGGTACGGCAATGATCATCGGCACTTATCTGGCGTTGCAGATGCGCCGGATCTCAAGCACAGGTCTGTCGTATTCTCTGCTCAATGCGATGGGTGCCGCGCTGTTGGCGGTGTCGCTGCTATTCGCTTTCAACCTGTCCGCCTTGATTGTCGAGGGCTTTTGGGTGTTGATCAGCGTCGTGGGAATAGTTCGACATTTCCGCGACCGGCCGCGCGTCGGAGAAAAGTGAAAATTCTTCTGACGCTCTCATTGCGCCTTGGCCTAAATAACGCGTCGGCTGACGGCGCCCGGGCCGATTCCGTCAGGACCGCCAGAGTTCGATCAGCTTGGTGGCGAGAGCCGGCAGGTCCGGCGCGACGACACTGGGTTGCGGTAGCCCGGGCACGAGCAGCGGCGCGTTGCCGGATCGCACGATCAGGCCGGCGGCGAGCCCGACGCTCTGCGCACCGATCGTGTCCCAGACGTGCGTGGCGATCATGCAGCAGGCCGAGGGCGGCACTTCGAGTTCCCGGGCCGCCATGTGATAGACGATCTGCGCGGGCTTGTAGGCGCGGACCGTCTCGACGCTGAGCCTCCGCTCGAAAAAGTCGGCCAGGCCGGCATTCTCCAGCGCGGTCGTGCCCTCGTTGTTCGGCGGCGAGTTGGTCAGGGTCACCATCCGAAAGCCTGCATCCTTGAGTTGCTCGAGCCCCTGTTTCACGTCCGCGTGGGCGGGCATGGTCAACATGCGCTGCTTCAGTTCGTCGACGTCGGCGGATTCGACTTTGACCCGATGGATCGCCGCCACCATCTCCAGCAGCCCCTGCCCCAGGGAAACGTAATCCTTGTAGAGCCCCGACAGGGTCAGCGTCATCGAGTACGTGACCAGTTGCCCGAACCACTCTCGCAGCACGCGCTGGTCGCCGAACACGCGCTGGAAGAGTGGGTTCATGAACTCGATGTCGATCAGCGTCTCGTTGACATCGAAGATCAGGACCGACGGCTTTCCCCCAATCCATTGGGCGTTACCGTGCCGATTGGCACGAATTGAATGCGATTCGCTCTGTTTTTGGTCGGTCATGATGCAAAAAACGGGTCAGAACGATTTATTGAAAAATAGTTCTGACCCTTTATTAGAGGTTCGGAAGGGAGGGCACGGGGGCGGCGGGGCGGCCGGGACCGGGACGCGGGGCGGGGATCACGGTCTGGCGGACGGAGAGGCCCAGGGGCTGATCGAGTTCCCAGCGAGCTAGAAAGGCCCAGGGCGTGTCGGGGTTCTTGTCGATGCAGCGCTGAAGCAGACGCTTGGCATCGGCGGCGCGCTTCAGCACTTCCGAATCGGTCGACTTGAGCTGCTGCGAGGGTTCGAACACGATGTGGTTGGTGTCGGAATTCAGCATTCCGGCATTGGCAAACACGAGTTGGCAGGTGAGTTTGTATTCGACGTGCCGCACGCTCATGGAGAGCAGGCGGCCGCGAGTCAGATCGTACCAGGCCCGCCAGCGCGGCGAGTCTTCGCGCTCGTAGAGCTTCTCCATGCCCGCGGCGCCGAAGCGAGCCGACGCCTCTTCGAGCACCGCTGATGCTATCGATAGCTTGGCCGTTTCGGCGACGAATTCGCCGGCCAAGGCGCTGCGGAATTCGCCGGCCGTCATATACACATTGTGGACACCGAAAGGATACGACTCGCTGCGCCGCGAAATGAACGACAGTTTTGGCAGCGAGAGTATCTTCTGTTGGTCGTAGCTGAGCTGCACCACGTCGGACACCGCTTGCCGCAGCGGATGATAGCGCAGCATGCGCAGATATTCGTCGGCGGAACCGTAGTCGGGCAGGTACGCCTTCATATCCTCGAACTTGAACGGGGCACGGGTGTAATCGTGGTCCAGCAGCGTGTACTTGCCGCCGGTCTGCAAGGCCAAGCGCGTCAAAGCATAAGGCCCGACGCCCGACAGCAGCCCTTCGCGGTAAGGGCCGCCGTACCACGGCACGTTTCCGCCGACCTGCGCGCCGCGCAGAGTCCAGGGTGGCAGCGTCGAATCGTGCCAGTAGGCCAGCAACAAGCGTTCGGCAAATGATGTATCGGGGCCGCGTTTGATCGGCAGCAGAAAGCGGTAGCCCGTCCCGCGATCGACGTACGGGTGTACGCCCATCTCGCTGCCGAACGCCGACGACGGTCCGACGACCGACACCACGACGCGCTGCTGCCGGCAGAGCGCGATCATGTCTTCGAGCTGCAAAGTATCATCGCCCGATTCGTCGGTCCAAACGACGATCAGGATGCCACCCCGCCATGACTTGCGGTACTTGTGTACGCACTGGTCGATGGCGGTCATCACGTTTTCCAGACCGGTCTGATCGATGGGCGTGTCGGCCACGGCCTCGATCATTTTCAGGCCGAACTTCGTCGGCGCGACGAGCTCCAGCGTGCTGCCGCCAAAGGCCACGGCCGCGTTCATCAACTGGTGCGATTTGCCGCGCCGCGCCTCGAGATCGCGATAGAAGGGCTCGATGCGTGCCGCCACCTGCTGGCGGTCGTCGTACAGGCTCAACGAGGCGTCGAGCAGCCAGACGACGAGCAGGTCGCCGGTGGCCAGTTCACCACGAATCGTTGACAAAATGCCGTCGACCGCCGAGCCGACGCCTTCGGCCGCCACCACGCCGCCGCCGGTGGCCGACGAAGGCGCGCGCCCGGGCCGGCCGGGCGTGCCGGCTCCTTTGCCGCCGCCGGGCAGCCAGCCCAGCCGCTGATTGCTCGTGAGCGCGCCGCTTGCGCCCGACGCGCTGCCGCCCGAGGCCGCGCCGAAACTGCCTTGCCCGCCTAGCGTGCTGGCCACGGTCGTCATCTGGCCGGCGGATTCGGCCGCGAATAGCTGCGAATTGTCCAGCGGAGCGGCAGCCTGACCGACTGCCGCGGGCTCCAGCGGTGGCTGGCTTTCGGTGGCCTCTCGCCAGTTGCCCAGCTCCAGGGGTTGCGAATCGCTCGGATTTAAACCCGGATCAATCGCGGTATCAAAGGCCGGCGCCGAATCGTTGCGTTGCAAATGCTGGATGTTCCCGGCGACCAGCCCGACCATTACAAATAGCAGCAAATGGACGACGATGCTGTGCATGTAGTACCGGGCATGCACGCCGAGCCAATTGCCCATGCCCCGCAACAATCCCGGCGGCGGCGCGTCTGCATCGAGGCCGGCCGCTGGCTCGAGCGCCGCCAACATCGATGCCGGCTGCATGGCCGGCGGAGCGTAGCCCAGCGGCATCGCGATGGAAACGAGCGGCCCGAAAGGCAGCGGCGGCGGGACCGGCATCAACGAGGGCGCCCACACGGGCTCGGACAGTGGCGCGTGGACCGGCAACGGCGGGGGCGCTAGCAACGGCGGAGCGTCGACGGCCGACGCACCGGCCAGCGATTGAAGCCGCAGGCGCAGAGCGGGATCCAGCACGGCCGGTTCGGACAGCACTTGCACGACGATCTGATGCACGGCGGCCAGGTCGGCCAGCAGGGCGTCGGATGCGAGGCATCGAGTCTCGAAATCGACGACGTCCGTAGGGCCGAGTTCATTGTCGACGTACGCAGCCAGGGCGTTGGCGTCCAACTGCTCTGCATCGGCAGCAAGCGGATCGGCCGCAGCCTGGTCACCTAGGGCCAAGTCAGCAGGCTCGGCAGACAGCCGCTGGAGCCGGGTCAGCAGCTCTTGCGCAACGGGGCTCTCCCCGATCAGGCCGGACAATTCCGCCGCCGTGGTCGGCGGAAGCAGGCCGTGGCGGAAGGCGAGCAGCGCACGCAGCGTCAACCGCATCTTCGACCCCAGGCAATGCGAACAGCGATCCAGCCGCGCGCGACAGCGACGCGAGCATGGGCAACCCTGCGCAAATTATCTTCGCATACCGCCGGATGGTACGCAAATTGACCGCCTGGCCGGCGTTGGCGGCCAGGCAACCTTTCCGCGAGAGAAAACTCGATCCGCGGCCGCCGGGCGATCAATCGTTTGTCGACTAGCGCTCGACGATCGTCGCCGACAGGAACCAGGTTCGGCGCTCGGTCTCGTCGATCCAAACTTCGATCAGACTGGCCGTGGCGACGTCGTTGTGCTCGTCGCACACAGCATGGGCACTGCGGAGCGAACGGGTGAGCTGTTGGTTATCGGCCGACAGTTCGGCCAACATGTCCTGCGCCGTGACAAACTCGTCGTCGTTGTCTTTGAGGCGTTGGTGTTTGGCGATATCGCCAATCGAGCGGAGACTGGTGCCGCCGATCTTGCGCGCCCGCTCGGCGATGTCGTCGGTCATGGCAAAGATCTGAGCCGCATGTTCATCCATTAGCAGGTGGTAATCGCGGAAGTGCGGTCCGCTCATGTGCCAGTGGAAGTTCTTGGTCTTCACGTACAGTGCGAAGACATCGGCCAGCAGTTGACGGAGTTCCGCGGAGATCGCAACCACGCCGTGCTTCGAGAGGTCGGTGGGAGTCGCCAGGGCCGCGTTCACTCGTTCTTTCCGTGGAGCAGTTTGAGTAGCTACCATGAACTCTCCTTTCGCGTTTCGAGATTGGCGATCGGCTGGCCGCGATGCCGCAGTCAGCCTGTCTTCCTGCGCGCATTATAGCGGACGGTTGAAAATGTCACGTTTTATCGGTTCGGGCTTTCGGGACTCGGACTTTCTGGAATCGACCTGTCAGGCGTGGTCACAGAACTCAACTGCGATTGATAACACCCTCGGGGGAGCTCCGATCGATTCGGGGCATTGCCGGCCATAAGCTGCGCAGATGGGGCAGTTTCACTGGATGGTATGGCGATTTGGTAATGGCCTGGCTGCCGGCCGGGTGGCGCTCGATGACGTTGCCGGCTTCTTCGCATTAGGCATTGTTTACCAGCGCTCGATGCGCCGAGACGGCTTTCCGTCGACGTACTCGACGAGCCATTTCGGATTTGCCAAGTAACTGTCGAGCTCGCTGGGATACGGGCCTTCGTATGGGATCAACTCGTGAAGGGCACGAAGTCCTTCGGCTTGCACGCGCTGTTGATAGTCGGGATACGCCTGTCTCGCCCACGCTTCTAATCCGACGGTTACACCGCCCGCAGCGCGGTAGCGGCACATGACGTTACGCAGAAAGTAGCGCTCATCCGATTTCAGGTTCAAGTGCAGCCCAACGGGGTCGGGATACCGCTGCGGCTGGCCGGTCAGTCGCAGCCGCTCAATGCCCGAAGGTGCGCTAACGTAACGGCATGTCCGGCGGTAGATGTAGGGCTCTGGCCCGCACAATGGATTGCGGCTCCAGAGATGTCGGTGATCGCAGCGCAGATTGTAGAGCGAACAGCAGACGGCTTCGGGCCGGCGCTCCAAAAGGCTCAATGCCTCCGCAAAGCTATCCAGCGCTACCACATCGGCATCCCATTTGACGATATAGTCACCGCTCGTCGTGTCATCGCACCAGTTGTAATAGTCGGCCAGGCCGATCGACCCGCCAGGGTCGCCCGCGAAGTCGACTACCTTGACCCCCAACTGCATGGCGATTTCTCGGCTGCTATCGGTTGAGTTGTTATCGACAACGACGATCTCGTCGACCAGCGGCCGGATCGACTCGATGCACTGCCGCAGAAACAGCTCTTCGTTATGGCACTTCACCAAGGCAGAAATGCGATACGCGCGCGTCATCGGTACAACCTCTCAAGTGTCATGGTTGCGGCAAAAGGTCGGTGCGCAGCTAAGGTCGGCGACCGACAGCGCCGTACGCATGCGACCGAGCGTAACCAACGCCCCGAACGTCTCGGGACATTGCGGCGGCACCTTTCCCGCCGTATGCTGCTCGCGAGAATCGGTGCGTAACGACTGTTATGGATCGTCTACACAACTGCGCCCAGTGGCGCGGCGATTGCGTGCAACACGACACACTTGGCGACGAATGGTTTGGTTTGCGCTCGTCTTCATTGCAATGTGGTTCGCGATCGTGACTGCCGCGGCGTTGCTGGGTGGATAGTATTGGCTGGCGCGGGCGCATCCGATGCCGCATGGGGTCGTCGGCAGGCGATTCTTCTTCACGACAATAGCGATCCGAGGTGGGTACTTGCCCGTGAGTTATGGGGGCATAGTAGTTGTAAACGTCGGCGAAAAGGGGCTTGCGTTGAACTTGATCTTCCTTTTTCGCCCGCTCTTGCATCCGCCATTCTTTCTACCCTGGGACGAGGTGGCCGATTGCGCGCTCCAGGAGTCGCGGCGCCGCGCAACGGTCACGGTCCGGACCGAGCACCCCGATTACGAACTTCAATTTAGGGGTGTCGCGGCCGCCGCAATTTACCGAGCGTACAACCAGAGCCGGCACGCCAAAACAAATTCAGCGGGAGGCTAAAACCTCGGGGACGTGTCCAACGCCGGACCCGCGGAACAATTAGTCGGGCGGTGCGCGCCGCTCGCCGGTTGTACTCTGCGTTTCGGGCATCACCGCGGCACTCGGCGGTACAGGTGGAGTGCGCAAAGAGCCGCCGCGGCGGCGCCAGACGTGCGATACACTCCAGCGGCCCCGGTGTCGCCGACAAGCCACTGCCAAAGCGACACCGCAGCACCAATGGCGATCAATCCGCTTAGCATCTGCTCGAAGATCTTGTTCGTCTCGTCGACCGTGGTGTAATCGTCCACGCCGCTGGTGGCGAAGTAGCCGGTGTACTGGGCGATCTGCCGGCCCAGGCCATCGTAGCTCGACTTGGTAAAGGCCTGGCTGCCCGAGGGCTGGCTTTTGATCACATTGCCGGCCTCGTCGTACCAGGTGTTGTCGACCAAAGAATTGCCCAAGGCGCCGGTCGTCGGGTCGACTTGCCAGCGCAGCGTTTGATAGACGCGGCCCTGCTCGTCGTACAGCGTCTGGCTGCGCGCCAACAGCGTGCCGCTGGAGTTGGTGTTGCGCTGATCGGTCTGAACCACGCGGTTCAAGTTGTCGTACGTGTTTTCCTGGTAATAGCCCAACGGGCCGGTGACGCTCGTCCCCCGGTTGCGCCAATCGTAGCCGTAGTTGGTGACGCGATCGTTGGAGGTCGTGGAGTCAACGTACACAGTCGACTGCGTGACGTCGCCGTCGCCCACGCCGCTGCCGTCGTAGACATTAGTCTGCGTACAGACCATGTTGTTGCCGCCGGCCGCGCCGCCGGTATTGTAAGCATAGGCATAGCTGGCCCGAATCCCATTGCAGCGTGGCCTCCGACTTGTCGGGGTCATACCTGATCACGGCCGAAGGTTCCGGCCGAACCGCGCAGCCGGGCTTCGGCTTCGGGCAGCGAAAAGATCCGGCCGGATAGCGAGAGGAGCTCTTCGTCTTGCAGAAGTTCTAGAAAAATCGGATCGTCGAGGCGCTGGCGCCAGCGGTCGAGGACGCCCATTTGTTGCGCGCTGCCGTTGTATTTGAGGCCGTCGAACCGGCTGCGGCCAATGGCTGGGACCTTTTGCAAGGCGGCGAGCGCCCGCGGCGAGTGGGCGGGATGATCCATGCCCAAAGAGCGGGAAAGCTGGTCGCGGTACGTGGCGTCAGAAAACCACCGATTGAAGCTGACGCAAAACTTGCCTGGCAAATAATTCGTTTGGCCGAGATACTCCTTGGCCAAAGCTTTCCAAAGAGCGACTTCATTCCGGCCAGCTTCCAAACCGCGCTCGGGATTCGCGGCGCGCTTGCTGGCCAGGTTGTTGAACGGATCGCGCAGGATCAGAACGCACGTGACATCCTGCGCGTCGACTCCCCTTGCCAGGCCGGCCACGCCGTTGCAGCGCTCCAGCTCGGCCGGCGCTTTGTCTTCGTAGTTCATGAACAAGCCACGGAGCCGCCGCCCAGCGCCCCGGCTGAGGAGATGGTGCGCACGAGGCCCGATCGTGTGCGGGATCCTGCACATATTCAAGCGGCGAGCGCGCGGGCGCAATTGGGCTTGCAGCCAGTGTATGATGGCATGCTGCCCGCTGCGCCGCGCCGCGAAGACGTGGAACAAACGATCCACGTGCAGTTGACGGAAATAATATCGGCGCACGACCCCTCCGCTCAAACAACCGGCCTCGAAGCCTTTTGCCACATCCCGGCTCTACTGCAACACACTGGGCGAGACGCGGACGCCGATGCCGACGGTGTTGGGTTGATTGCAGAAGGTGACTGGGAATTCGGCCTGATGTTCGCGATAGAAGTGACAGACGAGTTTTTTATGATCGGCCGAGCGTGTGTCGTTGATGTCGTGAAAGGCCTGGTAGCGCGCAGGGTATAAGCGCGCATCCCGCGAAACGCCAGCAAAGCCGTGGTCGGCGTCGATATAGACTAGCGTTTGATCGGGCTCATACATGCCGCGCACTTGTTCGGCAACCGCGGCGCTTTTGCCGCAGACCAGCATCGTGCCGGCCTTGAACACGCAGTTGGTCAAGTAGCGGAACGAATAGTCGACGCCAATAAACCGCGCATCGGGCAGCGCCTGCTGCATGGCCCACAAGTGGCCGCCGCGATACACGCCGACCTCGACCACATACCGCGGCGGCTCGGGCAATTCGCGCAACCAAGACAGAAACTGCGTCAGCTCCCGCGGATCCTGCCTTGCCCCAAACTCTCGAATCGCCGTATCGGTAACCGCCTCAAGATCAGCCATCACATGCATCGCAAAGAATCCTCGTTACGTACCACTTTGCAAATGGGGCGCTCGACATTCGCGGCCCGATAAAGCAGAATGTCCCCGTTTCCGAGTCCCAACTCTGCTTGAACTGTTCGACGATTCGTGCGATGCTTGCGAGCATCCGTGGACTCCGTGAAGGACGTGTAGATCGACACGTCTCTTCTACGCAGGCCGGCGTCCCACATGGTCGCCGGATGCCCCGATGGCCTTGCTGGCGAGTTGGCGAAGCCATTGCCATCGCACCAACGCTTAGCGATTGCGAGGCAAGCCACTAAGGCCTAATTTGATGCCATTCAGACCTGTCCCGTTTGATTTCCCCTCGTTTGATTTCGCCAAGTTCGCCTATTCCCCGGCCCCGTCGGATCGTATAGGCAGGGAGCGATGCGCGGAGAGAGCCTCGCTCGCAAGCTGCGGCACGGCCGCGTAAATGAACCGGAGAAAGCTGGCAAGAGAGGCACGCTGCACGTGATCGAGCGAGCCCGTTTGCCGGTGGACATACCCATCGTCTCGCTCCCACTCGAGCTGGGCGAGATGCAACACGAGCGAGTGGAGTACCTGTCCACGTCCATCCTCCGCGCGGCGGTGCTCGTAACCAACGATCATAAATGCGGGAAGAAAAAACCGAAACGCACGAGGACTGAAGAAGCTGATCGCCGTGAAGTTGCGCCCAATAGTCTCACTTGGAAGGGCGTCCCAGGTGCACGACGCGTCTAATGTCGTGAACTCGGCTATCTCCGCATCGTCGTAGCATAGCTCGTTGAGAACGCTGTCCGGCCCTGGGAAACGGACCGCCGCAAACGCACTCAATATACCGAGTTTGACCAACCGCCAGGCACCGTCGGACTCAGCGGCAACTTTACTCACACTCAACTCTCCCGAGCAATGCCCCGCTGCGGCCTGCGCCGGGGCCGGCAAAAGGGGACATTCTGCATTTCTAGGCTCAACAAAGTAGAATGTCCCTTTTTCCGGCCCCCTTTTCCGGCCCCGAGTCCCGCGGCGCCCATCAACCGTCGGGAAGGTCAGGCTAATCGTCAGTAACTGTCAATAACTACCGCCGGGTAGTCGCGCTCATCGTGCGCGCATCCTCAAAAACGCAAACTCACCCATGACAGCGCTTTTTCGGCCCTGGCGAGTTGCCGATCTCATTGCCATCGTAGCAACGCTTAACGATTGCGAGCCAAGCCGCTCCGGCTTAACTTGATGCCATTCTGGCCTGCCGCTTTTAAACAATCGCCGTTTGTATTTAAGGGACAAACAGCCGTCATTTGTTGCCGAAGGTGATAGTCGCCACGATTTGTTGCAGTTCTCGCAGTTCGTCGTCGGTGCGATAGGCCAAATTAAAGAATACTATATAGCCATTATCGGTGGTCGCCAGGATCTGTTGCCGTAGGATCCCGACATTCTCAAACTCCATCTTAATCGTCATCGCAGCATAGGCGACCCCTCCGATCGGGACCTGATAAACATCGCGTTCTATCACAAACGGCAATGGGGACGCGCGGAAGTCCTCTTTTGCGTCGGTCAGGTATTCCCCCGCAGTTATGCGGACGTTGCCAGAAAGCTCGTCCGCCCCGGCACTAAGAGATTGGCCAGAGCGATCGGGCTCCCCTTCCTTGCGGATCGAGAAGAGCTCAGCGCGCCTAATAAAATGCAGGCGACCGCAATCAGCCGCCCTCTTCCGTCTATCAGTTGTTATCGGTTCGTCGGCGTTCGGGTCTTCCTTCGATGTCACCACTCCATTCCCAATGGATATGTTCCAGCCCTTTGGTGCACAGAACGTCACGGCTAGGGCGTCGTTTTTGTACTCTTTTCCCACAATCACTCCGGCGTTGAGCTCGGCCCGCGAGTCCTTCAATAGCATCGCGTGGAGCGCGCAAGAGAAAACAATGTATAGTGTTAGGCGCGTGATCATGGTAGTCGCTCGCGGAAAGAGGAAGCCAAAAAGGGGCGGAAAAAGGGGGCATTCTGGGCGGAAAAAGGGGGCATTCTGCATTTCGAGGCTAAACAAAGTAGAATGTCCCCTTTGCCGCGCCCGCCGACCTCGACCACATACCGCGGTGGCTCGCGCAATTCGCGCAACCAAGACAGGAACTGCGCAAGCTCCCGCGGATCCTGCTTTGCCCCAAACTCCCGAATCGCCGTATCGGCAACCGCGTCAAGATCAGCCATCACATGCATCGCAAAGAATCCTCGTTACGTACCACTTTGCAAATGGGGCGCTCGACATTCGACGGCCCGATTAAGCAGAACGTCCCCCGTTCTACTCGCGCAATGGAAATCTAAATCGGAGCAGCATAGGGATTGAGCAACATCGCGCCGCAACCTATTTCATGAAACAAATGGTCACCAGAAATTTGGCGTCCATCGCGGCGGCCGTTGCCAGCGCCGCGCGATAATAGGTCAACGCTTCGGCAACCATTTGCTCGGACAAGCCGTGGGAATAGCACGTCGCGACCGTTTCGCAGAAGTCGGGCGGCGGACCGCTCCCAAACACCCTTATGCCCTCTGCCGCGCACTCGCGGTCCAATGCCAGGGATAAATGAATTCCAGCGTTAAACAGCGTCTCGGCGGCGGCCGATGCATTGCCAAAACCCGGCTCCGGTAGGATTTGCCAACAGATGCCGGGACCACGAATATGCGCCTCAGAAAGGGCTTCGAACAATGCGCACAGGGCGTAGCCGCGAGGCCGGAGTTCAAGCAGCGCCGAGGTCGAATGCGTCCAGAGGATATCGAGAAACTTTGTGGCGTTGCCCGCCCGAAGCCAGAACTCAAGGTCGCGTACCTCGTCGCCGACGAGGTACGAATCAACAGGGCTCCAGAGCGACCAATCCAAGAATTCGTGCCGCCGCGCAGGCATAGTCGAGATCGCACCTGCATCAAGATGAATTTGGAGTATTCAAATGGCCCAACCGACATGACCGAGGCGACAAAGCAGAATGTCCCCCTTTCCGACTTTCCCCCTTTCCGACTTTTTGGCTTACTCACGGCATGCCGATCTTCCCGCCCACGCTGCGCCACTCTATGCGTCGCGACGCAATGTCGCGAGCTCGTAGGCCGTAGCCCGCGAGCGACGCCGTGATGGCGAAGTACTCGCCATTGGACAGCGGGTGCGGATCCCACAATACGATCGTCTCCGAGTCGGTTTGGTCGTTTACGACACTCCCGCCCGTCGGTGTGCGCGGCGCGTAAATGAAGCCGTAGCCCTCGACAGTGAACGTGCCATCTGCGTTTGGTATCAACCGATGGCCAAACCGGCCACTGTCCAGGGGAAAGCACCGCCGCCCTGCCGCGTCCGTCTCCCAGAAATGCCCTCGTTCTGTTGTCGCTCTTTCAAATTCCCTTAGGCGCGACCTACCGGCTAGGTCGTGGCCGAAATCCCAGATCTGCGCGACCGCCCAGATGGTGGCTACGGCGGCTGCCGCTAGCGTCGCGGCAGCGATCCTACGGCTAGGGAGCGGGAATACTCGTGGCACCACTTCCATACCAATTAACGGTTGTAAAATCGTACGACACATTCTTTTCCGTCGCGGTTTGACCGCAGGGCACACACCCGCTGAACTCCCCAAAGTTGCCGATTCTCTCCAGCAGTGTGCCCGAGTTGAACAGCTCCCCAACGGACACCGTATTTTCAAACCACCACTGCTCGTTTGAAGCCCAAGCGGCGAATCCAGCCTCGGTCAAGCTGTAGATGTCGCCATCCATCGACGGAAACTGCCAGCCGAGCGCGTACGAGGACCGCTGGACCGTGGACTCGAGGCTGTGGTGCGCCGCCAACTGGTGCGCGTTGCCGCCCGCAACAATGTCCCAAAACGAAAAACGCGTCGTCACGTACCTACCGACCAATCCATAGAGGATATTATTAAGCTGGAACGCGTTGATGCACGTCCCGGCAAGCATAACAGTTCCCGCACAAGTGCCCGTCCCGCAGCCCGTCACGGGCGGGACCCTAAAATCAATATTAATTCCATTCCGTTGGAGGAACCGCAGCCCATCGATCAGCCCCGTTTCGCTGGAAGGCAACGCCTTAAGCCGCTTCGCGCCACGTTGCAGCGCCCGCAAAAACACGGCTGTCACGTCGGGGCCGCACGTGCATGCCTGTATCGAGGGCGGTTCGAGGCCGCTCGGGTCGACAAGATCGGCCGGGCGGGTGAGGGCGTACGCATAGAAGGATCCACGCACGTCGTAGCCGGCAAGATCCCTGGTGGCCCATGTGCCGACAGCTGCGAGGAAAGCACGGTGCCGGACGCCATACAATTGGACCGAACTGTTCCAGCGGTAGCCCGCGTAAAGCGTTTCCCAGTCGAAGGAACTGGCCGTGTAGGACGCAATGTCGAAGGACGAGTCGAGGAACGCCGGGACGCCGTACGCGGTGTAGCGGTACCGCTCTTGCATCTCGCCGGAGGTGTCGAGGATAGCGGTGACGTTCCAATTGGCGTCTTGGAGTGAGTAGAGCCGCTCGCTGCCGCGATCGCGGAGCGCGAGGTCGTCAATGTAGCGCAGGCCCCAGAAGAACTGACGATCCGGGGAGGTGCTGCTGCCGAGGCGTTCTTCGAGTGCCTGCCAGTTCAATGAGTAGTAGAAGTGACGGACGGTGCCGGAGATCGTTTTTGTCGCGCGACGGTTCGCTCCATCGTAATCGTACGTGGCAATACCGGCGACCGAGACCATTCGATTCCAGGCGTCGTAGGTGGCGATGTAGGGACTGGCTGGTGCGGCCGGCTGGGGGAAGATGACCATGTTGCCGGCGGAGTCGTAGACGGGCTGCGCCCAGGCGGTGCCGGAATTCGCGCGGAAGGATTCGATCTCGTTGCTCAGCGTGTGGGTGCGAGACTGGTTCACGCTGTTGGAGGAATCGAGCGAGTCGCTGCTGGCGAACTGGGACCAGTTGCCGGTGGTGTCCAGGTTCCACTGCTGCTGGAGCGTCTGCGACGTGATTGCCGTGCGGCTGCTGCCGGAGAACGTGCCGCGCTGGAAGTTTACGAGGCGCTGGAGGCCGTCGTAGGTATACAGCTCGTCGTTGCCGCCGTTCGGAGCCACCGTGTTGTGCCGCCAGGTGCGGTTGCTTGCCAGGTCGTAGCCGTACTGGATGCGCTCGACGTCGGAGCCAGTGGAAACCGTGCGCCAGCGGCAGTCGATCACCCGGCCGAAGTTGTCGAGGCCGGCATACGGATTCGAGCCGGAGCCGAAGGCCAGATCGTAGCGAATGCCAGGCTCGGGATAATCCACCTGAACAAACGTGCCGAGGCCGAGATACACGTAATCGACGATCGGACCGGAGCCGTCCATGATGGAGGTGACCCGGCTGAGCATGTCGCCGTCGCCGCCGGCTGCGCCGTACTCGTATGATGGGCCGTTGCCGGCTGGGTAGGTGATCTCGGTCAGCCGCACCGTATTGTCGGCGCCGCTGGCATAGTTGTACTGCACGGCGGGTGTGCTGGACGTATTCACGGCGCCTGAGTGGCTCTGGTACTCGGCCGTAAGTTGCTGGAAGCCATTGTACTGATATTGAATATCGTTGGCCACGGTGCCGCCGGTGGCGGCGCTGTAGCTGGTGACGTTTTGCGGCAAGCCGGCAGTATTATAAGTGTGGGCAATGCGGCGGACGGCGCCGTCGATGCCCGTGCCTAGGGTGATTACGCTATCGGCCGTCGGCCGGCCGAGCAGATCGTACGCATACTGATGCACCGTGCCGTTCTGGTCGGTCATCTGCGTGACCTGGCCCTGGCGGTTGTACTCGTAACTGACCACGCCACCATCAGGATACGTGACGGAGCGAAGCAAGTCAGTGCGAGCCACGGCCGAGTTGGACAGCGTGGCGTAGTCGTCCACATTGCGCCGACTTCACGAGAGCGGAACCGGCGATGGCTACACTCTATTGCAATACGCTGGGCGAGACGCGGACGCCGATGCCGACGGTGTTGGGCTGATTGCAGAAGGTGACTGGGAACTCGGCCTGGTGTTCGCGATAGAAGTGGCACACGAGCTGTTTCTGGTCGGCCGAGCGCGTGTCGTTGATGTCGTGAAAGGCCTGGTAGCGGGCAGGATATAAGCGCGCATCGCGCGAAACGCCAGCATAACCGTGATCGGCGTCGATATAGACTAGCGTTTGATCGGGCTCATACATGCCGCACACTTGCTCAGCAACCGCGGCGCTGTTGCCGCAGACCAGCAGCGTGCCAGCCTTGAAGACGCAGTTCCGCAAGTAGCGGAACGAATAGTCGACGCCAACAAACTGCGCATTTGGCAGCGCCTGTTGCATGGCCCACAGATGCCCGCCGCGATACACGCCGATTTCGACCACATACCGCGGTGGTTGGGGTAAATCCCGCAACCAAGACAGGAATTGCGCAAGCTCCCGCGGATCCTGCCTTGCCCCAAATTCCCGAATCGCAGTATCGGCAACCGCCTCAAGATCAGCCATCACATGCATCGCAAAGAAACCTCGTTACGCCTGTCCCCGTTTCTACGTCTGAATTCCCCGACACGTCAGCTCGAGACGCGGCGGTAAAAGTAGAATGCGGAGGACACGGCGGCAATCGTTCCCGTTAAGCAGTACGCAAATGGCACCGCACCGTCGCCAATTGCGCTGCGCGCGAGGCATGCACTGGCACCAGCAATGGCAAGCCCCGTGAGAGAAGCCCGGAGGAAGACGTAAAAGAATACATTGATCCGTCGGCGCGTATGGACGGTTGCGCGCATCACTCGCAGCGCCGCCGCGGCGCCCGCGATCAGTCCGACAATTGTCGAGAGAACCAGCGCAGTTACGTCGGAGTTCCCTAGAGCCTGCGACAAATACATCGTCGGAAACGCGGCTGCGCTCCCAGCCACCAGGCCGACACATCCCGCGTCAGAGCCGCGGTACAGCATTGGATCGGGCTCCACGATATTCCTCCGACGGGGGATAAACGGGGGATACACGGGGACAGGTCCAATTACTGCCAATGCCCCGGCTAATCGTCAATAACTGGACCTGCCCCCCCCGTTTCCCCCCGTTTCTCCGCTGATAGAATTTCCCCTTTTCCGCTCGTCTTATCAGGAAACTCGTCGGTAGCAGAAA
>DATATB010000081.1:0-18176 GCA_036268995.1 Pirellulales bacterium | reverse complement strand
AGTCCGGCTCGGCTCGCCGGACCTACGGAATAACAGCGCCCGCGGCGGCTACGGATTGATTTGAACAGAAGATCGCAAAGAGCACGAAGGCGTGGCAGTCAACACGTTTAGCGAGGCTGGCCGTTAGCTTCCGTTCGTTCTTTCTCTTAGTCCTTTTCTTCTCCTTAGCGCTCTTCGCGATCTTCTGTTCAATTCTTCGTTTGCAATTGTATGGCGAATTGGGTGAGGGTGCGTCGAGCGTCGCCCCTCCCCTCATCCGGCCTTAGGCCACCTTCTCCCAGAGGGAGAAGGATTTCATGACTGAACGCGCTTTGAGCTTCTATCGCTGGCCGCCCGAGTTGAAACTACTTGGGCACTTGCCGCAAGGTGTAATACGCCTCGGCCGGAAACATCGGTTGGCCGCCGGAGTCGAGCCCGGTCAATCGAATCTCGTAGACAAAGCCGGGCCGCATCTCGTCCAGCACGAGCCGCGCCGACAGTCCATTCTCGGACACGGCCACCGAGCGCACGCGGGCTGCTTTGGTATCCGCGTCCGCGCCGCCATAGGCCGGCGTGGGGATTCGCCGATACGAGACGACCGAGTAATGGGCCGTGTCGGCCGCGGCCGCACGCTCGAGCGGCTGCGTGAAGTGGATCGAAAATCCGTCGCGGGCCGCGCGGACTTCGGCAATGCCCGGCGGCAGCGGGCCGTCGGGCCGCAGCCGCACGATCGAGCCGGTGTTCTGCCCGCCGCCCCAGGCGCTGTCGCGCAGGCTGCCGATGTACAGATCCCCGTCGGGCGCGACGGCGCAGACCACCGGGCCTTCGAACGTCTCTTCGCCCTCGGCCGCCGGCCGGCTCAGGGGATAGACGGCCCCCTGGTATGTGTCGCCGATCCGCTCCAAACTCATCCGCACCAGCGCCCGGTTGTTGTACTCGCAGCCCACGAGCTGACCCTCGAACGGTCCGAACAGCGGCCGGCCCAGCTTCTTCTGTACCGCCTCGGGCGTGTAGAGAAAGCAGATGCCGTTGATGCTGCGCGTCCACGGATGCGGAATTTCGATCGCCGCCGGCTTAAACGGCGGCGCGAAGCCGGGCTTCACTTCCAGCTTGTTGATAAAGCCATAGCGTGTGCCGGGCGAGAGCTGATTGAGTTCATTGAACGGTGTGTAATTGCCCTGGTTGTCGGTAGCGAACAGATCGCCCGCGCGGTTGAGGGCCAAGCCCATCGGGAATCGCAACCCGCCGGCAAACCGTTCGACCGCAAATCGCCGCGGATCGTCCGCCGTCGGCGTGCGCGGCACGAGTTTTAATGCCCAGCCACGCAATCGGGCCGCTGCTTCGCTGCGTTCGTCCTGCTGACATGGCAGGGCCACGTAATAATTGCCCTGCGCATCGCGTGGCAAGCCGACGGCCCAATCGTGATAGTCGGCCGTATAACCCCAGCCATCGGCCAGCACTTCGGTCTTCTCGGCATGGCCATCGCCGTCTGAGTCGTACAAGCGGAGCAGGCCGTACTTGTTGATGACATCAATGTCTTTGCCTGAGCAATTCACACCATAGGGCGCGGCCAGATCATCGCTGAACGGTTTGATTTCATCTTCCAACCCATCGCCATTGGTATCGCGTAGCAGGCACACGCGCCCCTTGAGCGACGAGATCACGAGCGTGCCGTCCGGCCGCCATGCCAGACCCGTCGGCATTTCATCCCTCGCCAGCGGCAAGCGGATCGCCTCATACCCCGGCACCACCTTTAGCTTTGCGGGCGTTTCCGGAGGGAACGGAACTTGCTAAGTCGGAAAAGTATCGACCGGGATTCTAGTATGATAAGTTGCCGCAGCGATTCCGGAAACCAAGACGCCTCCATCGTCGGTAAGCCCTTGGCCGACATGCACCGAGATCCGGGCAACGCCACCCGCTTCAAGTGCGACGATCGAATTTGTTTTCACGTCGGCACGTCCACCCGGCAGCGGATACCAATAAATCGGCTCGTCAATAGGATCGAGAATTGTAATCTCGCGCCTAAAGCCCGGTGGGCCGAGTTGGACTGGCTGAAAGATCTCAATCGTTTGCGACACGCGCACCCTCCGGACGCCCGATCCATCGGCACTTTCAAACTCCAACTGGTATTTGAAAGCAACTTTGCGGCGCAAACGGGCCAACCTACCGTGGTTTGCTTTGGGATGTTCAAACGTTTCAAGCCGATCCCGGACCTGGCCAACAAGCCTGGGTTCGACCCATCGGTCGCCGCGCTTGATACGTAGCTCAGATCTTTTGTCGGTGAGCGGTAACAGCGGCGGCGACCCGACTTCCCAATACCAACTTTTGCCACGGGTGCGCTGCCGGGCCGTATCACCAAGCCACCAAGCGGCCATCCGGTTTGTTTCGAGGTCGAAAAGCAAGTTCTGGCGAATTGTCAATCCGACAACGATGGGTTGCAAGAACGTTGCCTTGTCGAGCTCGATCGCGTCCGTCAGGACCGAGTCCTCACCGCCCCAGCCGCCCGCAGAGCGTACCACGCGCACTGGGTTGGGCAACGGCGGCTCGAAGCCTTCCGTATTGAGCGCGTTCCAGACCGAAACCAACTGCACGTCAATATCGTTATGTAAAAGTCCCGGGACCGGTATCTTAATGGCCGGCATTTCCATGCGCGGCACGATGCGCGCCGGGTTGCGGACCCAGCGATCGAACCAGGGACGGCGAATGCGAGTGCCGACCATCGAAAGATCAGTGCCGTGCGCGGCAAGGGCAACTTGCACCGGCTCGCTGCTGCCGATCTTGTGGCAACTGGTGCAGCCGAAACCGTCGGACGTGACCAGCCGGCTGCCGGCCAGTACGGTTGCCGGATCGGTCGGGTTCGAAGGCGGCGGCTCGGGCAGCGGCGGCACGCGGTCATGGTCGATCAGCGCATGCACGATCGCGTGCATCTCGTCGTCGGCCAAGGGAAATTTCGGCATGCGGATCTTGAGCCAGGGCCGCAGCGGCGGATGCTTTAACAAGATGGCCGCCTGCAGGGCTTCGTCGTGCAGCTTGTCGCCCACGCCGGACAAAGACGGCGGGGCCAGCGCCGGCAACAGCGGAGCGAGATCCGGCCGCGCGGCCGTCAGCCGCGCACTCTGGCCGGCAATGCCAAGCGAAAGTCCCCGGGCATGGCAGCCCAGGCAATTGCGTTCGGCCAGCACGAACTGGCCATCGATCGCTGCCGCCGGGCCGCCGGCGGGCGATTGAGAATAGTACCGCTCAAGCGCTTGCCGCTGCGATTTGAACAGGCTGCTATAGCCCGGGCGGTGAATCGGCCAGCGATCGCCGTCCAGGCAGCCATCGCTCCAGCGGCTCTTAATATTCAACGATCCGAGTTTCGCGGCGGCCGTCGCCGCGCCGGCCGGCAATTGATGACACGCGCCGCAGCGCCACTGGCCGACAAGCTGCCGGCCACGTTCGACAAAATCGGCCGAGGACTTTACCGGCCCGTGCAAACTGGGGAAATCTTCTCCCTTTAATGTGGCGAGGTACAAAGCCAGATCCTGGCGTTCCAACTCGCTGAGCGGAAAGACCGGCATGCGATGGGCCGGGTTGATGGCGGCCGGATCGGCCAGCCAACGGGCAAAAAAATCGCTGGGCCGCTTGCTGGCTACATGCGATAGATCCGTGCCGCCAAAGAAGCCCGTCGATCCGCGCTCGGCGATCCGATGACACGCCAGACAGCCGACCGTGTCGGCCAGGTTTTGGCCTTCGGCCGCGCTGGGCTCGGTTCGCGGCGGCGGAGAGTTCTTTTTGCCTTTTGCCTTCGGCTTCTTGGTCTCAGCTTTCTTCTTCGCTACGGGCGATTTCGTGGCTTCGATCGCCGGAGGCTTCGCAGAGCCGGCCAGCAGAAACGCGGCAATGGCCTGGGCGTCATCCTCGGGCATGCCGAGATACGGCATGCGGCGAGTCAGCCGGTCGATCGGTTCGTCAGCGTCGGGCGATGCTGGCTTGTGCGGCCCGGAGATCAGCAGGTCGACGATCCAGCCGGGCGAGACATTGCCGGCCAGCCGGGTGAGGTTGGGAGCGGTGAGGCGGTTTGAGCTCGCGGTGCCGTGGCAGGCGTCGCAGCGCAGGGCTCGGGCCAGCAGCCGGCCACGCTCGAAACTTTCGTCGGGCGCATGGCCCGGCTCGTGGACCAGGTTGCGCTCGGTCAAAGGCTCCAACTGAAATTGCGGCCCCGACCAGTACAGGCCGATGCGTGCTTCCGAACCGGTCTTTTCGAACTCGAGTTCCAGCGGATGATAGCCGTATTCGAGCGCCAGCGGCTCGCTGGTGATCCACTTTCGAGTATCGAGCGTTTGCTCGAGGCAAGTTTTGCCGCCAATCTTCAATCGCACCTGTCCTTGGGCATACACGTGCAACTGATACTTGCCCGGGGACATGGTGAACAGCCGGCCCTGCCAGCGGACTTTGAAGGGGCCCGACGGAAGCCGCGGATCGGGCGATGCGTCGCGCCACACGAATTGCACATCGTTGTCGCGCCGCACGATCGGCTTTTCTTCGGCCGCCGAATACGTGGCCACCAGGCCCGGGCGGTAGTCCGGCAGTTCGTCGTCGTCATCGTCGTCGGCCAAGGCGGGCGCGGCGAAAAGCGTTGCAAGAAGGAAGATGAAAAACCGCTTGCCGAATCGGGTGCCACTGCTGGCTAGTCCAGCAGTGCGACGCCACGACGGGCACAACTTCAATTTCGATTCGTCGCCGCGCAATCCTTGGAGGGATGCCCGACGACTTCGCTCGACGTGCACTGCTGGACGAGCCAGCAGTGGCACCCGGCACCTAAGCCACGGGGTTGTATCGGCATCAATACGCTTCATCGTTTCACCGGGCGGACGCGGACGCTTTGGAGATCGAACAGGGCGCCGTGGGGCTTGCCGGCCGGGCGGAGCACGAGGCGCACTTTGCCGGCCGGCAGGCTGATGCGGCCGACCTGTGCGGTGCGATAATTGTCCCACGAGCCGGTGGTGACGACCGGGGCAAGCAGCCGATTGCCGCCGGCCGTAATCAGCACGGAATTGCCACTCGCCGCGTTGTCGCAGGCGTATTCGAGCCACACGTCGTAGGGGCCTTCGACTTTTGCATCGAGCGTCCACACGGCCTGGTCGTTCTCGCTTTCCCAATGGCCGAAGTTGCCGTAATGGCTTTCCCACACCACGGTGTCGCCGAACAACTCGGCCGTCTGCGGCATCAGATAGAACTCGCCGCGCAGCGCCTCGGGCTCGACCACCTCCGGCCGGTTGCCGGCGAATGTCTTGCGCTTCGGACCCGACTCGCTGAGCAGTGCAAACACATCGGCCAGATCCTGCGGCTTGAGGTCCTTTTCCAAGCCCTCGGGCATGAGCGACTTGCCCGTGCTGGCCAGGGCTTCGAGGTCGCTGCGGAGCAGGGCGACTTCCTTGCCGTCGGGCTGGAGGAGCGTCACGCTATTGGCACTTTCGGCGGCGAGCATGCCCTGGTAGGTGAGGCCGGCATCGGTGACGGCCGAGTAATTGATGAACTTGGTTTCGACGGCCCGATTCGGATCGAGGACGGCCACGAGCAGCGATTTGGGCGTCTTGTCGGTCAAGGCCGTGAGGTCGGGTCCGACGGCGTGGCCGACTTTGCCGATCTTGTGGCAAGTCGAGCAGCGTTTTTCGAACACGGCCGCCCCACGCTTGGCATCGCCGCTAGTGTGCAAGACTGAGTCGTAGGCGGCGATCGCCTTTTGCCGATCCGGCTGCACGCTGCCGGCCAGCAGCTTGGCCGCCCGCTCGGCCAGCTTTTTGTCCTTGAGCCCCAGCAATCGTTGAGCCCGCGCGGCATCGATCTCCGCCGGCTTAAGATCGCCCTTCTCGATCGCATCCAGCAGCTTGCCGGTCCAAGCCGGCCGAGCCAGCAATGCATCGAGTACCTGGCCGCGCAGCGCAGGGCCCAGGCCGTTCCAACTCGCCAGCAAAGTCTCCGGCACCTTGGCATCGCCCAGCTTGACCAATGTACTGACCGCAGCGCCTTGCACGTCCTGGGGCGCATGCGCACCGAGAAGCGTCGTGAGCCGCGAGACATCCTCTGCGCGTTGGTTCAAGCCGTGCCCCAAGACGGTGACGGCGAGCGCACGGTCCGACGGTGGCGTTTTGTCGCTCACTGTGGCCAGCCGCGCGCTGGCAAAGACGGGCAGAAGTCCGTCGAGTTGGTGCCTCAATTGATCGTTCGCAGTGGCTCGCCAGTTCGCCAATGACCTGTTACGGCTCTCAAGGGCGCCGATCAAGGCATTTAGCGCTAATAAGTGGTCCCGATGGGTCTGTGTCGTCGACTCCATCGAGTTCGAAGCGATGATGAATTTCAGGACGGCACCTAACGCCAGCTCGTCGTTCCGAGCCGCGGCCTGGTGTGTTAGTTCGTCAATCCATCGTGCTTGGTGAGGCAGAGAATTGTCTTCGAGGACAGCTTCGGTAAGTGGAAGCAGATTCCTTTCAGTCACCGAACTTAGAATCGCAGCTTCGAGGAAAACGTCGGCAGAGCGAGCCAATGATGCCAGGAGCGTGACGGACCGCCTGAATCGACTGAAAGGCGGTGGTTCACGTCCACCCATTTGTAACGGTGGTATCGGATCTTCGTCCTTCCACAGTCCAAGGCAGTATGCAGCTTGCAGTCGCAACTGCGGGCCCGCGCTCTTTACGAGCTGCGGCAGCGCGTCTGGGATATTGACAGACCGGTTGAGAAGTGGCTCAGCCAACCGTAGGCCATGTCGACGAATGCCAGAATGCTTGTCTGCTAATGCCTTCAAGAGCGTCGGCTCATCGACCGCATTCAAGCCGTCCAGTGTGCATAGCGCATGCAGCCGGGCTTGGGGCCGCTGACCGCCGGCCACGAGTTTTTTTAATGGCTCGATCGCGGCTTTGTCTTGCTTGTGGACGAGCATTTGCTGCACGAGGTCGCGCAGGGTGCCGCTGGGGTGTTCGAGCATGGCGACTAGCTCGATGGTCGAGAGGCGATCGAGGCGGGGGATGGGGCGCGGGCGCTTGCCGGTGGGATACACGCGGTAGATGCGGCCTTTGTCTTGGCCGGCGCGGAGGTCGAGGCGTTTTTGCCAGTCTTGGGGAATCCATTGCGGGTGCTCGATGGTCTCGCGATACATGTCGGCTACCCACAGGGCGCCGTCGGGGCCGGTGCGAACCATCACGGGCCGGCACCAGTTGTCGGTCGAGGCCAGGAACTCGCTCGTCTGCTCGTCGGCGGCCCGATGGCTGACGAACGTCGAGCCCGAGGGTTTTAATATTTCGCGATGGACGAGGTTGTGGACCGGCTCGCAGACAAACGAGTTGCCGGTGAACTCGGGCCCAAAGAGTTCGTCGCGATAGATGCACAAGCCACAGGCGCTGGTGAAGCGATTGGCTTTATTAAAGTCGTTGAAGCGGGCCGCGGTCTGGCTGCGCGGATAAATGGGAGCGGCGCCCGGCACGCTGGGAACCTCGGACCAGGTTTGCGAAGGGGCTAGGAACGGATTGCGACGCAGATACTGCTCGTCGAGCACGTAGTGGATCACCGGCTGGCTGTTCTTGGAGCCAAACCAGTTGCCCCAGTCGTCGCAGTCGCGGCCGAACTGCGTGATGCCAGTCACGGTTTCGATCTCGCCCGTGTCGGGCCTGATGCGCATGTCGCGGCCGTTGACGCTGATCCTGGCGACCTTGGCTCCGGTCTTCTCGGAGACGACGGTGCCGCCGCTGTCGCCATTGCCGCAAGACACCCAGTTGTCGAGGCCCCAGCGCAGGCCGTTGACGCGATGCTGCTGGTTGCCTTCGACAAAGCCGGTGTAGAGCGGGCGGCGGATTTCGGCTTTGCCGTCGCCATCGGCATCTTCGGCGTAGAAGATGTCGGGCGCGGCCGTGACGAGTACACCGTTGTGCCAGGGCATCACGCCGTTGGGATAACCGATTCCATCGAGGAACACGGTCGAGCGGTCGTAGCGGCCGTCGCCGTCGGTGTCTTCCAGATAGCGGATGCGGCCACCGAATTTGCCTTTGCCGTCGCTGCCCAGCGGATAGTCGGCCATTTCGGCCACCCACAGCCGGCCATTCGGGCCCCATGCAAATGACACCGGGTCCATCACCAGCGGCTCGGCCGCGACGAGTTCCACTTCAAAGCCGGGCCGGGCAATCATCGTGGCCACGGCCCGATCGGCCGGCACGGGCGATTGCGGCGGCGCGTCGGCCGCCAGGCAAGCGGATCCGCAAATCAACAACGCACAGAGCAAGGCAGCGCGCATGGCAGGCAATCGGCAGGGGGGGTGAACGCAGCAGCGGGGGGAATACGGGGAAGGATTTTAACCACGGATTTCACGGATGACACGGATTGAAAAAGTCGGTTTTTGTCCGATCCGTGTTATCCGTGCGATCCGTGGTTCATGTACTTTCTTAGCGGAAGTCGCCGTGGCAGGTGTCGCAGGCTTTGCCGACCTGGGCAAAAGCGCTCTGGGCTTTGTCCTGGTCGTCGGTCTTGATGGCTTCGAGCATCGCCAGACACTGTTTTTGGAGTGCGGCCGCGTATTTCTGATACGACTCGTCGTCGCCGCTCTCGAACCCTTTGGCCTTGATGATCTCGGAGAACATCGCCAGCAACTGGGCCTCGCGCAGCAGGCCGTCCTTGTTTTTCTTGAAGTCGTTTTTGCCGGAGAGCCACTTGGCGACTTTGCCGCCCGCGCGGGCTTCTTCCATGCGCCGCATCACCGCGGGCCGGTTGAGCATGTCGTTCCACGGCAGCGAGGCATCGCCCTTGGGCAGCTCCATCGTGCCGCCGCGCACCAGTTCGCCGAGCTCGGTGGCGCGTTTTTGAGCTTCCTTGTAAGCCGCGTCGCTACTGGTTTTGCAATTGAAACCGGCTTGCGAAAAAGCCTTTTCCAAGCCAGGGGCATCCTTCTTCCAGCGCACGTCGCCGTCGTACTGCGCAATCACGCCAAACAGGGCCGCCAGCACGGTAAAGGAGGTTTGGGCCTTCTCGCGGCCGTTGCCCTTGAAGCCGGTGCTGGTCTTCACCGCTTCGGCGGCCAGCGGGACTTGGGCCTTGATCTCGGCTTCGAGATTGTCGGAAGAAATCAACTTGGACCAGGTAAAGCTGCCGCCACCGTTATCCTCGGTCGGGGCCTCGCCTGGCGCCGCGCCGGGAACCACCGTGGCTTTGGCAATCGGCCCGCCGGGCTGGCCCGGCCCGAGCTTGGTGCGGGCATCGGTGGCGAAGAGCTCGAGCACGTCGGCATCGAAATGCGGCGGGGGCTGGCTACCTTGCTTACCGGCCGGGGCTTCGACCGGCGGCTGCGAGTCGGCCGCACGCATGATCGGTACCGCCAATAGCAGCAGTCCAGCGGCGACAGACAACCAACACAAGCGGCAATGTCTGGCCAATCGCATACCGATTCCCTCGAATTTTCGAACCAGATTTCGCCCCGTACGTGTGGCTTCAGCCAGTGCCGATTATGAGCCAAGTTCGCCGTGGCAGCAAACAGCTTTGCCGCGAATGCTTTTCTCGGATACGATGCCATTTGTCTTGCCTGCGGCGGTGCTCAATGGGTAATGTGAAGCACAGCGAGGGGGACTGCAACGTTCACATCAGTTCGGGCACCGGATGCCAGCCGAGTCGTCGACGGCCGAAACCGCGCGATCGCTCGAAGGAGAAACATTATGCGTTGGGCCTTATCCGCTCTGTTTTTGTCGTTCTCGATGCTGGCGGTCTCGGCCGCGGCATACGGCCAGGACGCCCCCAAGCCGGTCAATCCGTTCGGCGGCGGCGATGCTGGTGGGCAGCCTCCGGCGCCCCCGCCCGCGAATCCGTTTGGCGGTGGAGACGTCGGCCAGCAACCGGCCGCCGCGCAGGCCGCGGCTCCCGATCCCACGGGGGGCGACCCGGCCAAGCAGCAGAAGCTGCTCGATGACATGGTGGCGAAAAAAGTGCTGTTCAAGGCCAGCGTCAAAGGCCGGCAGGCGAGCCTGTGGGTCGGCAGCGCGTACGCCGAATTGCCCGAAGACGAGCAAACCAACCTGGCCCGCGCGGCCTACAAAATCTGGGTCATCGGCACCGAGGCGAAATTCAAAGGCCCGATGTCGATTTTTTTGAGCGACGGCCAGAAGCCGGGATCGCGGCTGGGCATGTACGTCACGACGCTGCGTGGCGACGGGGTGAAGCTCGCCCGCTCGAAGAAGCAGCAGCAACAACTGGGATTTGACCAGGGCTTTGTGCCGCCAGTCGTGCCCGTGCAGCCGGCTGAGGATCCGAACGATCCGTTCGGGATGTAGGGGCGGGCTGCGGGGGGAGCTGAGGGTGGTTAGTGCTCCTGGGCCCTCACCCCGGCCCTCTCCCAAAAGGGAGAGGGGGGACGCGCGGTTAGTGCTCCTACCCCTCACCCCCGGCCCCTCTCCCGCAAGGGGAGAGGGGAGACGACGCGCGCGGGCGATGAGCGGTTCGTAGCGGCCGGCCCTCACCCCGGCCCTCTCCCAAAAGGGGAGAGGGGGAACGCGCGCGGCTTTAGGCTAGCTTGCCGCGGGCTTCGATGGGCAGGATGACTTCGAGGCGGTTGCCGCGGAAGCCGTAGAACACGTCGTGGAGCACGGTGGTCAGATCGGCGTAGCCGGGCAGCAGCTCGAGCCGATCGCCGATGCGCAGGTTTTGGGCCGCCGGGGATAGGCGCAGTTCGCCGTGCTCGGCTGATAGCCGGACGACTTCGACGCCTTCGCGCCCGACGACGATGGGCGTGGCCACTTCGATGTTCAGTGTCTTGCGGCCGGCATCGATAATGGCGCGATCGGGCGTCGGCCGGCTGACGACGGTTGCCAGCACGGTCAAGGCATCGGCCAGGTCCGTGATCTGGCATTTCTCGCGATAGAACACGTCCATGAAGATCGCGCCGCCGGCTTGCACTTCAGTTATGCCGGCGTGCTCAATCGCGTAACGGTACGAGCCAGTGCCCGCGCATGACACGATGCCGCAGGGGATATCCGCGCGTTCGATGGCGCGCTTCGTGTCGAGCAGTTGGTCGAGCGCCGCGTGAATCTGCCGGCCTTTGTCGACCGGGTCGGGCAGCGTCAGCAAATGGCCTTCGTAGCCCATGATGCCGGCCAGCCGAATGCCTGGCCGAGCGGCAATGGCCCGGGCCAGCTCGACGGCCGGTTCGCCCGGAGCGACGCCCACGCGATCGAGCCCGATGTTCACTTCAATCAGCAGTCGCAGCGGGGCCGGCTCGTGGGCAAAGGCCCGACTGAGCGGCTCGACCTGGTCGAGATGATCGACGCACACGATCGGATCGGCCTTGCGGCGCAGGGCCACGAGCCGCGAGAGCTTGCGCGGGCCGACGACCATGTTGGCGATCAGCAGATCGGTCACGCCGCCATCGGCCATCATTTCGGCTTCGCCCAGCTTGGCGCAGGTGACGCCCAGCGCGCCGGCGGCCACTTGCAAGCGGGCGATGTACGAGGATTTGTGTCCCTTGGCATGCGGTCGCCAGGCGACGCCGGCGCGGCGGCACGTCTCGGCCATCGCGCGGATGTTCGCCTCCATGGCATCCAGGTCGAGGCAGAGGGCCGGAGTGTCGAGATCGTCTTTGGTAGAGCCCAGAGGCACGGGCGCGAGATCGTTTTTCATGGCTATGGTTAGCGACTGCTAGGGTGCCACTGCTGGCTTGTCCAGCAGTGGAGGGAGCGCCGATCGAGCTTCGCACTGCTGGACAAGCCAGCAGTGGCACCCAATATAAGACGCGGTGCAATTGAGAGACAACCAGTCGTCGATTGATATTTGGCTCGGCAGGAGCCTCGCCCTCCCACTGGCGGTGGCCTAAAGGTCTCGCCTCGGATGCTGCCCTCACCTTACAATCGGCTCTGGCGGGCGTCCGACAGATTGGCGAGTGGCATTTCATGGCTGCAATCAGAACTGGTTGGCAAACGGCAGGGGCGGCAGCGATCGTCGCCTGTGCATGTTTGTGTACGGCGGGCGTGGCACGCGGCGCGCCGGCCGAACCGTCGTATCGCTCGCCAGTCGACGTGGCCTTGGCTGGAACCGGCCGGCTGCTGACGGCCAATCAGTCGTCCGGCTCGATCTCGCTCGTGGATACGCAGCGGCGGGTGGTGTTGGATGAAGTCGCCTGCGGCGCGCATCCGACGGCCGTGGCCGCTTCGGCCGATGGCCGGCAGGCGCTGGCAGTGGCCAGCTACGCCGGCGACCTGGTGCTGTTGAAGATCCAGGACGATCGGCTGCTGGTCGAGGGCCGCGTACACGTGGGCGGCGAACCCTACGGCATGGCTTGGGACCAGGCCGGCGGCCTGGCGTATGTCTCGCTGGCCGGCAAAAGTGCGGTGGTGATTGTCGATTTGAAGACGCGCAAGGCAGTGGGCCGCATCGCGGTCGGGCCGTGGCCGCGTTTTCTGGCGCTGGCCCCGGATGGCCGTCGACTGGCAGTAGGCTGCAATGGCGATCAGCAGGTGTGGGTCGTCGATACCGACAAGCGCGAGCCGCTGTTTCATGTTTCGACCGGCGGCATCAACCTGGGACAGATGCAGGTTTCGGCCGATGGGCAATATGTTTATCTGCCGTGGATGGTCTATCGGCAGAATGCCATCACGCCGCGCAATATCCGCAAAGGCTGGGTGCTGGGCAGCCGCATCGGCCGCGTGCGGCTGGATCAGGCCGAGCGGCGCGAGGCCATCACGCTCGATCCGGCCGGCATGGCCGTGAGCGATCCGCACGGGCTGGCCATCTCGCCCGACGGCCAGTGGCTGGCGTGCGCGGCCGGCGGAACGCACGAATTGCTGCTGTTTCGCACTTCGGCGCTGAAGTTTCAAAGCTATGGCGGGCCGGGGGACCATATCGACCCTCGGCTGCTGGCTGATCCAGAGTTGTTCACGCGTGTCCCGCTCGAGGGCCGGCCGCTGGCGATCTGCATGGATCCCAAGGGACGCAGCGTGTACGTGGTCAATGCGCTGACCGATGCGGTGCAGGTAGTCGATTTGGACGAGCGGCAACAGGTGGCGACGATTCAACTCGGCCGTCCGGCCCAGGCGTCGCTGGCTCGGCGCGGAGAAGCGATCTTTTACGACGGCCGGCGGAGCCTCGACCAATGGTACAGTTGCCACTCGTGCCATTGGGAGGGCGGCCCGAACGCCGTGACGATGGACACCAAGAACGATCGTACGGAGCACACGTTCAAGACCGTGCCGCCGCTGGTGAACGTGACGCACACCAGTCCGTGGACGTGGCATGGCTGGCAATTGAATCTGGAAGACGCGATGCGCACCAGCCTGACGGAAACGATGCTGGGCCCGCCGGCGAGTGCGGCCGATTGCCAGGCCCTGGTGGCTTATCTGGGTTCGCTGGCCGCGCCGCCCAATCCGCACCGGGCAGCCGGCGACAAACTTTCACCCGCCGCCGAGCGTGGGCGCGCGCTGTTTAGTGGCCGCAAGGCGAATTGCGCCAGTTGCCACCGGGGGCCTTATTTCACCGACGGCCAGGTCCACGACGTCGGCACGGGCGAAAAGACCGACGCTTTCGACGGCTTTAACACGCCGTCGTTGGTGGGCGTACACCGGCGCTTGCGTTTGCTGCACGATGGCCGGGCCCGATCGCTGGACGATTTGCTCACAGGGCCGCATGCGCCGCAGCGCGTGGCCGGCGAAGGCGAACTGACGCCGCAGGAGCGCAGCGACCTGGTTGAATATCTTAGAACCCTATAGAGCCGGAGAAAAATGGTGCGATCAAGCAGCCCTTGGATCATGCTGGCCCTGTGCGCGTTGCCGGCCGTTTGCGGATGCGATGCTGCGGCCAAGGCGCCGGCCGCGAGCGCGGCGGCAAAACCAGTCGAACTTAAGATCACCGACTTTCGCGGCATCATGGACACCGTTGCCAGCCATCGCGGCAAGGTCGTGGTGATGGATGCCTGGAGCACGCAATGCGCGCCGTGCATGCAGGAGTTTCCCAAGCTCGTGGCTTTGCACCACACGTATCCCGAGCAGGTCGCCTGCATCTCGCTGAGCATGGACTTCGAAGGGCTCGGCAAGCCGGAGGACCAGCGCACCAAGGTGCTGGAATTCCTTACCAGGCAGCACGCCACGTTCGACAACTTGCTCTCCAGCGAGCCGTCGGACGACTTGTACGCGAAGTTCAAGCTGCCGTCGATTCCCGCCGTGTTCGTTTACGACCAGCAGGGCCAGTTGGCCGAGCGGTTCGATTCCACCCGCGGCAAGCCGTTCACGTACAAGGACGTGGAGGAGCGGGTGGTGAAGCTGCTGGGGAAATGATGAAGTCGGAATGATGAATGACGCGAGCGGAACTGGCGGGTTGTCTGCAGGGCTTCGGAGCGGCGTTGTCACTTGCCGCTTTTCATCTTTTTCAGCTCGCGGATCCAGATGTTTCGGTAGCGAACCGGATCGCCGTGGGCTTGCAGCATGAGCGGCAGCTTGGCGGCGTGGAGCGTGTAGACGGGCGCCAGGTAGTATGACGTGTTGCCCAAGACTTCGGTGTGGTTCTGGACTAATACGCCGTTTTGCAGCACGGTCAGCCGGGCCGGGTGCGCCAGCTTGCCGTCGTCATCGAAGCGCGGAGCGCGGAAGATGATGTCGTAGGTTTGCCACTCGCCGGGCTTGCGACAGGCGTTGACCAGCGGCGGCGATTGTTTGTAGATGGCGCCGGCCTGTCCGTCGTAATAGGTCGGGTTCTCATACGAATCGAGCACTTGCACTTCGTACACGCCTTGCAAGAAGATGCCGCTGTTGCCGCGTCCTTGGCCCGAGCCCTTGACGATCGCAGGCGTGGCCCACTCGACGTGCAATTGACAATCGCCGAACGGCTGTTTGCTATAGATCGGCCCACCGCCGACGGTGGCGACACCATCGGCCACCTTCCAGCTTTCGGCTCCATGCCAGGCTGAGAGATCCTTGCCGTCGAACAGTACGATGGCGTCCGACGGCGGCCCGCCGACCGGCCCCGGATCGACGACCTTGGGCTCCGGCCAGACTTTGCCGCTCGTATATTCCTTGATGATCGGCAAGGCCCAGATCGATCCGGCAGCCAAGGCCAGGACCAGCAGCAAGCCGGCCATCCGGCTATGCTTCCAATGTCGTGGATTTGCAAGCATTTCGACGATCTCTGAGAGAAGTTGCACCGGCCGGCAAGCGGAAGACCCGGCAGGCCTGCCGCCGGCTGGATAGGCGAAACATCGCGACGCGTGCTATTTTTCGCGACTTCCGGCCGTCGGTAGCTACTTCCAGAGTAAGCCAAGCGGCGGCCGGCTGCCAGCCTCGACTCTCGATCCAAGCCCAGCTATGTTGAGCGGCGTGACGTGCATCCGCATCGCCAGCCTCGACGACCCGCGGCTCGAACCGTTTCGAGATCTCAAAAAGACCAACGCAACCCGCTGGCAGGGGCAGTTTGTCGTCGAAGGCGACAAGCTGGTCCGGCGGTTGCTCGCCAGCGGGCTGGAGATCGAAAGCGTGCTGGCCGGCGAGCACCTGGCCGCCGAGTTCGAGAACCTGCTGCCGCGGCATGTGCCATTGCTGGTAGTGTCCACGGCGGACGTGCCGCGAATCGTGGGCTTTAATTTTCATCGCGGCGTCTTGGCCTGCGGGCGTCGTCCCTCGAGTCGGCTAGTGCTCGAGGCGCTGGCGAGCCAACCCGACTGCCGCAACCTGGTCATCTGCCCGCAGGTGCTGGATCCGGAGAACCTGGGGTCGATCGTGCGCTCCAGCGCGGCCCTGGGGGCCGATGGAATGGTGCTGGGGCCGGGCTGCTGCGACCTGTATTGCCGGCGCGTGTTGCGCGTCAGCATGGGGGCCGTGTTTCAATTACCGATCGTGCTGTCGTCCGACCTGATGGCGGATCTGCTGCGGTTGCGAGACGAAGCGGGATTCGAACTGGTGGCCACGGTATTGGACGCCGACGCCGAGCCGCTGGCAACCGCCGTTCGGCCGCAACGCTTGGGACTGCTGCTGGGAAGCGAAGGATACGGTCTGGATGCTCGCACTGCCGGCTTGTGCCAGCGCCGCGTCACCATTGCGATGTGTCGCGGCACCGATTCCCTGAATGTTGCCGTAGCGACCGGCCTGCTCTTATACCACTTTTTGAGGGTAGCGCCCGAGGCGCCGGCGTTGGCGGGTTGACCTTCCAGATTTCAGAAAAATATCTAGAATCCGCAGCCCGAAATGTGGCTTGGATACGCCGCGGGCGCCGTGAGCGGTCAGGCCAGTCGCAACGATTATTTGGAGCAGCCCGCGTAATTGTTGGAGCACTTGACAAAATGCAGTTGCTCCGCTTGCAGTGGCCACTATCATGAAGTTCGGTAGCCGCATCCATGTCTCAGCACTGGGCGCCTCTTCCCATTGGCCCTGTAAGCATTTTGTCCACCGGAGCTTCGCAGAGGGGCAGTTGTCGGGTGCGTCCGGCAGCGGCAAAACGGCGCCCAGGCCAAGCCTGCCATTTGGCATATTGCCTGATCGCCGCTCTCGAACGAAGCTGGACAAAAAGTAACCGCAGACTCACGTCTTGGGTCGGGCAAAGCGACGCCGGACGTGCCTTTCAGCTCCGCTTCGGCGTGTTCGTGTTACTCGCTCGTTGCCGGCTTGTATCGTGCTTGTTCATCCCTTCGGCAGATTCCTGGCAGATAGGACGAATGTCGTATGCGTAAGTGGTGGAAAGAAGCCCTGCGTCGCAAGCCCCGTTCCATTGCCAAGAGTCGCACCAAGTGCCGCGTGCTCGGCTTTGAGAACCTGGAAGACCGCCGGCTGCTGACAACGGCGCTGACGCCGGTGCAGCCCGTGTTCATTCAAGAGGGTCCTGCGCCGATCACCAATCCGGCGTCGACCCCGGTGAACGATGTTCCGAAATCGACCGTTGGGTCGGTGCAGGCGATCGCCATCGACACGCCGCTGAACTCGTCGGGCGGCATCGTGTTCGTCGGCGCCGTCAACGGCGGTATCTGGGAAACGACGAATTACACGAATACCAGTTCCGGGCCCACCTGGACGCCCATCACCGACCAGGACAACTACATTCTGACAACCAGCGGCACGGCGGCCGGGTTGCCGGCCACTGCGATTCCGACGTCAGGGCTCGATGCCTCAATGTCGATCAGCTCGCTGGCCGTGGATACAAGCAACAGCCTCCCGGGCGGTCTGACCCCTGGCAGCACGCTGGTCGCTGCCACCGGCAGTTACAGCGACGTCGGACTCAACGCCACGGGCGCAGTCAGCGTGATCAGCGGAGTTTGGGAAGACCTGTCGGTCGGCAGCACGGTCACGACGAACCCCGTCTGGTACGAGGTTGCGGGCATTCCCACGAAGAACTACGCGGCCGTGGCCGTGGGATCGGACTCAACGCTCAGCGGCACGTTGACTCAGTACATCATGGCGGCCGACAACGGCGGCGCGCAGTACTTCACGCCGCTGACGCTGGACACCAACACGGTCGGCGCGCTTTACGAATCGACGATGACTTACGCCAACGGGGTGCCCACGTATACGGCCTTTACGCCCGCCACGCCGCTGCCGGCAGGCGCGGTGACCGACGTGGTGCAGGATCCCAGCACGCCCACGACGTACTATGCCGTGGTCATCGGCGCCAACGCCGGTGTGTATCGCAGCCAGATGAACAACAACGTCAACGGCCAGCCGGTGAGCAACGGCGGCGATGGCAACACGTGGGTGCAAATCGGCAATATCGCCAGCATGCCCGAGTTGAGCGGGGCGCTGAATATCCAGTTGGCGGTGGGCAAGAACAACACGCTCTACGTGGGCATTGTCGGGAAAAACGATCAGCTTTCGAACGTCTACTTCACTACCAACGATACCAGCAATCTGGCCGCGACGTCGTCGGCTGATCAAGGCGTGAATTGGACCGCCATGGGTACGCCCGGCACGGCTGACGGTGGGATCAATCCCTATTCGTTGGGCGAGTTGAACTTTGCGATTACGGTGGACCCCAACAATTCGTCGCAGATTTACGTCGGCGGCGATTATGCGCCGCCTTCGAATACGACCGGCACATGGCCCAACACCACCGGCTCGGCCGAAGACACCGGCATCGTATTCCGCGGCAACGTAACTGGAACGAGCACCACCTGGACGAACCTTGTCGGCAATGCCGGGCAGAATACCTCTCCCCCTGGCGGCACGCGCGTGCTCAAGTTGCTGCCGACTGGAGAGCTGGTGGAAGGCAACGACGGCGGCATCTAC
>DATATB010000080.1:0-149575 GCA_036268995.1 Pirellulales bacterium | reverse complement strand
AGTCCGGCTCGGCTCGCCGGACCTACGGATGCCGCGAGCGCCAGCGGCACCTAGGGAGCGCAATCGAATGCCGATCTACCATCACCTGGGCGAACTGCCTCGCAAGCGGCATACGATCTTTCGCCGCCCGGATGGAGCGCTGTATTGCGAGCACCTGGTCGGCAGCCGCGGGTTCTCGGGTCCCGCTTCGCTGCTCTATCATCTGCGGCCTCCGACGGCCGTGCTCGGTAGCCGGCTGGCCAAAAAGCTGTCCTGGCACGCCGATCCCGATCCACTGCTGCGGATGCGGCACTTCCGGCTGACCAAAATGCCCGCAACTTCGAGCATGACGCTCGATCGCGTTCCGCTGCTCTATAACCACGACGTGGCTTTATCGCTGTCGCGGCCGACCGAGGCCGACGATTATTTCTATCGCAACTCGGAAGGCGATGAACTGGTCTACGTCAGCGACGGAGCCGGCGTGCTCGAGTCGCAGATGGGCGAACTGGAGTATCGGCCCGGCGACTACGTGATCATTCCACGCGGCATCTTGCACCGCTGGCGGCCGGCCGGGCCGGAGAACTCGCTGTTGATCATCGAAAGCGCCGGCACGATCCGGCCGCCGACTCGATATTGCAACGAGCGCGGACAGTTCCTCGAGCACAGCCCCTACAGCGAGCGCGATCTGCGGTTGCCGCGGAGCTTGCCAATTTACGACGAGCGCGGCGAATTCCGACTGATCGTCAAGCAGTACAACGTGCTCACCGAAATCACGCTCGATCATCATCCGTTGGATGTCGTCGGCTGGGACGGCTACTACTATCCCTGGGCCCTGTCGATTCATGACTTCGAGCCGATCGTGGGCCGTTTGCATCAGCCGCCGCCGGTTCACCAGACCTTCCAGAGCGACGGCTTCGTGGTCTGCTCGTTCGTTCCGCGGCCTTACGATTTCGATCCCAACGCCGTGCCGGTACCCTACAACCATTCCAACGTCGCCAGCGACGAAGTGCTGTATTACGCCAACAACGAGTTCATGAGCCGCAAGGGCATCGCCTACGGTTCGCTGACGCTGCATCCCAGCGGCCTGCCGCACGGTCCGCATCCCGGCCGCGTCGAAGAGTCGCTGGGCAAAAAAGGAACCGACGAACTGGCCGTGATGCTCGACACTTTCCGGTCGCTGAACGTTTCGTTGGAAGCGATCGCTTACGAAGACCCCGATTACGCCCGTTCATGGCTTAAGGGAGCTGCCGAATGACCACCACCACTGAAAGCCCCGTGATCAAAGCCAGCCTGCGGGCATTGCTGGAAGGCTCGCTCGACTACGCCGGCGTGTTTCCACCGGCTTCGCTCACGCTCGAGCAGGCTGCCCACAACTATGCCGAATATCGCCAATCGCCCGATCGTTGGTTGCTGGGCCGCTTTTGTTGCCCGGCCGCGCGGCTCGAAGATTTGAGTGCGCTCGAAGTGCCGGGCCTCGATCGCTTGCGTGTGACCATGCTGGCCGGCAACACGGCCACAAGTGATTCGTTCCTGCACGAGTTGGAACTCGAATTGTCGCATGCCCGCGGCCTGCGCTTGCAGCCCGAAGGGCTCGAGGCCCGCGTACCCGACGACGTGCAGCACGATCCGGGCACGGCCCCCATGACGCGGCTGCTGCACGCCACGGTGGCCGGGGCATTGGCGGCCGATTTGCCGGTGGCCAGCGTGTTCATCGAAGTTTCGCTATCCGACGCGGAGTTGGGCAGCGAGGGCTGCCGGCAGGTGCTCAAGCAAACTATCGCGGCCTTGGCCGATTACAATGCCGGCGCGGCCAGCGGTCAGTGTCCGGCCGGTCTCAAGCTGCGGACCGGCGGAACCGACGCGGCCGCCTTTCCCAGCGCTGCCCGCCTGGCCGCCGCGCTGTGCGCCTGCCGCGATGCCGGGCTATTTTGGAAAGCCACGGCCGGACTGCATCATCCCATGCCGCAAGCATGTGCCGACTTGGACGTGCAGATGCACGGCTTCGTCAACCTGCACGTCGCGGCCGTACTGGCGGCGGTACACAAACTCGACGCGCAGCGCGTCGAGGAACTGCTCTCCGACGACAAGGCCGAGAACTTCGAATTCACCGAAGACGGGCTCCGCTGGCGCGAACTGCGGGCGTCGACCGATCAAATCGCAGCAGCGCGGGCCAAATCGCTCGTCTCCTTCGGCAGTTGCGATTTTGAAGGCCCCTGTCACGAGCTGCGCGACTTAGGTTGGCTAAAGTAGCAGGCACACTCCGTGTGCCGTAGCTCAATAGCGAACGATCAGCAAAGCAAAAGATTTTTCCCACGGCAGTTACGGCACACGGAGCGTGCCTACTACTTTGAAAACAATATGTCTGCGCCGCAAACTAGCTTCGTTGCTGTTCCGTACGACTCGCACTTTCCAATTCAGAACTTGCCGCTGGGGGTGTTCGAGCGCCAGGATCAGCCGGGCGCCCGCCTGGGCGTGGCGATCGGCGACAGCGTGCTCGACCTGGCCGTGCTCGAGCGGCAAGGAGTGCTCGAGCCTCTCGCGGCCGGTGGCAAGTCGGTATTTGATCGTGCCAGCCTGAATGCCTTGATGGCGCTGGGGCGGCCGGCGTGGCAGCAGACGCGCGGAAGAATCCAAGAGCTGCTCGCCGCCGAAAATCCGCGGCTGCGCGACGACGCGGCGCTGCGGCGCGAGGCGCTGCTTCCGATCGCCGACGTCGTGCTGAGGCTGCCGGTCGAAATCGGCGATTACACCGACTTCTATAGCTCGCGCGAACATGCCACCAACGTCGGCGCGATGTTTCGCGGTCCCGATAAGGCCTTGATGCCCAACTGGCTGCATCTACCGGTGGCCTATCACGGCCGGGCCAGCTCGGTGGTCGTTAGCGGCACCGATCTGCACCGACCGCTGGGGCAGACTCGGCCGGACGATGCGGCCCCGCCCGTCTTCGGCCCCAGCCGAGCCGTCGACTTCGAATTGGAAATGGGCGCGCTGGTCGGCGTCGGCAACGAGCTGGGCCACCCGATCGCCATCGAGCACACGGCCGAGCACGTGTTCGGCATGGTCCTGGTCAACGATTGGAGCGCGCGCGATATCCAGAAATGGGAATACGTGCCGCTAGGCCCGTTTCTCTCCAAGAGTTTCGGCACGTCCATCTCGCCCTGGGTCGTGACGCTCGAAGCGCTTGAGCCATTCCGCGTGTCCGGGCCCGTGCAGGATCCGCCCGTGCTGGATTACTTGCGCTCACCCGGCCCGTGGGCGCTGGACATTCAATTGGCAGTCTCGATTCAACCGGTCGGCACCAGCGAGGCAACGATCGTCACACGCACCAACGCCCGGCATTTGTATTGGAACGTCTGCCAACAGATGGCCCATCACACGATTAACGGCTGCAATCTGCGCACGGGCGATCTGCTGGCCACGGGCACGATCAGCGGTCCCGGGCCGCGCGAACGCGGCAGCCTGCTGGAGCTCACCTTGGGTGGCCGCGAACCGGTAGAACTGGCCGGCGGCCAGACGCGCCGCTATCTGCAAGACGGCGATCGCGTTACCATTTCCGGCTGGTGCCAAGGGTCGAGCTATCGCATCGGCTTTGGCCAGGTCACCGGCAGCCTGCTCCCCTGCCGCACATGAGCCGCAAAGCCGGCAGCCACTCCCGATGTGCAGCGTCAAGGTTCAGCAGCCATGAGCAATCCCCTGATGTGGAAGCCGAGCCCGGAGCAGATCGAAGCGGCCAATCTGACCACATTTGCTCGTTTTGCACGTGAGCAATTCGGCGCCGAGGTGACGGCCTATGCCGCGCTTTATCGCTGGTCGATCGACGAGCCGGCGGACTTTTGGAAGGCGTTTTGGAACTTCGCCGGCGTGCGGGCCAGCCGGCCATTTGACGTGGTGATGGAAGGCGAGCCGGCCATGCCCGGCACGCGCTGGTTCGTGGGTTCGCGGCTCAATTTTGCCGAAAACCTGCTGCGCTATCGCGACGATCGGCCGGCGATTGTCACGTGGACCGAACGCGGCCGCGACCGCGAGCGAACGTATCGGCAGCTCTATGCCGAAGTCGCGCAATTGGCGGCCGCGCTGACCGCCGCGGGTCTCGAGCCGGGCGACCGCGTGGCCGGCTATTTGCCCAATACGCTGGAAACGGTCGTCGCCATGCTGGCCACGACCAGCTTGGGCGGCGTCTGGTCGAGTTGCTCGCCCGATTTCGGCACGGCCGGCGTGATCGATCGCTTTGGCCAGATCGAGCCCAAGTTCCTGTTCGCCGCGGGTGGCTATCGCTATGCCGGCAAATGGTTCGACCTGGCCGAGCGAGTCGCCACGGTTCGAGCCGCGTTGCCATCGCTTTCGCGCACGATCGTCGTGCCCTATCCCGGCGAACCGCGCTCGGCCGAAGTTCCCGCGGGCTGTATCGATTGGCAGGAATTTGTCGCGGGCGCGCGGGCCGCGGAGATTCCGTTCAAGCAGCTTCCATTCGATCATCCGCTCTACATTCTGTATTCGTCGGGCACCACCGGCGTGCCCAAGTGCATCGTGCACTCGGCCGGCGGCATTCTCTTGCAGCACCTCAAAGAGCATCTGCTGCACTGCGATTTGCGCCGCAACGACCGGCTGATGTATTTCACCACCTGCGGTTGGATGATGTGGAACTGGTTGGTGAGCAGTCTGGCCGTCGGACTGGAAATGGTCTTGTACGATGGCTCGCCGCTGGCGCCCAGCACGGCGGTGCTGTTCGATCTAGCGCAGGCCCAGCGACTCACGGTGCTGGGCACGAGCCCCAAGTATCTGGCCGCGATTGCCAAGGCCGGCCTGGTGCCGCGCGAGACCCATGACCTGTCGAGCCTGCGGCTGATTCTATCCACCGGCGCGCCGCTGGGCGGCGCCGGCTTCGACTACGTGTACGAAAGCATCAAGTCCGACGTACACCTGGCCAGTATCTCGGGCGGCACCGACATCTGCGCGTGCTTCGCCATCGGCAATCCGGTGGCACCGGTGTATCGCGGCGAAATGCAGACCCGCGGGCTGGGCATGCAGGTCGAGGTCTACGACGAACAGGGCAGATCGATCGTGGGTCGCAAAGGCGAGTTGGTGTGTACCAGGCCGTTTCCTTCGATGCCGCTCGGGTTTTGGAACGATCCCAGTGGAGAGAAGTACGAGCAGGCATATTTCCAGCGGTTTCCTGGCGTTTGGTGTCATGGCGATTATGCCGAGATTACCGATCACGACGGCTTGGTGATTCATGGCCGGTCGGACGCGGTGCTCAATCCCGGCGGCGTGCGGATCGGCACGGCCGAGATTTACCGGCAGGTGGAACAGGTGCCCGACGTGCTGGAGAGCCTGGTCATCGGCCAGCAATGGCAGGACGACGTGCGGGTCGTGCTGTTTGTGAAATTGCGGCCGGGCCTGGTGCTCGATGAACCTCTCAAAACGCGCATTTGCTGCCAAATCCGGCAGGCCACGACACCGCGGCACGTCCCGGCCAAAGTTGTGCAGGTGGCCGATATTCCGCATACCAAAAGCGGTAAGATCGTCGAACTGGCCGTCCGCGACGTGGTCCACGGCCGGCCCGTCCAAAATGCCGAGGCCCTGGCCAATCCCGAGGCGTTGGAGCTGTTTCGCAACTTGCCGGAACTGGGGTAGGAAGAAGTCGGAAGCCGGAAGGCTGAATGCGGAATGCCGAAGGGGCTGGCTTGTCGATTGCCTTCTTTTGCCGATTCGTGCGTAGAATAGAGAACGTGGGGTCGGCGGGGGCCTCGCAACGCATTTCCGGCTGCCCGGCCGATACGACTTGTCAACGAATCGGGTAGATTGTGGCCAAACGCCTCACGCTCCTCCCAGCCCGTGCCCTGGCAGCCATCGGCATGCACCGCCGGCATTCGATCGTCGTCAAGCTGACGCTGCTAGTGATCGCGCTGGTGGTGTTGACTTCGGCCATCATGGGCGGCACGGCGTACTTGGTGACGCGGCAAGTGCTGCGGCGCCAAATCGAGGATCGCCTCGAACTGTTGGCAGCCAATCGGCAAGTGGCCATCCACGGCTACGTCGCCCAGCAGCGCGAGCGGATCAGCATGGTTGCGCGGCGGCAGCGGCTGCGGAATTTCGTGGCGAAGCAGACGAAGCTGATTGCGCAGCAGCCGAAAGGCCAAACCGGCTCCAGCGCGCTGGTGAACGACGTCAAGCGCAGCCTGGCCGACATTACCGATTCGATGCCGAATTTTATCAGCATCAGCGTGGTGGCTGCCGATGGCCGGGTGCTGGCGACCACCGACAAGCAGCTCGTCAAGCGCTCGGTGGCCGCGGAAACCGCCTTTCAGAAAGGGCTCGAGCACCGTTATCTCGGCTATCCGCGCGTCGTGGGCGAGTCGATGCTGGCTTGGCTCTCGGCGCCGCTGCGCGACGTGGACACCGGGCAGGTGTTGGGCGCCGTCCTGGCCGAGATCAATGTGCGGCCTTTGCAGGATTTGCTCGCCGAGCGCACGGGGTTGGGCAAGTCCGGTCACGTGATGCTCGTCGCCGGCGCACCTGGCGAACTGCGAGATCTGCTCAACGACACGAGCGAGCCGGAGCCCGCAGATGCGCGGCCTTTGCTGCTGGGCAAGTTGGCAGAGGCGCCGGGCGGATTTGGCGATACGCTCGATCATCGCGGCGTGCGCGTATTGGCCGTCTATCGGCCGGTGGACTACGACGACTGGGCGCTGCTGGCACGCATCGACGCCAGCGAAGTTTACGAGCCCATCGTCAAGCTCGAACGCTTGTTGTGGGCTCAGCGGTTCGGCGTGCTGCTGGTGGGCGTGTTGTCGAGCTATCTGCTGGCGCGGCGTTTTTCGCGTCCGATCGTGGATCTGGCCCGGGCTGCCGAGGCCGTGGCCACGGGCGAGCTAGCGACGCGCGTGGCCGTAAAGTCGGACGACGAGATCGGCGACCTGGCTCGCACGTTCAACCGCATGATCGAAGAGCTGGCCGGCCGGCATGCCGTGCTGGAAGAGCACGTGGCCAACCGCACGCACGAGCTGGCCATGTCCGAACAGGAATTGCGCCGGCAGACGCGGATCCTGCAATCGATTCTCGACAGCATGGGCGACGGCGTCGTGGTCTGCGACGCGCAGGGAAAGTTTCTGATCTTCAATCCGGCGGCCAGGCAAATTCTGGGGCAGGGCGGCATCGACGCGGGCTCCGATGCCTGGTCCGCCTCGTACGGCCTGTTTCTGCCCGACGGCCGCACGCCGTTTCCGACCGAGCGGTTGCCGTTGGTGCGAGCCATGCGCGGGCAGTCGAGCCGCGGCGTCGAGCTGCTGGTGCAGCCGCCCGATGCGGACGAAATGAAATGGCTGAGCATTGCGGCCAGCCCGCTGCGCAACGGCAAAGGCGAAGTCGTGGGCGGCGTGGCCGTATTTGCGGACGTCACGGAGCAAAAGAAGGGCGAAGCGGCCCTGCGGCAATCGAACGCCCGCTACATGTCGCTGGTCGAGAGCCTGCCGCTGACGATCTGGAACAAGGATCTCGAAGGCCGCTTCACGTTTGGCAATCAACTGCTATCGCAGGCCTTGGGACGGCCCTTATCGGAGATCGTGGGCACGACCGATTTCGACTATTTTCCCGTCGAGCTGGCCGAAAAATACCGCCACGACGACCAGCGCGTGATCGAGACCGCGTCGCTGTTCGAAGACATCGAGCGGTTTTGGCAGGCCAGCGGCGAGGAAATCTACATCCAGACCTTTAAGGCCCCGCTGCTGGATGCCGATGGCCGCGTCTGCGGCACCCAGGGCATGAGCTGGGACGTCAGCCGGCTGAAAAAGACCGAGGCCGCGCTGCGCCGAGCCCATCAGCAGGCCGAAGCCGCCAATCGGGCCAAAAGTGCGTTCCTGGCCAATATGAGCCACGAAATCCGCACGCCCATGAACGGCGTGATCGGCATGGCCGAATTGCTGCTGGAAACGCCGCTCTCAAGCGAGCAGCGCTCGTATCTGAACATGGTCCGCGAAAGCGCCGACTCTCTGCTGGCGGTGATCAACGACATTCTCGACTTTTCCAAGATCGAGGCCGGCCGGCTCGAGCTGGACGCTTGCGAGTTCGCTTTGCGCGACAGCCTGGGCGATGCCATGAAATCGCTGGCCGTCCGCGCCAAGAAGACCGGCGTCGAGCTGGCCTACGTCGTTCGGCCCGACGTGCCCGACTGCCTGATTGGCGACGTCGGTCGGCTGCGGCAAGTGGTGGTGAACCTGATCGGCAACTCGCTCAAGTTCACCGAGCAGGGGGAGATCGTGCTGACCATCGAAAAAGAATCGCAGACCGACGAGCAGATCGGGCTGCACGTTTCGGTGCGCGACACGGGCATCGGCATTTCTGCCGATAAGCTCGAATCGATCTTCGCGCCTTTCGAGCAAGCCGACACGTCGACCACGCGCAAATACGGCGGCACGGGACTGGGTTTGAGCATCTCCAGCCGGCTGGTGGAATTGATGGGCGGCCGCATCTGGGTCCAGAGCACGCCCGGCAGCGGCAGCACGTTCCACTTCACGGCCCACTTCGGCTGGCGCCCGCAGGCCGCGCACAAGCCGCGGCTGCGCGCCGCCAGCCTCGAGGGCCTGCGCGTGCTGGTCGTGGACGACAACGAAACCAACCGCGTGATCTTGCACGACATGCTCGCCAGTTGGCAAATGCAGCCAGTGACCGCGTCCGGCGGCGCCGAAGCGATGGAGCAGATGCGCGCCGCGATCGAAACCCGCAAGCCCTTCGACCTGGTGCTGGTCGACGGCCATATGCCCGACGTCGACGGCTTCATGCTCGCGCAGCAAATTGCCGACGACAACTTGCTGGCCGACGCCACGATCATGATGCTCAGCTCGGGCTGCCAGATGGACGACGTGGCGCGCTGCCACGCGGTGGGCATTTCGGCGTACCTGGTCAAGCCGATCAAGCCGTCGGAGTTGTTCGACGCGATTGCCGCCGCCGTGGGCAGCGATCAGGCCATTGCCGCGCCGGTGGCCACCGAAGGCCACGGTCCCGCCTCGCGGCCGCTGGATATTCTGCTGGCCGAAGACAGCGTCGTGAATCAGACCGTGGCCGTGCGGTTGCTCGAGCGCCGCGGACACCACGTAACCGTGGCGACCAACGGCCGCGAGGCGATCGAAGCCGTCCGTGGTGGCACGTTCGACCTGGTGCTGATGGACGTGCAGATGCCGCTGGTCGACGGCTTCGAGGCCACGGCCGAAATCCGTAAGTACGAACAGGCCCATGGCGGCCACCTGCCGATCATCGCCATGACGGCCCACGCCATGAAAGGCGATCGGGAGCGCTGCCTGGCGGCCGGCATGGATAGCTATGTCTCGAAACCGGTGCGGGCCAAAGAGCTGTTCGACGCGGTGGAAAGCCAGGCCGGGCTGGCCGCCGGCAATCCGCCCGAGTCGGCCGATGGCAACGAAGCGGCCGAGATTGTCGACTGGAGCGCCGCCGTGGCCCGGTTGAGCGGCGACCGCGAGCTGCTGGGCGAGCTGATCGAGGTGTTTCTCGAGGAATGCCCGAAGCTTTTGGCCACGATCCGGCAGGCGGCGGCCGACGAAGACGGGGGCGCCCTGCGGCTGGCGGCCCATACGCTCAAGGGCTCGGTCGGCAATTTCGCGGCCCGGCCGGCGTTTGAGGCGGCCATGAAACTGGAAACGCTGGCCCGGGATGGTATCTTTACAGGGGTCCCCGCGGCACTTAATGTGCTTGAGAAGGAGATCGAGGCCTTGCTGCCCGAGCTATCGGAGCTGGGCGCTCGATAAGGACCGATAGAAGCGTTTCCTGCGACCGCGAAGCCGATTCTTTTTGCGCGAGGATGCGACATGGCCCACGTGCTCGTTGTCGATGATTCCGCGGTCGATCGGCGCCTCGCCGGTAGCCTGTTGGAAAAGAGCTACAACTCCTCGGTCGTGTATGCCGCCGACGGCAACGAGGCGTTGGAGTGCATGCGGCAGCGGCTTCCCGACATCGTGGTCACCGATTTGCAGATGCCGCAAATGAACGGCCTGGATCTGGTGACCGCCGTGCGCCGCGACTATCCGTTGGTGCCGGTCGTGCTGATGACGGCTCAAGGCAGCGAGGACATCGCGGTGCAGGCCCTGCAAAAGGGCGCCGCCAGCTATCTGCCCAAGAGCCGGCTGGCCTACGAGCTGCTCGAAACGATCGATAGCGTGCTGGCCGTGGCCCGCGCCGATCGCGATCAAGGCAAGCTGACTAGTTGCCTGTACGAGTCTCAGTGGGACCTGGTCCTGCCCAACGACACGAGCCTGCTCTGTCCGCTGGTGGACCTGGCACGGCAGGACCTGGTGCGGCTCGGGCTGTGCGATGATACGGTGCGCACGCGGCTGGGCATCGCCTTGCACGAGGCCCTGATCAATGCCATCGATCACGGCAATCTCGAGCTCAGCTCCGAAATGCGCGAGCGCGACGACGTGGGCTATCAGCGCCTGGCCGAGCAGCGCCGCCAGCAAGCGCCCTACATGCACCGCCAGGTTTACGTGCAGGTGAAAATCACGCGCGACGAAGCCGTATACGTGGTCCGCGACGAAGGGCCCGGCTACGATCCCTCATGCCTGCCGGACCCCACCGATCCGGCAAACCTGGAAAAAATCTGCGGCCGCGGCCTGCTGCTCATTCGCACCTTCATGGACGAAGTTCGCCACAATGCGACCGGCAACGAGGTCACGATGATTAAGCGCCGCGAGGCGTAGCCGGCCGAGAGGAGCGGGCGTCGCGAAAAATACGCGGCCGGCGTCAGCCGCGCGATTCAGAACTTCGGCCCGTAGCCGGTGCCGTACATTTGGCCGGGATTGCCAAAGTAGTTGTGCCCGTAGCCGATCCCATAGGATTGTCCGAAGGCACCCAGATAGTTCTGCGAATAGCCGGTGCCGTAGTGCTGGCCGAACGTCCATGGTCGGCTGGCGCGCTCGACGTTCCAGGCCGGGCTTTCCCGAAATCCAGGATTGGGGCCGTAATCAATTGTCGCCGATCGGCCGGCCATTTGCGGCCCGCCCGAAGTGCGCGTGCGACTGCCCGACCAGCTTGGACGCGAAGGTGCCCAAGCGGCACTGCCGCCGGTAAGCGGGCCAGCTGCGCTCAATTGCGGCGAGTAGCCATTGCTATCGCTGACGTCCCATCCTTGGGCACGGCACACGCCCGCCCCGGCCAGCAACAGGCTCAGCCAAACTACTGTACTGGAACGTGCCATAACGGGCCTCTGGGGCGTATGATTCATCGGCGGGCTGCTCGCATGGCCCCTATGAGTCGATTGTAATTGGCCCTCACGGTCGATCAATTGGCAACCGCTGGCGGCAAATGATACCCAGAGCGGTGTCAAAGTTTTCCGGTTGCGGAAACTCAGAGGGCATCGCCCCCGATCGGATTGTTCGCATGGCGCAAGTGGGGTAAGTCCCGCGGTCATTGCCGCCGGCTCTTGATTGCCCAACCGGCATCTTCTCCACGCGCAAACCGCAAATTCGGGCGCAAAGCGCCGATAAAGACTGACATGAGGGCGAGCCGGCCACGATGCGCCGGTGAGCGGCCCTCCGGGCCTCGCGTTTCCCGTTTGCCTGGGATCGAGGAAATCGTCGGGCGTCGCTGGGGATAACGGCGCGCCGCTGGCCGCACGGTCGGCAGCACATCACGCGGAAGCTGACCCGAGATTCGTTCTTTACGCGAAGGATGCGACGATGAGAACCGCCACGATTATGAGCCTCGTTGCTCTGCTGGGCATGCTGCCCGAGGCCAGGGCCGAACAACCCTGCACCACTTGCAATCAACCCGCTTGTTGCGGGCAGTGCGGCTGCGGGCTGCGGCCCAAAAAGATCTGCCGGCTGAAGTGCGAAATGAAGCCGGTAACCACGTTCGACTACTCCTGCAAGTGCGAGGACTTTTGCGTGCCTGGGCCGAGCAAGTGCTGCGGCACTCGCAAAGTGCCCGACTGCAACGCCTGGTGCGGATTTCGCAAGGAAGACATCTGGCAGCCTCGCTGTGGCTGCGTCCGCAAGCGCACGGTGTTGGTCAAGATTCCGGTCACCAAGCAAGTGCCCACGTACACCTGCGAGGTGGTCTGCATCTGTGGCGGCTGCGGCTGCGCGCAGGTGGACGAAGCGGCCACAGCCGAAGCCCGAGCGCGCGAAATCATGCCGGTGTCGGCCGAGGAGCCGCTGGTGCTGGATGCCGGCGAATTGCCCAATCCTGCGCAAGCGGGTGGGGCAACCACCGTCGCTGCCGGCGCCGCCGGCAGCACGTTCGCCGGCCGCATCTTCGGCCGCTAACACAGCCGGCTCGGTCTCGCCGACCATCAGAAAGTAAAACTCAGGGCCGCCCGTCCAGTGCCGACGGGCGGCTCTTTTCGTTCACCGGTAGGGCGTCCACTGCGGGCCACGCAGTTGGAGCCGAGACCGAACGCCGGGCGAGCCGTGAAAACACGGCAAGAACCGGCTCGCCAGCCGGGCTGCTAGGATTTATCGAACTGCCGGCACCATTGCTTGCTTGCGGCAGACGCGGCTCAGCGGCGAAAAGCCGCGGGGGTGTGGCCGATTCTGCGGGTGCTTCGGCAGCAATCGCCGATTTGCGCGCTCAGTCGCGCGGATACGCGACCCGCCTGCGCCCCTGCCGCGCAAAATCGTTAATGCCTGCGGCGGCTCGCTTTTCGAACGCTAGCACACGGCATTCTATCCGGTGGTTTGCACCCGCGGCACGCACGTTGCTTAAGCGGCCGCTACGCATTAGCAGACAGACCGAACGGACGCGGCGGAGTGAAAGCAGGATGTCGTACGGGTTGTACATTTCGGCCGAAGGCGCGATGGCGCAGCAGGCCCGGCTCGAGAACCTGGCCAATAACCTGGCCAACGTCTCGACGCCCGGCTTCAAGCGCGACCTGGCCGTGTTGCAAGCCCGATACGCCGAGCAGACCCAGGGTGGTCAGGACTATCCCGGCTCGCACACGCAGAACGACTTGGGCGGCGGGGTGATGGTCAAGGGAACGACCACCGACTTTGCGCCTGGCCCGATCAAGCACACGGGAATTCCGACGGACATGACGATCGAAGGCGACGGTTTTTTCGTCGTCAAGCATGGCGGCCAGCGGATGCTGACGCGGGCCGGCAACTTCATGATCAACAACGTGGGACAATTGTCGACCCAGGAAGGCGATCCGGTACTGAGCGAGGACGGCGAGCCGGCCATGATCGACCCGACCGCGGGACCGTGGGACGTGTCGCCTGCCGGAATCATCACGCAGGGCGGCAACACGGTCAAACTATCCTTGGTGCGGCCGCATTCGATGGGCGACCTGGTGAAGCTGGGCGACAACCTGTTTTCGCCACTCGCCGAGCCGCCAAAAGTGCCGGAGGATAAGCGCAAGGTCATGAGCGGCTACCTCGAACTCTCGGGCGTCAAGCCGCCGCTGGAAATGATCGAGCTGATCGAAACGGCCCGCGTCTTCGAAGCCAACGTGAACATGGTCAAGTTCCACGACCAGATGCTGGAGTCGATCGTGGAGCGGGTGATGAAAAGCTAATGATGAACGATGAATGCTGAATGCTGAATGCTGAATGCTGAATGAAGGAATGAGGCGCGGGCAGCTTGCCCCCTATTCATCATTCATCATTCCTACTTCCTAATTTCCTGCAGGTTCGCTCATGAGTGTTCAAACGCTATATACCGCGGCCACGGGCATGCAGGCCCTGGAACAGAAGCTGGACACGATCGCCGATAACCTGGCGAACGTGAATACCACGGCCTTCAAGCGGAGCCGTTTGAATTTCGAGGACCTGTTCTATCGCCAAATCAAGCTGCCGGGCACCGTCGATGCGCAGCAAAACTTCGCGCCCACCGGCATTGCCATCGGCCTGGGTGCGCGCGTGCAGAGCACGCAGACCGATTTCTCGCAGGGTGCGTTCTCCAACACGAACGACAACTTGGACGTGGCGGTCGACGGCCCAGGCTTTTTTGCGGTGGTCGATCCGACGACCGGCCAGAACGTGTACACCCGCGCCGGCAACTTCTCGATCAACTCGAACGGGCAGTTAGTGGTCGGCTCGGCCAACACCGGCCGCGTGCTGAATCCGCCGATTCAGTTTCCGCAAGACTACATGGCCATCACGATCAGTGCCGAGGGCAACGTTTCGATCCAGCAGTCGGGCAACACGCAGTTTTCGCAGATCGGGCAGATCCAGCTCGCCCGGTTCATCAATCCCGAAGGCTTGCTCAAGATGGGCGAGAACCTGTACTCCGAGACCTTGGCCTCGGGGCCGGTGAACCTGGGAAACCCGGGCACGGTGGGCCTGGGCACCTTGCAGCAGAACATGCTGGAACTCTCCAACGTGCAGCCGGTGAACGAGCTCGTGGACCTGATCACGACGCAGCGCTCGTTCGAGTTGAATTCGCAGGCCGTGCAGGCCGGCGATCAGATCATGCAGCTCGTCAACAACCTCCGCAGGTTCTAAAGTCATGCGTTTCACAAACAGCCTGTTGATCGTTGTGTTGTCGCTGGCCGGTGCCGGTTCGGCGTCGGCGGCCGAAATCCGGCTGCTGAACGACGCCACCCCGTCAGGCCCTGTCGTGCGGCTGGGCGACATTGCCGAAATCTATGCGGCCGATCCCGAGCGCGCGGACGTGCTGCGGAGCGTCGAGCTGTTTCCGGCCGGCAGTGGGCGCGGCCCGCGCGTCGTGCCGGCGCGTGACGTGCAAGAACTGCTGTTCCTGCGCGGGTTCAACCCGGCTGAGTGCCGCCTTTCGGGCGCCAGTCACGTGACGCTGGCTCCCGCGCCGCAGCCGAAGGAGCAGAAGACGGTGATGCCGGCGATGGAGAAGCGCTCGGCCGACATGGTGCGCACGGCGATCCAGCAATATACGATCCGGCAGCGGCACTCGAAGGAAGTTGTGGAACTCGACTTCACGCTCAGCGACGCGCAGGTCCGGGCAATCGATGGCGTCGTGTACCGGTTTGCGATTCGCGGCGGCGCCGAGCCGTGGCTAGGCAGCCAGCGCTACGAGATCCTGCTCGAAGGCGGCAAGCCGCTCGAGCTCGACGCCACGGTGCGGCTGCCCCCCTCGGCCGTGGTGGCCAAACGCGCCATCGATCGGGGCGAGATCTTACAAGCGGAAGACGTCTCGCTCGAGCGGCTGAAGCCCGGCACCGATACCAGCGGACTGTTCGACCGCGTGGACGCGGTCGTGGGGCACGAGACGACGCGGGCCATCGGCCCCGGCCAAACCATCGACGACGGCTCGCTACGGCATCCGCTCTTGGTGCGCAAGGGCGACGCGGTGACCGTCTACACGCGGAGCCCGGGCCTGCAAGTGCGCACCACGGCTCGGAGCCGCGACGACGGCAGCCTCGGTGAGTTGATCACGATCGAGTCGATGCTCAATCGCCAGACGTTTTTGGCGAGAGTCAGCGGTTCGCAGGAAGTCGAAATTTATGCCCGGCCGGCCGACACGGGGATTCAACGTGCGTCGGGCGGGGCTTCAAGTGTCGCTCGTGGGGGTCGATAAGGATGGCGCTGATTTCGCGCATAGCATTGATGCGCTGGGCTTGGGCGGCCGCCTGCGCGCTGGCCACCCAGGCGGCGTGGCCGCAGTCGGCTGGGGCCCAAAGCTCGAGCCTGCACGGATCGCCCGACGGGCGTCCGCCGCTGACGCTGCCGAATAATTCGTGGCTGTACCTGGCGGTGCCGACGCCCCGGGAACTGCAGATGAACGATCTGGTCACCGTGCTGGTGACCGAGAGTTCGCAGGTCTTGAGCGAAGGCAATATCAATCGCCGCACCCAGTCGAACATCGACGCCAACTTGCAAAACTGGGTCAAGCTGAATCACTTCGGCCTCACGGCCGACAACGAGACCGAAGGGGATCCTCGCGTCCGCGGCACGCTCAACAGTCAGCTCCGCACGACCAGCCAGTTGGAGACCCAGGATTCGGTGAAGTTCAAGATCACGGCCCGCATCGTCGACATCCGGCCCAACGGCACCCTGGTGATCGAAGCCCACAAAAGTCTTCGCAACAACAACGAGATCTGGGAGCAATCGCTCTCGGGCATTATCCGCAAGGAAGACGTGTTGCCCAACAACACCGTGTTGAGCGAAGACATTTACGAACTGATGATCTTCAAACGCGAGAAGGGCCAGATCCGCGACTCCTATCGCCGCGGCTGGCTGCTCAAGAGCGTGGATCGGTTTAAGCCATTCTAAAAGAATGCGGAACGATGAATGACGGATGCAAGTGAACAGTGAAAAGTGGAAAGTGAAAAGTAAGATGACATCTCGGTGGATTGCAATTTGGATGGTAATGCTGGTGGCGGGCGCCGCAACGCCGGCGGCGGAGGCGGCGACGCGTTTGAAAGACTTGTGCCGCATCAAGGGCCAGGAGTCCAACACGCTGCACGGCTTGGGATTGGTCGTGGGCCTGTCCGGCAGCGGCGACGGCGGCAGTTTTCTGCCTGCCATGCGAAGTTTGGCCACGGCCATGGCCCTGATGGGCAACTCGTTGGGCAAAGGGCAAGCCGCCGAGCTCAAGGACGCCAAGAACGTGGCGCTGGTCTCGGTGATGGCCACCATTCCGCCCGGCGGTGCCAGGCAGGGCGACGAACTCGACTGCTCGGTCAGCTCGATCGGCGCCGCCAAGAGCCTGTCCGGGGGCGAACTGTTCATCTGCTCGATGCAAGGCCCGCACGTCGAACGCGACCGGGTATATGCCTTTGCCCAGGGTCCGATCCAACTGGACGACCCCAAGCAGCCGACTCGCGGCAAAGTGCATCACGGTTGCCGGCTGGAAGAGGACTTCCTCAACATCTTCACCAAGGGCGACAAGATCACGCTGGTGCTGGACGAGTATCACGCCGATTTCGAGCTGGCTCAGGAGATCGCCGAAGTCATCAACAGCCAACTGGCGATCCAAGCCGGCGAACCGCTGGCCCGGGCGATCAACCAGGTGAACGTCGAGGTCAAGATTCCCGGTCAATACCGCGACGAAACCGTGTCGTTCGTCAGCCAGGTGTTGGCCCTGACGGTCGACGAGCCGCAGACCGAAGCGCGCGTGGTCATTAACGAGCGGGCCGGAAGCATCGTGATCGGCGCCGACGTCGAGATCGGTCCGGTCGTGGTGACGCACAAGAACATCGTAGTCGAGACGGGCGACAACCTGCCGGCCAACCGCTTCCTGCCGGTGGACCCCAACAACCAGCAGACCACGAAGCTCAAGGCCCTGGTCGAGGCGCTCAACGGCATCAAGGTGCCGACGGCGGACATCATCGAAATCATCAAGGGCCTGGAGCGCAACGGCAAGTTGCACGGCCACGTCATCATCGAGTAATCGCCGGGAGTTTTTCCGTGCAGCCGATCAGCAGCAACCTCAACCCGACCTTGCTTGCGGCCAGCCAGCCGCAATCGACGCCGGCAGTGCCGACGGATGCCGACAACAAGCCGCTCCGCGAGGCGTTCGATTCGTTCGTAGGCGAGACGTTTTATACCCAGATGCTGTCCAGCATGCGCAAGTCGCTGGGCAAGCCGGCGTATTTTCACGGCGGGCGCGCGGAGGAGATTTTCCAGGGACAGCTCGACCAGGTCCTGGCCGAGCAAATGACCGCGGCCAACGCCGAGACCTTCACCGGCCCGATGTTCGAGCTGTTTTCCCTCAACCGAGCTTAGGGTCCACCGAAGTTTAAGGATTGAAAAAGAAGCGATTTTGAACAGAAGGACGCGAAGGTCGCCAAGAAGAATAGGAAGAGGAAGAAGAAGCACAGGACAAAGGGCCGGCTCGCGAGACCGTGGATTTGCCACTTTTCTTCGCGTCCTTTGCGTCCTTCTGTTCAAAACCGATCTTAACGAGTGATGGACTTTACCATGATCCGCGCTTGCGCGCGGCAGCGGGCCACGTTGTGGACCATCTGACTGCCGCGGCGCGCGCAACATGCCAGGAAAGCAACTATGGACAAAACATGGGACGACGAACTGGCCTCGCTGCTGAACAACCTGTCGACCGCCCAGACTGAGCTGTTGGAAGTGCTGAAGCACAAGCGCGAGCTGCTGGTAGCCGCCGACCTGCCGGGGCTCGAAGCGCTCGAGCCGCGCGAGCGCGACCTGGTCGAACGCCTGCAAGCCTGCCACCAGCAACGGACCGATTTGCTGAAGCGAGCGGCCGCCGAAGGTTTGCCTGGCGACAGCATCCGCTCGCTATCGAGCCGGCTGCCGGCCGGCCAGCGCCAAGCCCTCAACATGCGCGTGGACGAAGCGGCCAACCGCATGCGCTTGCTGCGCCATCAAGGCATTGCCAACTGGGTATTGGTGCAGCGCAAGCTGCTGCACCTGTCGCAATTGCTGGAGATTATCGCGACCAAGGGCCGGCTCAGGCCGACCTATGGAAGGGGGGCCTCGATCGGTGGCGCCAGCGGTGCTTTCGTAGATCAAGCGGCTTGAATCGCCGAAAACCTCGACGGATGAAAGAATGCGGGCACGGATGCCATGAGCCTCTTCGGGTCGATTCAACTGGCTTCTAACGCGATGCAGGCCCAGCAAATCGGCCTGCAAGTCGTCGGCCAGAATATCGCCAACGCCAACACGCCCGGCTACAGCCGCGAGGAGTTGCAGCTCTCGCCCTCGGCCACCGCCACCGATGGCGGCGTGCTCACCGGCATGGGCGTGCAGATTCAGGGCGTGGTGCAGGATGTCAATGAATTCCTCAATGGCCAGCTCTGGAGCGCCAATGCCGATGCCGCCAACGGGCAGACGCAGCAAACCACGTATCAGCAACTGGAAGGCACGCTCAACGCGCTGGGCACCAACAGCATCAGCTCGCAGCTCGACAGTTTCATGTCCAGCATCAACAACGTGTTGGACACGCCGGACAACGAGTCGTTGCAGAACCTGGCCGTGTTGCAAGGCCAGTCGCTCGCGCAGGGCATCAACAGCCTGTCCACCAGCGTCGATACGATGCGGTCGGATCTCGATCAGAGCGTGCAGGGGGACGTGGCCAATGCCAACCAGTTGATCACGCAGATCGCCACGCTCAACTCGCAAATCGCTCAGATCCAAGGGGGGAACGGCACCAACAGCCAGGCCGTCGGCCTGCTCGATCAGCGCAACGAGGCGATCAACCAGCTATCGCAGTTGATCAACATCAAGACCGAGTTCCAGTCCACCGGTTACGTCAATATTTACTCCGGCGGCAACTACCTGGTATTTCAGAACCAGTCGAACCAGCTCACCACGCAGATGGTGAGCAGCAACGGCGTTGACGTCAGCAATGTAGTGATTGCCGGCACCAATGCGCCGATCGAAGCCCAAAGCGGCGAAATCGCCGGACTGATCACCTCGCGCGATACGATCCTGGGCGGGTTCCAGGACCAATTGAATCAATTCGCCGGCACGCTGGCCTCGGAATTCAACAAGATCTACTCTTCCGGGCAGGGAACGTCCGGCTATCAGACGCTTACGTCCGCCTCGGCGGTAAGCGACGCCAACGCCCCGCTGGAAAACGCCGGCCTGGCGTTCACGCCCACCAGCGGCTCGTTCAACCTGCTGGTCACCAACAGTCAAACCGGCGAAACGCAGACGACCAATATTCCGGTCGTGTTCAACGGTCTGGGCAGCGGCGACACGACGCTGAGCGGCCTGGCGGCCTCGATCAACCAGGTGGCGGGTCTGCAAGCCAGCATCACGCCGGGCGGCAACCTGACGATTGCGAGCACGTCGCCCAACCTCACGTTCTCGTTCAGCAACGACACCAGCGGCACGCTGGCGGCACTGGGCTTGAACACCTTTTTCACGGGGTCGACTGCCGGCGACCTGAGCGTCAACTCTACGCTGCTGGCTGACCCTACGAAGTTTGCTGCCAGCACCGGCGGCGTCGGCAACGATACGAACAATGCCGTGACGATGGCCGGATTCCTCGATCGACCGCTGGACTCGCTGAATGGCGGCACGATCACGGATCTCAACAACCAGATGACCGCCAGCGTCACCGAGGGTTCGGCCCAGGCCACGGCCACGAGCAACGGCTACCAGGCCTACCAGCAAACTCTGAATGGCCAGCAAACGTCGATCAGCGGCGTGAACATCGACCAGGAAACGGTGAGCATGCTCCAGTACCAGCGGGCATACCAGGCCTCGGCCCAGTTCATCAGTACCATCAATCAACTGCTACAAACCCTGACCACCGTACTGCAATGATGCACGCTGTTGGAGTTTGATCCCAGGACGGCCCTTGCCAGACATCGACCATGTACATCAGCTCCATCTCCTCCACGCGCACCAGTGATCAATACGTCAGCCAGCAATTGGTCGCGCAGATGGAGGGCGACCAACAGCAGCTTTCGAATCTGCAGGAGCAGATCAGCACCGGCAACCAACTGCTGCATCCCAGCGATAACCCCAACGCCGCCATGCAGGGCATGGCGGTCGAAAGCCTGCTGCTGCAGAAAACCACGGCCCAAACCAATCTGACCAACACCCAGGCCACGCTCAATTCGGCCGAAAGCACGCTGGGCCAGGTCAACACGCTGTTGACCAGCGTCCAGTCGACGGCCATGGCGGCCATCAGCACGTCGGCCACGTCCGGCACTCAGCAAACCGCCATCCAGTCGATCAATTCGGCGCTCGATCAACTCACGTCGCTGGCCAATCAGCAGTTCAACGGCCAATACCTGTTCGCCGGCTCGAACGTCAACACCCAGCCCTTCGTCGAACAGCCCAACGGTGTGCTCTACACCGGCAACCAGCAGACGATGCAGACGTATTCGGACATCAACACGTTGATGGGCATCAACTTGCCGGGCAGTCAGGTGTTCGGCGCCCTGTCGGCGCCGCTGGGCGCGGCGGCCGATCTGAACCCGGTCCTCACTCAGACCACCCCGCTGTCGCAATTGAATGGAGGCCAGGGCGTTCCCATCGGCAGCATCACCATTTCCAATGGCACGAACACCAGCACGATCGACTTGTCGCAAGCCGCGACCATCGGCGACGTGGCCCAACTGATCGAAGAGCATCCGCCGGCCGGAAGCACCGTGACCGCACGGGTGACCAGCAGCGGACTGGACGTCCAATTGACTTCCGGCGGTGGAACCTTGTCGATCGGCGACGTGGGCGACGGCCACGTGGCGGCGGCGCTGGGCATCTTGGACACCAATGGCTCGGGCACAAGCATCGTCGGCGGCGACCTGAATCCGGTCCTGACCGCGACCACGCCGCTCAGCGATCTGCTGGGCTCGCGAGCCAGCGCCGTGCTCACGCAACCTGGGCCCGCCAACGACATCCTGGTTCAAGCGGCGTCCAATGGCGCGCAGTACAACGGCGCGACCGTCAACCTCGTCGATTCGTCGAGGCTGCAGGCCGGTCCCGGCATTACCAACGGCACGGCCACGGCCAGCTACTCGGCCACCGGTGTGCCGGCCACGGCCGCGCTCACCTTGGCCGGAGCCAACAACGACCTAATCCTCACCGCCAATCAGCCGGGCACCGCTTTCAACGGCGTGTCGGTCAACATCGTCAATGGCGGCAACATCGGCAACACGGCCCAGGCCGCGTACGATGCGTCGACCAAGACGCTGACGCTCACGGTCGACGGATCAAACCAAACCTCGACCAGCGCCATGATCAACGCCATCGACGCCGAGGGCACCTTCACCGCCACGCGCGACACCTCGGCCGAACCCAATACCGGCGACGGCGTGATCCAGGCGGCCAGCGTCGGCAACAATCGGGCCAATACGTATAACACCGGCGGCGATCCCAACACGCTGACCGTCTATGTCCAAAGCGGCGTCACCACCGCCAATCAGGTCGTGGCTGCCATCAACGCGCAGGGCACCTTCACCGCCAATCTCGATCCGGCCGAACTCAACAACAACGGCGCCGGCCCGGTCTTCGACTCATATACACTGGGCGGCCCCGCCGTGCAGATGTCCGGCGGCAGCGGCGTGAATCTCGATCAGACGTCGGGCTTGCAAGTCACCAACGGCGGGCAAACCTACAACATCAACATCTCGGGCGACAAGACGGTTCAGGATCTGATCAACACGCTCAATACCAGCGGGGCTGGGTTGCAGGCACAGATCAATCCGGGCGCCACCGGCATCGAAGTCTATTCGGCACTCAGCGGCTCGCAAATGACGATCGGCGAGAACGGCGGCAGCACGGCCACCGAGCTGGGCATCCGCAGCTTGACCCAGTCGACGCCCCTAGCATCGCTCAACAACGGGCAAGGCTTGAGTTCGACGACCAGCCCAGCCTTCGTCATTCAGCGCACCGACGGCGTGAGCATTCCCGTCGACCTGACCGGGGCAGAAACCATCGGCGACGTGATCAATGCCATCAACAACAACGCCACCAACCTGGGCAGCGGCGTGCCCGTGCACGCCAGCCTGGCCACCAACGGAAACGGCATCGAACTCACCGACGATGACCCCAGCGGCACGCAAACGCTGACGGTCAGCGGCGGCACCAGTCCGGCGGTCGCGCAACAGTTGGGCCTGATTCCTTCCGGCTCGTCTACGGGCACCGCGACCGCGGCCGCCACGGACCCCTCGGTCTCGGTGACATTTCCCGGCAGCAACAACGATCTGGTGTTCACGGCCACGGCGGCCGGCACGAGCATGAACGGCGCCTCTGTCGTCTTCGAAAACACCGGCGGCGGCCCCAGCGTCAACTATGACACTGCGACCAAGACCCTCACGCTCGATGTCGACCCTTCCACCGCTACGGCCAGCTCGATCGTGAGCCTCGTGGCGGGCGATCCAACGGCCAGCCAATACTTCACCGCTAGCCTGGGCACCACCGACTCTGGCAACGATGGATCGGGCACGCTGGGTACTCTGCCGGCCACGTCCACGCTGGCCGGCGGCACGCCGGCGACCCTGACCGGCAGCGATACCAATCCGATCGAGGTGCAAGGCGCGTTCAGCGCGCTCATTCAACTCAGCAAGGCCTTGCAAACCGGCGACACCGCCGGCGTCGAAAGTGCCGTGGCGCTGCTCCAGAGCAGCAGCTCCCAGGTGGGTGCCGCCGAAGCCGAGATCGGCGTCCAATTGCAAAATATCAATTCGCTGCAATCGCAATCGCAATCAGACCAGGTGCAATTGCAGTCCGTGAAGAGCAGTGACCTGGACGTCGACATGACGCAGGCCATCACGAATCTGATGTCGATTCAGACCGCGTTTCAGGCGACCCTGCAAGTGGCGGCGATCACTTCTAAGCTGACGCTGCTCAACTACCTGTAGCAGGTCAGTTGTCCGTGGTCAGTGGTCCGTTGTCCGTGGCGATTTATCGCTGGCTCGAGGGTTCGTGACCCACGAGCACCAGGTTGTCCTGGTAATAGGCGATAGCCTCGGAAGGGCTGAGATTGAAGATCGCCCGGCCGTCGGTTTGCCAACGGCCGCGGTCGAGCCGAAACACGGCACTGGCCGCCCGTAAGTTGCCCACCGCTTCGACGCCTTCCATCAGTCCGCCCTCGATGGCGTCGAAAGCGATCGTCACCGCGACAAAAGCACACAATTCGCCGCTACGGCGGTCGCGGGCGTAGGTCACGTCGTTGTCGAAATCGCAATCGGTCCAGCGCAGCCCGCGGGGCTTGCCGCTGCCGGAGGCCAGCTCGAAGAACTTGGCTTCGAGCCATTCGCGATGGTGATGAAAATGCCGGCGGGCCGTCTCGAACTCGGTCGCGTCGCGGTCCCTTTTCGAAGGCCGCCGCACCAGACCCACCAGCCGCCGCCACGAAGCACTGAACACGTTCCAGCTCCGGCGCATAGCCGCTGCTCCCGCGACGAAAAGAACCACTCGGCCAGGCAGAACCCAATTGCCCTAGGCAAAACCGGTCGCCGCCGACCGCTACCGCCAACGGCCGCGCCACCAGCGCCAACGCGCCGTGTCATCGTTGATTCTAGTGACTGGCAGCCGGCGAAGGCAAGCGAATCGTGAGCCACTTTGCAATTGCCGCAAAAACGCCGCTGGACATCGAGCTTTTTCTTTGGCGAGCCGCTCCTTTGGCGAGCCGGGAGGGTCACCGACCGGAGTTCGCGCTTCCTCCGGTCGCTGACACTCCCGGCTCGCCACGCAAACCGGAGGCGACCGCCGACATTCCCCACTACCTCTGGCGAAGGGGAATCGCGGTAACGCTATTAGCCGCTTGACCGCTGGGGACCGCTTGAGTTAAAGCAAACACGTCGCTCTAAATACCCAATCACGCCCCCCACCGAACTCGGCCGCGTAAACTTATGCCCATTCTCGGCGCCCACATGTCCATTGCCGGCGGCTATTACAAGGCCGCCGAGAGCGGCCGGCTCCGCGGCTGCCAGTGCATTCTGCTCACGAAGGGAAAGTTTGCCGGAACAACACTAACGGCGTCCGGAACGGGCCGATGCGATTGGCTCAAAACCACCCGGAGTCTTCGATAAGTTCCAAGAGAGTTGAATACCACCCGCCCGTGTCGCCAAAATCTGTGCTCGAAACAAAGACGAGTCCCCAGGGCCAACCCATTGCACCGTAGCCTTCATCGGCGTACGCCAATCCGACGTCCCGTTCTGGGAGTCTGGCGAAGAGCCAGAGGTCCCCTTGCGCTTCGACGCCGGCCTTGGTCAGATAGGTCCGTCGCTGCTGTATCGGAACGATGAGGACCTTTTGTACTTCGGCTCTGAGGCGAGCCGGTCCCAACGCGGCAATGGCCGTCCGCACTAGCACGTCGACTTGGTCGAGTGATTTCGCCATGATTGTCCAGAAGCTTCTCATTTTGTTGTTTGACACATTCTACGCCGGCGGTAATGTCGTCGCACGCCGAGAGATGGGGTCGTAAAGCATGCCAATCCTTGGTGCCCACATGTCGATTGTCGGGGGGTACTACAAGGCCCCGCAGAAGGCGGCCGAGCTGCGAATGCAGTGTTGCCAAATCTTTACCAAAAATAACAACCAGTGGCGGGCGAAGCCGATTACCCCGCCCGAGGCGGAACAGTTCAAGCAGGCGGTGAGCGATGCGGGACTTTTGCATCCGCTGGCACACGACTCCTATCTCATTAATCTGGCCGCGCCCGACGACGTGCTGTGGCGTCGGTCGATCGACGCGTTCGTCGAAGAGTTGGAGCGGGCGTCGCTGCTGGGCATCCCCTGGGTGGTGACCCACCCGGGCGCGTTCACCACCGGAACGGAGGAGAGCGGACTCCAGCGTATCATTGCCGCCCTGGACGAAGTTCGCCAGCGTACGGCCAACGTGTCTGCCGGCTGCCTGTTGGAAAACACCGCTGGCCAAGGCAGCACGCTGGGCGCCCGCTTCGAACATCTGGCCACCATTATCGACGGCGTGCGGGATGCCGCATGGCTGGGGGTCTGCATCGATACCTGCCACGTCTTTGCCGCCGGCTACCCTCTGGCCAGCTTGCGCGATTACCGGACCACCCTGCGGGCGATGGACACTACCTTTGGGCTCAAACTCATCAAGGCGGTCCACGTCAACGACAGCGTCAAGCCGCTGGGGTCGCACGTCGATCGCCATGCGCATATCGGCGAGGGCTTGATCGGGCTGGACGCCTTCCGCCATTTGCTGAATGACGAACATTTCCAGAACATTCCCATGTACCTGGAGACCCCCAAAGGCGACCGCGACGGCGTAGACCTCGACGAAATCAATTTGGCCACTTTGCGCAACCTTGTCGATGCCGCGGGCTGAGTAGGGCCGCGACCACCGGTCGCGGCTTTATGAAACGCCCGCCCCCCCGGCGCACGGCGCTAAACGTATCGCTTGTAAGACTCTTGGTAAGAAATTTGCTTCAGTACCAACGAGCCAAGCCGATGACTGGATGGTCGCTTGTTTGCGCACCCCCGCAGCCGCATGGGGGCCGCCGGCAGGTGATAATTTGACGTTGCGGCGATAGCCGTATACATTTGAGAACAGTCGGAGGCCGGGCCGCTGGTTCGCGCGCCAACCGTACCCGGACGGCGCGGGCTTCTTCGTCCGCTCGCTTTACGGGCCAAATTTAATGGGCCTCACTTACTTCAAGCGTTTTCGGATGGAAATCGATCTCGGGCGCACGTTGCCCGAGCCGGTGCCGCCGCCGGGCTATCGCCTGCTCGCCTGGCACCCGGAGCTCGTCGTCGCCCATGCCGAAACGAAGTACCTCAGCTTTCGCTCCGAAATCGACGCCAACGTGTTCCCCTGCCTGGGTGACTACGACGGCTGCGTGCGGCTGATGACCGAGATCGCCCACAAAGAGGGTTTTCTGGCCGAGGCGACCTGGCTGCTAGCACTCGAATCGCTCGATGCGGCCGAACAGGACGAGCCAGCCGGCTGTTGCGGCACAATCCAGGGCATCCGCGACCGCTCGGGAATGGGTGCCGTGCAGAACCTGGGCATCGTGCCCGAACATCGCGGCCGCGGCTTGGGAAGCTGCCTGATGCTCAAAGCGCTCGAAGGCTTTCAGCGGGCCGGCTTGCAGCGGGCATTTTTGGAAGTCACCGCTCAGAACGAGGGTGCCATCCGCCTTTACCGCCGGCTTGGCTTCTTCAAAGCCCGCACGGTCTACAAAGCCGTCGAGACGGTCAGCTACGCCACCGGCTGAGGTCGAATAGGCGCTGCCCACCGTAGCCATCCCGTTCCGCCGGGATGCAGGCGCGACCGATCGACCCACCCAGCGTCAGCCGAGTTGCGTGGGCTCGGCTCGCCGAAGCGAGACGGCTACGGTCATGCTAGCAAACCACGTTTTGCCAGCCGCTATTGCTCTTCGTGCGTAGCGCGCCAGCCGCTACGATTGCCGCCGAAAGCTGCTTCATTGGCACGCATGGGAGCATTCGGTGAACTTTCGGCGCTGGTTCACAATTCGCCGTACGCTGGCTCTGTCGACTTTGCTCGTTGGCCTGGCGGTCTTTACCGGATATGCGTGGTCGCGCGTGACGCCCACTATCGGCGAGCCCGAGAAGCTGGCTCCGCAAGGCGAAAAACTGTGGAGCTTCGGCTTTGTGGGCGATACGCAACTGGACGGCGAGATTGCCGAACGCATTTTCGACCGAATGGGCGATGAGCACGTCGAGTTCGCCTTGCACCTCGGCGACCTGGTCGACGACGCCGACAACCAGTCGCAATGGGACGACTTGCTGCACCGCGCAGCCAGGCATCGCATTCGCATCATGCCGGTGGTTGGCAATCACGATCGCCTGCCCGATTACAACGATCACGGCGAGATTCGCTTCCGTCAGTATTTTCCCGCGCTGCCGGACACGTTTTATCACTTCCGGCATCGCGGCATCAATTTTCTGATGCTCAACAGCGAACGCTCTCTGGCGGCCGGCAGCGAGCAGGCCCGATTCTTGAAGTGGCAGCTCGAGCATCACCCGGGCACGGCGATTGTCTGCCTGCATCGGCCCGTGTTTACCAGTGGCGATCGCGATTGGGTCCAGCAGATGGCGCGGCGCTTCTGGCTGCATCCCGGCCTGCGCGGCAGTGACACGGTGGCAGTGCTCGCGGGCCACAACCACTACTACGACCGCACGAGGCCGCTGGACGGCATTACCTATGTCGTCAGCGGCGGCGGCAGTTCGAATCTGTATCCAGCCGCCCCGCCCAAGCCCATCACGGCCGCCAGCAAATCGAAGCGCAATCATTTCGGCCTGGTCGAAGTGTACGCCAATTGCCTCCAGGTGCGCGTGGTTGATCTCGAAGGGCAGGACCTCGACCGATTTTGCCTCCCCTTGAAGCCTTCGACGCATCCGCTCGGCAGTTTTCACAACCCACTGGCCACCGAATTGCCGCCGCTGGACACGCTGGACGACTATCGTCCCCACCGGCTGGAAGTCTTCACCGCCACTCACGGCACGCTGCCGCGCCCCTGGTAAGGCCCGAGCACGCCGCAGGCAGCGATTCGGCAACTTTCTTGCCGCCCGAGCCGATGGCCGCTAAAACCGGTGGCCTGGCCCCGTGTCCGCGCCTCATGTGCCGAGCGAAAGCGACCCCGCTATGTTCCTCCGCCGCCGATGGTCCCTGCCATTCGCCATTTTGGTTTGCACGGCTATCGCCAGTCCGGCCTTTGGCGATGATCCGGCCGCCGCGCGGCCGCGCTCGGCGCCGCCGGTGATTCATTCGTCTTGGGACGATCTGCTCTCGGGCGTCAAGACGGCCGACGATTGGCAGCGTCATCGCCAGCAGCTCAAGCAGCGCTACCTCGACTTGATTCGCGACAATCAGAAACCGGCTCAAAAGCCGCCGCTTGATCTGCAAGTTCACGAAGACAAAGTGATCGACAACGCGTACCACCGGCTGCTCATCAGCTACAACGTCGAGGCCGACGAACGGGCCCACGCGTATCTGGGACTGCCGTTGGGCGCCAAAGGAAAACTGCCGGCAGTCGTGGCTCTGCACGGCACGTATCCGCAGGGCATTCGACAAGAGGCGGGCCTCGAGCCGAATCAAAAGAAACTCTACGACAATGCCTACCTCGACCAAATGTGCCGGCGCGGGTACGTGGTCATCGCCCCGGAGCATTTTGTCTCGGGCCATCGCATTCCGCCCGAGGGACCGTACGAGACCAATCGCTTTTATGAAAAGCACCCCGAGTGGACGGCCGTCGGCAAATTCACCTACGAGCATTCCATCGCCATCGACGTGCTGGAAACGCGCGACGACGTGGACCGGGCCAACATCGGAGCGATGGGCCACTCGCTGGGCGGGCACGGCACCTTCTTCCTGGCCGCTTATGACGACCGCATCAAGGCGGCAGTCAGCAACTGCGGCGCAGGATCGCTGCGGCACAATTCGGGCGTGGAGAATTGGGCCCGGGACCACTGGTACATCTATTTCAAGCACATCCGGCCGCAACTGCTGGCCGGCCAACTGCCGCCGATCGACATCCACGAGATCATCTCTTTGATCGCGCCTCGGGCGTATCTCGACGTTTCGGCGCTCAATGACGGCGATCCGCTGATGCAGCGGCAGCACGTGCTGATGCTGTTGAAGATTGCCGACGTGTACCAACTCGTGGGCAAGCCCGAGAATTTTGCCTTTTTCGTTCACGGCCGCGGCCATAGCGTGCCGCATGAATCGCGCGAGCTGATCTACGGTTTTCTCGACGCACAGCTTAAGCCGTCGGAAGTCACGCGAACCCGGCCGGTCAGCGAATAAGGCCCGGACGCAAAATCTCACCCCATTCACGAGGAGGCAAGCGTGCCTATTCACGTCAAATGCCCGACATGCGGCAAAGGTTTGCATGCGCCCGACGCCTTGTTGGGCAAGCTGGCGAAGTGTCCCGCCTGCGGCGCCATGGTGACGGTCACCTCCGAGCCCGGGATTTTGGATGCCGGAAGCATCGAGCCGATGCCTCACGCCGCGCCGTCAGCGCATCCGGCCGCTTTCGACTTTAGCGGCCAAGCGCCTGCCGGCGCTCCGGCTTACATGGACGAAGGCGTTTCAACGACCGCTTCTCTCTCGCAACCGTTTCAATGCGTGGTCGTCAAACGCATCGATGTTTTCACCATAGCGAAGATGATGGGAGCATTGTATGCACTGCTTGGCCTGATCGGTGGCTTGTTTATGTTTGTGATGTTTTCGCTCACCGCGATCGCAGCCCCGGGCCGCAACAGCTTTCCAGTCGGGATCGTAGCGGGCATCGGCATATTGTTTTTCGTACCGTTTTTCTATGGGATTGCCGGCTTCATCGGCGGCGCGATCACCGGACTCCTCTACAACCTGCTCGCCTCCTACATCGGCGGCATCGAATTCGAGTTCGCGCCTCGGGCCACGGGGCCATACGGCGCTCGCCCGTACGCCCGATGAGGCCGATCGCGCTCACATGCCGCTACAAAACCTAATGGCGCCGAAGCAGCTTCGCCAGTTCCGCGTGCAGCTGCGGCGTGGCGGCGGCGATGAAATGCGGCGGATCGATCGCAAACGGATCTCCGTGGCGATCGGTTACCAGGCCGCCGGCCTCTTGCACGAGCAAGACGCCCGCCGCAATGTCCCAGATCCGCGTGCTGCCCGACCAATAGGCATCGAACCGGCCGGCAGCCAGGTAGCATAAGTTCAGGGCCGACGAGCCGAACCGCCGCATCGATTGGGCATGCTCCAGAACTTCCAAGCATTCCAGCACCTCGGGCGTGTCGCGCCGAGCACCCGGCGGAAAGCTCATAGCCACCACCGCGTGCGACAGCGCTTGCTGCCCGCTGACGTGGAGCCGTTTCTGGCCCAGCCACGCCCCGCCGCCGGCCACGGCCGAAAAGCATTCGTCTGCCACCGGATCGTACACGGTGCCGACCAGCAACTTGCCCGACTGCTCCAGCGCGATCGACACGGAATACTGCGGGATGCCGTGGACGTAGTTGGTCGTGCCGTCCAGCGGATCGACAATCCAGCGATAGTCGTCGTCTTGGCTGGCGATGGACAGGTTTTCTTCGGCCAAAAAGCCGTGGCCGGGAAAAGCCCCCAGCAGGGTCTCGCGAATTACCTCCTGGCTGGCCAGGTCGGCCTCGGTGACCAGGTCCGCCGGCCCCTTTTCGCGGATCTGAAACCGGCCCGCCCAATCCAGCAACACCTGGCCGGCAAGCCGAGCGGCCCGCTGGCAAACAGCGTCGAATTCGGCCAGGGGAATCAACGAACGGCCCTCCCATAAAAGTTGGATGATGCATGCGACGCCGCCCTTGAGCCGGCCAATATAACCGCACCGGACAATTGATCGGGGAAAAAGTTTGCAATCCCCAAGGTCCGCGCGTTAAACTCCGGGAGTTCAGCCGGCAACCGGTCGGCGAGCCATGCGGTGCGAACCACCGCGGCGCAAGACACCGGAACGTACGGCGAACCCAACCTTCGGCCTCTTCTCTGTTCCGGCCCCGCCGACTCGCTTTAGTGTGAGCGGCGGGGTTTTTTCGTTCGCAAAACGCGGCCTTCCAGTGCCAAACATTTGGACCTTAGAACCCGCTACGGCCAAACTCGAACTTCCCCGGCTGCATGCCCGGCTGGATCTCCAACATCCCGAGCACGGGCTGCACGCCCTCGATTTCCGCCAGCAGAATTTGCCGGCGGCAGTGGAGTTGCTTGGCGTTGACCTCTCGCCGGCATTGGTCCCGGCCGACGTGTATGGGCGGCAGGGCGACCTGGTGGTGAACTACGCCGGCACCAACGAGCGGCCGGTTGCCGTGCAAGTGTATTGGCGAGCGAATCCCGAGGACACGATGGGGCGGGTCGAGATCGATCTCGAGGTCTCCGTGCAAACGCCGCTCTTGGACAGCGACCCGGCCCTCTCGACGATCAGCCAATTGCCAGCCGGGCAAACCTTGCGGCTGGTGGATGACGTGATGGCCGAGTTTCGCGAGCTGATGTCGGCCACCAGCGCCGAGGTGGCGATGGGCGACCCACGGCTGCCAGGCTGTTGGCTCGTGCGCCCGGTCGGCCAAGCGTGGAGCTACGCCGAGATGGTCCACCCGGCCGATTTGAACGCCAGCGAATGCCTACTCGCCGACCATAGCTTTCGCCTGCGGCACCGGCTGTTTCTCTCGCGGCTGGAGAAGGGCGTGATTCTGCGTGCCCGGGTGCGCGGCATGCTGCTGATTCGCGAAGACGATTGCGCGCTGGCCGCCGCCGCCTATCACCGCTTCGTTCACTCGCCGCCTCCGTTGACGACCTGAAAGCGCGAATCTGCTATAAACGCGGACGAACACCGGAAGATCGCCCCTTTTTCACCCACGTGTTTCCCGCCATGTCACAAGCCCTCCGCCAGCGGCTCTACAGCCAACTCGACGAACTGGTCATCATCGATCCGCACACGCATATCAACCCGCATGCGGCGGCTTCGACCACACTGGCCGATATTCTCGGCTATCACTACTACACGGAGCTGGCCCATTCGGCCGGCATGCCAAAAGCCCAGATCGAAGAGCCGGGCCTGGCCCCGCGCGAAAAAGTGCGGCGGCTGGTCGAGCGGCTGGCGCCGCTGGAGAACACAATCCAGTACAGTTGGCTGGTCGAGATCGCTCAGCGATTCTTCGGCTTCGGCGACGACCACGTCACGCCCGAGAATTGGGAGGCCCTGTACGACGCGGCCGAGCGAAAAATGCGTTCGCCCAGTTGGGCCGACGACGTTATCCGCCAAAGCCGGCTGAGCGCGATTTTTCTGACCAATGATTTCGACGATCCGTTGGAAGGCTTTGACACGTCGCGCTATATCCCTTGCCTCCGCACCGACGACCTGGTGTTCCACCTGGCAAAGCCCGACGTCCGGCAGCGGCTCGAACGGGCCACCGGCCAAGCGCCGCACGACGTCCGTTCTTTGCGGCAAGCGATCGGCAAGCTCTTTGAACATTTCACTAGCCGCGGAGCTCGGGCGTGCGCCATTTCGCTGCCACCCGATTTTGCGCCGGCCAAAGTCGCCAATGCCGAAGCGGCCATCGGCGAGATTCTGCAAAAGGGCCCGCAAGCCTCGGCCGAGCGCCGCCGCGAGGCGAGCCAGTTCGTGTTCTGGACGTTGGCCGAGTTCTGCTCCGAGTTCCGGCTGCCGTTCGACCTGATGATCGGCGTCAATCGGGCCGTGTATGCCGACGGCGTCTACCAGGGCCAGGATCTGTACGACAGCCGCGTCTCGCTGATTCAATACCGCGAGCTGTTCAACGCCTTTCCGCAGGTGACGTTTCCCATCTCGGTGCTGGCCAGCGTCACCAACCAGGAGTTGACGAGCTACAGTTGGATTTTTCCCAACGTCGTGACCAACGGCCACTGGTGGTATTCGAACACGCCGGCCTTTATCGAGCACGACCTGGCCGCCCGGCTCGAGGCGGTGCCGCGCACCAAGCAGATCGGTTATTACAGCGACATGTACAAGCTGGAATTCGCGCTGCCCAAATTCGCCATGTACAAGCGAATCCTGGCCAAAGTCCTGGCCGAGCGTTTTGTCATCGACCGTGGCTGGAGCGAAGACCGCGCCTTTGCCCTCGGCCGCCAGGTGCTCCGCGACAACTCGCAGGCGATTTTCGAGCGCCGGGGCTGAGGCGAAAGCAGGGTAGCGGAATTTGTATGAATTCTGCCACGACCGTCCCGGCGCGCGTTCCGTGAGCCTGGTGAACGACCGACCAAACTGGACATCTCCCCAAATTCGTGCGGAAACTTGATAAGGTCTCACCCTCGAGGATCGTCCGATGCTTGCACGTGAAGAAGTAATCCAACAGGCGATGGCGCTGCCACCGGGGGACCGCGCATATGTCGCTGATGTGCTGGAACAGAGTTTGACCCACGGCGAATTCGCAACCCCGGAAGTCGCCGCGGCCTGGGTCGCGGAAATCGAGCGCCGCGTGGTGGCGTACGACCGCGGCGAGTTGCAGGCGGCCGGCGTGGAAACTGCGATTGAGCGGATTCGCTCGCAATTGGCGGATCATCGGGCGCGTGCGTGAACTCTTGAATCGCCGCCGGGGCACGCATCGTGTGATATAATTGTGGAACTGTTTCGCCGTTGCCGAGCGGAGGCCGTAGCCTGTCTGCTCGTAGCACGCGCAATTTTTCCTGGTGCAAGCCCATGTCGAAGTTCAAAATCATTGCCTGTGGTTTGCTGGTGGCGGCAGCGGTTGCTGATTTGGGCGCGACGGGCGCGATGGCGGCTACGCGCTATCGCGGCCGCTCCAGCAATGGGTACAAGGGCTATCTGTCGCCCACCGGGCCGTCGTCGCGCTACAACCAGTACCGCATCCCGTTCTACATGCGCGCCGACCGCCGCGTGCTCGGCCTGCTGCCGTAGGGGCAAATCGTGGGGCGATGCGGGCCGGTCCGCGCTCCGGCTCACGCGGGGCTGGGTAGCTCGGATAAAATCCGCCGCAGCAGGCTGAGATCGATGGGCTTGATCACGTGCCGGTCGAAACCGGCGTTCTTGGATTCGTCGTTTTCGCCGTACCCGCTCAGGGCGATCACGGCGATGTTTCCGGCATGCTCTTCGCGCAGCGCGCGGGCCACCGCATAACCGTCCATGCCGGGCAAACCGATGTCGAGGAATACGGCGTCCGGCCGATCGCGGCGGACTTCCTCCAGGGCCGCGGGACCACTGTGCACGCTGCGGCTGGCATGCCCTAGGGCCCGCAGCAGTTGCGCCAAGGACTCGGCCGCATCGGTATTGTCGTCGACGACCAAAATCTTTCGGGCGGCCGGACGCGTTTCCGTCGACGGAGCAGACGCACGGATCGGCTTGCTCTTAAACTCGGCATCGAGCGCCGGTAGCCGAACTACGAACTCACTGCCGCGGCCGGGACCGTCGCTGAAGGCTTTGACGTTGCCACCGTGCATTTCGATCAAGGTGCGCACCAGAGTCAATCCAATCCCCAAACCGCCTTCCGAGCGAGCAAGGGAGTTATCCACTTGCTTGAAAAGATCGAAGATCTGTGGCAGCATTTCCGACGAAATTCCGATTCCGTTGTCTTTGACTTTGACCAGGTAATCGGCGCCGCTGCGCTGGACCGCCACCGAGATTTTTCCGCCCGGATCCGTGTACTTGGTCGAATTGTTGACGAGGTTTGCAATGGCCTGCGCCAGGCGCGTCGCGTCGCCCCGGATGGGCATGGGCCCCTGGGGCAAGGAAACGGTCAGTTCGTGCCGATGTAAGTCAATCAACGGCCGGCTGGTCTCCAGCGCGTGGGCAACCACCTCGGCCAGGTCGACGGTCTCCTCGCGAAGCGCGATTTTGCCGCGCGTAATTCGCGAGACGTCCAACAAATCGTCCACCATTCGCGTGATCTGCCGCACCTGCCGGTCCATCAAGTCGCGGGCGGCTCGCATGTCGACGTCGTCGACGTTCTTGACGTACAGCATTTGGATCGCGTTGCGAATGGGCGCCAACGGATTGCGGAGTTCATGGGCGAGCATTGCCAGAAACTCGTTCTTGCGGCGATCCGCATTGACCAGCTCATGGGCCCGGTCGCGCAAGCTGCGTTCCAAACCGTCGCGTTCGATTGCGGTCCCCAGCACGTTGGCGGCTGCCTGGAGAAAGTCGAGTTCCTCGTCCGGACGATCCGACGGTTGACCCGAATATACGCCGAGCAGGCCATAAGTCTGGCCGCCACAACGGATCGGCGCGCACAAGCCGCTGACGATCCCCTGGTCTCGCAGAACTTGCGGAGGGTCAAAGCGATCTTCGGTCGTCAGATCGTGGATCACGGTCGGCGCCGGATTTTGCAAGACAAAGTCGACAAACGAGCCCGCCGCACCCGGCTCGAAGGCTTCCGTCGCCGGGCCTTTCCAGCCGAGGCCGGCCCTTAACTGCAACGCTCCGGCCGCGAGCTCAAACACCGCGCAGAATTCCATGCGCAGCGTTTCGGCAATAATCGAGACTGACTGCTGAAACAGTTCGTCGAGATTGCGGCTGGCCAACGCATCATGGCTAAGGGCGGCAATGGCGGACTGCTGCCGAGCCCGCGCAAACAGTTCGGCCTCGCGGACCACGCGTTCCGTGACGTCCTCGATCCAAGTCACGGTTCCGACGATCGCGCCGGCGTCGAGCAGCGGGGCAATTCTCGCGCTCTGCGGCATCTGAGGCAGGTCGCCCTGAAGAGACGGCGGCAGACGCAGCAGGTAATTGTGCAATTGCTGCGAAAGGACGACAACCTGGCCGTGCAGTGCCTGTTGGTAGAATTTATTCAGCCGCCGCTCGGCGAGCTCGGGAAACAGCTCGAGGAGGTTTCGTCCGAGAACGTCGCGCGCGACCTTCCCGCTGTGTTCCTCGAGCCATTGGTTCCAACTCGTGAGATTGAGGTCAACGTCGGTACTGAAGATGCCTGCACTGGTAAGCAGGTGCAAACCATTCAAAAGCGCTTCGCGCGCCGCAGCAGAATCCTTCGGCAGCCCCGGGCTCATCCTGGTCTCCATCACAACCTACAATCTCCGTAACGGGTCACCGACGAAACACTTCAGGCGCGCTCGTGGTCAACAGCCGGGAAAGTGGACGTTTGCGTCCACTCCTGCACGGCCCGAATCAGGTGCTCCAGCGAAGCGATGCCGAGCACGATCAGCATCGAACCCGTGATCTCGGTCGACTTTACGTGGAACTGGGCGCCGATCAGCAGCGCATAATGCAACTCGTCCTTGCCGATCACCAGAGATTCGAGCATGTCGGCCAGCGACTCCAGGTGCAACCGCGGCACCGTGAACGACAGCCGGACTTTGAGCAGATCGCCGAAGATTCCCAGGCAGGCATTTAACAAGATGTTGCCGATTTCGCTGAGCACCTCCTTGGACGACGCGCCGAGCCGCCTGGCCGGCGGATCGATGCCGGTGAGCATGTCCACCAGGTTCACGGCCCCGTCGTGGTTCAGCAGCAAGAGTGCATCACCGGCGATGGGTCCGGAGAAGATTTGATGGACGGTTGCGACTTCGCCTTGCACGTAACGGCCGAGCGCGCCGGCCAGTTCGCCCATCGGATGCACGCTGACTTCTGGGACGTCGAGTTCGACGCGATTGCCGGTGAGTTCGGAAAGCGACGCGGCGGTGCGGGAAAAGGCGATGTTGATCAATTCGGTCAACGCGTCTTTTTGCTGTTCGGTCAGATCCATTCTTTGCACCCTTCCAAAGCCGCGTTGACTGCCCGAGCGACTTCCGCAGCGACGAAGGGCTTGGTCACGAACCCGCGCGCGCCTCCCTCGGCCGCCATCTTGCGCGTGGAACTCTGAATATCTGCCGTAGCAATCACGATGCAGGCGTGCGGGTCGAGTTCTCGCAGCTTCGCCAGCACGTCGAAGCCGTTCATGCCCTTCATGTTGATATCGAGGAACACGACCTCTGGCTTTTCCAGAAAATAGGTTTCCAGCGCGGCGATCCCGTCCTGGGCCTCGACGACGTCATGCCCCGATTCGCGCAGGATCCGGCCGGACATCTGCCGGGAGAGTCCCGAGTCGTCAACGACCAGAATTTTCGCCATCAAACCATCTCCACCAGGGACTGCGCGATTCGGGCCAGCGGAATGCTCCGGTCGCTAAGGCCCGCCTCGACCACCGAACGGGGCATCCCATAAACAATACAGCTTTCCTCGGCCTCCGTGAAAACAATTCCCCCCCGGGCCTTGATCCAGGCGGCACCCTGCTGCCCGTCGGAGCCCATGCCGGTCATCACCACGCCCAGCACCCGTTCTCCATACACCTCGGCGGCCGACTTGAATAGCACATCGACCGACGGACGGTGGATGGTATCGCTCGGCTGGGGGTCCAGATGTGCTCGTATCGTGCCATTTGCAGACCGCCGGAAAGTCAAGTGCCGGCCGGCCGGGGCAAGTAAAGCCAACCCTGGGCGAAATTCGGCCCCCTCGCTGGCCTCGGCCACGTCCATTTGCGATATCTCGGCCAGTTTCTGGGCGTAGAGTTCTGTATAGCCCACCGGCATATGCAAGACCATCGCCACGGGCACTGCAAAATCGGCTGGCAGTTGTGGAATCAGGTAGCGCAATGCCTGCGGGCCACCGGTCGAAACCCCGATCACGATCACGTCAACATCCCGTTTTGCCGCGGCCGGGCGAATTGTAGACAGCACCGGGGCCGGCCGCGGCGAACCCAGCGCCTGGACCCGCACGCGAGCAGCAGCCTTTACGCTCTCAACCAATTCGTCGCCAATCTCGAACACCTTCTCGGTCGCCAGCGCCGTGGGCTTGCGGACCATGTCTACGGCACCCGCCTCCAGGGCCTGGAGCACAAGCTGGCCCTCTTCGCTGGTTACGGTAACGATAATAACCGGCAGCGGTCGCCGCCGCATCTGCTCCCGTAAGAAGGTCATGCCGTCGACCCGTGGCATGATCAAATCGAGCGTGATGACGTCCGGGTTGAGCTGTTCCACGAGCTCGAGCGCTTCTTCCCCGTCACGGGCCGCGCCCACGACCTCGACAAACGGACTGCGCTCGAGAATCTGTCGAATGACCTTGCGCACGTAGGCCGAATCGTCGACGATCAGTACGCGCACCAACGAATCCACGCGGCCACCCCGTTTTCAATCCCAGGCGCAACACCAATTGCTACCGCGCTGGCGTGGCGGTTTTGACATACACGAACGCTTGATCGATCTCACGAAGTTCGAAGTCCGTCGTCAACTTCAACAGCGATTCCGACACGCCCACAAACAGATATCCGGGCGTGGGCATGGCCTCGGCAAACAGCCGAACGGTGATTTCTGTGGCTTCCGGTGCAAAATAAATGAACGTGTTTCGACAGAAAATAATCGAGGCGTTGGCCAACGGCCAAACGCTGGCTCGGTCCATCAGGTTCACCTCGGCCCACTGCACGCGGTCGTGCAATTCGGGGATGATTCGCGAGCCGCCTTCTTCTTCGATGAAGTATCGTTTTCGCAACTCGTTGGGCAGGTTCCGAAACGATCGCTCGCGATAAATGCCCCGCCGCGCTGCTGCAATGGCGACCGGACTGGCATCGCTGGCCCAGATCTCGATGGCCGGCGCTCCCTGCCAACCAGCTTCCGCCAGCGCCATCGCGATCGTCAGCGGCTCCTCGCCCGTGGCGCACGACGCACTCCAAATTCGTAGGGGTTGGTCCGGAAACGCCGAGAAATGCTGGGGCACCAGCCGGTCGACCAAGGCGTGAATCTGGTCCATTTCACGCCAGAAATACGTCTCTGGGATCGCCAGGGCATCATGCACGTAGCGCCATTCCTGCCCGTTGTCTGCGTCGTATTTCAGGCAGTAGTAGTAATCCAGAAACGAACTGAACTGACGGTCGGCAACGCGGCCGGCCAGGCGGTCGGCCAGCGCTTCACGTTTATCCAACGTGTAGTGCAAGCCGATTCGTTCTTGAATCAAGTCGCGCAGGATAACGAAAACACTCTCGGAGAGCGGCAGCGATTGGTGGGCGAGAGGCTTCATGCACTCGAAACCACTTGGGGGGAAAGAGCAAGTGCCCGTCGTCGGCCCGGTTGGGTCCGACTCAGAAAGGTCATCTGCCCGTGGAGCGGAACGTTCGAGCCGCATTCTGCATCTTTCATGCCAATAGGGCTAGGCCCCGCGTTTGCCCTCGCCGTCGGCCGATCGTCCTTTGGTTGCCAAACGCGCGGCAATTTGCGAGAGCGCTTCGGCCCGATCGTGGAGATTGGCGACCAGCCGCTTGCTTTGCTCGACGCCACGCCCGTTGCGGTCGGTGACTTCACGGATCTCAGTCAGCCCCTCGAGCACGGAGGCCGCCGCCTTCGAATGTCCGCTGTTTGCCCGGGTGATCAGCGCGATCTGTTTCGAAACATTCTCAAAGGCCGCGGTAATATCTTTGCTCGCGCGGGTCTGCTCCGCGACGGCCTGCGACGTTTGCTTGGATTGCTGCCGCATCGTGTCCACTGCTATGGCGATTTGTTCGCTGGCGGCGGTTTGATCGACCATGGCCTTGCTGACGCCGGTAATATGGGCCGCCAGGCGTTCCACTTCCTTGGAAACCTGTCCGCTGACATTGGCCTGTTCGGCCAATGCGCGCGATGTGGTGGCCGCACCGCGACGCATCGTTTGCAGCACCTGGATGATCTGGTTGGCGCCGGTCGATTGCTCAGAGGCGGCCTTTTTGAGTTGGTTGGCCAGCGAACTGGTGCTCTGCGCAGCCTTGATGATGTCGCGAGCGGCGCGGCCTTGCTCGTTCGTGGCTTGCGAGACTTGCTGGGCGCTGCGCCGCATTTGCGTCGCGGCCTGCACGACTCCTTGCACGCCCTTGGTTTGCTCCACGGTGGCTTCGAAAACTTGCCTGGCCTGCGCGGCGGTCGTCTTGACCGCGCCGACGACTTGCTGTCCCGCCGAGACCTGTTCGACCGAGGCGCGCGAGATTTGGGTGACCAGTTGCGAGGCCTCCTGCATGCCGGTGAGAATCTTTCGCAGCCCCTCGAGGCCTCCTTCCGAAAGCTGACCACTTTCCTCGGCCACCTTCAGGCCATCGTTGGAAGTGGACACAGCCTCCTTGGCGACGTCCTGCAGCGATTTGACGATGGCCGCGATATCCGAAGTGGCGCGGGCTGCCCGATCCGCCAGGTTTCGAATCTCTTCGGCCACGACGGCAAACCCACGGCCGGCATCCCCGGCGCGGGCCGCTTCGATTGAAGCGTTGAGCGACAACAAATTCGTCCGCTCGGCGATCATGTTGATCGTATTGACGATGCCGCCGATTTCATCGGTTCGCTTGCCCATATCGCGAATGACGGCGGCCGAGCTGGTCATCGAGTCGCGAACCTTGGTCAGGCCGTGGATCGATTTCTGTACCGCCGTGCCCCCCTCTTCGGCTTCGCGAACGATGCGCCGCGCGGCGTCATCCGCCTTTTTCGACAATTCGGCGATCGAATGAATCGAACGATCCAACTGCGTGGCCGAGACGGCGGCCGTGCTGGCAACTTCACTGATTTTTTCGGCGTTCTGAGCCACGCCGGCGACGGATTTGGCGGTCTCTTCGATCGAACTCGAGACCTGCTCCACCGAGGCGGCGAGATTTTCCGCCGTGGCGCTGACTTCTTCGATGGAAGCCGCCATCTCGTTGATCGACGACGACGTCTGCTCGGCGGCGGCCGTCAGCTCGTCGGCGTTGCGCGCGACGTTCTGGATCGTGCGGGCCATTTCCTCGATCGTCGAGGCCGTTTCGTTGACCGACGTGACCAGGTTCTCCGTATCCGCGCTCAAGCCGGTTATGGAAGCCGCCATTTCGCCCATCGACGCGGTGACTTCCACCGCCGAAGTCGCCATTTCTTCGGCCCGCTCGCTGACGTCTTTCGTTCCCGCAGCCGTCTGCTTGATGGCGGTGCCCGTTTCATCGAGCTGCTTGGCCAATAGCGCCGCGTTGGCATTGATCTGTTCGATCGACGCCGCCATCTCATTGCTGGACGAGGCCAGCTCTTCGGTCGAAGCCGCGATGTCCGCGGCTTGCGCCGCGGTTTGCTGGAGCGACGTGGCCATGTCTGTCGTTTGACGCACGGCCGCGTCCAGCGAACGAACCTGCGTGTTCGCTCCCGTCAGCAGCTCATCGGCCGCGCGGGCCACCGAGCCGACGGCCGTGGTGATTTGCTCGGTTTCGACGTGCAGGCGCTCAATTTCGCCGTTTAATTGATTGACCGGGTTGCGACGCGTGACCATCGATCGTGCTCCTTCGCTTATGCTTCCGCAGGCGCGGGCAAAGTGTTGTCGTCAAAGTTCAGCAATTCGTTGACATCGAGAATCATCACCAATCGTTCGCCGAGCGCGGCGATGCTGGCGAGGTATTTTCCGCTTAAGGCCGCCATCGCGGGTGGCGGCGGCTGGATGGCCTCGGCCGCGATCGATACAAACTCGCGCGCGGCATCGACGATCAGCCCCACGGATCGTCCGCTGGTCGAGACGACCACCAGCCGCGTCTTGGGATCGTACGCCGCGCGCTCGAATCCGAAGCGGACGCGCATGTTCACGGCCGGCACCACTTGTCCCCGCGAAAAGACGACGCCATCCACGAACGGCGCGGCATTGGGCACCGGGGTCACGCCCTCGAGCATCTCCATCTGCTGGACGCAGCCGGCAGGCAAGCCGTAAGTCGTGCCGGCAACCTGGAACAAAATGAACGACGCCGAGGAATCACTCATGGCGATGGCTTACTCCTGATGTTGCCGCCTGCAACCTGCCGCGGGCCGACTCGGCGGCTTTTGACGTTGGTCCCGACAGCCGATTGCCCAGTCCGCGGACCGCACTCAGCGCATCCAAGATCAGCACGATTCGGCCGTTGCCCAGTTCGGTCGCGCCGGCGATGCCTTGTACGCGCACCAGCGGATCGTCCAGCGGGTGGATGACGATCTCGCGCAATCCGAGTAACCGATCGACGACCAGCCCGATGGCGTCTTGCGCATCACCGACAATCAGCGCATAGGACGTCGCGCTCGGCCGCGAAGCCAGCCCAAACAACGAGGCCAGCCTCAGCAGCGGCAGCGCGACACCGCGGCGATAAACGATTTCATTGCTTTCCAACAGCGCCACGGCCGTCGCTTCGAACTGAAAGACCTCTTGCACGAAGCTCTGCGGCAGGGCGAAGGTTTGATCGCCGACTTCGAACACCAAGGCGTCAGCGATGGACAGCGTCAGCGGCAGTTGCACGGTGAACCGCGTTCCGCGGCCGACTTCGGTCCACAGCGACAAGCTGCCGCCAAGCTCTTCGATGGCATTCTTGACGACGTCCATGCCCACGCCCCGGCCGCTGGTGCGATCGACCGTTTCGCGTGTCGAAAAGCCCGGCTCGCACAAAATGCTCAGGATGTTCGTGGTTTCCGCGCGATCCGCGGCCTCGATCAATCCCAGTTTCTCGGCCCGGGCAAGGATTTGCTGTGCGTCGATGCCGCGTCCGTCGTCTTCGACCTCGATCAGCACCGTCTGACCGTTGGTTCGGGCCCGCAGCGCAATCAGCCCGGCGGGCGGCTTGCCGGCCGCCACGCGCTCGGCAGTCGGTTCGATGCCATGGCTGACGGCGTTGCGCACCAGGTGCAGCAGCGGATCCATGATGCGTTCGACGATCAACTTGTCGACTTCCGTCTCTTCGCCCGAAAGTTGCAACCGCACACGGCTTTGAGGATCGGAGGTAAAGTCGCGCAGTACGAATTGCATGCGCATAAATGCCTCGCGGATCGGCACCAGCCGCGTGCGCATGATGCCTTCGCGCAGGTCGCGAATCTGGCGCTCGAACGCCCCGTTATTTTCCTGCAGCGTGCGCCATTGAGTGGCGGGAAGCTGAGCTTCGAGTTGCTTCAGGTTCTCCTCGAACTTGGCCCGCGTAATCACCAGGTCGCCCACCATCCGCATCAACTCGTCCAGACGTCCCAGGCCGACGCGGACCACATTGGTTGGCGCCACGGTTTTGGCAGCGGATGCCGATACCGCGGCCCGCGACACGGCGGAAGCAGCAGGCGTTGGCACGGAAGGCGCCGGCGCGGCATAGGGAGCGTACGACAGTCCGTCGCGCTGCCAGCCGGCGAAGGCCGTTTCTTCGGCCGCCGTCGTCAGAAGAAACCGGAAGGCAATTTGCCCGCCCGCCAACACCTGCGGCGCCGAAAAAATCAGCTCACCCAGGCTCTTCAAATTCTTGCGAACCGTGTTGACGTTAATGTCGCGCTCGGCCAACTCGGCCGAGGGCATGAAAGTCACCCACCAGGCCGTTTCGCCGTGTTCGATTGCCGACGTCACCCGCGCCTGCTGCTCGGCATTGAGTTCATCCGCGGCGGCCACAATGCTGCCACCCGCCGATGATCCGATTGCCGATGACCCGGCTTTGTCGTCAACGGTGCCAACCAGCGGCAGCAAGGCGTCCAAACTTGCGCCGACCGAGCCGAGGTCCACGGGCGCAGCCTGCGCCCGATGGGCGCCGATCACTTGCTCGAGCGATCGGACGCCGTCTGCCAAAGCCGCAAATCCCGGGCTGCTAAAGGGAACTCGCCCTTGGCGAAGTGCGCCGAGATAGCTTTCCATTTGATGGGCGAGTTGCTCGGCCGGCTTCAGCCCGACCATCGCCGCCAACCCTTTGATCGAATGGAAATCGCGAAATAGCTCTTCGAGCATGGTCCGATCGACTTCCGGCTGATGGCTGACCGGCTCCAGGGCCAGCAAACTCTGGCGCGCCGACGTCAAATGCTCGTCGCACTCGGCGAAGAAATCGTCGAGGTACGCGGGCAACGCCGGATTCGGTTCAGCCGATTCGCTGGGAGACACAGACTCTGTTTTGTTCGGGGAAAACTGCGCGAAAAAATCGGCCACGCAGCAGCATTGCCAAGGGCCGCTGGGGTCGGCGTGATGCTCCGGCCCGCGGTAGAGGGGGGTGGAGATGAAACCGCGGGCCAAAGCGACTCTCCCATGCTAAGTAGACCGCAAAGACCATACAAGCAGCGACTTGGCGGATCCGAGCAGGCTCTCCCGGCTAGGCTGAATCTCCATTAGACTGGTGACGCCCCGGCCCCTGGCCCAGCGGCTTGCCGCGGTTGGCGTTTCTGGCAATATGACCCGTTTTTCCTCGAGGCCTTCGACACATGGTTTCCTGGCGACCAGTTGGCGGCGCGTTGCTCCTGTCAATCATTACCGCCATGCCGCTGCTGGCCGGCGAACCTTTGGATGCGAATCTGGGCCACGGCGACGACAAGACGGGCATCGTCTGGTACGACATCCGGCATCTGGGCCTCGAAGGCCAGGGATGGACGGCGACGAAGGCTCCCTTCGACCGCTTGCCGGCGAAAGCCGAAAGCATGGTCCGCAAGCCGGTGTGGGATTTGAGTCAGCAGTCGGCCGGCTTGTGCGTGCGCTTCGAGAGCGATTCGCCGTCGATCGATGCACGCTGGATGCTTACCAGCACGAACCTGGCGATGTCGCACATGGCCGCCACCGGCGTGAGCGGGCTCGACCTGTATGTAATGACCAAAGCCGGCTGGCACTGGCTGGCCGTGGGACGACCCGAAAGCGCCCCCAACAATAGCGTGCACCTGGTCGCTGGCCTGCCTGCTGGCCGGCGCACCTACCTGCTCTATCTGCCGCTCTACAACGGCGTGAAAAGCGTCGAGTTGGGCCTGCCCGCGGGACAGCAATTGCGCAAGGCCGAGCCCTATCCGGCTGGCCACGACAAGCCGGTGCTGTTCTATGGCACGTCCATCACGCAGGGCGGCTGCGCGTCGCGGCCCGGCATGGTGCATACCGCCATTATTGGGCGTTGGCTGCGCCGACCGGTGATCAACCTTGGCTTCTCGGGCAACGGCCGCATGGAACCGGAGCTGGCAACGCTGCTGGCCGAACTCGATCCGGCCGTGTACGTGCTCGATTGCTTGCCCAACATGCCGGCAAAAGACGTCGTCGAACGCGTCGAACCGTTCGTCCTCACGCTGCGCAAATCGCGGCCGCACACGCCAATTCTGTTGGTCGAAGATCGCACCCTGGCCAACGCCTTTCTCCTGCCAAACAAGCATAAGACCAACGCCATGCACCGCGAGGCCCTGCGCAGCGGCTACGAGCGGCTGGTTTCGCGTGGCGTCGAGGGCTTGAGCTACTTGCCCGGCGAAACGCTATTGGGCGACGATGGCGAAGGCACGGTCGACAGCTCGCACCCAACGGATCTCGGCTTCATGCGCCAAGCCCAAGCGTTCAATGCCGTGCTGGCGCCGCTGCTGGAACACTCGAACTAACCGACCGGCCGGGATCCGCTTTTGCCATGCACCTGGACTTAAAAAATCGCGTGGTGATCGTCTCCGGCGGAGCCCGCGGCATCGGCGCGGCCTGCTGCGCGGCGTTTGTCGACGAGGGCGCGCGCGTGGTGCTGGCCGATCGTGACGAGGCGGCGACCGCGGCCTTCGCGCAACATCTGCGCGAGCGCGGCGGAATCGTCGAGCCGGTCGTGGCCGACTTGCAAGACGCGGCCGCATGCCGGCGCGTCGTCGAGCAGGCGGTTGCGACCTTCGGCCAAATCGACGTGCTCGTGAACAACGCGGGCTTCAACGATGCCCTGGGGCTCGATCAGCCGCCCGAGTGTTTCGCCCGCTCGGTCTTGTCTAATCTGCTGCACGCTTACGCGCTAGCGCATTACTCGGTGCCGCTGCTACGCAAATCGCGGGGGGCGATCGTCAATGTCAGCTCCAAGGTCTCGGTCACCGGCCAGGGAGCGACCAGCGGCTACGCGGCAGCCAAAGGAGCCATCAACGCCCTGACACGTGAATGGGCCGTGGCCCTGGCCGCCGACGGCGTGCGCGTCAACTGCGTGCTGCCGGCCGAGTGCCTGACCGATCAATACCAGCGTTGGTTCGATTCCCAGCCCGATCCTCAAGCCGCCGAGCAAGCCGTGGCCCGCTTGGTGCCGTTGGGGCGCCGGCTCACCACGGCCGAAGAAGTGGCAGCCATGATCGTGTTTCTCGCCTCGCCGCGCTCGTCGCATACCACTGGCCAGCTCGTCTTCGTCGACGGCGGTTACACGCATCTCGATCGGGCCGCCTCGCATGAGCACGGCAAGTGGAGCTGAGCCAAAGCGGAACTGGGCAGTTGTCAGTTGTCAGTTGTCAGTGGCTGCCGGCAACGGACAACGCCAGCCGATCCATAGGCGGAAAAAGCTATACGCCCACTCGCAATTCAAGGCCTGCCCGCCGTCTGGGGCGAAATCTTGGCCTGGACTATGTACGCAGCCGGATCCTTGCTTAAGATATTGGGGAGTCCGTCGGGCCGTATTCAAAATTTCTCTGCAACCGCAGACCAAGTTCAATCGAGGTGCGCCATGTTCCGCCGTGTGCTACCCGTAGTGTGCTTGCTCGCGCTGGGCGTTGGTTCCGATGCCGTGGCACAACGAGGCGGAGGCGACCGCGGCGGCGATCGAGGTGGCGGCGATCGAGGCGGCCGCGGTGGTCCGGGCGGAGGCTTCTCGCGATCGTCGTCGCCGACGATGCTGCTCGGCCAAGATTCGGTCCAGAAGGAATTGCAACTCAATACCCAGCAAGTTCAAGCCCTCAAGACGATCTTCGAACAGCAGCGCACGGCGATGTCGCAGGCGTTTCAGCTCGATCGCGAAGAGCGCGGCGAGAAGATCCAAAAGATCAGCCAGCAAACCGAAACGATGATCGGCAACGTGCTCAGCCCGCAGCAGCAGCAGCGGCTGATGCAAATCAGCCTGCAACAGCAAGGAACCCGCGCCTTCGAGCGGCCCGACGTCGTCCAAGGCCTGGGGCTCACTCCCGAGCAGCTCACGCAGATTCAGCAGATTCGCGATGCGACCAGCGCGGAAATGGCCGAGCTGTTCCGCAAGCAAATGGAAGAAATTCGCAAAGCGGCCGAACAGAAGGTCGTGGCCGTCTTCACGCCCGAGCAACAGGCTAAATGGAGCGAAACCCGCGGGACCACATTCGAGGGTGAGATCGTTCCGCCATCGCGCTTCGGCCCGCCGCGCGACCGTTCGCCCGGCGAGGAAGCCAACCGCGGATCGCGCAGCCGGTCTTCGAATTCGCCCAGCGCCTCGGGCAGCGCCGGCGGTCGCCAATCCGCGACTCCGAAAGCCGGGGCAATGACCCCCGCCGGCAAAAAACCGGTGAAGAAGCCCGTCAAGACACCCGTGAAAAAGACGCCGACCGCCAAGGCCAAGCAGCCTCCCGCGGCGCCTGCCACGGATACTCCGCCAGGCTCCTGATGGCAATGTAGCGGAATTCGTAAGAATTCCGCAGCCGGCTGCCATGCCCACGTGCCGCGTGGGCATGTGCTTTTGGGGACGCATCGTCTTGGGAGCGCCGCTGCCGTGCCGCGGATCACCCTTATCGCCGTCGCCGTCTACACGAGTTGCGTCGCCGTGGTCGCAGCCGCGGATCGACCGATTGATCGACCCGCGGCGGATGGCGCGGCCGCGCTGGATCAACAGCGGATGCAAGGCCGCTGGACCCGGGAGTTCACCAATCCGCAGCGCGCCGTGTTTCGCGTCGAAAAGGTCATCGACGGCAATCGTGAAACCGTCACCACCTTCGACACCAATGGAAACACGATCGAGTCGCACACCGACAACTTTCAGCTAAAGCTCGACGGCCGTGTTCGCGTCTTCACGTATTCCAACTACGTGGTGACCGCCGGCCCCAATCTCGGTGCCCAGTTTCCGGGACCAAGCTCGTACCTCTACAAGCTCGACGGCGACACCCTGCACGAAGTCTGGGGCCTGTTGGAAGGCGACCGTGCGGCGCCCATCGCATTCGCCTGGAAGCGGATCAAGAATTGAATTTCCGGACGGCTTGGGCCGGCGTCTCGACGGCGTTGCCTCCGGCTCGCTAAACTGCAGGTAGTCGGGCGAACGTGATCCGCGCCTCTCCAACCAGCGGAGGATTGCCATGACAGCCTCGCGCAACGTCGTCATCGTGCTCTTCGACGAGGCGGAACTTCTCGACTTTTGTGGGCCTTACGAGGTCTTTTCCATTGCCAGCCGCTGGGCCGAGGCACCGATTTTCAACGTGGTGACCGTCAGCGAGCAGCCTGGGCCAGTTCGCACCAGCAACGGCCTGAGCGTCAACCCGCACTATCATCTGGCCGAGTGCGTGCGTCCTAACCTGCTGCTGGTTCCAGGCGGCCACGGATCGCGTCGCGAGATGGACAACTCAGTCCTGCTCGACTGGATCAAGCAGCATGCGAGCGAAGCCGAAGTGGTCATGTCCGTCTGCACCGGGGCGCTATTGCTGGCCAAGGCCGGCTTGCTCGACGGCCTGGAAGCCACGACGCACCACGGGGCCATCGAACTGCTGCGGCAGATCGCCCCGCACACGGCCATTCACGAGGATCGCCGCATCGTGGACAACGGCCGGATCATCTGCTCGGCCGGCATCGCCGCCGGCATCGACATGAGCCTGTACGTCGTCTCCAAGCTGCTCGGCTACGAAGTCGCCATGAAGACCGCGCGTCAAATGGACTACGCCTACGACGAAGGCGGCTGCAAAGCCGGAGTGCTGGCGGTGTGAGTTGGCCGTACGATCTTCACGTGCTCTTGGTCCCCTGCCGACCAGCCGTTCGTCGACCAAAAAGAAATGCCCTCCTGCGGCGAATGAATTCTGTCGGATACGCCACGGCTAAGACATGAAGGCGATGCACGAACCCATCTGGCGGTGCTACCTCGAACATCGGGACCTCGATCAATTGCGGGACGAGGTGCTTTCGACCCCGTGGTACAAATCACCGGAGGAGGCGGGCGATAGTCTTTTGATGCGTGCCGTCGAGCAGGGCGATGCTGGGGCAGCGAAGGTGCTGATGGCGTTGGGTGAAAGCCCGTCGCTACCAGCCCGTGATGGGTTTACCTTTCTGCACAAGGCAATCGATACGGTGTCGGCAGCCGAAGCCGGCGCCAAACGTGACGCAGCTCTGGAAGTGATCGTCGCGCTGCTTACAGGAGGGGCAGATCCAAACGTTCAGGGGGTCGATGGTGCGCCCTTGCATCGCGCGGCTGGGGCCGGCCTCATCGAAGCCGCGCGAATGCTTCTGGCGCATGGTGCGAACATCGAAGCACGAATGCGAACCGACGGCGAACTGACTCCACTCATGCATGCCGCTTCGATGAATCAGCCGGCCCTGGTTCGCTGCTTGCTGGATGCAGGAGCGGACCGACTGGCGATCAGCGGTCCCTCGCTGGTCGACGCTGCACTAACGTTGCCGGCACTGTTAGCAAAACGGAAGGTTTCGCACGCGAATGAAATCCTCGACATGCTCGGCCAGTAAGGCTCGAACTCATGCTTAACAACAAAAAAGCCATCGGCCCAGGGCCGATGGCTTCATAAAAGTGGAGGATAGGGGACTTGAACCCCTGACCTCTTGCATGCCATGCAAGCGCTCTCCCAACTGAGCTAATCCCCCGCGTTTTGGTTTGGTTCCGCTCTTCAAAACCCGATCGGTCGCCCGGTTGGGAATCGCCTGGGGGCAATTCGTGCGGTCCGACGGGATCAAAGTGACCCGGCGGCCGGCCTGGCGAGGCTGATCTGGCTAAAAAGCGTGCAAGCTGCTTTGGCGATTGGGGTTGCCGCAGCGAACCAGAAAACTTATCACTGACGATGGTAAGTGTCAAGCGACCCTGGGCAAAGCCCGGGCCATAGCGGCCGGCGGAAGTTAGTTTGGGCCGCTTGATGCCGGATGGGAGCCGCACCGCGCGTTTTTGCGCGGTCGGCGGAACCACGGAACCCTTTGAAATCGATGCATTTGCGAGAGGCGCGAAGCTGTGAAACGCCTGCTGATTGGCTTACTAAAATTCGGGGTGTCGGCCGCCATTATCGCCTATCTGGTGAGCAAGGCCGTCGGCGACAAGACGTTCACTGATCTGGCCGATCGGCCCAAAAACTGGGGCGTGCTCGTGGCGGCGCTGGCGGCTTGCCTGATCGCTACGCTGATTTCGTTCGTCCGCTGGAAGATGCTGGTCCGGGCGGTGGGCATTCCGCTGGCCCTGCGCGACGCCCTGCGGCTGAGCTTTTTGGGCTACCTGCTGAATTTCGTTTCGCCCGGCAGCGTTGGCGGCGACCTTTTCAAGGCGGTGTTCCTGGTCCGCGAACATCCCACCCAGCGCGGCGCGGCCATCGCCTCGGTGCTGGCCGACCGCGTGATCGGCCTGTTTTCGCTGATGCTGCTCTGCTCCGGCGCCATTCTGCTGTTTGGCCAGCTTCACGCACCCAACGAAGTGGTACGCGATATCTGTTGGGCCGTGCTGGGATGCACCCTGGCGGGAGCGACAGGCGTGGCCGTGCTGCTGTGGCCTGGCTTCACGCAGGGGAGTTTGGCACGCTGGCTCCGCACCAGCAGCCGATTGGGGCCGATGTTCAATAGTCTGCTGACGGCGGTGGAGCGTTATCGGGCGCGGCCGCGCGTGCTGGTCATCGGCACGCTGGCGAGCGTCTGCGTACACGTCTTCTCGACGCTATCCATCTACCTCGTGGCCCGCGGAATTCCCGGCCACGTGCCGAGCCTGGCCGACCATTTCATCATCGCCCCGCTGTCGATGCTGGCCGCGGCCATGCCGTTTGCCTTTGGCGGGCTGGGAGCCTTCGAGGGCTCGTTTGATCTGCTGTACGTGTACGTGCCGGTCGGCGAGGCGTTCAAGGGCAGCGAGGGCCTGATCGTGGCCCTGGGATTCCGGGTGATCACGATTCTGATCGCGCTCATCGGCGCCGGCTATTATCTGACCGGCCGGCGCGAAGTCAGCCGCGTGTGGAGCGAGGCGCAACGGGATGAAGTCGGCCCGGCCGGCGAACAGATCTTAATTTCGTCGACCGAGGGCGCGTTGACGTAGAGGTCGAGCCACGCTCGGCTCGGCAGGAGCCTCGCCCCCCAGTTGCGGGCTAGCGCTCGCCGGAGGCAGGTTGGCCATCGACGAATGCGCGGCCGCCGTGGCGGACGATTGGCGGCGCGGTGTTGGCCAGCAAGTGCGTCTCGCGCACAGAGGCCAGGGCCAGGCCTTCGACAAACAACTGAGCCCAGCCGTTGTCGCCCACCAGCGAGCCCAGCACTTCGAGCTGCGAGCTGCCGGCGGCGGTCACTCCGCTGCGGCCGTTGCCCCGGGCCACGACCTGCACGAGCTGGCAATCGCGTGCGCCGTCGAAGGCATTGATGCCGTCGAGTTGAAAGCCCTCGACCGTGAGGTTCGTGATCACCACGTTGTGTACGTGATAGAGCGTAATGCCGGTTTGCAAAGAGCAGCAGGACAGGGCATAGTCGGCCGGCAGCTTGCCATCCTCCGGCCGGAAATAGATCCAGCCCCCGTCCAGCGTCCACTCCAGCGGCTCGAGTTTTGGCAGGTCGAGATCTTCGGGCAGCCGCGAGCGCCGCACCAGTGGGCGGCCGTCGCGAAATAGTTGCTGGTAGCTCATTCGCTGCGGACGAAAGCGAAACAGCGGCCCGCCGGCGCTTTGCCAGGCAGCGGCCGGCACGCTGGCCGAGCCATCGAGCGATGCGCCATTGCCGTCGATGACAAACGGCTGAGTCGAACTCAGGCCCGAGTGCCGTCCGGTGGAGAGGCTGACCATTTCGCGGTACGGCACGCCCGTATTGGCCAGCACGATGCGGTCACCGGCTTGGGCCACGAGCAGCGCTTTGCGAATGCTATGCACCGGCCCGAGCAAGCCCAGCGGCGTAGCGCTGGCGCCATTGGCCCGATCATCGCCGCCGCGATTGCTGACGAAGATATCGCGCCCAGCGGCCGGCGCCGCCAACCCCAGCAACACCGCGAACCACGCGCACCGAGCCATTGCCCCGCCTCCAGGTCGTTGCAAAAAAGTCGCTGAAAACGCCGCGCTGACCCGGCTCGGCTCGCCGGGCCTACGGAAGTTTAGCACGCGGCAGCAGCGGTTCTGGCGGCCGGGCGCCCCAATCTCCTCGATTGGGGGGATTCGTGGCATGGGCTTTGCTAAATATTCAGTCGTTGGCCGTGATTCTTGAAACAAAAGGCAAAAACCATGATTCGCAAATTGGCATCGGGCGAGTATCGGCTCTATTCGCGCAAGCAGGATCCGAAAACCGGCAAGCGTCGCAACCTGGGAACCTTTCCGACCCGTGCGAAGGCGGAAAAGCACGAGCGCGAAGTGCAATACTTCAAACGCCATTAGAGCCGTTGCGGCTGGCGGGCACGAGTTTTCGTCTATGAGCGGGCAGCCGGCGGCGTCTTGTGAGTCGCCGTGAGTCGTGATTATAATTTTCCGCATAGGTCACGTTGGTGCACGAGGTCGGCCGCGTGACCCGCTTTTGGTATCCGGCCCGAACGACCTTATCCGTCGAGGCAGCATTCGATGGCGATTGCGACTGAGCGGAGCGTTTTGCAGATCGGCGAAATCGCCGGAGCAGTCTGGCGTGTGCTCTCCGATCAAGGCCCACTGACCACCGCCAAGCTGATCAAAGCAGTGGATGCGCCGCGCGACCTGGTGATGCAAGCGATTGGCTGGCTGGCGCGCGAGGACAAGATCGTGATCGACGAATCGCGCAACCGCGTGGTGAGCTTGCGGCAGAGCTAGGGCGACCGTAGGTGCCGCGAGCCGAGCGGCACTGGCAGCGCGGGCAGCGCCGCTTTGCACGCCCGGCTCGGCTCGCCGGGCCTACGAGAACGCCGGGCTTATTGGAAGAAGCTGCTGGCGAGCGCGGCCAGGCCGAGGACGAGGATGATGGTGGCGCTGGCGATTTTGGCCAGCGAGCCGGCCAGCCGGCCCCAAAACGCGCCTTGGCCCACTTGCCATGCCTGCCCAGCCGGGCGGCCTTTCCAGAATTCGCCGAGCACGGCGCCGCAGAACGCGCCCAGGCAGGCGCCGAGCACCACGCCGACAATCGGCCCGACGACTGGAATGGGCAGGCCGAGCGATGCGCCCAGCATGGCGCCAATCATCGAGCCGATCATGGCCAGCACCGCGCCGCGCCTGCTTCCGCCATGACGGGCTGCGCCCATCGCTCCCGCTGCCAGCTCCGCGAGCTCGCCCACAACGGCTACGACCAGGGCGACGATCACCACGGTCCATCCGACGCCCCAACTGCCGGCGCCGGGCACCAGGCCGGCAAACATCGCCAGCGCCGCGACCGCCAGCCAGTTGCCTGGCAGACTGAAGAGCGTCAGCACCCAGCCGGCCAGCAGGGCCGACAGTAACAAGGCAATTGCCAGGTAGATCATGAGTGACCGGCGTCCGGTCCGTCCAAGGGTGGCGACATGGGGGCGAAGCTTTTGAGCCATCCCTTGCGATAAAAGAATGCGAGCATCGAGAATGCGATCACCCACAACACCGCTAACACCGCCGGATAGCCGTAGCGCCAATTCAACTCAGGCATGTTCCACTTCGACGCGCCGGGGTTGAAGTTCATGCCATACACCCCGGTAATAAACGACAGCGGCATGAACAGCGTGGCAATGATTGTCAGCACCCGCATGACTTCGTTCATGCGGTTGCTCTGGCTCGACAGGTACAGCTCGGTGAGATCGGCACCCAGCTCGCGATACATTTCGGTCAGCTCGATGACGCGGGCCGTGTGATCGAAGCAGTCGCGCAGGTGCATGCGGGCGTCGTCGTCGAACCATTGACTGGTTTCGCGGGCCAGCAAGTTGAGCGTGTCGCGCAGCGGCCAGACGGCCCTGCGCAGCGCCCGCAGATCGCGTTTGGCGGTATGGATGCGTTGCATGCAAGAAGTGCCCGGCCGCTCGAGCGCCTCGTCTTCGAGATCTTCCAGGCGGTCGCCCAGCGCTTCGACGACCGGAAAATAGCCGTCGATCAGGTAATCCAACAGCGAATAGGCCAGATAGCCCGGGCCGGCCGCCAAGACGCCATTCTGATCGGAGCGAATGCGCTGGCGCAGCGGCTCGAACAGCGCGCTTGGCCGCTGCTCGAAGGTGACCACGAATCCCCGGCCCACGATCATGCTGAACTGGTCGCTCTCCAGTTCCTGGTCCATCCGGACGACACGGGCGATCACCAGCAGATGATCGCCGTACGGTTCCGACTTGGGATGCTCGTGGTAGCCGACGACGTCTTCCAACGCCAGCGGATGGATGCCGAACAACTTGCCGACGCGGCAAATCGTGGCAGCGTCGTCCAGTCCGATGACGCTGACCCAAACCACCGGGTGCCCGGCGAGCAATCCGGGGATGGCGTCCAGATCGGCCGGGTGCTGCTCGATGGCGCCCGACGGGCCATAGGCCATGACGCGGATATCGGCCGGCGGCCCGTCATACGCCGGCTGCGTCGTTCCCGGCGAAACGCACGGCGCCGCGCGGTCTTGCCGCGGGCGCTTCGAGCGTTTATGCCGATTTAGCTTGTGATTCATACGACCCGCCTATCGTACGTGGCGGGCGCGAGTCGGTCAACGAAAGCACCTGGCCGGGCAGCGTCCGGACATGAATGTCCTGCTGCGGGAAGGGCAATTCGATGTTGGCCTTGCGGAAGGCGTCGTCGATGGCCAGGTTCAACGAGTGCCGCACGATGGACAGCTTGTCGAGGCTCGGCAAGTAAACGTGCAGCTCGAGCATCAGGCTGCTGTCGGCAAACTCCACGAACGTGGCGGCGGGGGCCGGATCGTGCAGCACGAGCGGGTCGTGGGCCGCCGCGTCGAGCAGGAGCTGCGTCGCCTGCTGCACGTCGGTGCCATAGGCCACGCCCAGCTTGATCGACAGTCGGATCATCGAATCCGTGAGCGTCCAGTTGACGACCTGGCCGGTGATGAACTCCTTGTTGGGAACGATCAGTTCCTTGCGGTCGCCGTCGATGATCGTGGTGGCTCGGCTGCGAATGCGGCTGACCGTGCCGGTGACGCCGCAAATGGTGACCGTGTCGCCCACGCGCACCGGCCGCTCGAAGAGGATGATCAGGCCCGACACGAAGTTGGCAAAGATTTCCTGCAAGCCGAAGCCCAAACCGACGGTCATGGCGGCGGCCAGCCACTGGACGTTGGCCCAACCAATGCCGATCATCCGGCTCGAGGCCACCATGCCGACGACGATAATCAGGTATCGGCTGAGACTCGTGAGCGCGTAACGGCCGCCGGCATCCAGCGGCAGGCGCTGGAACCAGGCAATTTCGAGCAAGCCCGGCAGGTTCTGGCTGCCGGCGATGGTCATCAGCACGATCACCAGGGCCAACACCAGGTCACCCACCGTAACCCAGTGCATTTGCGGATCGAGCTTGGTTTCGGGCGTGGCCTCGGCGCCGACTCCGGCGGCGGGCGGACTGCTGGTCGTCTGCGCGATGGCGTCGTGATAGCTCCACAGCTTCCATTCATCGAGCACTTTGAGCGCCGGCAGCACGTCGACCCACACCAGCCAGCCGCCAATCAGCAAGGCCAACAGGAACGAGGTGCGCAGCAGACGACGGTTCTGCGTGTCGATGGTCGACAGGTCGAGATGGCCGGGCGAGGCTTCGATCGGGGTGCCGCCGGTGCCGTCGGCATGGCCTTCGTGCGGATGCGCTGCATGCGCTGCGCGAAGCTGCCGCGCGTGCGTGATGGCCAGGCGCCGCCGGGCCAGGAGCACCCAGCGCAGCAGGAAGCTGTGCGCCACCAGCAGGCCCAGCAACAGCCAGACCGTGGCCTGCAAGCGCCAGGTGAGCTGCAGCGCGGTGTAGTAGTAGCCCAGCGAGGCAATGACCGCCAGCGACAACGGCAGCGCCATGCCCAGCGTGTACCAGCAGGCATGCGTGCGCTCGAGCCAACCCAGCCGATCCTTGCCGGCTTGCCGCTTGAGCACTTCGTAGATTGGCGGCACGACTTGCTTGGCGAAGATGCTGAGCGCCCCCAGGCCTACGATATACACCAGGCGGCCCAGCGCCGCTTCGCGCGAGGCGTTTTCCTGCTGTTCGATCAAGGCTACGAGGAAGGTGATCGGCAAGCCGACCATCAGCAGCCAGCGCACGCTACGGCGCAGCGGCACCAGGCTCGATTGCGGCCAGCGGAAATGGGCTTCGGCCAGGCCCTTGCGCCGGCACACCTGCCGCAACAGTTCGGTGGTGAGGCCCGCGATCGCCGTGACTTGCAAGGCAAAGGCGACCGCCTTGGCGAATTCGGGGGCCTCCCAGGCGGCCGTCAAGCGCCAGCCGATGAACAAGAAACATGCCGGCCAGACCAACGACAACACCGCGGTCCAGAGTCCGGCCTCGACCGTGGGATAGATGCTGTCGGTATAACTGTCGGCCACGTGGCGGCCAATCTCGTGGATCCGGCGGCGCACGCGGCGTTGGCAATACAACATGGCCAGCACGGCCAGGGCGACCAACGAATCGATCACCGGGTGCAGCCGGGCGTCGCCAACCAGCGTTTCGCCCACCAAGGCCCAGCGGGCCGGTTCGGCCAGCCAGCGGGCCCCGCGCCAAGCGCGCACCAGCTCGTCGCTGCCCAAGGGGCTCGAACTGCGAATCCAAAAAATCCGCTCATTGATGTAACTGGCGTAGTCTTCGGTCTCGTGAATCAACTCGTGCTCGGTCTTGTCGAGCTCGAGCACCAGGGCGTTGAAATACAGGTTGTAGTCGGCGATCAGCGCGTCGAGATAATCGCGGCGTGTCTCGAGCAGGTCGCGGACCGTGGGCTCGAGCGCTTTGCGTTCGGGATTGCGCGGCCCCAGATCCATGTCGCCGATCGTGCGCCGGGTCGCGGCGTCGACGTCGGCCAGCTCCGACCGTTGCGTCTCGAGCTCGAACAATTGCAGCTTGACGCTCGTGATTTCGGCCTGCCGGTTGGCAATGTTCTTGCGATGGCGCCGCAAGTCGGGCAGGTCGCCGCGCTGCCTTTGCAGCAGGATGCCGACCGAGTCGGTGAGGTTGGCCACCTTCTTGATGTGGGCCTCCTGCGACTGCAAACGCTCCAGCTCGGCATTGAGCGCGGAGAGTTCCTCCTGCACCTTCTTGAGCTTGGCGGCAGGCCCGTCCGCCGAGTTGCGAAGATCGGCCAGCTTCTCGTTTTCCTCGGCCAAGGGCAGCACCTCGGGCCGGGCGGTCATCACGGTCCAGCGGGCGTCGTAGGCCTTGGTTTCGGCGTCTTGGCGGCTGCGGTCGGCCACGATCACCCGCCATTTGTTCTCCAGCGCCTGGGACTGGTTCAACCGGCGCGTGGCCCAATCCAGCTTGGCGCGCATCAGCTCGCGCGTGGCTTCGTAGGCCGGCAGTTCTTCGTCGTAGCAAGCGTGCTCGGCCTGCGTCTTGGCTTTTTTGCCCAGCAGCAGCGCGCGCGTGGCACGGTCCAGCGGAGTCATATTGTCGAGCACCGCGGGCAGGTCGGCCAACTGCTTGTCGATAAAATCGAGCCGCTGCTTGGCGGCGCCATCGAGCACGCGCACCTCTTCGAAGCGATCGCTGCGGCGCCGGGCCGCCGCTTCCAGATCCGTCAGCTCGGTCTGCACGTCGGCGCGCGCGGTTTCGGCTCGGGCCGACAACTGCTTGAGATCCTCGAGCGTGGCACGCGGCGGCACCTGCGGCGCGGCGTCGTCCAGCGGCCGGCTGAGCTGCGTCTTGAGGTCTTCCAGCTCCTTCGGGGCCGACTGACGCGAGGCCTTGAAGTTCGCGGATTTCGTCGCCCAGTCGTCCGCGATGCGCAGCTCTTCGAGCGCCTGCTTGTAGAGCTCGGCGGCCTTGGCCTTGACTTCGGCGGGCACGTCGGCCGCCTGTTCGAGCTGTGCCAGCGACGCTTTCACTTCGTCGGTGGTGATCGTTTGCGGCGCGGCCACCAGCGGCAAAGCCATTGGCGCAGCGGCCGAAGCCACGGACACCATGACCAGCGCGGCGCCCAGCGCCGCCAATAGTCGGGAACGTTCGATCAACATGCGGGGTCCTCATCTTCCATGACGAGTGGGGCGGGCAGCCCAGGCCGGTCGCGGGGCCGGCCTGGGGAGGCGGGATTCTAGTCGGCCAGGCAGTGCGCGGCCACAGCGATTCGCACGCATGCTGGCAGCCGCTGGAGTGCCATGCGCTGCTCGGCGGACAACGTGCGCATTCGCCGGCTAGAAATACCGGCGAGTTGGCCCCAGGGCGCGACTTCGCGGCCGCGCTGAAGAAATGGGGGGCGGCCTCGCGGCCGCCCCGAAATGGTCGCGCTAGAGCCAATGTGCTGGTGCTGGCTCTACGTCGGCTTGACCGACGCGGCGCGCGGGCCTTTGCCCTTGGGGGCGCCGGCCGCTTCGACCGTGTACTCGACCTTTTGGCCTTCCGTCAAGTTGTCGAACGCCTGATCGGCAACGCTCGAATGATGGAAGAACACGTCGGCGCCATCGGCCGTCTGAATGAACCCGAATCCCTTGTCTTGCACCAATTTCTTGATTGTACCCGTGGGCATCTCGCCGCTCCTGTTGACACACGAACTGAAGGAAGTTACCGATGCTGGGCGTGTGCACCCCCAGCCCAGTGCCGACTGCCTCGCACAACGCCAGGCTGGTTGGGCAAAAACTTGCGCGTCCGCTGTGCTCTCCCCGCAGGCTCGCGCCTTCTTTGCCAGACGCTTCGCACGCCTGGATCGGAGCGTGTGTTCCGCGCCCGGCCCGGTCGTTCCTGGCCACTCTCCCGCGCGGGATGAGCGGAGGATTCTCTGGGGTCGACCGTCAGAATCGTGCGGCGCTGGGCCGCGCTCACACAGCCTCTCGCAGGCGAGTAGAAAAAGTCTGCTGCCCTCTGGTCTACTTTGACCAAGATCCCGTCCAACTGGTGGCAGAAGGCGGACGAATTGCCCGTCAAGCCTAGAGAATCCGCTAGCAAACCGCAAGCATTTCCAGCACTCGGTTTGTAACGTAATTCGACTCGCTGCGCGAGCTGAGCATGTGGGGGGTGTCGCGATTGGCGGCGATCAAACTAGCCAAGCTTTTTCTGCCAAAGAATGCGGCTTTTTATACAATCCATCGCATCACCCCGCGACCACCGGTCGCGGCTTTATACTCGTACGGAACCGGGACGCCATCGCGATGAAGCAATCGGCAGGCACGCTGTTATATCGCCATCGGGACGGCCGGCTCGAAGTGCTGCTGGTACACGGCTCGGGCAATTACAACCGCCACAAGCCGTGGAGCATTCCCAAGGGCGAGCCCGACGATGGCGAACCGCTTGAAGCGGCGGCCCGGCGCGAGACGTTCGAAGAGACCGGCGTCACGCCCGGCGAGTTGTTCCCGGTGGGCGAGATCACTTACCAGAAGAGCCGCAAACGGGTACACGGTTTTGCCGGTCCCGCGCCCGAGGATGCCGCTCCGAGTTGCGCATCGTGGGAAGTCGACTGCGCCGAGTTCGTCGAGATCGCCCGTGCCCGCGAGCTGCTCCATCCCGACCAATTGCCGCTGCTCGAACAGCTAGAACGCCAGCTCAGCGGTAGCGGCTAGCCGGACCGCTGGCAAAAAGATCGGTTTACTTTTCCGGCATGTACAACGTACAGTAGAGTTGTCGAGCGGGGGGCCGGAATCCCCCCTCGACTCCACGCCGGCACCATGCGTCGTGTAATTGCCGGCCACCGGGAACCGCTTGAGCGAGGCCACGAGGGCCATGGCTGAACATCTGCACCGTCAGCTTCATGAGCTAAAGCAAGAGATCGTTTACGTCGGCTCGCTGGTCGAGGAGGCGCTGGACAAGGCTCTGCGCGCTCTGAGCAGCCGCAACGAGCTATTGGCACGCGAAGTCGTCGAGGCCGACGAAGAAATCAACCGCATGGAAGTCGCGGTGGAAGAAGACTGCCTGCGGATTCTGGCTCTCTACCAGCCCGTGGCGATGGACCTGCGGTTTGTCGTGGCGGTGCTGAAGATCAACAACGACCTGGAGCGTATCGGCGACCTGGCCAAGAACATCGCCAAGCGGGTCATTTACTTGTCCCGCGCTCGCGAGGTGGGGGTGCCCAGCGATTTTCGCGAAATGGCGCGAATTGCGCAACACATGGTCAAGCAGAGCCTGGACGCGCTGGTCACGTCCAATTCGAACTTGGCGCGGCAGGTGCGCGGCGACGACGACAAGGTCGACGCCATTCGCGACCGGATCAGCGAGACCATGAGCGCTCGCATCCAGGAGCATCCCGAGCAGATCGAGGTGCTGATGAAACTCTTCTCCGTGGCCCGCCATCTGGAGCGACTGGCCGACATGGCCACGCACATCGCCGAAGAAGTCATTTACATGGTCGACGGCGCGATCGTGCGCCATCGGGCCGGAGCGTGACCGGGGAAACGCGGAATGATGAATGCGGTATGATGAATAGAGCTGACGGCAGCACTGCTCCTCCATTCATCACTCATCATTCCTACTTCCTCATTCTCTATCCTACGCCGGTTGCAGCTCCGCTCCGATCCGGCTCAGGGCTTCGAGCACGTCGCTGTCGTAGCCGGCATGACGGTCGCGCCGCATCTCGGCCAAAGCCTCGCGCGGGGTGAGCCGCTGACCATCCACGCCGGCCGTCGTCAGTGAGCAATAGGTCCGCACGGCGCGCACGATCTTGGCGCCGATGGGGATCTCCGTCTGGCTTTGGGGTTCGGGCAGGGCGGCCGGCCACGGCTGGTCCTGGTTGAGCAGGATCGGAATCGCACCTCGCAGCACCGTGCCCAGCGAGTGCACCAGGTCTGTGCCTTGGAAGCTGTAGTTGGGCGAGTTCCGGCTTTCCAGGCTATCGACGGCCCGGGTAATGACTTTGGTCGTGACCTCGATGCGTCCGATGTCGTGCATCAACGCGGCGACGCGAATGTCGTCGATTTGCTTGGGCGTCAAGCGCATGGCCGTGGCCACGCGGTGGCTCTGTTCGGCAACCTGCGACGTTAAGGCCTTGAGCCGGGGGTTTCCGCCTTGCAGGTAGCTGCTGAGGACTTCAATTACGCCGACGTAAGCGTCGTGCAAGTCGTCGGCCTGTGCCGAGCGCTCGTCGCTGAGCGTGCCGACCAGGATGGCCGTTAGGCACAGCACGGCGCCCCACAGCGTGACACTCAGCCCCGTGGCCAGCGGCGAATCGATCGTCGCGAACTGGTCCAGATCCAGGGCCGTGACCATCGAGGCCGAAATCACGCACAACAGGGCCAGGACACCGGCGTGATAGCGGCCGAGAAAAAAGCCGCTCAACACCACCGGCAGAAAGAACAGGTTCAGCACGACCATCTTGTTGCCCGTCATGCGGTGCACCAAAAAGGTCAGGCCCAGGGACACGATGATCAGAAAGATTTCGAAGAGCTTTCGCTCACGCTCCGAGAACTTATTCATAAAGGATTCCTTCGGATGCTATTTTTCGATGGCGTCGGAACCGGCCGAGCGCCAGATTTTCAAGTCGAGTATTTGGGAGAAGCCAGTAGGGGTTGATCGGCTGCGGATTCCGCTGGGTTGTCGCCCGCCTCTTCGGGTTTGAGATGGCGGCTGATGTTTCGAAAGCTGCTCTCGATTTCCAGGAACACCTGCACCAGGCGCGGGTCGAAATGCTTGCCGGCTTCGGCCGCGATCGTGCTCACGCATTCTTCGTGCGACAGCGGCGCCTTGTAGACTCGCTTGCTCGACAGCGCGTCGTACACGTCGGCAATCGCCACGATCCGGGCGGACAAGGGAATATCCTCGGCGGCCAGCCCTTGCGGATAGCCCGTGCCGTCCCAACGCTCGTGATGGCTGGCGGCGATTTCGCGGGCCATTTGCAAAAAATTCGACGTGCCGAGCCGGCGCTCGATTTCGCGCAGGCATTCTTCGCCAATGCGCGTATGTCGCGTCATCAACTCGCGCTCTTCCAGCGTCAGCGGCCCGGGTTTGCGCAAAATCGCGTCTTCCACGCCCACCTTGCCGATATCGTGCAATGCCGAGCTGATGCCAATCAACCGAATAAAGGTGGGCGTGATGTCGTTGCGAAAGTCGGGATGTTGACGCAGCGCGGCGGCCAACGTGGACGAATAATACGAGATGCGCTCCAGGTGGTCGCCCGTGTCGGGATCGCGCGAATCGGACAACTTGGCCAGGCCGAAAATCACGGTCTCTTGCGTCCGCATCAGGGCTTGCGAATTCTTCAGCGATTCCGCGTCCGGCTCGGCAGCCTTGTCCGTTTTCCCACGGTTGTGCGACACCAGCAAAAAGATCGCAGCGCCTGCCAGGCCGGTCGTCCACAGCAAGGCCAGGCCACCGGCAATGCGCAGCACGGGAAACAATTCGGCCAGACGCAGCGGTTGCTCGTTGATGGTGCCGGCCAGCAGCAGATAGCCGCCCGTGCGTGGCAAGGGCTGGGCCACCGCGGCCTCGACGCCCGATTTGCCTTGGATCAGCCCGCGGATCGGAGCGTCGCCACCTCCCCAAGCCGCGCTGGATCGGATCCAGACGATGCTGCGGACTGGACCGGATGGCGGCGTTTGCGGATCGAACACGACCAGGCCGGTGCGGTCGACCAGCAGTGCGTCCTCATCCGCCGCGTGCGATGCGTGCAACACCAGGCTGCGCGCACCCGTGTCGGCCTGCGGATCGTGCACGGCGGCGCCATGCTCGCTTTCGATTTTGTCGGCCAATGCTTTGGATTGCTCGAGCAGCGAATGAAACAGACGCGTCTCGACTTCGTGCCGCATGGCCGAGTTGACATAGAAATAGTGAAACGCCAGGCCGCACGCCATACAGGCGACCTGTACCAGCACCAAAATGCCGAGATAGCGACGCGTATTCACCGCAACGTGCCTCTGACTGTCCGGCGTGCCGATCGGGCGGGAATCAAAGTTCGATTTCAAATGCCCGACGCCACGTGGTGCGCTCGGACCTATGACGAATATAGGTCAACTCTGAGCAATGGGACGCGGGTTGCAAAACCCGGGTGGCAGGTGCGCAAAAAGACGCCAGCCGATCAAGATTCCGAGCGGCTCCCGGCGTCCAGATTTGCCGGTTAGTCGAACAGCACGGATTGTGCAGCGGTTTTTCGAGCCGGGGACGGAACCGGAGGCTGAGCCGGCTGCGGCCGCGAGGGTTCGATCCGCCGCAACCGCCACTGGATTTCGCGGGCTTCGGCAGACGGCAGATCGGCAAAAAACCGCGCTTCGCCCGCCTGCCAGGCCGCCAGTAGCCGGCCGTCGCGAATCGCCACCGTGTTGGTATGCGTGACCGGCACGCGCGGTTCGTCGGTGATGATGCCGGCCAGGTGGGCCGGGTCGGCGGCGGCCAGCACAATCGTTTCGCCCGATGGCGGCAGCTCCTTCATGCGCCGCAACTGCTCGACGGCCCCGGGCAAGGCGTATTGCTCGCCGGCCACGCCCGCCACGAACCGGCCGCCACGGATTTCACCCTTCGCCTCCATCCGCCGCAAGACCGGCAGCAACTGGCCCCAAGCGGGAGCCGCCGTTTCCCGCACCAGCACGTCGCGAAACAGCACGCCCCACCGATCCAATAGCAGCCCCGCCCAGCGCGCCAGCCGCTCGTCATCCGAACAGGCCGCCACGAAGCCGGGGAATAACGACCAGCGTCCCGAACTGGCCGCCGCCGGACGTCGCGCGCCGGGCCGCCGGCGCCGCCCGTGGGCTCGGGCCGCCGCCACCAATGCCCGTACGCCGACAAACGCGTCGGCCGTCACGAGTCCCAAGGCGGCCAGTTCTTGCAGCGCTTCTTCCAGATGCGTCGGCAGCAGGCCGCTGATTGCTTGCAACTCATGCACGAACAGCGCTCCGCGGCTTTGCAAGGCCTCGAGCACGAGCTGCGCATTGCTGCGGGCGTACGCCTCATTGGTCGTTCGGCCCGGCGGCAGCAGCCAGTTTAAATGCTTTCGCAGCGCCAGCGTGATCGGAACTGCGCGCGTCAGCACGGCCGAAGACGGGCCTTCCGTTTCGTCCTTGCGCGGCGGCCGCAGGCGGCCCCAGACCAGCTCGCCGGTCATCGCCAATTCGTCCAACATGCGCGGCTCGTAATCTTCGATGCGGCCGGCCAGCAACCGCCGCTCCCAAAGCGCCGCGCCAACTTCAAACCCTTCCAATTGCGCGAGCACGTTGCGCACGCCGCTACGTCCTCGATGCCGCGACGACGATGTCAGATGCTGATGCTCGAGCAGGTAGCGAATGTAATCGATCGGATCGACCGGTTGAATCTGCCGCCGCAAGCCGTCCAGCGTGCGGCGATGAATGCGCGCCAACAGCCGGCGATCGCACCACTGCGTTTGCGGCTTGATGCCATTGCCTTTCGCCTCACCGTTGCTCGGGCCCACGATGAAGGAACCACGCAGCACCGTGCCTTCTGCTTCCAAGGCCTCGAGCGCCGCGGAAACCATTGCCTCGTCCAGACCCAAGTGATTCGCCAGGCCTTCGGCTGTCGTCGGGCCCGTGCATTGAACCCGGCCGCGTAAGAGCACGACCATCGCTTCTCCGGCCGACCACTCGCGAACCAATTCGGCCGGCAGTGTGATGGCCGGATCGATCGTCGCGTCCTTGGCCACGGCCTGCACTAGCGGCCAGCGCTCGGCCGAACTCCACGCCGGTTGCCTGCCGGGCCGCAGCACGCGCGTGGCCCGCCCGGCTGCCACCAAGGCATCGAAACTGGGGCGCCAGGCCACGGCTTCTTCGGCCGTTACCAGGCACATCGAGTTCAGCACGTCCAGCAGTTCGTCAGCATCTCGCACCAGGGGCCAGGCCTCGCGGCTGACCTGGGCAATGGCCTCCGGATCCAGCCGGCCGAGATCACGAAACGCCTCGACCGACAACGATCGCCGCGTGGCCACGGCCCGCGTGCGCCGCTCTTCCAGCGGCGCGTCGTCCAGAAATGCGTAGGGATTGGCATTCAGCAACTCGTGACTGAAAGGCGACGGCTCGCGCGTGTCCAGGCCGACCAGCTCGACCTGCCCTTCGTGAATGCCCGCCAGCAGCTTGAGCCAGCGATCCAGATCCATCGCCTCGTGCAAGCAGTCATACATGGTCTGGTTGACGATCGGATGATCGGGAATCTCGACGTCGCCCGAATGGTTCTCCAGGCAGCCGGCCGAAGCGGGAAACACGGCGGCCAGCAGGTCGTCGGAACGAAACCGCTGCAATTGCGGCGGCACCTTCTTGCCGCCGCGGAAACGCAGCACGGCCAGCGAGCGCGTCAGGTTCCAACGCCAGCGCGTTTGAAAGATGGGCGAAGCCAGCACGGCCTGCTTGAGCAGGTCTTCGCCGTTTTGCGCCGACAGGACTTTGAACAGGGCATCGATGGCGAAACTGTGCTGCGGCCCCAGCGAGAGCACCACGCCGTTGTCGCCGGCACTGGCTTGCAGTTCAAAATCGAACGAGCGACAAAACCGTTTGCGCAGCGCCAGTCCCCAGGCGCGGTTGATGCGCGTGCCCAGCGGGGCGTGGATCACGAGCTGCATGCCGCCCGACTCGTCAAAAAACCGCTCGAAGAGAATCTGCCCCTGAGTGGGGATCATGCCCACCGCCGCCTTTTGCGCAGCCACGTAACGCGCCGCCTGCACGGCGGCATGCTCGGGCACGCCAAGATCAGCACACAGCCAGTCGATAGCCGGCGCCAGGCAGGATTCGTCATCAAGCGGTTGAGCGTCGATCACTTGGGGATCGCCGGCCGATAATAGGATCTCCGTGGCCGGACCATGCGGTGGATCGATGCGGAGATTAGTAGCGATTCCCTCACCCGACCTTCGGCCACCGCTCGGCTGAGCGCTCGCGCCGAAGCCCTCTCCCAGAGGGAGAGCGACGCGCGCTTGCTCCGCCGGGTCGGAGATGTCGATCTGCTGGGCTATTTCCGCTCGCAGCCGTGAAACTTCGGCCGAGAGTTCGATCGTGCGGCCGGGGGCTTCGCCGAGCCAGAAGGGGATCGAGGCCGGTGCGCCCTGCGCGTCGTTGACCACCACCTCGCCGCCGCGCACATAGCGGATGCGCCACGAGCTGTTGCCCAGCAGGAACACGTCGCCGGCCAGGCTCTCCAGCGCGAAATCCTCGTTCAGCGTGCCGACAAACGTGCGGTCGTCTTCCGTCACGACGCGAAAGTCGGCCACCTCGGGAATGGCGCCGCCGGAAGTGATCGCCGCCAGCCGCGCCCCACGGCGACCGCGGACCCGCCGATCAATACGGTCGCGATGCAAATAGGCGCCGGTGCGCGAGCTGGGGGCCACGCCGTCGGCGAGCATTTCGATGATGCGATCGAACTCGGCCCGGCCCAGGTCGTGATACGGCATGGCCCGACGGCAGACCTGGTATAGCTCGTCCTCCTGCCAATCCTCGCAGGCCGCCATGGCGACAATCTGTTGGGCCAGGATATCCAGCGGGCAGCGTGGAATCTCGATGCGGTCCAGCCGCCGGTTGCGCACGGCCCGCAGCAGCCCCAGGCATTCGAGCAGCTCGTCGCGCGTCAGCGGAAACAACCGCCCCTTGGGCACCAGGCCCAACGAGTGACCCGAGCGGCCGACGCGCTGCAAGAGCGTGGCGATGGCCCGCGGCGAACCGATCTGGCACACCAGATCGATATAGCCCACGTCGATGCCCATCTCCAGCGAGGCGGTGGCGACAATGGCCTTGAGTTCGCCATTTTTCAAGCGCTCTTCGGCCGACAGCCGCAAGTGCCGCGAAAGGCTGCCGTGATGGCTGGCCACGGCGTCGGCGCCCAAGGTCTCGGACAAGTGATGCGTGACGCGTTCGGCCAGCCGCCGGGTATTCACAAAGACCAGCGTACTGCGATGCGCGGCGATCAGCTCGGCCAGCCGGGCGTAAATCTCGCCCCAGCACTCTTGCGAGCACACGGCCGAAAGCTCCTGGGTCGGCAACTCGACGTTTAGATCCAACTCGCGCAAATGCCCTGAGTCGATAATCGTGCAATCGGGCCGGCCGGTGGGCAGCCGGCGCTCGCCAACCAGGAATTGAGCAATTTCTTCGATCGGCGACTGCGTGGCCGAAAGCCCGATGCGCACCGGCGGCTGCTGGCACAGCAACTCCAAGCGTTCGAGAGAAAGCGCCAAGTGTGTGCCGCGCTTATCGCGTGCCAGGGCGTGAATTTCATCGACAATCACCGTCCGCACCGAGCGCAGCGTTTCGCGGCTTTTGGCACTGGTCAGCAGCAGGTACAGCGACTCGGGCGTGGTGACCAGAATGTGAGGCGGCCGGCGAAGCATCGCCTGCCGCTGGCTGGCGGGCGTATCGCCCGTGCGCACGGCCGCGCGAATCGGCGGCAGTTGGTGGCCGGCCTGCTCGGCCGCTTCGGTCAGTTCGGCCAGCGGAATTTCGAGATTGCGGTGGATGTCGTTGCTGAGCGCCTTAAGCGGCGAGATATAGACGACCTGCGTGGCGTCCGGCAGATCCCCAGCCAGCCCATCCTTGAGCAGCTGATCGAGGCAGGATAGAAATGCGGCCAGCGTCTTGCCCGAGCCGGTGGGCGCGGCGATCAGCGTATGGCGGCCGGCGGCGATCGAGGGCCAGCCCAGCCGCTGCGGTTCGGTAGGCTCGCCAAATCGCCGGCCGAACCAGGAAGCGACAAGAGGATGAAACACGAAAATTCCGGAAGTATGAATGATGAATGCGGAATGATGAATGAAAAGGCAAGGTGCTGAACGGCCGCGGCGATCCATCATTCCAGCGATATCCTGCTATTATCCGGCCGCAGCCGATTTTGGGCAACCGGCTCGCAAGGAAACAGGACGCAGCCCTCTTCGTCGTTCCTTATTCATCATTCATCATTCCGCATTCATCATTTCCGTACTATGAACTCGCCCACTTACGCCGATGTCGTCGACGCCCGGCCGGTGGTCGGCCGCTGGCTGCGGCCGACACCGCTGATCGAGTGGCCGGCCTTGTCGGCCGTTCTGGGCTGCCGCTATTTCCTCAAGCACGAAAACCACCTGCCGACCACCGCCTTCAAGGTCCGCGGCGGCATTAACCTGGTGGCCCGGCTGAGCGAGCGCGAGCGGGCAGCCGGCGTGGTGGGGTGTACGACCGGCAATCATGGCCAATCACTCGCTTATGCTTGCCGTCTGTATGGCGTGCGTTGCCTGTTGGTCGTGCCGGAAGGAGCCAACCCCGACAAGGTGGCGGCCATGCGGGCCTTGGGGGCCGAGATTGTCGCCCATGGCCGCGATTTCGACGATGCGCGCACGTATTGCGACCAGCTCCAGCGCGAAACCGGCATGCGCTACGTACACTCGGCCAACGAGCCGCATCTGATTGCCGGCGTCGGCACGAGTGCGCTGGAAATCTTCGATGATCTGCCGGAACCGGACGTCATCCTGGTGCCGATCGGCCTGGGCAGCGGCATCTGCGGCACCGCGCTGGTGGCGGCCGAGCGGCGGCCGGCCACGCGCGTGATCGGCGTGCAATCCGAACTGGCTTCGGCCGTGGCCCAGTCATGGCGTGCAGGCCGCTGGATCGAAGGCCCGGTGCCGCGAACGTTCGCCGAGGGCTTTGCCACTCGCGTGCCAGCCGAAATGACGCTCGAAATCATGCGTCGCCTGGTCCACGACATCGTGCTGGTCTCCGACGACCAGTTGCGGGAATCGATCCGGCTGCTGTTGCGAACGACGCACAATCTGGCCGAGGGCGCCGGCGCCGCCGCGACGGCCGCCGCGCTCTATCCCTTGCGCGAACAACTCTGCGGCAAAACGGTGGTCGGCGTGCTGTCCGGAGGGAATCTGGACTTGCGCGAGTTGGCAAGGATCTTGGAATTTCGGGAGGGCGAGGCTCCTGCCGAGCCGGAGTTACGCCCGACGTGATGCAGGCTCGGCAGGAGCCTCGCCCTCCCACTTTTCACTTTTCACTTTCAACTTCACCAGCGTGACCTCGTTCCCCTCGGCGTTGAACCGCACCTGGTCCATGAACGTGCGCATCAGCACGAGGCCGCGACCGGTTTCACGCGTGAGCGTGGCGGGATCGACCGGGTCGGGCAAGCTGGCGGAATCGAAGCCCGAGCCGCCGTCGCGGATGGTGAAGCTGGCCTGCTCGCGTGAAAAGCCGATGGCAACGTGAATCCGCCGACCGGCGGGAATCGCCTGCTGGCCCGGTTCCGGGCGGCCGCGGCCGCTTTCGTGGAACTGGCTGGTCGCGGCGAACACTTCCTCCTCGTTCAGCTCGAGGTTGCCATGATACATGGCGTTCAACAGCGCCTCTTCCACGGCCAGGGCCACGCGCAGGGCTTCGCTGCGATCGACCAGGCGCAGGCCCGTCAGCAGCTGCTGAATCCATTCCAACAACGGCGCAAACAGGCTGCGATCGTTTTCCAATTCCAGTGCGCACTCGCCCGAGCTAACGCATTCGAGCAGCCGCTCCTGCTGGCCCTTGGGCCGCGTGGCCGACAGCACGCTTTCCACCGCGTCGATCAACGCCCGGGCCAGCCCCCCCTTGGGCACGAAGCCCGCGGCGCCGGCCATCAGCGCCTTGACGGCGACGTCCTCGCTGCCGTGGGCCGTCATGATGATCACCGGCAGCAGCGGATACACGCGGTGGATCGTCTCGACCAGCTTCAGCCCATCCATGTTGGGCATTTGCATGTCGGTGAGCACGACGTCGGCCATGCGGGTTTCGAGCTGCCGCAGGGCCTCGACGCCGTGGGCCGCGTAGTCGACCGTGTAGTCCTTGCCTTTTTCGAGCAGCCGCCCGATCAAGCGCCGGTCGACCGGCGAATCATCCACGACGAGTACGATCGGCATGTTTGGCCCCTGCTTAAGTCCGCACTGACATGGCGTGCGGCTGCCCACTGGATTTAGCCGTCGGCCGCAAACCGGCTTCGGCCATCAGCCGGGCAGTCGCCCGGTACGCTTCTTCCACCCACTCAACGATCCGCTCGGGCTGGGGCGAGTATTCCAACTCGATCGAAATCGCGCCGTCCATCCCCAGCTCGGCGATCTCGCGCAGATACGGGGCAAACGGCACGACGCCGCGCCCCGGCGGCAAATCGCCATGTACCCGACCATCACAATCGGACAAATGCACGTGGCCGGTGCGGCCCCGCAGCCGGCGCAGTTCTTCCGGCTGGACTCTGGAAAGCACCAAATGCGAAATGTCGATGTTGGCTTTCACGGCCGGCACGTTCACATCATCGAGAAAGCGGACCATCGTCTCGACATCGCGCACCAGCGACAGCGGAAACGGTTCGAGCTCGAGCACGATCTCCAGACTCAAGCCGGCCGCCCGGCTGCCCAGCCGGCGCACCGCGTCCACGGCCCAACCCCACTGTTCAGCCGGCGGAATCACTTCCCGATTCCAGATGTACTCGCCCAGCACGAGCAGCACGTTGCGGGCCGCATAGTCGTAAGCCAGATCCAAGAAGGCCGCGACGCGCGACTCGTGGAACGCCCGCACGCTGGGGTTCAAATCGACCAGGCCCACGGCCACGCACGGCAGTGACACGATCGGCAGCTCCAGCGCCCGGCACTCGTCGCGAATCAGCCGCCGCTCGCGGGCATCCAGCTCCAGGGGATCGGTAAAAATGTCGATGCAATCGAAACCGATCGCCTTGGTTTGCTGCAAACCGAACGACGTCGGCCGGCCGCTTTGCACCCACGCGGAATTGATGAGTCCCAACTTCATGATGCGGCCATTGTAGGGTCTCGGAAGGCGGCCGAAAACGAGGCAGCGGCAGGAAACATCGTTGCCAATCGAGATTCCTGCGGTTTAGCATGCGAGCCTGGCGAACCCGTCCCCCGCGTTTGCAAAGAAAGTACCCTGGCGTGTCACGCGATCCGGTCCAACAAGTCGTGCAGTACAACCGGCAGTTTGCTGGCCGGTATCCGGACGTCTTGCGTCAGAAGTTCGAGCGGATGGCGGCCAGCCCGTTCGGCTTTTTTCGCGGCACGTTTCATGTCTTTGCCCACGACATGGTCGCCGGCCTACTCGATCCTTGGCAAAGCTCAAACCCGTTTACCGAGGTCGAAATCGCCTTAGTCGGCGATATTCATAGCGAAAACTACGGCGTCTTCAAGGCCGCCGATGGGCTGCTGCGGTTCGACGTCAACGACTTTGACGAGACCACCCGCGGCAGCTTCGATTTCGACGTCAAGCGGGCCGCCACCAGCCTGTTTCTCGCCACTGCCGAAGCCGGCATGTCGTGGTCTGACGCCATCGGCTGCGTCGATCGATTTGTGCGGTCGTACGTCAAAGCCATTGATCGGTTTGCCCAAAAAGGCGGTGCCGCCGACTTCGGCTACTCCGAAAAACAGCCGCCGGATGTGCCGTCGATTATTAAAATGCTCGCCTCCGCCGCCGGGCAAACCCGGCCGCAGTTGCTCAAGCGGCTGACCACTGCCGGCCCGGACGATCGCCGCAGCATTCTGCGCACGCCGAAGTATTTTGACTTAAAGCCTGAGGATCGGGCCCAGGCCGAGCGGCTGGTGCAAGACTATGCCCGCCGCAATACAGACGCAGCGCGGCCGGCCGAGTTCTTTCAGATCGAAGATGTGTGCGGCCGAGTCGCGGGCTGCGGCAGCCTGGGCCGCTTGCGTTACGCGGTGCTGCTGGCCGGCCGGGGCAGCGCAAATCTGAAAAACGCGCTCTTGGAATTCAAAGAATCACTGCCGTCGGCCTACGATCTGGAGCGCGGTCGAGAAACCGACGTCGCCAGCCTGGGTGGCCGGGCCGGCGAAGTCGCACGGGTGCAAGCGGCCATGCAAACCTCTCCGGCGCGCTGGCTGGGCGAAGCCGTCGATGGCGACCGGTCGTTCCAGGTCAAAGCCATCGTGCGGGCCAACCGCATCGAGTGGTCGCGCCTGCCCACAGCCGAGTTCGCACAACTGGCCGCGGTCTATGCCCAACTCCTGGCCAAGTGTCATGCCAAGACCGACGAGCAAAAGGGGCAGCCCAGCACCGCGAGCCGGGCGATCTCGGCCGCGATCGCCGATCGCGTCGAGCCGTTCGTCAAGCGCGTGACCGCCTTCGCCCTGGCCTATTCGGAACTCGCAGACGACGACCATCGGCAATTTGCCGCCCAGCGCGGCGCGGTCGAACAAGCCCTCGGCCTTGGCTCGCCGGCAAAGTAACGCCCCGCCCGGCTCAACTCCTCTTCCCCGGTTTGCATATTCTGCCTAAAATCTAGTTAGAAGGCGCCCGGGCTTACCAGCCTGACCAACTCTCCGGCACCCTTGTGTGTCGCGTCTCATGAAGCACGACAAGTTGCGGCAGCGGATCGCACTGGAAGCGGCCCGCCGGATGTACGAGCACCAGGAATCGTTTCATGCGGCCAAGCTCAAGGCCGCGCAACTGATTGTCGGCGGCTGGGTCAAGCCAAAGCTTTTGCCCAGCCATCGCGAAATTCGGGCCGAAATCGAACAGTTGGCCCGCTGGCACAACGCGGCCGATGAGCGGTTGCTGCCCACGCCGGGCGAGACCGACCGGTTCGAGGTCTATCGCGGGCTGCTGGCTCCGCTGGAGCACGTCCGGCAAAGCCCAAAGTGGCATCCCGAGGGGGACGCTCTGTATCACAGTTTGCAGGTCTTTGATCTGGCCCGCGACGAGCAGCCCTATGACGAAGAATTCCTGCTGGCCGCGCTATTGCACGACGTCGGCAAGGCCATCGATCCCAAAGACCACCTGGCGGCCGGGCTCGAAGCCCTGGAAGACGTCGTCACGCCGCGCACCTTCTGGCTGATCGAGCACCAGGACGAAGCCCGCGCCCTGCTGGACAACGACCTCGGCGTTCGCGCCCGCCGCCGGCTAGGCGAATCGGAGTACTTTGAAGAGCTGTTGATTCTCGCCCGCTGCGATCGCGCCGGTCGGGCTATCGGCGTCGCTGTGCCCGACGTGGACGAAGCCCTGGCCTACGTCCGCGACCTCGCCGAAATGTGCGGTGACTGAGACGCAGTGATCCGTGCTGGCACGGATGTTAACGTGATCAAGTTACCGCCAAGGAGGGCCTGCAATGCTCCGCGCACGGTCGAGAATGTTGCTGATTACATGCTTTTGCTGTGTTGGCATGGCGGCGTTTGCGGGGCCACCAGGCAGCGTGCCCGCAAAGAAGAGCAGCCAGGCCGAACTAGCTGAGCGTCAGCGATTCCTCGGCAACTGGCACGTAGGATCCGCTACCTTCCAGATGTCAGGCCCGATCAACTACATCTTTACCGACGACATGGTTGTCGTGGAAACTTGCCACATCAAGGGCGGCAAGGAAGGAAGGGACGGCCCCATAACTGCGTCCGTCGAACGATTTCGATACCGGCTCGACATGACGCCGTCGCCGAAGCAGATTTTTCTCACCAACATCGCTAGTGGGAAGACACAACGCTGGGCCTACGATTTTCGCGGCGCATGGCTGCTAATGTGCATGGACGACGGCCCAAAGCCAATGGCGACGCAAGAGTCGCTCGACCTCGATAAATTCGGCGGCTGGCGAGTAGGCTTGCAGCGGAAATGATCAGCCACGAAGTAAGGCTCTCAACCAAAGATCCGATTGCGCTTCGCCTGATTGTACGCCAGCTTCTCAGCCTGCGTCATGCGGGCGAAATCGGGTTGGCCATTGGTGCTGGCCGAAGCTTCCGCCGGCTTGTTTTTGCAGCCGCAACCGCATTTGTCTGCGGACTCGGCCGCCGGCTTGGGCTGGCCGTTGATTTTTTCTTGGCAACCGCACTCGTGCGCTGCGGCACCGCGACCAGCGGTCGCGGCTTTATGATCGGGCGCGGCTTTTGGATTCGCCGTGGGCGTTCCCACCGGAATGGTGACCGTCGAGCCGCCGCCGTAGCTCATTACGCCGGTTTGCAGCACGAGATCATCGTCGAGCTTGCGCTGCGGCTTGATCTTCAAGCGCTCGAGCACGCCGTGATACGCCCGCACGGCTTCCTCGGGGCTGATCACGCGGTCGACAATCAGCCGCAGAAACTCGACGAAGGCCAATTGGTTTTCGGCGTTGTTGATTTTGCGGCCGAACAATGCGACGCGGCCGCCATATTTCTGGGCTTCGGCGATGAGCTTGAACGCATCGTACGTCGTGCCGGCCCCGCCGCCGAGAATGCCGACGATCAGGTGCGGGTCGTAAGCCACGAGCTCTTCCATCGCCTGCGGGCCGTGGTACACGACCTTGAGAAAGATCGGCCGGCCGGCCGAGGCCACGCCGGCCAGCGTGCGGGCGATCGAGTCGTTGACGAAATGCCCGATCTTGTCCGCTTCGAGTCCCTGGCCGGCGTTGGGATCGAAAACTTCCAGGAAATGCCGGAAACCTTTGCGCTCGGCCTCGACGCGGAACTGCCGATACGTTTCCAGCGCCACCAGGTCTTCGTCCAAGCGGTTGTTGAACGTCATGCTGTACAGGCCCAAGTCGGCGCCCAGCGAGCGCTCGGGCGGTGCACAGTCGACGTGGCCGCATTGAATGTGGTCGAGCAGCGCCGTGCGAAACGGCCGCGACGGCTCCTGGAGATACGCACCGCCGCGCACGACGAACACGTCGCTGGTGTCGTTGGCCCGGGCCGCGGGCGTGATGTGGCTGTCGGCAAACAGCCGCTCCTGAATCGTGAGCACGTCGTTGGTGCTCGCGGACATGAGCATGATGTCGACCAGCCCTTGGTGGACGATTTGCCGGATCTGATCGTGATACTCGCCCAGCGTGCGGGACCGGGCTTCGCCGGCATGGCTCTCGGGCGATTTGCCCGGCGCCCCGATGCCGAACGCCATATCCGCATCCTTGGCATCGGCGATAATAAAATCCTTCGCTCCCGAAGGATCGGCGTGGATCGCAGCCAACTTGCGGTCGAGCGATTTTTGCATAGAAAGCCGCAAAAGCATGAACGAACAACTGACCACGGACAACTGACAACTAACTACTTCGCCGCCCCAACCCGCGCCAACACCGTATCAACAGTCTGCCTTAGCACTTGGCCGCTTTTGCGCAGGGCCTGCACCTCCTTGGGCCAGAGCTCGATTTCGCGCGTGGCCACGACGCCCGAGCGGCCGACAACCGTCGGCACGCTGATCGCCACGTCGCGAATGCCGTAGCAACCGCTCTGCACGCTGGATACCGGCAGGATGCGGCAGCGGTCCAAGGCCACGGTTTCGATCACTTCCTGGATCGCCAGGCCCACGGCGAAGCCGGCTCCGCCTTTTTTCTTGATGACTTCGGCGCCCGAGCCCTTGGTGCGAGTGAACAGCTCGCTGGCCAGGTTCGGGTTCCAGCCCGGGAACTTTTCCAGCGGCAGGCCGGCCGCCGACGCACTGGACCAGATCGGCACCATGCTGTCGCCATGCTCGCCCAAGATCAGGGCCGAAACCTGCGTGGGCGGCACTTCCAGCCGCTCGGCAATCAGGCTGCGAAAGCGGATCGTGTCCAACTGCGTGCCCAGACCCAGCACCTGGGTGGCCGGCAGATCCAGCCGCTCGGCGGCCAGGTACGTCAGCACGTCGACCGGGTTGGAAACCACCAGCACAATCGCCTCGCGGCGATAGCCGACTTTGGCGATTTCGGCCAGGATGCCCGAGAACAAGTCGACGTTGCGATTGATCAGATCGAGCCGGCTTTCGTCCGGCTTGCGGCGCAGGCCGGCCGTGATGCAAATCAGATCGCTGGTCGGGATATGTTCGTAGCCGCCGCTGACGATGCGCTGATCGGCCATCACGCTCGCGCCGTGAAGCAGGTCGAGCGCCTGGCCGCCGACCGCTTCGGCATTCACATCCAACAGCGCGATCTCGCGCACGACGCGACCCATTTGCAAAGCAAACGCGGTACACGATCCGACCAGGCCCGCTCCGCCGATAATGCTGACTTTCATGCTGGAAAACGTCTCGAAGGGTGTGGAGGTATCAGTGGTCAGTTGTCCGTTGTCAGTTTTTTTGCGAGAGGGCTGCCATGACGCGATCGGTGATGGCTTGGATCAGGGCTTCTTGCTCGTTGGCGGCCGGTTTGGTTGCTGCGCCGTTGGTAGCTACCGGGCCTTCGGGGCTGCCATCGGGTTTGAAAGCCGAGCTCTTGACCGTCGTCGTCGGAGGCGGGGCATCGAAAGCGCGGCGCTCGACACCGCTGTGGACCCAACTATCGCGAAACACGTCGTTGGCACAGATGTCGCAATTCTCCATGCCCTGCGCCAGCCGTGCGTCGCTGAAACCCCACTTGGTTTTCAGGTCCAGCAACTCGCGCGTCTTGCCTTCGCCCAGGTAGTTCACCTTGCCCAGGTCGCGGGCGAGCATCAGGATGCGGCAGTACGCGTCGAGAATTTCGGTCCACCAATAGGCCCGCTCGACGTTTTCGCCAAAACTCACGGTGCCGTGGTTGGCCAGGATCAAGACGTTGGTTTTCTTGACGAACGGCAACACGGTCTCGGCGAACTTCTGTCCGCCGGGCGTTTCGTAGGTCGTGATTGGCACGTCGCCCAAAAAGACTTCGACCTCGGGCAGAACGCACTGCGGAATCGGCTCGCGAGCGACGGCAAACGCCGTGGCGTGCGGCGGATGGCAGTGCACCACGCTCTTCACGTCGGGCCGCTCCTTCATGATCGCCAGGTGCAGCAGCGCCTCGCTGCTGCGCTTGCGAAAGCCGGCGAGCTGGTTGCCCTGCATGTCGATCGTGCAGATATCCTCGGGCTTCATAAAGCCCTTGGAGATCATCGTGGGCGAGCAGAGCACCTCGTTGTCGCCGATGCGATAGGTGATGTTGCCATCGTTGGCGGCGGCAAAGCCCTTGTTGTAAATCCGGCGGCCAATCTCGCACATTTCCTGCTTCAACTTATGAACGTTCATCGCGCACCTGCTTTGACTTGCATGTGAATAGTGTCGAGGATCGCCGCGTTGTAAGCGTCGATCGGTTTCATGTCGGGATAAAACGGTTGGGCCGCCTCGCCTCCCTCGCTCATGGCGATGCGCGAACCGACGCCGGCGCCGAGTTGGTCGTAGACCACGAGTTCTTCTCCCTCCGGTCGCTGACGCCCCTCGGCCTGAGGCTCGGGACCCGAAGGCTCCCGGCTCGCCGTGGAGCTTGCGCTCAGTTCGTCCAGTGTCAGCGGCACGGCCAGAGGAAAGCGGCCGCCCGCCAGGCTGGGATGCCAGCGGCTCAAGGTCACGCAGCCGATGACTTCGGCAATTCGCATCGGGTTAGCCTTTGAATCAAGTGAATCAATCGAGCAGTGCGGCCCAGCGGGACGTGTCGCCCTGGCCGTGATGTTCGACAAATTCGCGGATCGTTTGTTGCAGTTGAAAACCCATCGTCACTGCCGGATTAATCGCCAACACGTTGACGCCGATCTGTTCTCTTGCCAGCTTCACGCTCGCCCGGTCAGTGCCGAGCGCGGCCCGCACGCCGCGGCGGCGATTCGCCAGGCACAAGGCCAGCTCGCACGCCCCGGTCAGCAGCACAGCCGGTTTGCCCCCCTTGGCTGCCGCCTCCGACAACTCCGCAATCACATCGGCCATGCCCGTCCGGGCCAATTGTTCAATTAAAAATCCCTCGCGTCCCAAACGTTCGATCAGTGTGGCCGGCTCATAGCTGGTTTCGGCCAGGGCCAGCACCAGGGCCCGCCCCGTCGCGGCCGCTGCCGGCTTTGCGGCCGAGCGCTGGATCACGATCTTGCGGGCTCGCAGCAAGTCGCTGGCGGCCGGAGTGATCACCGCCCGATGTGCCACGACGATGGTTTGAACGCCCTCCAACTGTCCCTGGATTGAACTGACCGTCACGACGCGATCGTCGAGCTTTCGCTCAGTGGGCGAGTCGTTTCCGCCGGCTGCCAGCCGCTGGAGCACCTCGCGCACCACGGCATCCATGTCCCAATGATTGCTTATCGCTGGCTCCTGCTCGCCCATTAGTCGGGAATTCCCATCACGCTCCAGCGCACCGGCGTGTTCTCGCTGCCCAACAGCTCGCGCGTGAACTTGCCGTCGCTGGTCACCAGCACCGTCTCACCGATGCCGGCCCCCATCCGATCAACGGCCAGCACCGGCTCGCCATCGCCCGAGCGGCCATCGGCCAGCAGCATCTGCACGACCAGCAGCTTGGCCCCATTGAGCGAAGCGTGCTTGACCGTGGACGTCGCCGTGCCGACTACCAAACCTGTTTGCATTGCGATTGCTTCTGCCTTATCAATGACTACTTACTTGCCAAGGATTCGCAGGTCGTCGATCAGCGAGCACCGCCGTTCGCGGGTAAACGTCAGCGGCGTGGTCACGCCTTCACCGGTGGGCGTGGCAATCGAGAACGACAAATACCCTTCGCCGCCGAGGCCCAGGCTAGCCATGCACGGCCCGTTCTTGACGAACAGCGTGGTGTCCAGCGCCCGGCCCATCTTGGTCATGTTGCGAACACTGTTGGAGTGGATCAGGCTCGTGTGCCGGAAACCGTGCTCGTAGTGCTTCGCCTTGGCGATCGCTTCGTCCACGTCGCGGCAGCGGACAAACGGGATGAAGGGCATCATCTGCTCGACGGTCACAAACGGGTTTGATTCATCCGTCTCGGCGAACAGCAACTCGGTCTTGGGCGGCACCGTCTTGCCGATGGCTCTGGCCAGCACAGCGGCATCCTGGCCGATGAAATCCTTGTGGGCCACGTCGTGCTTGTGCTCGCCTTCGCCGACGCTGGTGATCGCCTTGCGTACCAGGGCCTCGACTTCGCCGGCATTCAGCCGCATGGCGCCGGCCCGTTCCATCGCGGCCAGCATGGCGTCGAACACCGAGTCGACGACGAAGACTTCTTTTTCGGCAATACAAAGCAGGTTGTTGTCGTAAGCCCCACCGGTGATGATCGCCCGGGCAGCCCGATCCAGATCGGCCGTTTCGTCGACGACGACCGGCGGATTGCCCGGTCCGGCCACGACGGCCCGCTTACCGCTGTTCATTGCCGCGCGGGCCACGGCCGGCCCGCCGGTGACGCAGATCAGCTTCACGCCGCGATGCTTGAAGATGGCAGCCGCCGACTCGAGCGTCGGCTCGGCAATCACGCAGATCAGGTTATCGATGCCCAAGTCGCGATAAATGGCCTGGTTGAAGCGCCGCACGCCTTCGGCCGCGACCTGCTTGCCGCCGGGATGCGGGTTGACGACCAGCGTGTTGCCGCCGGCGATCATGCTCACGGCGTTGCCCGTGATGGTGGGCAGCGAATGCGTGACCGGCGTGATGCAACCGATGACGCCGAAGGGGGCGTGCTCGATCACGGCCAGGCCATAATCGCCGCTAAAGACCTCGCTGCGCATGAACTCGACGCCGGGCGTACGCTCGCCCAGCGTTTTGAGCTTTTCGATTTTGTGCTCGAGCCGGCCGATCTTGGTTTCGTTCATCTCCATCGTGCCCAGCTCGACGCAATCGTCGATCGAGATGCGGCGGATATGGTCGATGATCCGCTTGCGCTCGGCGATCGTGCGCTCGGAGAGCCGCTCGAAAGCTTCGGTGGCGGCGGCAACGGCTTCGTCGACGCACGTAAAGATGCCGTGTCGGCCGGCGAAACCGCGAGCCGAGACCGGCGAAGCGGCCGGCGCTTTGCCGTTGCCCATCTGTTGCAGGACTTGCTGAACGACGTTGCGAATGAGATCTTCGGTGGCTTGCATGTGCGTTTTGAATCCTCGTTTAACTGGCCGCTTCTGCGTTGCGGTTGAAGACGCAGTCCTGGTCGACGTGTACCGTATCGACAATGCCGATGATCGTGGCGTCGACCGGCAGGTTCTTGGTTTCGGGCGTGAGCCGGGCGCTCGAGCCCTGCACGATCAGCACAAATTCGTTCAATCCGGCGCCGACCGTGTCGACGGCGACGAACGTGCGTCCGGTAGTCGAAAGCTTGCGGCGGTCTTTGGCGTCGATGCGATACGGCTCGACGACCAGCAGCTTGTGGCCCACCATGGACGCCACCTTTTGGGTCGCCACGACGCTGCCGGTGACTTTGGCCACGAACATCTCGTTACCCGCCGCTTTCCAAAAGTTGTTTCGCTTGCCGGGCCACGACAATTTCTTCGTTAGTGGGTATGACCCAGATTTGCGTGCGGCTGCTGGCGGCATGGATCGGCCGCTCGCCGGGGTGGCGCTCGGTAGCGGAAGTCGTGAGACTTCCGGCGTCGGTGCCCTCCGGTCGCTGACGCTCCCGGCTCGCCGGGGCCATGTTTGCTGCTTCGTCGAGCGCGATGCCCAGGCCGGCCAGGTCGCGGCAGACGTCGCGACGCACGCGGTAGCTGTTTTCGCCAATGCCGCCGGTAAAGACGAGCGCGTCGGCTCCGCCCAGCTCGACCAGTGAGGCGCCGAGGTAATTGCGAATGCTGGTGGCAAACAGGGCCAAGGCCAACTCCGAACGAGCATGACCGCTGGCGGCCGCGGCTTCCAAGTCGCGGATGTCGCCGCTGGTGCCGCTGATCCCCAGCAGCCCGCCCTGATTGGCCATTTCTTCGAGCAATTGGTTGAGTGTTTTGCCCGTGCGCTCGATCAGCACCGGCAAGGCAAACACATCGAAATCGCCCACGCGGTTGTTGTGCGGCAGGCCGCTTTGCGGGCTCATGCCCAGGCTGGTGGCCACGCTCTGGCCGTTGCGGATGGCGCACAGCGAATTCGAACCGCCCAGATGGCAGGAGATGATTCGCAAATCCTGCCGGCCCAAGAGTTCGGCCGTGCGCCCAGCGATATAGCGATGGCTGGCGCCATGAAAACCCCAGCGCCGCACCAGGTGCTCGTCGGCCCATTCCCAAGGAATGGCGTAGTGCTTTTGCCGGTCGGGAATCGTCTGATGAAAGCCGGTTTCGAAGGCCGCCACCAGCGGAATCTCGGGCAGCTTTTCGCTGAGCAAACGCATGGCCGTGACGTATGGCGGGTTGTGGGCCGGTGCGACTTCGTGCATGGCTTCCATTGCCGCCAACACGTCGGGCGTCACACGCTGCACGTCGCTATAACGCCCGCCGTGTACTGCCTTGAACCCGATCGCCGCCACTTCGCTGGCCGATTGCAGGCAGCCTTCCTGCGGATCGGCCAGATGCTCCAGACACTGGCGTACGGCCACCGCATGGTCGGGAACCTGCGACACGAATTCGCGACGCCGGTCTCCGATCTCGATGAACGATCGGCTTTCGGCCGAGCCGATGCGCTCGGTCCCGCCCCGCGCCAGTTGCCGCTCGTCGCGCATGTCGAACAAGCGGTACTTGAAGCTGGTCGAACCCAAGTTGGCCACGAGGATTTTCATCTGACAATGCGCTCAAAAAGGCTAGCTGAGATAGGCCTTGACCAGGCCGTCGGCCGGACGCGGAATCACGTGGCTGGCGGACAGCTCGCCCACCTGGTTGGCCGCAGCGGCGCCGGCTTCGACGGCTGCCCGCACGCTGCCCACGTCGCCGCGAACCACCGTGGTGACCAGGCCGCCGCCGATGGCGATCTTTTTGACAATCTGCACGTTGGCCGCTTTGGCCATGGCATCGGTCGCTTCGACCAGGGCCACCAGGCCCTTGGTTTCCAACAGTCCAATCGCGTCGTTCATAATCGTGAGGTCCTTTTTCATGTACGTGGGAATCGAGAAATCGGGTAAAGCTACTCGGCGCCCTGGGTCGCGCCGTTGCGGCCGGGAAGCACGATGCCCAAATCGTCGTGCGGGCGGGGAATGACCTGCACGCTGACAACTTCGCCAATGCGGCCGCCTGCGGCAGCTCCGGCATCAGTGGCCGCTTTGACCGCCGCCACGTCGCCCGTGACAAACGCGGTGACCAGACCGCTGCCGACCTTGTCCCAGCCGAGGAACTCGACGTTCGCGGCCTTCATCATTGCATCGCTGGCTTCGACCAGGGCCACGAAGCCCTTGGTCTCGATCATGCCCAGCGCTTCCATTGCCTTGGATTTCGCCATGGACTGCTTCTCCGAGAAAAAAGAACAGAAACAACTACAAATTCACGCTCGCTACGCTTTGAGCAACTCGACTTTTGTGGCATGGTCCAGATCGGCGGCGTTGCCTTCGTCGGTATCCAGATGCACTTCCAGCTTGCTGGTGGCATCGGCTCGCACGAGCAGGCCTTCGAAGATCATGCTGCACGAGCTGGTGACTCGCAGATTCATGCGATCGCCGTTTTTCACGCCGTAAAACGCGGCATGATCGTGACGCATGTGCACGTGCCGCTCGGCTCGGATCACGCCGTGCTTCAGCTCGACCACGCCCGCCGGCCCCACCAACACGCAGCCGGGCGTGCCGGCAATGTCGCCGCTGGCCCGCACCGGCAGCTCGATGCCCAGGCTGATGCCGTCGGTGAATGCCAACTCCACCTGGCTGTACGGCCGCGTCGGACCCAGCACGCGCACGGTAGGCAGCATCCGCCGCTTGGGCCCCACGACCATCACCGTTTCTTCTGCCGCAAAAAAGCCGTCCTGAAACAGCGGCTTCATCTGCGTCAGCTTGCGGCCGGGACCAAACAGAATCTCGACGTGCTCGTCGGTCAGATGGCAATGCCGGGCCGAAACGCTGACAACCAGCTCGGGCGCCGCGTCGCTCGCGGCTTTGGCCGGCGCGCCATTTTTCAGCACCAGCTCGCGCACGATCCGCTCGATGGTCGCACGATCCAGGCCGGGCCGATCTAACTTGGCAGTGCTCATTTCACGGGCTCCTCGAGATCGCGGGCAAGGGCCTGCGGTTGTTCGGCAACGAGCAGCTTCACCTTCGTGGCCTCGATCTTTCGCCGCCAGGCGGTCGAAATGCCACTGTCGACGACCAGGTAGTCGATCGCGTCCAGCGGGCAGAGATGGGCCAGGCTTTGAATGCCGAATTTCGTGCTGTCGGCCAGCACAATCACTTCGTCGGCGGCGCTTAACATGGCTCGTTCCGTTTCGACCAGCAGCACATTGCTGTTGTAAAAACCCCGTTCGTTGATGCCGGCCACGCTCAGCAGCGTTCGCCGCACGCTCAGGTGGGCCAGCATCTCGTTGGCATACGGCCCCAGCGACACACCGGTGCGCGGATAGATGTATCCGCCCAGCAACACCAGGTCGGCCGTGGTGCTGGCCGCAAACAGGTTGGCCACCGGCAGCGAGTTGGTCACAATTTGCAGCGGTCGGCCGACCAGCAGCCGGGCCACTTCGTAGGTTGTCGTGCCCCCGTCCAGCAGCAGCGTGTCGCCATCGGCCACCAGTTCGGCAGCCCGCTGGGCAATGGCTCGCTTCTTGTCCCACTGGGCCGGCTGGCGTTCGTCGAAATGCGGCAGCTTGGGTGAGCTGCCGGCATAGAACACGCCGCCATGCGTGCGCTTGGCCGCGCCGGCTTCTTCCAAAACTTCCAGATCGCGTCGGACGGTCGACTCCGAAACTTGAAGCTGGCCGGCAAGTTCTGGCAAAGCCGCAAAGCCTTGCTGCCGCACGAGTTCCAAGAGCCTATTTCGTCGCTCCTCCGCCAGCATGGGGCCACCGCTGCACTGAAAGTTCCAATCAGCCTGCTATCATGCGCCAAGACTTGAATGAAATCAATCAGATTCTTTCAAGTTCACGCACGTTTAGGCTCGTTGTAGGAATTGGTACAGCAGGATGGTGAGGATTTAGACAGAAGCTCGCGAAGGACGCCAAGACGAAGAATGGCTTCGTTCTTTCCTTTCTTTGCGCCCTTCGCGATCTTCTGTTCAAACCGTTTCTTAGGGGCCTTCCGTCCCTCGGAATGCCGGGTAAAACACAGTCCACTTATGGCCAACGTGACTAATCTGCGTCTAGAACTCCAGACTCGACCCGAGTTCGTCATGCGGACCGATATCGCGCTGCGGCACTACACCGGCCCGGACGATATTGCGACGTGGCTGGCGGTTCGGAATCGGGCCTTTGCTCGCGAAAAGCTGGGCGTCGGCCAGTGGGACGCGGGCGATTTTGAGCGCGAGTTTTTGGCGAAACCGTGGTGGTCGCCCCAGCGGATGTGGCTGGCCCAGTCGCGGCTGGCGGGCGACGACTGGCCGGTGGTGGGCAGCGTGACCTGGGCCGATCGCGGCCGGCCGCCGGAGGTGAAAGCGGCCGTGCACTGGCTGGCCGTGCTGCCCGGCTATCGGCGGCGGGGTGTGGGCCGGCTCTTGCTGGAAACCTTGCACCAGGCCTGCTGGGATGCCGGCTATCGAGAGATCTTTCTCGAAACCCACACCGCCTGGGCCGGCGCCGGCCGGCTGTATGCCGCGCTGGGGTATCAGCCGGTGTAGACCGCGACCAGCGGTCGCGGCTTTTATGCGCGGTCGGCGGCGATCTGGACGCGGCGACCTTCCAGCGTAAGCCGGTCGGCGGCGAACAGGCCGATCGCCTCGGGATAGGCTTCGCACTCGGCCGCAAACACCCGGGCCGCGAGCGTGTCGGGCGTGTCGGCGTCGGCCACCGGCACCACGCGCTGCAAGATAATCGGCCCGTGATCGTACTCGTTGTCGACAAAATGCACGGTGCAGCCGCTAACTTTGGCCCCGTAATCGAGCACCGCCTCGTGGACCCGATGGCCGTAGTAGCCTGCGCCGCAAAAAGCGGGAATCAGCGCCGGGTGGATGTTGATCACGCGATTGGCGAAGTCGGCGGGGATCGGCACGAATTTGAGGAACCCGGCCATCACGACCAGCTCGGCTCCGCGCTGGCGGCAAACGTCGAAAATCGCGTGGCCGTACCGCTCGGCCGAGTCGAATGACTTTCGCTCGAGCACGGCAGACGGCAAACCGTCGTGGCAGTATTTCAGCCCGCCGGCCGCCGGATTGCTCGATATGACTTGCACGATCTCGGCCGGCAGCGAGCCCTCACGGATCTTGTCGATCAAATTCGCCAGCGTCGTTCCGCTACCGGAAATCAGCACGGCGATGCGCAGCGGCGGCCGCGATTCATCGGCAGCGGTGCGATTGATCGCCATTGACAGTTCCGCCTTGAGAGCGCGCCTTAAATGGGAGGGCGAGGCTCCTGCCGAGCCGCGCGTCATGCGAGATCCCGGCTCGGCAGGAGCCTCGCCCTCCCTGGAAACTTTACTCCTGACGCTCGACCTTTACGTACAATTGCGCCGCAACTCCTCCAAGATTCAATCCGATCGGTTCAACTCCGACAATGGCCTGATTGGCCAATCGGATCGCCAGCGTTTCGCCGCGGATGTAGTCGGCGAAATCGCGCATCGCGTGCTGGATGGCTTCGTCATCCGAGTCGATGCCGACCGAAATCCGATCGGTGTATTCGCAGCCTGACTCCTTGCGATGGTTCTGGATGGCGTGCACCAATTCGCGAGCCACGCCTTCGACAATCAGCACTGGCGTCAAGTCCGTCGAAAGCACGACGACGGCCGATGGCCCTTGGGCCGCGGCCCAGCCCGGCTTGGCTTGCAGCCGGACTTGAATGTCCTGGGCGTCGAGCGTCACGGGCTCGTCGCCCACCGGAAGCACGACGTGGCCCTGCGTTTCCAACTGGGCCAGGAGCGCGGCGGCATCGGCGGCAGCCAGGGCCTGGCGAAGCTGGGGCAAACGCTTGCCCAGCCGCGGACCCAGGCGTTTTAGATCAGGCAGCACGGTGTAGGTGATGTACTGGTCAGCCCGGGCGGCCAGTTCGACTTGCTTGACGTTCAATTCCTCGCGGATCAAAGCGGCATGCGCTTCGATCCACTCGCCGTGCCTGGGATTGACGAGAATCAGCTCGACCTTCTCCAGCGGCTGGCGGACTTTGATTTTGGCGACCGTGCGCGCGTTGCGGCCCAGCGACACAATCTCGCGCACCAGCGCCATCTGCTCGGAGAGCGCGTCGTCAACGGCATCCACATCACCCCCGGGAAACTCGGCCAGGTGCACGCTGGCCGCAGCCCGGCCGCCGGTGCCGGCCACCGCCAGATTTTGCCACAGGGTCTCGGCCAGAAACGGCACGAACGGGGCAATCAGCCGGGCCGTCGTGAGCAGGCATTCGTACAGCGTCCAGTAGGCGTCGAGCTTGTCGGTGGTCCACTCGCCCGCCCAGAAGCGGTCGCGGCTGCGGCGCAGATACCAATTGCTCAGCGCGTCGACCAAAGCCGTGATCTGTGCGCAGGCGGCGAAGTTGTCGTACTCATCCATTCGCCGAGCGACCGCGGCCGTGGTGCGGTTGAGCTCACCGAGGATCCAGCGGTCGAGTTCGCTACGCTCGCCAACCGGCCGGTACTCGGCCGCCTGTGAGAGCACGGCGGCATCCAGCGAGCCGCAATCGCCGGTCAGCGACGAGCCGGGATCGAAGCCGTCGATATTGGCGTAGATCACGAAGAAGCTGTAGACGTTCCAGAGCCGCAGCAGGAACTCGGGAATGCTGTCCTTGATCGCCTGCTCGCTATAGCGGATCGAGGTCCACGGCGGCTGATTCGCGAAGAAATACCAGCGCAGAGCGTCGGCCCCGTACTTGTCGAAGATTTCGCCCGGCTCGCGATAGTTCCGCTTCTGCTTGGACATTTTCTGCCCGTCTTCGCCAAGCATCAGCCCCAGCACGATGCAATTGCGAAACGGATGCGGATACTCCGGCCGCGGGGCCGCCGGCGGCAGCGGGTTGTCGCACGGCGAAAACAGCAGCGTGCTGATCGCCAACTGGCTGTAGAACCAGCCGCGGGTCTGGTCGAGGGCCTCGCTAATGAAGTCGGCCGGAAAGTGATTCGCGAACTGTTCGCGGCCGGTATGTGGCCAGCCCCATTGGGCAAATGGCATGGCTCCCGAGTCGAACCAGCAGTCGATCACGTCGCTCACGCGGCGCATGCGTTTGCCGGGCGCTTTGGGCGATTCGTACGTGATGGCGTCGATGTACGGCTTGTGGACTTTCAAGTGCTCGGAAATGTCGACGTGCGCGGCCTTGGCCGCCTCCCAGGCCTCGGTGCCCGAGACGCCGGGCTTGGCCAGCAGCTCGTCGTAGCTGGCGATCGCTTCCATGTGCCCGGTGGCTTCGCAAACCCAGATCGGCAGCGGCGTGCCCCAATAGCGCTCGCGGCTCAGGGCCCAGTCGACGTTGGATTCGAGAAAATTGCCGAACCGCCCGTCGCGAATGTGCTCGGGCAGCCAATGGATGCGGCTGTTGTTTTCGAGCATCGGCTCTTTGAACTGCGTGGTGCGGATAAACCAGCTCTGGCGCGGGTACTGGATCAGCGGGTCCTGCTCGGCCCGCCAGCAGAACGGGTATTCGTGCAGGTACTGCTCCAGATGAAACAGCAGGCCGCGGCGGCGCAGCTCGCGCGTGATGTCCTTGTCGGCCTCTTTGACCCAGCGGCCGGTGTAGTCGGGCGCTTCGTCGGTAAAGCGGCCGTCGGGACCGACGGCGCAAATCAGCTCGGGGCCTTCACCGGGCTCGAAGCTGCCCATTTCGGCCTGCAAGACGTCGAAATCGACTTCGCCAAAAGCCGGCGCTTGGTGCACCACGCCGGTGCCGCTGTCGACCGTGACGAACTCGGCCGGCACTACGCGCCAGGCAACGTGCTGCTGGCCGCCCACCTTGAGCCGGCCCTGGCGCTCGCCGAGGGTCTTGTAATAATAGTCAAACGGCGGCTGATAGCGCAGGCCGACCAATTCTGCGCCCTTGAGTGTTTCTTGAACCGGCAGCTCCAGGCCTGACTTGCTGCGGAGCGCGTCGAGCAAGGCGATGGCCACAATCAGTTTTTGCCCCGACTGCTCGTCGGCCACGAGCGCATAGTCGAGCGTGGGATGCACGGCGGCAAACTGGTTGCTCGGCAGCGTCCAAGGGGTGGTGGTCCAAACCAGCAGCGACGTGTCGGGCCGATCGACCAGCGGGAAGCGCACGTACACGCTGGGGTCGGCCACTTCGCGATAGCCCTGACCGACTTCGCCGGCGCTGAGCGCGGTGCCGCCTTGGGCCCACCACCAGACGATCTTGTGACCCTGGTAGAGCAGCCCGCGGTCGAACAGGTTCTTGAGGGCCCACCAGACGCTTTCGACGTAGCTCTGATGATAGGTGACGTAGGCTTCGTCCAGGCGGATCCAGAAGCCGATGCGCTCGGTGAGTTTTTCCCACTCGCGCATGTAGCGCCACACGCTCTGCTGGCACTTGTGGATGAACGGCTCGACGCCGTAGGCCTCGATTTCTTCCTTGGAGTGGATGCCCAGCTCTTTGCAGACCTCGACTTCCACCGGCAGGCCGTGCGTGTCCCAGCCGGCCTTGCGCTCGCAGTGGTAGCCGCGCATGGTGCGGTAGCGGGGAAACAGGTCCTTGATGGCCCGGGTGAGGCAGTGGCCCGGATGCGGCATGCCGTTGGCCGTGGGCGGACCTTCGTAAAAGATGAACTGCCCATTGGGAGCCGGCCGCTCGAGCGATTGTTCATAAATCCGCTCGTGCCGCCAGAACTCGCCGATTTCGGCCTCGAGCGTGGGAAAGTGCACCGAGCTGGGAACTGGCTGAAACATGCGGTCAATCGCGCTAGTGTGGCCGAGCGAAAGACTTGCAGTAAATCAGCGCAGGGCGTTTTTTTCAATCGCCAAAGGCCGGGCCGGGGTGCAGTTGCCAAACGCAACGAGCCATTTCCCTAGCCGAGGCATTCATGCCTCGATCGTGACAAGGGGCTAAAGCCCCGATCACAACGTGGCGGGCGGTCGCGGTTCCGAGGCATGAACGCCTGGGCTACGGAAAGGGATTGCTCACGCGGATGCCGTTTGCGCGACTATCGAAGCGGATCACGCGGCACCGCCTACCGCCCTTTTTTCCTTGGCGTCTGCGACGAAGGCTTTTTCAGCAGCTTCTTGCGGAGGTTCGGAAATTTGGTGGCCGGCATGCGGGCGGTGGGACGCGAATTGCGATTGGCCATGAGGATGGCTCCGGATGGTGGGCAATGCCCACCCTACAAATCTGTCAGCTTTGCCGCTCGGCCTTTAAAATGCCCAGCACGATTTTACGCAGCTTGGGTTCGGCGGCGGCGGCGTGGGCGAGGATGTGCTCGATCTTGGCGGGTTGCAGGGCGTCGGGCAGGCAGAGGTCGGTCACGATCGAAAGACCGAGCACGCGCAGGCCGGCATGGGCGGCCACGATGACTTCCGGCACCGTCGACATGCCGACCACGTCGGCGCCGATTAGCCGCAAAAAGCGATATTCGGCCCGAGTTTCCAGGTTCGGGCCGGTGACGGCGACGTACACGCCGCGGTGCGCCGCGAAGTTTTCCTTCCGCGCGATTTCCAAGGCGCGATCGACGAGTGCCGAGTCGTACGGCCGGCACATGTCGGGGAAGCGCGGACCCAGCCGCTCGTCGTTGACCCCGATCAGCGGATTGCCGTTCATCAGATTGATGTGGTCTTCGATCAGCATGATATCGCCGCAGCGATATTGCGGGTTCAAGCCGCCGCAGGCGTTGGAGACCACCAGCAGTTCGGCGCCCAGGGCCTTCATCACCCGCACGGGAAAGGTGATTTGCTGGTAGGAATAACCTTCGTACGCATGAAACCGGCCTTCCATCGCCACGACCGGCACGCCTTCGAGCATGCCGCAAACGAGCTGGCCCGCGTGGCCGATGGCCGTCGAGCGGGGGAAGTGCGGCAGCGACGCATATTCGATGCGGACCGCGTCGGTGATCTGCTGTGCGAGGCTGCCCAGGCCGGTGCCCAGGATGATGCCGACGCGGGGCGTGCGGTCCCAATGGCCGCGAATGGCACTGGCCGCTTGCTCGATCTGCTCCCAAAGCTGCTGCACGGTCGAAATCCTCCCTGACGCGATCCTCTCCAGCGACTGGCCTGGGTCCAAACGACGGAGGCCGGCCTAATCGGCTTCGGCTTCGGCTTCGCCGGCCGGCTCGCTCGGTTCGTCGACGCTGTAATCGCTGAGCAGCGCGAGGTATTCGGGCTCGCCACGTAGCGTATCCAAATCACTGTCGATTTTCAGATAATCGAGGTCGGCGTAGCCGCACTGGAGCGAACGGCGCAGCGCGGCGATGGCTTCTTGCGGCTCGCCCAGCAAGGCCAGGCTGCACGCCAGGTTGTAGAGGACGTAACTGTCCGAGGGGAGCAGCGACACCAGGCGGCGGTCGATCGTCAAAGCCCGCTCGTGCTGGCCTTTGCGGGTGAGCAGTTCGCCCTGGCAGCGGAGCACGTCGATGTAATCCGGCTCGCGCTGGAGCAGGGAATCGAAAAAAGCCAGATCGAAGTCCAATTGGCTCTGGTCGCGAAAGCTGGCGACCAGCGCTTCGGGCAATTCGCCGCCGTGCGAATACGATTCATCTGGACGTGACATACTCGCTTGCCTCCCCGTAAAGTCGGAGTGTTGAACGCCGCAAAGCCTCATGCTTAGCCGGGCCGGGGCGCTGATCGCAATCAGCGGGCCGCCCAGCCGCGAGTTTAAAAATCGTCGTCTTCTTCAAACGGCTCGCCGACTTCATCCTCGTCTTCGTCTGAGTCGTCTTCGTCTGGCGCGTTTTCGATCGTATCTTCGAATTCCTTCAGATCGTCGTCCAAGTCCTCTTCGAAGTCGTCATCAAAATCATCGTCGAAATCCTCTTCGCTGAATTCGTCGTCCTCTTCTTCGGCCATCGCATGCAGGCCCTCGACGCCGCCCAGCGGGCTCGCCAGCGACGGCCTGGCGCCGAGCTGACCGGCGATTTCCGAAGCTCTCATCCCGGCCCCTTCTCCTGCAAACGGAGACGGAAGGTGGATGGAGCGCCGGGCGATTTCGGATGGCGACGATGGAATAACGCTCGACATGACTTCGACCTTTGGCTCGTCGGCCTGGCAACTCGCATTTGAATTTCGATCGTAAGGGGCCCCAGGCAGCCGGGCCACTTTGTAAGTTTAGTCGACGCGGGCTGTCAAGAACACGGGGGTCTTGCTACCAAGCGGCACGATTGTCCCCGAAGATTTTCGACGCGCCGCGTCTGGGGCCGGCACCGATTTGACAGCAGCCGGTGACGAAGTAGAGTTTTTTTGTCGGACGATTGCCGCGCCTTTGGCTGATCGCGCCGGCCTTCCAGATTGGCCTTTTCACCCCCGTGTGGCGGGACGCTCGGTATTGGCGGGCGCCCCGCTTTTTTTATGCGCGCTCGCGCAGGCATGGCCCTTCAAACGCCGCGAAGCATATCCGTAAAGAAGAAAACAACCACGGATTTCACGGATGAGCACGGATAAACCGATGGGCCTTTTTATCTCTTTTTTATCCGTGCGATCCGTGTCATCCGTGGTCAACTCCCCACGTTTTATGTGCCTGCCGGATCGTAGAGCAAGGGAAAGAACTGGCCGTCCACGGTTTGGCCTTCGGGCACGGCTGGCACGCCATCCAGCAATGCCTCGGACGACGCACTGTGCACGCCATCGCGGATGGCGTTGATGACGGTCGCACGCCGCGGCCGGTCGGTTCGATTCTCGTATGATCCGTGCACCATCAGCGGATGATGAAAGCTGCACTCGCCCTTCTTCAATTCGATCGCCACCGGCTTGAACTGCCGCTTTTGCTCGTCGTTAAGCACCGATTGGATGGCGTGCATGTCGCCCGCCAGCCCGGTCACCGGCAGCAAGGGCCAATGATGGCTGCCGGGAATATATTGCAAGCAGCCATTGTCGGCGGTGGCATCGTCCAGGCCGATCCAGCAGGTCAGGTGCGCCATCGGCTGCGTGCGCGTCCAGTACGAATAGTCCTGGTGCCAGGCCACGACGCCGCCATGCTGGGCCGGCTTGCAAAACAACTGGTCGTGCCAAAAGCGCACGGCCCCGCCCAGCAACTGCGAGGCCGGCACCGTGAAGCGCGGGTTCCACAAGATATCGTGAAAGCCCGGCATGATCCGCCACGCGCCTAGGGCGTGAAACAGCACGCGGCTGGTGTCGACCGATTCGTTGGAATGATACTCGTAGAACAGCTTGTTGCCCGGATGCGACGGATTGGTCAGCTCTTGCAATTCCGCGCGCAGGCGGTCGACTTGCTCGTCCGTCAGCAGCCGGACACCGGCCACGTAGCCCTCGCGCTCGTAGAATTCGAGCTGCTCGCCCGTCAGCCGATACTCGGCCCACTCGGCCTTGCTGGCGGGAGATCGAATAAGGTCGGACACCGGGGCATGACGCATTGACAGGTCGTTGACCATAGCCGTGAAAGACCTTGAAAGTGCAAAAACATGGTGGAACCGCCGCGACGTCCTGCATCTAACGGGCAGGCTACAAAATTGTGCCGCAATCGCGGCTCGCGGGCAAGCACTGCGGCGGCGTGGGCGAATTGATGCTAAACTCGCAGGCGTCTCGCCGGCCCATCCATGCCCGTTTCGGCCGCCGAGCCAACGACCACTCGCGAGACTCCGCGCCATGTACCTGTTGACCCTTGCCATCACTGCCCTGGGATTGGCCCCCATGCCTCCTGCCGACGAGACGGTCCAGCGTTACGAAGCGCACGAATATGTCTTGGACAGCGGCCCGACACGCCAGGTCTTCGCTTACCGACTGCTCAAGCCCGAGCATCTCGAGCCCGGGAAGAAATACCCGGTGGTGCTGTACTTGCACGGGGCGGGCGAGCGCGGCACCGACAACCGCTTGCAGTTGCTCTACCTGCCCGAGTTGATGGCAAGCGATGCGTATCGAGCCCGATACCCGTGCTTTCTGATTGCTCCGCAGTGTCCGTCGGGCGAAAAATGGGTGGACGTCAACTGGTCGGACAAGGAGTCGAGCCCTGCCGGCGAGCTGAATCCCCAGGGCCGGGCCGTAATCGGCATGCTCGACGAGATCGAACAGAAATATCCGGTCGACCGCCAGCGCGAGTATCTCACCGGGCTGTCGATGGGCGGCTACGGCACTTGGGCGCTGGCCACGATGTTTCCCGAGCGGTTTGCCGCGGTGGTGCCGATTTGCGGCGGTGGCGACGAGCAGCAGGCCGCTCGGCTGAAAAATGTGCCGATTTGGGCCATCCACGGCGCCGAAGACCCGGCCGTGCCCGTCGAGCGCAGCCGCAAGATGATCGAGGCCATCCGCAGCGCCGGCGGACACCCGCGCTACACCGAGTATCCAGGCGTGGGCCACAACAGTTGGACGCCGGCCTACGCCGATCCCGAGGGCGTCGTACCCTGGATGTTCCAACAGGTTAACCGCCGGCGCCCGTGATGCGGCATAGCGGTAGCGGAATTCGTGAGAATTCCGATGCGCTCGTGAGAATCCCGACCCACTCGGCTCGATCCGTCCGAAGCTTCACGACTTCCGCTACGAGATCATTGGCTGCGGGGCAGATTCGATTGCCGCGGCATGAATGGGCCCGGCGGCGGCGTCGGCTGGTCGGGCTGCCGGTCGAAGTAGCAGTGGTTGGCATAAAGCTGGAACAACTGCAACTCCTGCGCGCCTCGCGCGACGCGCGGCACGGGCTGGCCCGCCAGGTTCGGCTCGACGATCTCGCCGTAGCCGTTGGCATTGATTACGTAGCCATATGCATTGTTGCCCAGCAGTTTGAAGCTCTCGAAGCCGCCGGGGACGGGATAGCGGATGAACACATAGCCCGGCGTGCTCGAGCCATTGAGCGTGCGAACGATCGACGATTCGCTGCGCGGATCGGCATTGAACTGATGCAGCTTGCCGCTGGGCAGGCTGTAGAAATCGGTCCAGGTCTTGCCGCTGGTACGCGAGATCTGGTAGCGCATCGTCTCGCGGCTGAAATTCATGATCTTCACAGGCGAGTCGGCCACGGCGCGTGACGACAGCGGAACGTTGATGTCGGCGCCTTCCTGCGCGCCGCCCACCCCCGGAACCTGGACGAAATGCATCGTGCCCGGTGCCGGCTCACCTGCCCTCACGGCCGCCGACGTGCAGAGCCACAAACCAGCGATTCCCAAGGTGCTCACGAGCTTCGTCGACATGGTTCTGGCCTCTCTCGAGCGGTTTTCAGCGAAACGCAGCGGTGGCGCGCGGCGCTGTGCCGCGGCCTACTAGAGTTTGGCACGCAGAAATGGGCGCGCGCGGAGAATCGCACAAAAATCCGCAACTACCAGCCGACAAAGGACTTCAGCCGATTCGCTTGAGCGCGGCCTGAGCTGCCTTTTGCTGTGCCCGGTCGTATTTGCCGTCGGCGATTTGTTGATAAATCTGCCGGCCAGCCTGCTTTTGCCCGGCAGCCACCAAGTTTTCCGCCAGTCGCAAGCGTGCCTTGGCGACGCGTTTGCCGGCCCGAACTCCCTCGCCAACTGCGGCTTTCGCCAGGACCGCATCGTTGCCCGGATCGGCATCGCTGGCCAGCGCTTCAATGGCCGCCAGCCGAACCTGCGGGCTGCCACTGCCCGCACAGGCCACGAGCGTCTCGCGCACATTCGAGCCCGAGCGGCCGGCCAGGGCATTGATCGCTCCCACGCGAAACTCATCGCCGATGCCGGTCTTCGCCGCCTTGGCCAGCGCATCGGTCGCCGCCTGGCAGGTCATTCGCGACAAGGCCCAGCGAGCCATTTCTCGCACGTCAAAATCCTGCATCGCACGCTCCAGCGCCGCCGCTTCCGACTGATCGCCGACATTGGCCAGATAGCGGCACACGAGCGATCGAGCTTGCGCGTTCAACTCGGGCACTTTGCTCACTTTGCCCTTGTTGTCCTTCTGTTCCTTTTCAGTGGCCAGACACTTGGCCATTTCGGCCGCCATGTCCGATCGCTGCCGATCTTTGCCCGGCGCGCCGGCCTCGGCGGTGAGCAGCACCATTTCCTGCTTGGCCTGGTACACCTTGACCTGATCGCTCGAGCCCAGTTGTTTGGCCAGTTCGTTGACGTTCGCCATAGTCGTTTCGTCCTGCAATTACAAAATAGGCTGATTGGTGTTCGATCTGTCCCGCAACCCCTCTCCCCGTGGGAGAGGGCAGGGTGAGGGGCCCGATGCAACCCTCTCCCCCTTGCCCCGGCCTGAGCTTGGTCGAAGGCGGAGAGGGCAAGGTGAGGGTCCCCGTCCCTTACAAATGCCAGGGGGCTCGCATCGGCTTGCTGACCATCAGGTTCGCCTGCTCGTCGTCGACAAACTGCTCCTTCTGCGGATCCCACGCCAGTTCGCGGCGCAGTTGCATGGCGATGTTGCCCAAGTGGCAGACCGTGGCCGAGCGATGGCCGATCTCGACATCACAGATCGGACGCTCGCGGCTGGCGATGCAATCGAGCCAGTTCTCGTGATGGTCTTTGCTCACATACAGTCGCGTGTCGTCGTTGGTGAACTGCGTGTCGTACAGCTTGGGGTCCGAGGCCACGAGCATGCTGCGGCTGACAAATACCCAACCGTCGCTGCCGGTGAACAGCACGCCGTTGGTTTCACGCTTCTTGATCTTTTCCTTCTTGCCCAGCGGAATCCCTTCCAGGTCGTGATCCATCGGGCTTGAGTGACAGTGCAGCGTGACGCCATTGGCGTAGGTGTAATCGACGTCGAATTCGCCCGCCACGTCGTGCGGTCCGTCCGGATAGAACATGCCCTTGCCCGAAACCTTCACCGGTCCCGATTCGTCGGCCCCGATGCCCCATTGGGCAATGTCGTTGTGATGCGCGCCCCAGTCGGTCATCTTGCCGCCCGAGTAGTCGGAATACCAACGAAACTGGTAATGGCAGCGATTCGGGCTGTAGTCGGCGTACGGCGCCGGGCCGAGCCAGAAATTCCAATCCAACTCCGGCGGTGGCGTGGTCGGCGCTTCCCAAGTGCCGGCGTCGACGCCGTTGATATACGTGTCGACGCGTTTGAGCTGTCCGATTTTCTTATTCCGCACCAACTCGCACGCCAGGCGGAAGCGGTCGTTGGAGCGCTGCTGGCTGCCGGTCTGGAAGACGGTGCCGTAGCGCCGCGCGGCTTTGACCATTTCGCGGCCCTGGTGAATCGTGAGCGTCAGTGGTTTTTCGCAATACACGTCCTTGCCGGACTCCATCGCATAAATGGCTGCCAGCGCGTGCCAATGGTCGGGCGTGGCAATGAGCACGGCGTCGATGTCCGGCCGGTCGCACAGGTCGCGAAAGTCCTTGTAGATGGCGACCGGCTTGCCGGTCTTCGTAAAACAATCGGTCGCCGCCTGGTCGCGATGGTTGCGATCCACGTCGCACACCGCGGCCATTTGAATCCGCTTGTTGGGCAACAGCTTGTTGTTCAAATGATGCCGCCGGCCCAAGTCGCCGGTGCCGATCGAGCCCACCACGACGCGGTCGCTGGGCGCCGGCTCGCCGGCCTTGGCAAACACCGTGGCCGGCACGATGGTCGGCGCCGCCAGCGCGGCCGCCGACTTCTTGAGAAACTCGCGCCGATTGCTGCCTGGTTTCGCGCTCACTGCTAAAAACTCCTCGGACCAGTATGCGGGTAGGAAAGCTGCCGGCAAATTCGTTTGCCGGCAGCTCGTGCAGGGGTGGTGCGTTCCAGAATAGGCTGGCCCTTGGCGCAATTCAAGCAATGTAACCCGGCCAAAACCCTTCGCGACGCCTGGCTGGCGCGGAATTCGCTCGCCTGTCGCGAGGCCGTTGTTTCGAAACGTGTAGACGCAACCGTGCATTGCGCAAAGGAGTCGATCGATGCGTACGCTCTTGGTGGGGGTAATGGCGGCGGCTCTGACGCTCGCCGGTTGTGGAAAGGGCGATCAGTCCAAGCCGATGGGTGCCGCAGGCAACCAACAGCCCGCCAGCGGCTCGCAAAGCAACTCGGCAAGCCCGCCCGGGGCCGGCACGACGGGCCTAGGCGCAATTGGCGAGGGGGGCGGCGGCTCCGGCCCAGCCCGCAGCAGCGGCGGCAACCCGACCGGCAGCGACTAGGCTAGTTGTGCTCCGGTAACGGAATTCGCGTGCGGTCCGCGGTCCGGCCGCAGGCGCACCCGCGGCGCCTCCGTGGGCCAGTTTGATCGGGCAACTGCCATGCGTGCCGGACCCGGATCACCGATCGCACGGATCCGCTAGCACGGCGAGGCAGCAGAATTCGTGCGGGTTCGCCACTCGCCGGCAGGTCCCCGGCCGTTTCCCAACTGCGGGTCCGCGGAGTGCCACGCAAGAGCCCCAGCGGCCCGATTCCCCTTGACGAGTTTGGCTATCGGCCCTAACGTGGCAGCTATCAACGGCTTTTTGCCGCCTGCGGCGGGGCGTCTCGCGCGACCAGACGCGCACCATCGGGACGCCCCAACCGCGCCGCGCGGACAAACAGCCCTCTGATGATGGGGAATGGTGTAACGGTAGCACGGAGCGCTCTGGACGCTTTAGTCTAGGTTCGAATCCTAGTTCCCCAGCTTCTCTTTTCGCCGCTCGAATTTCGCACAGCTATTTGTGCGGTCACGCGTTACGACGATCGGTCGCGGCGTCCCTCTTTGGCGAGAGTCTCCGTTGCCGACAACGCGGCTCTTGCGTTGGTTTTGCGGCGCTCTTCTTCCCGCAGCTATTGGGAAGAATCGAAGCTTGTGCGCCGCACCATTCGTCCGCCGATCTGCTCTTCGCCGGGCGCTGCACTTCACCCGCCGTCCATAGATCCGCAATTCGGGGCGGGCCGCGAAGGCCAAATAACGGCCGATGTACGGAGCGTCTCGAAGAGCCGGGACATTGCCAACCTCGAAGCACTGCTGCTGCGCACTCCGAATGATGCGTTTCTGAAATCGATGCTTGTCGCGATTCATCGGTCGCATGACGCGAATTCATCGGCGACCGACTTTCGCTAGCGCCTCGGCAAGATCTGACTGGATCGCCTTGCCGATATCGCTGCCGCGCTGCGCAAACGCCGCAAAACCGGCCCCTGCCCGCCGGCCGTGTAACACATCGATGCGGGCTACGCCTTGAAGTGGGAGAGAAGGCCCGACGTGCTTACGAGACGAACGGCCGCGAGTCACCTAACCCCATGAGGCGCAAGATGATCGGCAAGAAGAAAACGTCGGTGCGGAAATCTAACCGTTCATTTAGCTTCGAGGTCCTGGAATCTCGGGAAATGCGCTCGGCGTCGCCGAATAACCCGGTTCCCGCTGCGCTGGCCGTCCAAACCGTTACGGTGAATCCTCCGGCGGCTGTCCTGCAGCCAGCCATTGAAAACGTCCCTCCGGGGACAGCACCGTTTCCGATCGTCAAGAACCCCAGCACACTCCCACCCTTTTCGCCGGCAAATATTGACGCCGCCTACGGCATCAACACGCTGGCCGCACAGAATTTGAACGGCGCCGGCCAGACCGTGGCCATTGTCGAAGCTTACAACTGCTTGCAGGAGTTCTCGATCGACCAAAACGACGGGGAATACAGCGGCCTCAACGGCTCCTTGCAGCAGGATCTGAACCAGTTCGACCAGACCAACAATTTGCCGAGCATTACGCTCAATGCGACTTTGAAGGGGGATCCGTTTGTGGAAGATCCCTACAACCCAATGACTCCCCCGAGTGCGCCGCCGCTCACCTTGACGTCGGTGAATGGCACTAACGTCTACGAAGCCACCTGGGAGCGGGAAGCCGCGATGGACGTCGAATGGGTGCATGCCATCGCTCCGAAAGCGAACATCGATTTGATCGAGGCCCGGCCGGACGACGGACAGAACTTCGTTACCCCGAACGACATGCTCGCGGCCGTGAACATCGCGCGCAATGCACCGGGCGTCAGCGTGGTTTCAATGAGCTGGGCGTACGACGAGGCCGATTGGCTCAAAGATGGCGGCCCTGCCGAGACCACGGCGGACTCCTATTTCACGACTCCGGCCGGCCATATCCCCGTGACCTTCGTCGCCGCCGCCGGTGACAACGGCGGAAAGGACGCCAGCAGCTTGTCCGGAGCCCAGTACCCGGCTTCTTCGCCGAACGTGCTGTCCGTTGGCGGCACCAACCTGCAAATGGTCAACGGCGCATATGCCTCGGAAACGGCCTGGAGTCTGGGACCCGCCGGGTCTTGGAACGCCACGGAAGGTTCGGGCGGCGGGATCAGCAAATACGAAACGCAGCCGAGCTACATGACTCCGTTCAATTCGTCGACCATGCGGACGACCCCGGATGTCGCCTTCGACGGCGATACCGCGACGCCGGTCTACACTTATCTTTCCGAAGATGGCGGCTGGGAAACGGGCTCCGGAACCAGCTTCGGCACCCAAGCCTGGGCCGGCATCATTGCCTTGGCCAACCAGGGACGGGCCAACGCCCAAAAGGCCGATTTGAAAAACGTCGACCGGGACATCTACTCGCTAAGCTCGAACGATTTCCACGACATCACGAGCGGCAGCAATGGTTACAACGCCACGGCCGGCTACGACCTGGTCACGGGCCGCGGCACGCCGAAGGCCTACTCGGTTGTGGAGGACCTGATCGCCGTCAACGAAACCATCCCGAACGCCACTCTGCTTACGGCTTCGACGGGCACGACGGCTGCTTCGAAAACCGCGTCGACCGGCAACACGGGAATGCTTTCGCCCGCCGATCCGATGGCCGCCCCTTCCATCTCGACGGGAATCCTCGACGTGCAGATGTCGACGCATGCGGCCGTGTCGACTGTGTCGACCGAGCCGATGGAGCCTGCCAGCCCGCTGAATAATCCCCTGAGCCTGGCCGACCTGCTCGAGCGGACCGAGACCGACTCGGACGCCGACCGGCTTGTCGATTCGCTGTTGACCGCGAACGACTTCAGCTACCTTGGCTCGCCAAGCCGCGGACTGCACCGGTAACGAGCCCTTGAGGCAATTAGAGACGGCACTGTCTCCAGTTAAGAAGCTCGACAATGCGTATGGCGTATTCATGTGCTGGCCTCGATCTTTGATCCACTTTTAGTTCGAAGTTGCCAGGCATGTTGCACGTCGCAAAGCGCCGGAAAAAGCACATCGGGTTACCAGAAGATCCCGAGCCTGGTAGCGAAGATGTTCGCAACGCTAGAGCCAGTGTTCGGTTCGTTCGGCATCTCATAGCTGTAGTTGAACATCAGCCGGACGCGGTCAGCCAAATACCAGTTGACACCGAAGGTTGCCGCGGAAAGCTGAACACCCACCAATTGTCCGCTTGGACCAAGCGGAGTATTGCGATCGAAAAAATCCAGATAGGCGAACCTGGCCGTCAACTCCCAGGCGCCCCAACCATGAGGTTGCCCATGTGCCGCACCGCAGCGAAACACAGGCCTATTCACGCGCACGGCTCCGAAAACGCCGTTTTCGCCCGAGTAGGCACGATTCTCACCTGTGAGAAAATAGCCGCAGTCGACATGGCACCCGTGGTAGAAGACTGCCGGTCCATTCGTTTGCGAGATCACCGTACTGTACCACTCAGCTTGGCTCCAGAACGAGCCGCGTGCCAGCGCGCATTGCAGATTAATCAGCTGCTGATACCTCGCTGGGATCGCGATTTGGGGAACAAACGGCGACGCCGATGAATTGCCAAAATCGATCAACGCGGATTGCGGCTGCTGATTGAGGATGATCACGCCCTGCTCAGGAATCCGCTCCGAAAGGGCCGCGCCCAAATGGAGGAGACGGCGGCCTTGATCGGAATTGATCGGCGCTAGGGTGATTCGCTCCGTAAAACCAACCGTGCTTCCCGGCTCGCTTTGAAAGTCGCCTGGGCCGGTTCCCGCCTGAAATACCCCCATCGCGAAAGTTCGGGATCCATCATCGTTCGCGCCGAAATAGCCGAGACCCCAGTTGCGCGCGGGGTCGAGCATGTTGACCGGCGATCGTTCCATAAAGGCAAACGAGTTGGCACTCGTGCCCCCTTCCAAACTGAACGGCTCGCGGAAGTGGCCGATGCGTTTCTCCCCGCCCGCCTGCACATTTCCCAGGCCGACGAATGCGTCCTGCGGAATTACCTGGCCGGATGCCAGATCGATTTCGGCGATGTAGCGGCCGTTGTCTCCCAGGCTTCCTTCCAGGCCGAGACGCGCACGTCGCAAGCCGACGGCGCTTCCCAAATCGCCAAACGTTGTCTCATTGGCTGGGCTCTGGCTGGTCCAGATCGCATCGGTGTCTACTCGGCCACGCAGCCGCGCAGTCATCCAGGGCGTCGCTTGCCAGGTGCGGGGAAATTGGGCTGCGATGCTGGGAGCCGGCAACACGGGCTCCGAGGCTTCCACGGCTTCTTGCGGCATGGCCGGCTGGTCAGCCGGTTCGCCGGCCGCACATGGAGCCGGAGAAAGCAAAAGACCGGCGAGCACGATCAGCGCTTTTCCCACGATGCACCAGGTTCCGATCGCGCGGCACACAAACATTAGTACCGCCAGCCGAAACCGGTGTTCATAAAGAACCTGGGGGCGTCTTGGCTGAGCCCCCAACCAAAACGCGTGCCGATCTCCAGATTGCTGGTGAGGAGATAGCTAACGCCGGGGCTGAAGTAGTGTTGATCGTTGACCGTCGAGCCGTTGCGAAGAATCGCGAAATACTCGCCGTGCACGGCCCACCGCTTGCCAAGTGGAATCTTGAGCACGGTCGACGGTGCCCAGACGTTGACGGGCTCATCGGCAAACGTGTCATAGCCGTAGCGGAGGGCTGTGTCCCACTTCCAACGATTGGCAAACGTCCACCCAACGGCATACGTGGCAAACATCTGGGTCGCGGTGTCGCTTCCGCTGGTGGGCGTGCCGGCCTGCACGATCAGCACGCTCATGGGACGCCAGCCGCGCTGGCTGGTGATGGCCGCTTTCAGGCCGTAGAAGATCTGGCTATCGCGCTCGATCTTCCGCCCATTGGTGGGCTGATCTTCTCCGTCGTCGCCGGAAACCGAATTCGGTGCGCCGCCGACTTCGTAATTGAAGCCCACGCGCAGCTCCAGCCAATCAGAGACGCCGTAACGGCAGATCAATTCGGGCAGGCTGTTCGTGTCGGCGACCGAACGATTATCGATGTACGACCAGGCGCTCTCCACCACCAGCCGCTTGTAGCCGACGACGGTCGTCGCAGGCGTAAACGAATCGCGGTCGGTTTCAATCTCGTCATCCGGCTCTTCTTCGCCTTCGTCCCCAGCCTCGCGGCTTGCAGAATCGAGCTCGGGAAGAATGCGGCTGGCAATGGGAATCGTATCCTGCTCGACATCTTGCCCGGCGACTTCTCCCCCAGGCAGGAGCACGCAGGCGAGCGCTGCAAAAAGAATGGCCACCCAGCGCATCGATTCGTGCCCCCAAAGCTACGTTCCCGTATCTATCGTGTCGTCGATGGGGTGGCGCAATCTAAGTCGATCCCGCGTGCTGGTATGGCGATCGCACCCTTTTAAGGGGAGGTCATGAGAAGATTTCGCGGTCGTGCCGACAGCGACTAGCGAATTCTAGACAGCTAGCTAGAAACACTATCAATGAGAGCGATAACCCGAAGTTTCCGCCTTGATCGAAGACCGATTGCCGGCGCGGTCCGCTTCGGTACCCGCACCGGCCCTGGAGAGTATTTGAAGCGTGCGGGCGCCGGACGAAATGAACCCTGCAGATTTTGAGCTCGGCCTACGGAGCCGTCGACGGATAAATTCGATTCCAATCCGTCTTCATGTCGACGACTGCCCAGCCGCGGCGGGTAGCCTCGGCAAGTGCTTCGTCTAGCCGGCCAAATGGCGAATCGCGGTCGTAAGCATATTCGCGCTCGGCATCGGTGTGATGAACGATCAAGCCGAAGCGCGGCGTCTTGTCGTCAGCACTACGAGCGATCGTCGTGTACTGTAGCATTTGAAGATCGCCATCAGAATTCCCGGCCGCGAAGATGGGTCGACGGCCGACCTGTCTTTGAATGCCAACGGGCTTTCCTGCCTTGTCGTCGACCAGATCGATCTCCGGCAATTTTGTCAGGGTCGGCAGGCCGTCACGCATTTCGAACTTCAGCTTCATGCTGCTGCCTACGATTTGTTCCGGGGGAATTCCGTATACCCTTTCGGTCCACGCACGCATGAATTCGACGCCGCCGCCGGAGACGACGAACGTTTTGAATCCGTGAGCGCGCAGATGGGCGATTAATTCGAGCATGGGTTGATAGACCATCTCGGTGTAAAGCTTGCGGGTCTTGGGATGCCTGGCGGTGATGATCCAAGCCTTCGCCTCCCTGTTGAATTCTTCGACGGTCATGCCGGCATGCGTCGCGGCCAGCAATTCCATGATGCCCTTCTCGCCTGACGCTGCGACTTGCTTAAACTCGTGCTTGAGGATCGATGCGAACGGCTCCTTGTTGGTCCACTCGGGGTGCTGCGGGGCGAGGGCCTTCACGCGGTCGAGCGCGAATGCCAGTTGAACGTACATGGGCTGCTCGCCCCAGAGCGTGCCGTCATTGTCGAACACGGCAATGCGCTCGTCGAAGGGAACGAAGTCCGGCGAGTTTGCCTGCGTCACGCGGTGGACAAACCCGAGAATCGCCGACTTTGTCGGTCCATCGTTCCAGGATGGAAGCGGATCGCTTGCCGCCGACTGGGCTCGGGCAAACCTGGCCGCCGAGCCCAGCATCAGGATGACAATGAGCAGACAACGCAATGTCGTTCGCATGGCTGGGGCCGCCCGCCTAGTTGCCGGTGGGAAGCGGGATGTGAACACCATCTTTTTGCAGTTGCTCGCGCACGAACTTGAAACGTTGGTACTCGGAAAGGGTGATCGGGCCTGTATAGGTTTCGCTCTGCAACTTCCGCGGTGGATACTTGATGTAGGTCTTCATCAAGTCGGTAATTTCCTTGTTGAAGGTCACCAGCGTCCAGGTGTGCTCCGTGAAATTGTTCATGAACACGTCGTAGCGTTCCTGGGGATCTTGCCATAGGTCGAATACCTGGGGCACGGTCGCGACGTATTTGTCTGGCCCCTTCCAGCCCAGATTGGAATCGACCGCCAGAGCGCCGGTGGCTTGCCCGTTATCACCGCGAAGATTGAAGACCGCCTTATAATGGCCGACGCGTGCCGCTCCTGGCGTCAACTCGTTCTCCGTGAAGTAAAACCACGACTTCCGGGCGCTCTTGCCAGTGCCGAACAGTACGGGGGACATGTCGACGCTATCGAAATAGATCGGCTTTCCCTCCCGATCATTCTCCGGCAGCTTGACGCCCGCTACGGATGCAAACGTCGCCAAAATATCGAGTCCGCCGACGATATCATGATTCCGCACCGCGGGCTTGATCTTACCCGGCCAAACCGCGATGGCCGGCACGCGATTGCCACCTTCGCGGACCGTTCCCTTGGTCCCACGGAACGGCGTGTAGCCGGCATCTGGGTAAACGTCCTGCCAGGCGCCGTTGTCGGTCGTATAGAAGACAAGCGTGTTCTTATCGAGCCCTAACTCGCGCAGCTTGTCCATGACATGGCCGATGCGGGTATCGAGTTCGACCACGGAATCCGCGTACCTCGATTTCGAGAGCGACTTATGCTTGAACTCCGGAGCCGGTAGATTCGGCTGATGAACCTTCATGAAGTTGATATTGATATAGAAGGGCTGATCCGGATGCTTTGCCGCCTGTTCCAAGAACTTCAGGCCCGACTGTTCGACGTATTTGTCCATGAACGGAATGCCGACGACGCCTTTCTCGGGCGTATCGACGTATTGACCGTTGACCTTCCAATCCTCTTTGGCTGCTTCGCCCGCTTTGCCCGACAACGAGCCCTTGGTGACCTTGTTGAACATCGCGCGCAGCTCTGGCTCCATGTCGGGGAACCAGGTGGGGTCGCCGTAGGTGTAGGCGTTGCAATGATACAAAAAACAATGCTCCATCACGTCGTAGCCCTGGGCATTCGGCAGCGCGTAGTCTGATTCTCCCAAGTGCCACTTGCCGGTGAAGTACGTCTTGTATCCCGCCGTCTTGAGCAAAGACGCCGGCGTCCACTCGGCCGCGGGAAGTCCGCCGCCTTGCCCCTGGAAGGCCACGGTCGTCATGCCGCTGCGGTTCGGAATGCGGCCCGTCTGCATCGCGGCGCGGCCCGGCGTGCAGCTCGGCTGGGCGTAGAACGAGAAGAACGTCATGCCGGCGGCAGATAACCGATCGATGTTGGGCGTCGGCATGCCGCGCCCTTCACCGCCGCCATAAGGCCCCAGGTCGCCATACCCGGTGTCATCCGACACGATAAAAAGGATATTCGGCTTTCGCTCGGCAGCTTGAGTTAAATTGCCACACACCAATTGGACGACGACGACGGCAAGCAAGAGTTGAGGGCGGACTACAGTTTTGAGAAAGCTCATCGTTGATTTCTCCTGCCGGGTACAAATCAGTCGGGGCTAGCAAACGCTGTCAGCGGCCGACCAGGCATCTTCCGCCCGATTGGCGGCAAGCGTCTCACGACGCTCAAATGATACCAAGGGAATACCTATTTGCACGCTTGAAGAGCCGAGCCGCGGTGGTGGTTTCTATCCGGAGCAAGTTTGGATTCAGCTTTACCACCGGCTGAAGGAAGATAATCTCTGGGCGGCACTCGCCTCCCTGGTCGATCATCTGCTGGCCCACGAGACACTGAAAGCGAGCCGGTCGAGGAAATCGTGGGGGAGTGGCTGGGGTAGAACGCCTTGTTCAACCTTTTGGGCGAGTCGGCGGTCCCGCTGTGATTGGTTGCGGTGAAATTGACACTTCCTTGCCAAGCAAGTGCTTGTCGAAGAACAGTCGCATTCGCTCGGAAGTTTCAGGTGTCCCGAAGTTCCCATGACCTCCGCCCTCCACGGGAATCAGCACGGCCTCGACGCCCGCTTTTCTCAGAGCCGCCAAGAGTTCCTCGGACTGACTGAAGGGCACCACTTGGTCGTTCGTGCCGTGAATCATCAGGAACGGCGGATCGTCGCTGGAAACAAAGGTGGTCGGCGAAGCATCTCGGGCCTTGTCCTTGTTCTCTGGCACCGGCCCACCAATCAATTTACCCACTGGGGACTCTGCTCTGTTGTACCGCTCTCCCATCGTCAAAAGATCGGCCGGCCCGAACTGGTCCACAACACAAGCGACGTTGCTGCTGATGCCGGTATTTTCGCCCAAGTTCCCTTCGAGTGCAGAGATGCCACCACTCGTGCCAAGCATGGCAACCAGATGCCCGCCAGCGGAGCCTCCAGTGACGCCGATGCGGTCGGGATCGAAGTTGTACTTTTTGGCGTTTGCCCGCAACCAGCGGACTGCTGCTTTGCAGTCATAGATTTGGGCTGGCCAGATCGCCTCGCCGGTGAGCCGGTAGCCGATGGAGACGCCCGCATATTCACCGCTTTCGACCAATGGGATCACGGCCCCGAAAACGGCACGCTTGTCTCCACCTTTCCAACCACCCCCATGAATAAAGGCCACGACCGGAAGAGGTTTGTCGCTCTTGGGCGACTTCGGCAGAAAGAGGTCTAGTCGTTGGCGGGGATTATCCGTAGCGGCATAAGGAATATCCAGTTCGGCTTTAATCGTGTCTGGAATCCTTGGTCCCCGCAACGGCTGATTCTGGTTACGGCGCCGAATGAACTGCTGGTTCTCTTCGGGCGAGATCGAGCCGTCCTTGTTCGTGTCGATCTGATCGAACAAGGGCCGCAGGAACTCAGGAAGTTCATCCCGTGTCAGTTTGCCGTCCTGGTCCTTGTCCCACAACTTGAATTGCCCACCCGGCTCCTGGGCGAAAACCGGCGTGCAGAGGAGTAGCGAAGCAAATAACGCTTTCGTGACGAAGCTCAGCTGGTGCGTCATTTGACTTCTCTGAAGGAGCGAGACAAGGAGTTTCCCAGGTATTCAATCAATCGTTGCCGAGTCCACCAAGCGGGAGCGTTGCTGTCGGTTTTTTCGGCACAAGTCTTGTTAGGCCGAGAGTGGCCCAGGAGCTGGCGGCGCAGGTAATCGGTGTCAACAGCTTTGCGCTGCCGGGCGAACCATCCGGAGTCGATCGAGAAAGCATTGGCCAACTCCCGTCCGGCTTTTGCGTAGCGACCAGGAAGTCGATCCCGCGCTTGATCTCGGGTCGCTCCGCAGTGGATCCTGCAAGCGATAATACATACAAGGCCTGGCCGGTGGCGAAGGCATCGCTCTGCCATCCGGGAACCGTCTGGCTCCAGCCACCGTCGGCCCGTTGCAATGCAAGTAGTTCGTCGATTGCCGTTTGCACCGTTTGACCAGACCTGGCCAAGCGGAGCCCCAAGAGCAGCTTCAGAACCGTGTTTTGGTAGTTGTCCGAGAGTTTTGCCGAGTCGAGCCAGGCGATCGTTTTCGCTAGTGCCGCACGCTGCGACGGCGGCGCGTCGGGGCCGATTTCATCCTGGAGCGCCAGGGCGATCCAAAAGACGTCGGTGGTCTGACTCTCGTTAATAGGCGGCCGCCGCAGAGTGGCGAAGAATTCCCAAGAACCGTCTGCTTGCTGTTTCTTGAGGATCTCCTCCGTGATCAATTTCAGGCTTTGCTTTTGCCCCTCTGTCAGTGATGGCATCGACCGGGCAGCAATGGCCAGCAAAGGGAGCCCCATGTTCAGCCCTCGACCTTGGGGCCGCGGGTCGGGTGGATCCGCTGGGTTCGGAAAGATCTTCGAGGCCAGCAACTTGTCCTTGCTGCCCAGCAAGGATTCGGTCGTATCCGCAACGAACTTCTTGTCGATTGCGAACCCCTGCCGATCGGCATCGCTCAGCGCCCAAAGCGGCAATGGCACGTGATGGCAGGCAGCGCATTTGCGCGTTTTCAACCAGGCAGCGCATTCGGCCTGCAAATATCCGATGGCGCGATCGACCGTCTGGTGAACCTGCTGCGTGGTTGCGTGCGGTTTTGAGGTTGGTTCACCGGCAAATGCTGGCTGTGCGAGGCTCATCCCCAGCAGAACCCACGCAACCGAGTGCCTGCTTGCCACGGATAGCCCCTTCTGCAACAGCAATCGCCATCAGGACGATATTTTACTGTGCCGCCGCTCGCCATGCTATGGCTGGCATGGGGAAGGGCGAGCGGCTATGCGCTGCTTATCGATTGGCCATCTCGAGCAGTACGTCGCCATGGCAGATGCCGCCTGCTGGACAGAAGCAGAGCAGGTCCTTCCCGCGTAGCTCGCCAATCTCATTTCGCATTTTGACCGCGGCGGGATCGCTACCGGCAATCCACTCGCGAAACATCCGCACGACCGCCGAGCGATCATGCTCGGCATCGATGTGAAACGGGTTACCCCACTTGGACGGCCGGCTGATGACGACTGCGTTTTGCGGCTTGCGCCAGCCCTTCACACGCTTTTGTTGGAGTCGAACAGGCATTCTCATGGCCATCCAGCGATTGGTGAAACGCGATCAACAGAATAGCGGGCTCGCACCTGCTGTTTCATGCTGCCCGTATCGCGAAGCTGCCGTGCGGCTAGCGGAGTGCAAGCCGCTCAGGCGGAGCATTGCCGAGAATTGGCACGGGTGTGCCAGGTGCAGCGTTCCACTTGAGGACCGTTTCGATCATGGTTAGGCGATCGGCCTTTGGTGCGACGGGATGAACTGCCCGGACCGGCATTGCATCGAACGTCTTTCCGCCGAGCGAGCGACCGGCTGCCTTTTTTCGGACTCCACCCCATTGCTTGAAGAAGAATGGAACCTTAGCGGCTTGGCATTGCCTTTGAATGCTTCGCACCCACGCCTCGTCCATCGGCCTGGCACCGGCGCCGCTTTCTCCGCCGACAATGACCCAATGGATTCCCGTAAGATCGATCTCCCCGACGTCCTCGAGCAGGGGTTCAATTGAAAGGAAGCGAATGGTGGCCGGAGCGTCGCGGAGCAGCGCAATCCTCGGCACGCCGTGTTTGCGATCCTCGACGCTTGTGCCCCACCAGATATGATCGAGCTTCGCCGCGAAGGCGAGCTTTGAGGCGAGCAAATCCCGAAGCCGCGAAGCGCGCTTCGTCAGCACCTGATAGGTATGCCAGTTTGCCATTTGCATGACGCGCGCGACCTGCTCGACGTACCCGTCAGGCACATCTTCGTGGAACAGGTCGCTCATCGAATTGACGAAGATCATTTTCGAAGCTGCCCATTTCAGCGGCTCGGCAATTTTCTCGGGGATCAACCGCAGATCGAAACCCTGCTCGTAGGGATGGCCCGGCACGCCGCGAAAGCGTTCGGCAAATGTCTCGGCATAGCAGTGCTTGCAGCCCGGACTGATCTTCGTGCAGCCGCGCACCGGATTCCACGTCGCGTCGGTCCATTCGATCGCCGATTTCTCGCTCATTTGCCAGGGCCGCCATGAGGAAATGTGATCTTCAATTCAGCCTCGATCGTACCCTTTCGCCGTACTTTCGGCGATTGTTTCGTGGCAAATCAATCTGTAATAAGCGGCCCTCAATGAAACGGTTCGCGCCGCTCCCCCAGTCGACGCGCCACTGCCGGCAACATCGCAATTTATGATCAAAACGCCGGGGCGGCGCTTGCCAAGAGCCTTGGGCTGGATGATTATTCAGCTCACTGAGCCGCGATAGGCTGACAGCGAATAGCCCGGCAGCGATCGGCCCGAATTGGCCGGAACAACTTCGCCCGGCTTTACCGACGCCTCAGCCAAGCCGCGCTGGCGCTGCAAACCCCGCCTCTGCCTCCCACCGAAGTACTCAGCCATGAAACACTTGCCGCTGTGGATCCTCGCTTTCTACTGCGCCGCGCTGCCGGCCTGGGCTGCCGACGCACCGAAACCCATCGACACCGACCGGCAGGTGCATCCAGACGTGCCGCACGGAAAGCTCACCACCGGAGTGTTTGCCGACAGCCGGATTTTTCCTGGCACCCAGCGCAACTACAGCGTCTATGTTCCGGCGCAGTACCAGAGCGAAAAGCCCGCCAGCCTGATGGTCTTCATGGACGGCTCGAGCTACGCGAAAGTCGACGGCACGTTTCGGGTGCCTGTGGTATTTGACAATCTCATCCACCAGCAGGCGATGCCCGTGACGATCGCCGTGTTCGTCGATTCAGGTACGATTCCCGCGACTCGGCCGGGGGCCAAGGATCGCCGCAACCGGTCGTTCGAATACGATTCGATGGGCGACCGCTACGCGAAATTCCTCATGGACGAGTTTCTGCCGGTCGCTCTGAAAGGGCTGAACGTCTCGCGCGATCCGCGGCAGCGCGGCGTGTGTGGCATTTCGTCTGGCGGCATTTGCGCCTTCACCGTCGCCTGGGAGCGGCCCGAGGAGTTCGGCAAAGTGCTGAGCAATATCGGCAGCTTCACCAACATCCGCGGCGGTTGGGCCTACTCCGGGCTGGTGCGCAAGACCAAGGACGCCCCCAAGCCGATCAAGGTTTATCTGCAAGACGGCGAGCATGACCTGAACAACTTGTTCGGCAACTGGCCTCTGGCTAACCACGATCTGGCCGCTGCCCTGAAGTTTGCCGGATACGAACACCAACTGGTGATCACCGAGGGAGGGCACACCGGGCGATATGGCGCCGAGCTGCTGCCCAGCGCCCTGCGTTGGCTCTGGTCTGAAAAGCGCGACGCCGGCACGCCGGCTCCGGCGGCTGCCAGCGCGGCCCCAAAGTGGCAGCCGCACCCCGACGCCGTGCCGCGCGACGACGTGCCGCACGGCACCGTCCGCCAGATGCCCGTATGGCCGTCGAAAATTTTTCCGGGCACGACGCGCGAATGGGCGATCTACGTTCCCGCTCAATACAAAAGCGACGAGCCGGCCGCCTTGATGGTGTTTCAAGACGGCCACAGCTACCAGGATGTGACCGGGCGCTGGCGCGTGCCGGTGGTGTTTGACAACCTGATTGCTCGCGGTGAGATGCCGCCGACGGTCGCGGTCTTCATCAATCCGGGAAATGATCCCTCGAAGGGCAAGCCGCAATCGCGTTGGAAGGCTTCCAACCGCAGCTACGAATACGACAGCCTGGGCGACCGCTACGCCCGGTTCCTGCTGGAAGAAATCCTGCCCGAGGTCGAGAAGCACTATCGCATCAGCGCAGATCCCGAGCAGCGGGCGATTTGCGGCGCCAGCTCGGGCGGCATTTGCTCGTTCACCGTGGCCTGGGAGCGTCCCGAATCGTTTCGCAAGGTGCTCTCCACGATCGGCAGCTTCACGAACCTGCGCGGCGGCAACGTTTATCCTTCGCTCATTCGCAAGTCCGAGCCAAAGCCGTTGCGCGTCTACCTGGCCGATACCAGCGGCGACATTGACAACGTGGCCGGCAGTTGGCCGTGGGCGAATCAACTGATGAATTCGGCTCTGCAATACATGGGCTACGACGTACGTTTCGATTGGGCCGAAGGCTACGGGCACAATGCCGATTACGCCAGCGGGCGGTTTCCCGACGCGCTGCGGTGGCTCTGGCGGAAGGAACCGCATCAACCGGTTATCGACACCAAGGGCGACCTGCGCGGCGACCTGACCTTGTTGAAATTGCTCATCCCGGGTGAAACGTGGCAGGTTGTCGCCGAGAATCTGGGGTTTGCCGATGCCCCCTGCGCCGACGCCGCGGGCAACTTTTATTTCTCCGACATGAAGGCGCCGGCAGTTTATAAGCTCGGCGCCAGCGATGGCACGCGCAGCGAGCTGGCTAAGGAAGCCGTCAGCGGGCTGGAGTTCGGACCAAACGGCCTGTTGTATGGCTGCCAGGGAGCGCAGAGCCGCGTGATTTCGATCGACCCGGCCAACGGCAAGGTACAGGAAGTGGCCACCGGCGTCGCGCCCAACGACCTGGCCGTCACGCGCAACGGCTCGATCTACATCACCGAAACCAAACACCAGCGCGTGACCCGCATCGATATCGCGTCTGGCAAAACGACAACGGCTGCCTCGGGCATCACGCGGCCCAACGGCATCGCGCTATCGGGTGACAGCGGCACGCTGGCGGTTTCCGATTCGGGAGGCGAGCACGTCTGGATGTTTCGTGTCAATGCGGACGGTTCGCTCGACGCGCAGATGCCCAGCATGACCATGCGGCTGCCGATAGATCCCAAGGGCGAATTCAAATTCAACGAACCGCCGCCGTATCAGAAAGCGTCGCGCGGCGACGGCATGGCCGTGGACAAGTCGGGCCGGTATTACGTCACCAGCGCCGTCGGCGTGCAGGTGTTCGATCCGACGGGCCGGCTCTCCGGCGTCTTGCCAAAACCGGTCGAGGCCCAGCCGCTGACAAGCTGCGTCCTAGCCGGCCCGCAGCACGAATACCTGTACGTGACCAACGGAAACACCGTGTTTCGGCGCAAGTTGAAGGTCAACTGAGGCGTGGTCATGCCGATGGCCGCATCAGCAAAACGGCGCCCGACATTCAGCCTTCGCCGGCTCCTCGGTGCAGTCACGATTGCCGCGATTGTCCTCGCGGGTATGGCCTGGCTGGTTCGCGCGGGTGGTTCGTGGTGGCTCGGTAATGCGGTGAGCTGTAGCCTTAATTTCTGGCCTGTATTCGCCCGGATAGCTGGTGCGGCGCTAGGTGTTGCCCTCCTTGCCACGGCCTTCGATCGGCGGGTCCGTCGTCTCCGGTCGCTGTGGATGCTCACTCCGGCCGTTCTGCCAATGATCCTCCTGGCGCTGGGCGCCGTCTTTCGACACACCGCGCATTCGCCGCCGAGCGCCAGTTGGCCGATGGATGTCGTCGAGTGGTTTCCCTGGTCTTTCCTGCCGCTCGGTTTCGTGTTGATGTGCTGCTTCCGTTCGATATCAAGTTGGATCATCATTGCCGGTATCGCGGCGGCCGCATTCTGGCTCTCGCTGGGCGCACAGCTGATGAGCGCGATGTCGGTGTCGAACACATGGCTTTGACAGGGAAGCAACGAATACTTGTGCGTAACCAACGGAACCACCGTGTTTAGCTGCAAGTTGAAGGGCTATTGAGGTTCGTCCCGGGGCTCCGTTCACGGCTGTCGCCTGCTGATCACGGGCGGAGCACCCGCTCGACAAATTGCTGCCCTTGCGCGTCACCGGACGCTATACTCGCCATATTCCTGCCTGGCAACACTTGCCGGCCGCCCGACAATGATTACCCTCGATACTCGCCTCCATCTCGCACCGCCACATTTTGGCACGAGGAGCTGACAACCATGACGCCATCCATCCAGGCCACGCGCCGCGACTTCCTGTTGAGCAGTATGGCGGCAAGCGCCGCTGCCGCGCTGGCGCCAACTCAATTGTTGGCGGCCGAACGAACTGTCGCGGCGAACGACAAGATTACCTTGGGCGTGATCGGCATCGGCCCGCGGTGCACTTATGATCTCAAGTCGATGTTGCCGTTCGGCGACATTCGCTGCGTGGCGATTGCCGACGTGCAGGCGAGTCGCCGGGCGGCCGGCAAGAAGCTGGTTGACGAGCACTACGGCAACAGCGACTGCAAGCTGTATCGCGACTTTCGCGATTTGCTCGGTCGCGACGATATCGACGCGGTGTTGATTGCCACCGGCGACCGCTGGCATGGCGCCGCCTCGATGATGGCCGCCAAGGCGGGCAAAGACGTGTACAGCGAAAAGCCGTGTGGCATCACGATCGCCACGTGTCAGGAACTGGCCGACACGATCCACCGCGAGCGGCGCGTGTTCCAGGCCGGTACGCAACGCCGCAGCGTCCCCAACTTTCAAAAAGCGATCGAGCTGGTCCACAACGGCAAGCTCGGCAAGCTCCAGACCATGCACGCGTCGGTCTACGTGCCGGTGCTCGATAACTCCTGGCTGCCGTCGCAACGCTTGCCCGATCGCGAGGTGGTCGATTGGAACCTGTGGCTGGGCCCAGCGGCTTGGCGGCCGTTCAATCAAACCTACTGCGACGGCAAGTGGCGCGGGCAGTGGGATTTCGACTCGGGTGCCAAACTGCTCGATTGGGGCGCCCACACGCTCGATTTGTGCCAGTGGGCCAACCGGGCCGACGATACCATGCCGATCGAGTACGAACCGACCGAGCAGAACATCGTTTGCACCTACGCCAACGGCGTGAAGTTGATCCTCGACTTCCTCAAAGAGCCGTTCAAAGATCGCGGGCCACAGTTTATTACCCGCCTGGGCACCTGCCCCGTGCGATTCGTGGGGGACGAGGGCTCGGTTGAAACAGGAGATTCGGGCGAGATCGTTGTCACGCCCGAGTCGCTGCAATCCGACTTGCCCGAGGCGACCAAGCGCGTCAAGGGGCTCGACGTGACGGCGCACGCGCGTAACTTCTTCGATTGCATCCGTACGCGGAGCGCGCCGGTTGCGAATGCCGAAGTCATGCGGCGATCGCACATCGCCTGCCATGCCGCGGCCATCGCGTGGATTCTGAATCGCAAGCTGAAGTTCGACCCGGTCAAAGAAGAGTTCATCGGCGACGCCGACGCGAACCGGCTCCGCTCGCGCCCGTCGCGGAATTGGTCGGCATAGTCCGCCCGGCCACCGCGAGCGACTTTACCTTGCACCGCCGACGTGGACAGCGGACTGATTGCTATCCGGCATCGTAATGATCGCGCGTGCAATAGGGCCACGCCGCTGACCGGAACGAGTGCGGCAACAAGCACGCCGACGACGTTCATCACTTCGATCTCGAGCGAAGCCAGGCGCATGAGCCCCCCGCGCGTGGGCCGTGAAGATCGTCCACGAGAGGCTCAGACGACCATCAGCAAGTCGGCGCGCCAATTGGCTCCACTAGCAGCGTCTGTGCATAGCGGCTCGTCAACGCGGCGGTGAATCCGCTCAATGCAGGGCGCAGATCATGTGGTCTTGCACATTGGCGCGGCATATCGTGCAGAATCGGAGGCAGCCGGAAAGCCAGACCAACTCGATCAAATAATCTAGCCCGATTCGTAATTCGTTATTTCCCGCCGACTTGGACTTCAAACATCTGGCAAGCAGCGGCGTACGGAATGCAATTTGCCACGGTCGGCGCGGCAACGTCAAGCACCAACGGAATCGGCGGCTGAACTTAGCTATTGGTTTCTGGTGCGCTTTACGTGGTTGCATTGAAAATACACGAGGGCCTAACGCGATCACATTAGTCATGCATTAAGGTGTGTGCGCTGTCGTTGGTCAGGAAGTAGAAGGAGCCGGATCAAGACGGCATCGTGGCAAACGACAGGATTCAATCCTCGGGGCACGAAGGAGCGAAATGATTCCCGCGGTTTCGATTCTTGGCGTGGGCCAAACGCCCGTGGCGAACTACGAAAGCCTGTCTCTGCGGAGCCTGGCGGCTCGTGCTTGCCGCGCCGCGATGGATGACGCGGGCGTGGAACATGTGGATGCGATTTTTGTCGGCAACATGTTGTCGGCCGAGTTGACAGGCCAGTCGCATTTAGGACCGCTCATTGGTTCGGCTATCAGCGACAGCCCGGTGGAGTGCCTGACCGTCAACGCGGCCTGCGGCAGCGGCGGGGCCGTGGTGCGGATGGCATCATTGGCCGTCGCGTCGGGCGCGTACGACGTGGTGCTGGCCGTAGGCGTGGAAAAAATGGTGGGCCGTTCAAAGGAGGCGGTGACTGCCGCCCTGGCGTCGGCCGCCGATTTCGGCCGGGAAGTGAGCAATGGGGCAACGTTTGCCGCCCTGAATGCGTTGCTGATGCAGCGCTACATGTACGAATACAACGCCATGCGGCTGGATTTTTCGGTGTTCGCGGAGGTGGCCCACCAGAATGCCACGAGTAATCCCAATGCCAGGCTCCGCAAGGGCTGTTCGCTCGAGAATTACTTGACGGCCAAAATGGTGGCCGAGCCGGTAGGCCTGTACGACGCCAGCCCCATTGCCGACGGCGCGGCGGCGGTGGTCTTGGGCCGCGGCCGGTGCGCCGCCCGAAGCAAGAAGCGAGTCGACATTGTTGGCAGCGCCTGCGCCACCGACACTTTGAGCCTGCAGCAGCGCGGCGATCCGCTGTGGCTGCAAGCGGTCGAAGAATCGACGCACGCCGCGCTCGACCAGGCCAGCTTGCGCCACAGCGACATCGACCTGCTCGAGCTGCACGACGCATTCACGATCATGTCGGCGCTGAGTCTCGAGTCCAGCGGGTTCGCCGCGCGAGGAACCGCGCCAAAATTTGCTCGCGAACAAGGCATTCATCGCACGGGCCAGTTGCCGATCAGCACGTTCGGCGGTTTGAAGGCCCGCGGACATCCGGTGGGAGCCAGCGGTACGTATCAAATCGTCGAAGCGGCGTTGCAGCTTCGCGGCGAGGCGGGACCGAACCAGGTGCCGTCTGCGTCGGTGGCGATGACCCAGAGCATCGGAGGCAGCGGCGCCACGGCTGTCACCCACATTTTGCAACGCGCCAACTAACCGCGATCGTGGTACGAATTGAACGACTGACCCAGGGAGGTACGGATATGTCCACGGCTGTCTTGGAACATTCGGTTCGCGTCGCACATCACAGGCGCCTGACGCACTGCCCCGACTGCGGCCGATTGTCTTACGAAAACGAAGACGCGTGCCAATGCGGTGGAGATGAAAAACCGTATCCCGTCTCGCGCTTTGGCGAAATCTATTCTTACACGAAGGTTCACCACGGCGCCGCACCGTTCGTGCTGGCACTGGTGAGGCTTGCCGGCGGGCAGCTTGTCACCGGCCGCCTCCTGGGCATCGATCGCGAGCCGAAAATCGGGCTGCCGGTCGAACTGGCCGACACCGAACAGTCGTCGAGTTCCGGCTCGAACGGCATTTCGTTCTGCCTGCGGAGCGCGAAAGCCGTCGCCTGAGCGGCGAGACACGCGATTCCATACCCCATTTACTCGTCGAACAGGAGCCAGCGGCATGATCCAAGCCATTTTGCTGAACGAAGAGCAGTCATCCGTCATCAGTCAATCGCGAGAGCCGGTTCAGGTTTGCGATCCGGCCGGCAAGCTGCTGGGACGGGTGATAACCGGCGCCGCCTCGAGCCGCTCGCTGGATAGCGATCATTGGGTCGAGTGCTGGAAAGAATGGTACTTCGAAACCGATGAGGCCGAAGAGGCCGTCGTCCCCCAGACCGCGACGAAGCTGGCCGGCATGTCGGCCAAATAGCTCCCCGCCAGACTCCGGCGCGCCCTCCGCGCGACGCGCCTTCCGATGCTTTTTATTTTTTCCCAGGAGCCGATATGTCGACCGCAACCGAATCTACCACCACTCCTTTTGAGCGGACGTTCGAGAACGTGCGCAAGGCGGCCGAGTCTGCGATCAAGATGCAGCAGGACATGGTCGACCAGTGGACCAAGATGTGGCCCGCCATGGCGCAATCGAAAGACGATTGGGCGGCGCGCATGCACAAGTTCCAGAAGGAATGGACCGGCGCCGTCGCCAACCTGACGCGTAAGCAGCGCGAGTTATGGGAGGAGCAGCTTCGGGCGGGAATGGAGTCGCTCGAGGACACTTGCCGGCTCGCCTCGTCGAAAGATCCGGCCGAGCTGCGCGAGGGCTTCGAATCCCAGTTCCGCAAGACGATGGACATAATCAAGACGACTTCCGAAACGCAAATCCGCTACTTCCAGGAGGCGATGCAGAAGTGGATCGAGCTCGCGCAAACGAAACCTTAATCGTGGTCGGCGTGCGCACGCCGATCGGCTCGCTGGGCGGCGTGCTGGCGTCGGTTCCGGCCCCCGCCTTGGGCGCCACGTGCATCAAGGCTGCGCTCGAAAAGGCGGCCATTGCGCCGGGCGAAGTGGACGAAGTCATCATGGGCAACGTGGTTGCCGCGGGCATTGGCCAGAATCCGGCCAGGCAAGCGGCGATCAAGGCCGGCTTGCCCACCTCGGTCGGCGCGACGACGGTGAACAAGGTGTGCGGTTCGGGACTGAAGTCCGTCATGCTGGCCGACCAGGCCATCCGGCTCGCCGAGTCGCACGTGGTCGTGGCCGGCGGCATGGAAAGCATGAGCGCCAGCCCCTACCTGGTTCCCAACGCCCGGCAAGGCTACCGCATGGGTCACGGCCTGCTCGTCGATTCGATGATCCAGGACGGTCTGTGGGATGTTTACGGCCAGCAGCACATGGGCACCCTCGGCGACCGGTGCGCCGCGAAGTACAAGTTCAGCAAGCACGAGCAGGATGATTACGCCATCCGCAGCTATACGCGTGCGCGGAAAGCGATCGCCGAGGGAATCTTCGATGCCGAGGTAGTGCCGGTCGAGGTGCCGGGACGCAAGGGCAGTGTGCTGGTAACCGAAGACGAAGAGCCCTCGCGATTTAACGAAGACAAGCTGCGCGGGCTGAAGCCGGCGTTTGCCGCCGACGGCACGGTGACCGCCGGCAACGCATCCAGCGTCAACGACGGCGCCGCGGCGCTGGTGCTCGTATCCGATGCACGCTGTGCCAGCTTGCGGCTCAAGCCGATTGCCCGCATTGTCGGATCGGCCACCTTCAGCCGCGAACCGGAGTGGTTCACTACCGCTCCGATCGGCGCGCTCCACAAGCTGCTGGACAAGATCAACTGGTCGGTGGACCAGATCGATCTATTCGAAATCAACGAGGCATTTTCCAACGTGCCGATGGCGGCGGCACAAGACCTCGAGATTCCCGCCGACAAACTGAACATCTACGGAGGCGCCGTCGCCCTGGGTCACCCGATTGGCTGCACGGGAGCACGCATCCTGGTGACCTTGCTCACGGGCCTCGAGCGCACCGGCGGCAAGCGAGGAGTGGCCTGCCTGTGCATCGGCGGCGGCGAGGCCGTGGCGCTGGCCGTCGAGCGGATTTAGGTCGCGGCTGTTCATCGCCGATTTCGAATTCAAGAGTTAGTTCGCACACACTTACTTTGCTACCGGGAGCCTTCAACCGTGTCCCAGCGATCCGGCCCTGCCAACGGCGTCGATTCCTACGTGCAACCGTATATGGATTTTTGGGCCGGCTGCTTCAATCGCACGGCCGAGTCGGCCCGGCAAATGTTCGAGAACGCCAACGGCGGCCCCGACCCACGTGCTTTGCAGCAGCGCTGGCTCGAGGCGATGACGCAGAGCATCGACGCTTTTTTGCGTAGCCCGGTGTTTCTCGCGGCCATGAAACAGAACATGGACACGGCGGTGAAGGCCAAGATGCAAGCCGACGACTTGACGCGGGAGCTGGCGCGCAATGCGAATGTTCCTACCGCAGCCGACATTGCCGGCCTGTTCGAGCGGCTGCGAAGCGTGGAGGACGTTATTTTGTCGCGGCTGGCCGACCTCGAATCGCGGTTCGACGCCGCCGACGCCACCGAATCGGGCGACGAAGGGGCCAGGCCTGCCATGAGTCCCAGGAAACGAATCGGTCGCAAGAGCAGAAGCCAACGCTGAGAGTTTGAACCAGGAGGAGTTGTTTGATGTCAATCGGGCTTGAGAAGGTGACCGCCGAAGATTTTGAGTTGCCGAGCTTGTCGCTGCACGGCAAAAAGGCCCTCGTCACTGGCGGCTCGCGCGGCATTGGCAAAGCCACGGCCTTGACGCTCGCCAATCTCGGCGCCGACGTGGCCCTGACGTATTACACCGGCTGTAAATTCGCCGAGGACGTTCGCGGCCAGATTCGCGACCTCGGCCGCCAGGCCCGCTGCTATGCCCACGACGTCGGCGAGCCCGACAGTTTCGACGAGCTGCGCACGCAAGTTCTCAACGAGCTGGGCCCGATCGACATTCTCGTCAATAACGCCGGGATCACGCGCGACCGCTCGTTCAAGAAGATGACGACCGACATGTGGACCGACGTGCTGACCGTCAACTTGACCGGCGCGTTCCACATGACCAAGGCCTTCATCGACGACATGGCCGATCGCGGTTGGGGCCGCGTCGTCAACATCAGCAGCATCGTGGGCGAAGTCGGAAACTTTGGCCAGGCGAACTACGCTGCCGCCAAGGCCGGGTTGATCGGTCTCACCAAGACCTTGGCCCGCGAATATGCCAAGCGAGGAGTCACGGTCAATGCGGTCGCTCCGGGGTTCACCCGGACGCGCATGCTGCAAGCCGTTCCCGACAAGGCGCTGCAATCGGTGGTCGATTTGACGCCGGTCGGCCGCTTGGGCGAACCGGCCGAGATTGCCGCCGGCGTGGCGTTTCTCGCATCGCCCGCGGCCAGCTATATCACGGGCCATGTCCTGGCGATCAATGGCGGAATGGCGATGTAGTCCCAGCGGCGTTTTTCTCACTTTCCGGCAATCATCGCGGCGGAATCGATATGGCTAATGCATTGCTCGACATGTTTTTCGACTATCAGCGGACCGCCTGGTCCGAGACATTCCGCAACTGGGAGCGGCTGACGAATGCTTCGCGGATGGGGGAAATCGCCAGCAAGGCCAGCACCGTTCATTCTCCACATGACGTAGTGTATGAAGAAGATTCGTTGCAGCTTCTGCGCTTCCGCAACGACTCGGTCGACCTGGCCGAGCCGATCTTGATCTGCTACGCGCTGGTGAATCGTCCGTACATCATGGATCTGCAAGCCGACCGCAGCGTGGTTCGACAGTTGCTCAAGCGGGGCTTCGACGTCTACCTGATCGATTGGGGCGTGCCGACCGCGGCCGACCGTTCGTTGCGGCTGCGCGACTACATCGGCTCGTTTCTGAAGAACGTGGCCGATTGCGTGTGCGAGCTTTCCGGTTCGCCCCAACTGAACCTGCTGGGCTATTGCATGGGCGGCACGATGTCGACCATGTACACGGCCTTGTACCAGGAGCAAATCCGCAACCTGATCCTGATGGCCGCGCCCATCGACTTCAGCAGCGAAGAAGGATTATTGAACCTGTGGACCAGCGAGGAGTACTTCGACGTCGACGGCATGGTCGACGCATTCGGCAATTGCCCGGGCTCGTTTTTGCAGTCGACCTTCCAATTGCGGAATCCGGTGGCGAACTTCTGGATGAAGTACATGACCTTCTACGAAAAGATGTACGACCGCCAGTTCCTGGACAACTACTTCGCCATGGAGCATTGGGCCAACGACAACATCCCCATCGCCGGCGAAACCTTCCGCGAGTTCGTCAAGATGCTGTACCAGCGAAACGAGCTGATCAAAGGCGAGTTTCGCCTCGACGGCGAGCCGGTGAAGCTGGAAAACATCACCTGCCCGCTGCTGACGCTCGTAGCCGACCACGACGATCTCGTGCCGCCCTCGTCGACCTTGGCGCTGCACAAGTACGTCGGATCGAAAGACGTGAAGAGCATGTCGATCGATGCCGGCCACATCGGTCTGGCTGTCAGCTCCAAGGCCCACCGCCAGCTCTGGCCCAAGGCCGCCATGTGGATCGCGGATCGCTCCACCATCAGAAAATAAATTCTCCACGTCTCAGCGGATCGCATCATTCCATGCCCGCTTGAAGCACGCCGCGCCGCCGTCACCCCGTTCAGTTTTGGGGATTCTCAACGATCGCGCGTGTGCAGCAGGGCCACGACGCTGACGAGAACCAGCGCCGCAACGAGCACGCCGACGACGATCATGACTTCGATCTCGAGCGAAGCCAGCCGCATGAGCCCGGGTGCGTGGGCCGTGAAGATCATCCACGACAGGCACAGCACGACCAGCAGCAGGACGGCCGCCCCGATGGGCTCCAGCAGCAAGCGTCTGGGCGCAGGGCGCTCTGGCTCAGGGGCATTAGTCGCGTGCGGATTGTCGAGAGGCTTTAGCACGATTGTCCGACTTGCTCGGCGGTTGATTGCCGCGCCGAAACTTCTTCCGGAGCTTCGGCCTGGATGCGCGGGTGGGCGCAGAACCAATAGTAGCACAGGCCGAGCGCATAAAGCAGCGTGGTGAGCGGAATGATTTTCACGTCGATGCGGCTGTAGACGTAGATGCCCACGGCCGCCAGCACCAGGACGGTCAGCGGCAGGGTCCGCTCGAGCGGAGCGCGATACTTACCGAATAATTGCGGCTCGCGCTTCCGCAGCACGTACAAGCAGCCGATGGCCAGGATGTACCAGACGAGGGCCGTGAGCGTGGAGACCAGCACCGCCAGTGCAATCGCCTGACGAAACCACAGGTTTGCCACGACAAAGCCCGCGGTAATGAGACTGCACACCACCAGCGCCGCTACCGGAGTGCGGCGCGAGCTATGCACATTGCCGAGAAAAGCCGGCAGGTAGCCGGCTCGGCCCAGGGCAAAGGCCTGGCGGCTGGTGCCGTAAATCATGCCGTGGTAGCTGGCGATCATCCCGAAGATGGCGACGATGCCGAAGGTGTAGACGGCCCAAGGCGAGCGGCCGATCGGGATCGTGCCCAGGACTTTGGCCAGTGGATAGCTGATCTCGGTGCCGTCGGCCTCGACGGCCAGCCGCTGGCTATCGTCGACCGCTCCGCACGCGAACAGCCAGGTGAGCACTACGAGCACGATCAACGTCAACTGGGCCCCGATCAATCCGCGCGGAATGGTGCGCTGCGGCTCGTGCGCTTCTTCGGCCGCAAGCGCCACGGTTTCGATGATCACGAGCCACCACAGGCAATAGGGAATCGCATCGAGCACGGCCTGCCAACCTTTGGCCGTCGGCAGCAGCGGTTGGACCCAAATGCGGTCCCACGAAAAGTTCGTGGCGGCCAGACCCCAAAAAATGACCAATCCCAAAATCGCGCCGTAGGTCATCACGACCATCACCAGCGACTGCTCTTTGACGCCCCAGATTTGCAGTGCGCAGAACAGGCCCACGGTGGCCAGCGCCGCCACGACCTGCACGATCGGGCTGGGCGCCGCCGGATTCAACAGAAATGCGATGTAGCCACCGGTGGCCAGGGCCGTGGCAATCGTGGCAAACTGGCACTCCAGGAACATCGACCAGCCCATAACGAAACCCAGCGACGGGTCGACGGCACGCCGGCCATAGGCCAAGGGTCCGCCGGCAAAGGGCATGGCCACGGAAAGCTCGCTGAGGGCCAGCACCCAGGTGAGATACAGCACGCAGACGACGAGTGATGCGATCAGCACTGCGATCGGCCCGTTGTCTTTGAGCGCCAAGTTCCAGCCGAAGTACTCGCCCGTGATCACCACGCCCACGCCCAGTGCCCAGATATCGAGCACGCGCAACGGGCGTTTGAGCGCATGCTGCTGGCGATCGGCGTCGTCTTCCATGTCGTCCATGGCCGCCATGATAGCATGACGCCGCGCTAGGTTTGGGCAGCGCGGGCGTGCAGGCCCCGCAATGAGGCTCAACGGCCGGCCCAACGGGGCCCAGCTTGGCTGGGTGAGGCTGGCCCAAAGCCGGATAATCAGGTCCGTGAGCCGGCGAAGTGGGTTTGCTTGATCGCGGCGGGCCGGCCGAAGAGGTAGCCTTGGCCCAACTCGAAGCCCAATTGCTGACAGGTGAGGCTCTCGGCCTCGGTTTCGACGCCTTCGGCCAGCGGCACGATCGCCAGGCTGCGAACCATTTGCACCAGCGTGCCCAGGATCTGCTGACGCTGGGCCGAGGCCTTGTCGATGTCGCGAATCAGCGACATGTCGAACTTCAGATAGTCGGGCGGGCTTTCAATCAGTTCGTTCAGCCGCGATTGGCCCGCGCCGAAATCATCGTAGGCCAGGCCGATCCGCAGGTTGGTCAGGCCGGCCCGGATATTGGCCATCGCGGCCGGGTCGGTGACCGCCGATTCATGGATTTCGAGCGTCAGCCGCTGGTTTGGATAGCAGCTGCGCAGCGTGGCGAGCGAATCGAGCAGGCCCGGCTCGGCCAATTCGCGGGGGTGTGTATTGACAAACAGGTGCGGCGATTCGGGAAGTCCCTGGCAGGCGCGGATCCCTTCGCCACGGAGCATGGTGCTCAACTCGACTTCGAGATTCAACTGGGCCGCGACGTCGAACATGTCCTTGGGCATCTTGAGCCCAAACAGTTGGCTGCGTCCGAGCACTTCGTAGCCGACCACTTGCCGGGATTCGATGGCCACGACTGGCTGCAAAAACGGCGTCACGGCCCGTTCCGCCATCAGCTTATCGAATTGCACCAGCGCCAAGGCCCGGTCGCAAACGTTCTCCTGAATGGTGTGCGTGCTGTTCTGGGCGGTTTGCTGGCGAACGCGAAACGGCAAGTTCGCGAACTGGACCAAGTCGTCTTCCTCGAGGCGGACCGGAGCGGTCACGCGCTGCCCGTTGACATAAGTGCCGTTGGTGCTGCCCAAGTCGCGCAGCGTGAGCCGGCCGGCGACTTCGGTGAACTCGGCATGCGTCATGGAAACGGCCGGGCTCGAAAGCGACAGGGCCAGGTCCCCGCGGCGGCCGACGACGAACGGCGCCGTGTAAATCGGCAGGTAGCGCACCGACTCGGAGCTGTCGAACGGGCCGACCAGGAACCACAACTTATGCGCAGTGGGCTTCAGGTTTGAGAGCATGTGCGTCGTTTCTCGGTCAAGAGGTCAGTCCGGCGCGCGGAGCTCCGAACATTCATTTCTAGCATTTTGCTGCCGAAGGCCGCCGCCAAGTTGAAAGTTTCCCGTTAAGAGACAGCGAATCGCCGCCCGCCCTGGATGGCGCGAACACCCTGTGAGCATCGCACGGCTTGTAACGATTTCGCGTCTGACAACGATCGCGCTTTTAGTCGGGCGCACGGCCGATTGCATTGCCCACCCGCCTTGCTCGTCGCGAATTTGGACCCATAGTTCCAAAGGCTGGCAATCCATTGCAGTTGAATTCTCCGTGGCCCGGCAGTTGCCAGTCGTGCTGCCTCGCGGCCAGGTTGGTTGAAAGACTTGCAAGGTGAATGGGACGATGACCACGGTACAAAAGACACTCGATATCAAGGACGGCTTGCTGGCTTCGCTGCTGTCCGACGACAACTTCTTTCCCTCCGAGCCGGCTTCCATCGAAGAGACCGGATTAGGCGAAGAATTAGTCGAGCAACTGATTTGCAAGCACCTGCTGATCTTCGGCACGAGCAAGGGACGATCGATTGCCGATCACGTTTGCCTGCCGTTCCGGATCGTCGAGCCGCTGCTGAACTCGCTCCGCACGAACCAGATCGTGATCCATGCCAGCTCCGCCCCGTTCAATGACTATTACTACTCGCTCACGGCCCAGGGCCGCGAACGGGCACAAGCCTTCTTCGACAGCTGCGCCTACTCAGGACCGGCCCCGCTGCCGCTGATGGACTACGTGATCTCGGTCGAAGCCCAGTCGATTACGGCCGAGACGCCCGGCCCGGAAAAGCTCGAAGCGGCCGTGCGCGATATCTCGGTCGACCCGCAACTGTTCGAGCAACTCGGGCCGGCCATCAATTCCGGCGCCGGAATGTTCCTCTACGGGGCGCCCGGCAACGGCAAGTCGACACTGGCCAAACGGGTCACTATGTGCTTCGGCCAGGAAATCTGGATCCCTCACGCGCTGTACGAAGACGGCCAGGTCATCAAGCTCTACGACTCGGCCTATCACAAGGAAGTGATCAGCAACAGCCGCACGATCATCAAGTGCGAATACGATCGCCGCTGGATCAAGATCCTACGCCCGACCGTGCTCGTGGGCGGCGAGCTGACGATGGACAACCTCGAGCTGCGGCACGATCCGCGAACCAACATCATCGAAGCGCCGCTGCAAATGAAGAGCAACTGCGGCTGCCTGCTGATCGACGATTTTGGCCGGCAGCGCATCGAGCCGGCGCAGTTGCTGAACCGCTGGATCGTGCCCTTGGAAATGCGGCACGATTTCCTGACCTTGCCGACCGGCAAGAAGTTGCAAGTGCCGTTTGATCAGTTGGTGATTTTTTCGACGAATCTCAAGCCCCGCGAGCTGGTCGACGAGGCCTTCTTGCGGCGGATCCCGTTCAAGATCGAAATCGGCGATCCCAGCGAAGAGGAATTCCACCATCTGTTCCAACTGAACGCCACGAATTTCGGTTGCGAATACGAGCCGCAAATGATCGACGACCTGCTGGAAAAGCACTACCGGCAGGCCAATCGCCGGCTGCGCCGCTGCCAGCCGCGTGATTTGCTGTTGCAGATTCGCGCTTATTGCAACTATGCCCGCTTGCCGATGGACATTCGGCCCGAATACTTCGACCGCGCCGTGAAAACGTACTTTGCGACCGTGCTGGGCGAAGATTGATCGAGACAACCGGCTGCCGGCGCCATTGCCGCGTGGCCCGGCCCACGATGCGGCCTGCCCCGAACATGCCCCCGCCAACGATCTCTCAAGGACGACTAGAGCTACGCGTATGAGCACGACTCTTCCTGGGCCAGCATTCAATCGCGCCGAGCCGATTCCCGGCTATCGCACGCAAGAGCGTCTGGGCGCCGGCGGCTACGGCGAGGTCTGGAAGGCAGAAGCCCCGGGCGGAATCGCCAAGGCGATCAAGATCGTCTACGGCTGGCACGATGGCGACCGCGCCCTGCGCGAGCTGAGCTCGCTCAACCGCATCAAGGAAGTGCGGCACCCCTTTCTGCTGTCGCTGGAACGGATCGAACTCATCGACGGCCACCTGGTGATCGTCGCCGAACTGGCCAATTCGAGCCTGAAGAACCTGTGCGACGAATATCGCGAGGCCGGCAACTCCGGCATTCCGCGCGATGAGCTGCTGACCCACTTGCGGGATGCCGCCGATGCGCTCGATTACATTTGCGAGAAGCATTCGCTGCAGCACCTGGACGTCAAACCCGAGAATCTGCTGCTGGTCGGCGGACGCGTGAAGGTCGCGGATTTCGGGCTCGTCAAGGATCTGCAAGAGGTGAATTGTTCGCTCGTGGGCGGACTCACGCCCGTGTATGCCGCGCCGGAACTGTTCGACGGCCGGCCGAACATCCACAGCGATCAATACAGCCTGGCGATCGTTTACCAGGAAATGCTGACGGGCATGCTCCCGTTCTCGGGCCGCACGACGGCGCAACTGGCCGCCCAACACTTGCACAGCCGCCCGCGGCTGGATCGTCTGCCGGCCTGGGACCAGGCGACGATTGCCAAGGCCCTGAGCAAGGATTCCAACCAGCGATTCCGGAACTGCCGCGAAATGGTCGACAGCTTGTTGGCCGCGGGCATCGGATCGAGGGCACGCTCGGCAGGCCCGGCCGGCGGCGTGCGTGGCGCGCTGCCGACGGCGATGCCGGCAATGCAAACCGAAATGTTGGCCTGGGACGAAGGCTCGCTGGGCGGAGTCAGGAGTTCCCGCGCCACGCCGCAGATCCTGGCCCCCGCGCCGGCGGTAGTCAATTTACCCCCGCTGGAAAGCACGCCCGAGGAGACCACCTTCCGGCCCACGATTTTTGTTGGGGTGGGAGGGCTGGCCGCGCGCACGCTGCAACTGCTGCAACGCCGGCTCGCCGACCGCTTTGGCGACATCCGCTCGGTGCCCGCCTTGCAGATGATCCTGTTGGAAACGGATACCGAGGCGCTCAAGCAGGCCACGGCCCAGGATAATCCTGCGTCGCTGAACAACGACGCGGCCGTCCTCCTGCGCTTGCGCCAGCCGGCCGATTATCGCCGCGAACCCGGCCGGCATCAGAAATGGCTGAGCCGCCGTTGGATCTTCAACATCCCGCGCTCCTTGCAGACGCAAGGTTTCCGGCCTTTGGGCCGGTTGGCACTGGTCGATCACAGCGAACGCGTGATCGAGCGGCTGCGTCGCACGATTGCGGCCGCGGTCCAGCCTGAGGCCATCGCCGCCTCGAGTCAACACACGGGCCTGCCTTTTCGGGCCGGCGCGCCGCGCGTATTCGTCGTTTCGTCGATGACGGGCGGGGCCGGCAGCGGCATGGTGTTCGACGTCGCTTACCTGGTGCGCCACGTGCTTCGGGACATGAAGCTTTCGGACGACGACGTGTGCGGCATTCTGGCGCATTGCACGGGGCATCAGACGCAAAGCAACGACCTGGCGGTGGCCAATTCGTACGCCTGCCTCACCGAGTTGAATCATTACAGCGATCTGCGGTCGGCTTGCCCCGCTGACCCCGAGGGGGGCCTGCCCGCCTGCGATCCGCAGGTGGCCCCATTCAACCATGCCTACGTCGTGCACTTGGGCGAGGGGCTCGATCCGCAACATTTCGCCACGGCAACCGATAACCTGGCGGCGTACTTGTACTGCAATTCGGTGACGGCCGCCGCCGGCTTCTTCGACGCCTGCCGGGGCGTGCCCAGTTCCGGCGAACCTTCGGCCAGTGTCAGCCCCACGGTCCGCACCTTCGGAATCAGCCAGTTGGGTTTGTGCCACGACGACGTGCCCGTCCCGGCCGTTGGCGACCTGTGCTGTGCATTGATCAAACGCTGGCGAGAGCCGGAGGGCGCGGGCTCTCCGGAGCAGACCACTTCGCTGGCTGACCCGTCGTCGCTGCTCGCCCAGCAGTTCATCTCGAGCGCTACCGATGAACAATTACAGGCCGACGTCATCGAGCAGGCCAAGAACGCCGGGCTGGCCGACATCAAGCCGCTGATCGATCAATTCTACGCTCGGGCCACCGAAGCCATGGGCAGCGACCCCAACGCCTATCTGGCCAAAGTGTTGCAAGAGTTGGTCAACAAGTCCGATACGCGGGGCGGACTATGGAACCGCTTGCCAGATTCGGAATCCATCATCGATTCACTCGATCGGCTGATCCGCTCACAAGGATTGCAAAATTCTCCGGGTTCGTGCCTGGAATTAGTGCTCGAAGGCCATTTGACCGAGTTTGCCGCGGCGCGGGCCACGGCCTTGTGCCAGTGGATTCTCAGTCTCGTCAGCAAGCCGCAATGCCGGCTGGCCGGGGCGCAGCGGGCCGCCGAGTATCTGGCCCAACAACTTCAACCGCTGAGCCGCCACGCCAGCGATCGGCTGCAATCGCGCCGCCAGGATTTGGTGGCGCGCGAGCAGGCGCTGCGCAATGCCACGGGGGCCGGCGCAAAATGGTTGAAGTTTCGCGGCTTTGGGCCCCGACGCCGGCTGGTGGTCGACGAACGGCTGTCGCAGTATTTTCAGCTCCGCATCGAAGACCTGATTCTCAACGGCATTTGCCGCTTGATCGGATTGATTCTCGCGGACGTCGCGGCGCTGGACGACAAGTTGCGCAATCTCTCCGCGGATCTGAACCGGTTGGCCGAGGAGTTTCAGCGTTTGCCCACTTCGCCGCCCGCCGGCAGTGCCAGCGCCGCGTCGGAAACTTCGGAAAAAGCCCGTGAGCTGGTGACCCGCACCATCACGAGCCAAAAAGGCCGATTGGCGGCCGAAATGGAGCGCGAACTCGAGCCCGAGCTGCTGCGGATTTTCAATATGGAAGAGGGCGAAGTGCGTGGCAGGCTGCCGGGCGTGATGGTTCGCGCCGCGCACTCCACGATCCTGCGCTCGCTGAAAGGCGCGTCGTTGCTCGAAATTGTTTCGGCGGCGGAAGGCACAGCGGATGCACGCTTCTCATTTGGCGCCGGCTTGAAATCGGCCGAACCGACGTTTTCGCAATGTGGAGGCGCTCGGCGACTGCTCGTCATGGCCCCGGCCGGCTTTCCAGCCAGCGAGTTGACCGCGAAATCGAGCCAGGAAGGCACGGCCGAGCCCACGATCGTCGCCGATGGTGGGCATGACGTGATCGTTTGCTACGAGACGGAGCATCTGTCGCTACCGCACGTGGCGGCGGCCGTACTCGACCAGCGGCTGCAATACGTCGAAGTCGCCTCGCGGCTTCAAACCCGCGCCGACGTCTCTTGGACGCCGCTCTAAAGGCGCCCCGGGGTTGCTGGCAGTGCCAGGCCCGGAGGGCCGAAAGTCGCTAGCCGGCGGCGTGAGCCCCCGGAAAACGACGCAGCGCGAGTCCTGAGCCCTGGAAGGGCGGCACATTCCGCCGTCGATCCGCCGCGGCCCCGCGCCAAACTCACGCCTCTGTCCCCCTTTCAGGGCTGCGATTGTTTTTTCGCAATGCCCTCACCACGGACTTACACCCGTGGCTAACATCACGTGCCCCTTCGGGGCAAAAAACATAACCGCGGGCTGCCACCGGTCGCACCCAATTATAGAATCCCATCTGGTTGCGACACGTCACTACGGCGGCACCATGAAACGAACCGGCTCACCCACCATCCAACATCCATCGCCGAGCCACCTCAACGGCTTTGTTCGCGTACGCGGGGCACGCGAGCATAATCTGAAAAACGTCGATCTCGAAATCCCGCGCAATGCGCTGGTGGTGTTCACGGGCGTGTCCGGCTCGGGCAAATCGTCGCTGGCCTTCGGCACGCTTTACGCCGAGGCGCAGCGGCGGTATCTCGAATCCGTGGCGCCGTACGCCCGGCGTCTGTTTCACCAGATGGGCGTGCCGGAGGTCGACGAAATCGATGGTCTGCCGCCCGCCGTGGCCTTGCAGCAGCAACGCGGCTCGCCCACCACGCGTTCGTCCGTAGGCAGCGTCACCACGCTCTCGAATCTGCTGCGCATGCTGTATTCACGCGCCGGCACCTACCCTCGTCATCAACCGCACCTGGAAGCCGAGTCCTTTTCGACCAACACGCCCGAGGGCGCGTGCCCCAAGTGTCATGGCCTGGGCCGCATCTACGAAGTGACCGAGCAGTCGATGGTTCCGGACGACTCGCTGAGCATCCGCCAGCGGGCGATCGCCGCGTGGCCGCCGGCCTGGCATGGCCAGAACCTGCGCGACATCTGCGTCACGCTGGGCTACGACATCGATCGTCCCTGGCGGCAACTCTCGAAGAAGGATCGCAATTGGCTGCTGTTTACCGACGAGCAGCCGGTCGTGCCGGTCTACGCCGGCTTCGAAGCGGACGAAGTGCGGCAGGCCCTCAAGCGCAAGGAAGAACCGAGCTACCAGGGCACGTTCACCAGTGCCCGGCGATACGTGCTGCAAACATTTGCCAACACGCAAAGCCCGCTGATGAAGAAGCGCGTATCGCAATACATGCTGAGCACCCAGTGCCCGCTCTGTCACGGCAAGCGGCTGCGGCCCGAGGCCCTGTCGGTGACGTTTGCCGGCTTGGATATTGCCGACATCTCGCGAGTGCCGCTCAAACGCCTGGCCGGCATTTTGGGCCCGCATGCGAACGCCACGGCGGCCGGTTGGACCAGGCTGGCGGACGAACATCCAGAAAAGGCGATCGTCACCCAGCGCATCGCCCAGGATCTGGTCGCACGGATCCAGGTGATGCTCGACCTGGGCTTGGGCTATCTGTCGCTCGAGCGCAGCACGCCCACCCTTTCGCCCGGCGAACTCCAGCGGTTGCGGCTGGCCACGCAAGTCCGCTCCAATCTGTTCGGAGTCGTTTACGTGCTCGACGAACCCTCGGCCGGGCTGCATCCGGCCGATACCGAAGCATTGCTTGCAGCGCTCGATCGCTTGAAGGCGTCCGGCAATTCGTTGTTCGTCGTCGAACACGAACTCGACGTGATTCGCCATGCCGATTGGATCGTCGACGTGGGGCCTGCCGCGGGCGAGCACGGTGGCGAGATACTCTATAGCGGTCCACCGAAAGGACTCGAGCAGGTTGACGCATCTCAAACCAGCCGCCATCTGTTTGGGCGCACCCTGCCATCCAGCCGGTCGCCGCGCTTGCCGCAGGGCTGGCTGCAACTGCGCGGCGTCTCACGCAATAACTTGGACAATCTGGACATCGATCTGCCGCTGGGCGTCTTCACGACCGTGACCGGCGTGTCCGGTTCCGGCAAGTCGAGCCTCGTGAGCCAGGTGCTCGTGGAGTTGGTCGCCGAACACCTGGGCCATGACGTGCCGATTGACGAGGAAGGTGAGGAGTTGGACTCCCCTGCCCCGACCACTCTCGGCGGCCAGATCGTCGGCGGAATGAACGCAATCAAACGCCTGGTGCGAGTCGACCAGAAACCAATCGGCCGGACGCCGCGCTCAAACCTGGCCACTTACACCGGGCTGTTCGACCAGGTTCGCAAGCTCTTCGCCGCGACCAAAATGGCCCGCTCGCGCCGCTACGACGCGGGCCGATTCTCGTTCAACGTAGCTAAAGGCCGCTGCGAAACGTGCGAAGGCGAAGGTTTTGTCATGGTCGAGCTGCTGTTCCTGGCCAGCGTGTATGCCCCCTGCCCCACCTGTCACGGAGCGCGCTACAACGCCAAGACGCTGGAGATCAAATACCGCGACCAGTCGATCGCCGACGTGTTGCGCATGACCGTGGATGCCGCGTGCGAATACTTTGCCGAAGAGCCGCAAGTGCTGCGTGCGCTCCATGTGTTGCGCGAAGTCGGCCTCGGCTATCTGCGGCTGGGCCAGCCGGCCACTGAGCTTTCCGGCGGCGAGGCCCAGCGAATCAAGCTCGCCACCGAGCTGCAACGCGTGCAACGCGGCCAAAGCCTGTATATCCTCGATGAGCCGACCACCGGCTTGCATCCGGCCGACGTCGAGAAGCTGCTCGTGCAGCTCGACGGGCTGGTCGAGTCCGGCAATACGGTCATCGTGGTGGAGCACGACATGCGCGTCGTGGCCGGCAGTGATTGGGTGATCGACATGGGCCCCGGAGCGGGCGACGAGGGTGGCCGGTTGGTTGCGGCCGCAGCTCCCGCCGAACTCGCCACGAATTCAGCAAGCCGCACTGCTCCGTATTTGGCTCGGTTTCTCGATGAGATCAAGCCGGGAAAGTGATGCGGCATGCGGCTCGGTTCTACTTCTCGCCTTGGACGGAGAAATCGGCATGCAAATCAAGCTGCATCATTGGGGCATCATCGGCTTGTGCGCGTGGATGCTGTTGGGCTCGGCAGCGCCGGCCGCGGAGCGCAGGCCGCCGAATATCATCGTCATGCTGCTCGATAATGTCGGGCGCGATTGGTTCGGCTGCTATGGAAGCATCGAAGGTGCCACGCCCGAGATCGATCGCCTGGCAAGCCAAGGCTTGCGATTCGAGCACTGCTACGCCACTCCGTTTTGCAGCGTGACGCGCGTCGAGTTGCTCACCGGCCGCTATCCTTTTAGCAGCGGCTGGACGATCCATCACGATGCGGCTATTTATGCCGGCGGCAATTTCGACGCCCTGCGGCTGCCGACTTTCGCCAATGTCGTGCGCACCGCGGGCTACACCACGGCGATTGTCGGCAAGTGGCAAATCAGCAACTTGTTCGAATCCAGTCAGGCCGACGCGCTCAGCCGCGCCGGCTTCGACGAGCAGTGCGTTTGGCCCGAGGGCATGCCAGGCCACGAAGCCAACTACAAGCGCTATTGGGACGCTTACATTGTGCAACAAGGCAAGCGGCTGAATACCAAGGGACGCTTCGGACCGGACGTGTTTCACGAGTTCGCCGTCGATTTCATCCGCCGCCATCGCGAGCAGCCGTTTTTGCTCTATTATCCGTCGGTGCTCACGCATGGCCCCCACGTGCCGGTGCCGCCGAAACAGCCCGACGCGGCGGTTAGCGCCGCGCGGCCTTCGAAGCAGCAGCAGCGAGATTTGTTTGCGGGCATGATCCGCTACGCCGACCAGGATGTCGGCCGGCTGGCCCGAGCGTTGAAGGAACTCGGCGTGCTCGACAACACGATCCTGATCATCACCAGCGACAACGGCAACACCGACGCGCTCGCCGGCCGCACGCAGCCGCCCGGGCCTGCCGGCGGCGGCTACACGCTGGCCGAGGGTGGGATCGACATGCCGTTGATCGTCTACGCGCCCGGCCTGATTTCGCCGGCAGGGCAAATCAGCCGGCGGCTCGTCGACTTCACCGATTTCTTTCCCACGCTCGTCGAACTGTCCCGTGCAAAGCAGCCCGCGGATCTCAAGCTCGATGGCCGCTCGTTCGCCGGCGCGCTGCTCGGCCGGCCGGAGCCATCATCCGAGAAACCGTGGATCGCGAGTCAATATGCCGCGGCGCGCGTGGTCCGCGACCAGCGCTACAAGCTGTATTCGACCGGCGAGCTGTTCGACATCGCGTCCGATCCCGATGAGAAACACGATCTCTCGTCCGATTCCACGCCCGCAATCGCCACCGAGCACGCGAAATTAAAGGCCGCCCTGGCGACGCTGCCGCCCGATGCTTCGCTGCCGTTTCTTCCGCGCAGCCAATCGGCCTACAAGCTGCGCGGCGAAAAACCTCCCGCCACGCGGCCCGCCGAATGATCCGTGGAAAATTCCGCTTACTCGGGAGCGGCTGCATGGCCGCTGATGCGATGATCGGCGGCGCCCGTCTGCTGGCCGGTCTTCGGGTCGATCGCGATACTGTGCGCGTCGCCTTGTGAGTGGATGGGGCCGACGGCCTGGCCCATCGCTTTGAGTGCGTCCAGGGCTACGGAATAGCGCTGGGCGAGTTCCGGCTCGACTTGCAGGCTGTCGGGAAACCAGGCGTGATGCATCCGGGGAGCATCGACGGCGGAGCGCACGTCCATCTGAAAATCAACCACGTTCATCACGATGCACAGGACCGTATTGATGATCGTCCGGCCGCCGGGGCTGCCGGTCACGAGCACCGGCTTGCCGTCGTGGCATAGAATCGTGGGGCACATCGAGCTGAGCATGCGCTTGCCGGGCGCCGCAAGGTTGGCCGCGGTGCCAATGTTGCCGGTCGTGTCGGTGATGCCCGGGTAGCGGTTGAAGTCTCGCATTTCGTCGTTAAGCAAAAAGCCGGCGCCGCGCACGACGACCTGACTGCCGTAGCTGCTTTCCAGCGTGTAGGTCATGCTCACCGCCATGCCGCGGCCATCGACCACGGAGAGATGCGTGGTGTGCTCCCCCTCGCGGCGAAGCAGAATATCGCCAGCCAGGCTGGCGCTGGGCGTCGCACGCTGGGGATCGATCGACTGGGCCAACTGCCGGGCATATTCCTTGTCGAGCAGCTTTGCTGGAATGGTGTTGAAAGCGGGATCGCCCAAGTATCGCGCCCGATCGCGGTAGGCGCGCTTCATGGCTTCGGCGGTCACGTGCAACGTGCTGGCCGACCAGCGGCCCTGCTTGGCCAGATCGAAATTTTCCAAAATGTTCAAGGCTTCGATCAAAGTCGTTCCGCCGGATGACGACGGCGGCACGCCGTACACATCGAAACCGCGGTAGCGGCCGTGCAATGGCTGCCGCTCGATGGCGCGATACGCCGCCAGGTCGGCCGCGGTGATCAGCCCGGCGCCGCGCTGCATTTCGGCCACCAGCAGCTCGGCCACCGCACCGGCGTAAAATCCGTCGGGGCCACGTTCGGCAATGATCTCGAGCGTGTGGGCCAGCTCCGGCTGCCGCAGCCGATCGCCCGCGTGCCAGGCATCGGTCTGCGGCGGCGAGAACACGCGTCGCAGCTCCTGCTGATGTGGCGCTTTGGCGCGGCGTACGAGCTTACTGAGCGATTCGGCATTGTCCGCGTCGAGTTCAAAGCCGTTCCGGGCCAGCGGCACCGCCGGCTCGACCAGTTGGCGCCACGTGTGCGAACCGAAACGCTGGTGAGCCAGCGCCAGCCCACGGACGGTGCCCGGCACGCCGACCAGGCGATGGGCAGTCCGGTCTTCGCCGCGGGCGAGCATGTCGGCCTTAGCGGCCGCAGGCGCCTGCTCGCGAAAATCGAACACGGCCGGCTCACGCTTGTCTCCCGGCCAGACCACCATATAGCCGCCGCCACCAATGTTGCCGGCCGCCGGGTACGTGACCGCCAGGGCAAAAGCCGTGGCAATGGCCGCATCGACCGCGTTTCCGCCCCGGCCGAGCACTGCCGCCCCGACGCGCGAAGCCTCGGCACTGACCGACACGACCAGGCCCTTGGTCGAAACGGTCACGTCGCTGGTGGCCGCACGCGCCGCCGGCGCCGCACACATCAGCCAGATGACCAACCAGCCCACGTGTTTTCGACGGCGATCCGAAATGCCGATCATGCTTGCTCCAATCCAGATATTAAGCCGCCCAAATCATAAGCTGGGCCAATGGCCGGTGAAACGGCCGACGCCTGACTTGGTGATCGGTCTTTCCTGGTATCATGGCGGCGACTTCGGAGAGCCGCGATGATCTTGCACGTCGACATGGACGCCTTCTACGCCTCGATCGAGGAGCGCGACGACCCGCGCCTGGTGGGCCGGCCGGTGATCGTCGGTGGCACAGCCGAAGGCCGGGGCGTGGTCGCGGCCGCCAACTACGCGGTCCGCAAGTTCGGCGTCCACAGCGCGATGGCGGCAGCCACCGCTTTGCGGCTTTGCCCACATGCGATTGTCCTGCCACCGCGCATGGACTACTACGCGGAGGTTTCACAGCAGATTCGGCAGATCTTCGACCGCTACACGCCGCTGGTCGAACCGCTATCGCTGGACGAGGCTTTTCTCGACGTGACGGGCAGCCAGGGCCTGTTCGGCTCGGCGGTCGAGATCGGCCGTCGCATCAAGCAAGAAATTCGACAAGAACTTCGGCTCGTGGCCTCGGTGGGCGTGGCGCCGAACAAGTTCCTGGCCAAGATCTCCAGCGATCTGGAAAAGCCCGACGGCTTTGTCGTGGTCGAGCCGGATCGTGTACAAGACTTTCTCGATCCGCTGCCCATCGGCCGGTTATGGGGCGTCGGCAAGGTCACGAGCAAGGTGTTTGACGAACTCGGAATCCGCACGATCGGCCGGCTGCGCTCGCTGCCAGCCGCCACGTTGACCGAGCTGTTTGGTGCCAGCGGCGAGCATTACTGGCGGCTGGCCCAAGGCCTCGACGACCGGCGCGTGGTGCCGGACCGCGAAGCCAAGTCGATCTCTCACGAAACCACGTTCGCCGCCGACATCGACGACATCGAAGTCTTGCGGGCGTGGCTGCTGGAGCTGGTCGGACAAGTCGGGCGCCGGCTGCGTCGGCATCAACTGAAAGGTCGCACGGCCGAGTTAAAAGTGCGCTTTGCCGACTTTCGCACCATCACGCGCTCGCTCACTTTGGTCGAGCCAACCGACATCAGCCACGAACTATGGCAGGCCGGCGTGGAATTGTTGACGAAGCGTTTACCGCCGGAACACCTGCCGGTGCGGTTGCTCGGTTTCGGTGTCAGCGGTCTGGGCTCGAGCCCGTCGCAGGGCCAGTTATTCGACGACGGCGAACGCCAAAAGCTGCGCCAGCTCGACAACGTGGCGGATCGCATCCAAGAGCGGTTCGGCAGATCGGCGCTGGCTCGGGGCAGCGGCTTAGCGCATCAAGCCCAGCACAAGCCGCAACCTCGGCCCGATGCGTGAAGGTGAAGCGACAAATGGAGCTGTTGATCGACGGCCTTGCCGATGCCAGGTGGACGATCGCCCTGGCCCACGGTGCCGGCGCCGGCATGGACACGCCGTTCATGGCCAGGTTTGCGGCGGGGCTCGCAGCCAAGGGACTGCGCGTCGTGCGCTTCGAGTTTCCCTATATGGACGAGCGCCGCCGATCGGGCAAACGCCGCCCGCCGGATCGCGAACCGATCCTGCGCGAGACCTGGCTGGCGGTGATCGAGCAGCTTGGCGCCAAGGGCCTGGTCATCGGCGGCAAGTCGCTCGGTGGTCGCATCGCCAGTCTCGTGGCCGACGATGCGGGCGTCGCCGGACTGGTCTGCCTCGGCTATCCATTCCATCCTGCCGGCCAGCCCGAAAAACTACGGGTAGAGCATCTGCTCCACCTGAAGACGCCGAACCTTATCATCCAAGGCGAGCGCGACGCGCTCGGCAGCCGGGATGAGGTGCTGTCCTACAACCTGCCCCCGGCAATCCAACTCAAATGGCTGCCCGATGGTGACCACAGTTTCAAGCCGCGAAAATCTTCCGGCCGAACCGAAGCCGAGAACTGGACCGACGGCATCGAACTGACCGCCGAATTCGTTCGAAACACATAGTCGCCGAACAGAGCCGTTTGGCTGCAATCACTTGCCGCCGATCGCTCGCTCGAGCAGGTTGCGAGTAATGCGCTGGACGCGGGCATCGGGCCCGTGCGGCCGCGACCAGTGCGACCAGGGAAGCGTGTGTCCTGGCGGCGACGAGAGGCCTTGGGCCCAAAAAATCGTCGAACCGTTGAACACGAAATTGCCTTTGGGGCCGGGGTAAATCGTGGCGACCCATTTTTGCGGGTTCACGCCGCTTTGCCAGGCCGTGCCGGCGGCCACGACTTCCAGGCCGGGTATGTCGGCTGCCTGGCCGTGATATTCCCAGCCGATGAGGCCGGGGATGCGGTCGCCGCGCTTCACGCCGGTGCCGGCGAAGATCCAATGCTCCGGTTTGACGATCACCCAATCGCCGCCGCCGTTGACCGGGTCGACGTTGCGGTTGCCCATCAGCAGTCCTTCGTCCGGCCCGTGCTCGGGGAACGGCCCGTTTTTCTTGATCCGGCCCAAAGCATAGTCGTTGTTCGCGCCGTAAGGACCGCCGCGAAACATGATGCGGTTCGGGTGGCCGTCGCTGCTGGCCCGCATGGGCGTGACCCAGCAGATTGTGTTGCCAGAGAGGAACAGCAGGTTCACGCCTTCGTCGCGCATTTTTTTCACGCTGTTGTATTGGCGAATGTCCCAGTACTCGTCGTGGCCGACGCTGATCCAGGCCTTGCACTTCAGCCCGTGATCTGGCGTGAGCATGTCGCTATTCGAGCAGTACGTCACGTCGTAGCCGTGCTGCTCGAGCCAGTACGCCGCTGGAAACTCAAACGGCACAAACTCGCCGGCGCCAACCGTGAGCGGGTCGTTGACGATGCCCGCGTATTGGGCCTCGCGGGCATAGGGCCGATCGAAGCTCACGTCGGCCCAGGGGCCCTCGGTGCCGCGCGGATGGGTGTAGACCGAATAGTTGCTCGGCCAGCGGTTATAGGCCTGCCAGGTATTGTCCGAGCATTGGAAGAGCACCTCCGCCGGCCGGCGATCGCGGACGATGAACACCACGTAGCTTTGCCAATACGGCTCCTTGTCCGGGTTGACGAGCGTGGTCATTCGGCCCAGGTAGACGCCGCTGAGCCAGTCCTGGGGAATGGTCAATTGCGCGGTCGGCTTCCACTGGCATTCGTGCAGGTTTTTGGGGCCTGGTGTCGGCGTGGGCTGCGTTTGGCCCTGGAACGGACCGAGTTTCTGCATCAGCCGCGCACCGCGTCCGCCGTAGTAGCCCATCCGAAAGATTTCAATCTCCAGCGGCCGCGGCGGATTGGTCGACACGCAAATGTCGATGGTCTCGCCTGCCTCGACGCTCTGCTTAGAGCAATAGCCTTCGATCCAGGGCGAGCGAAAGCCGCTGCCGTCAGCCCGGACGCGCGTCAATTGCCAATCGGCGCCTGGCTTCTGGTTCTCTTCGCGAATCGGGTTCGACTCCGCAGCGACGGCCGGGCCCGTGAATACCCCGGCGATGAACAGCAGGGCAACCAGGCCGGCCCCTCGCCAAGGTGATCGAATCGCGGCATTTTCGAGCAGCAGCGGTCGCATGCAGGTCGTCCTTTGTCGTTGCGGGAAGGAGCGCGATTCACAATCCGACCCGGCGCCCAATCAAACGCCGAGTTCCCCAGAGCCGGACAGCCCCCAATAAACTCTCACGGGAGCGCGACAGCAAGGCCCGACGGGGTGGCGGCCGAAAGACGCGGCTTGCCGGAGGAGCCCGATTCGCTGAGGACTTGCACGGGAAATACGGATCGTAGGGATGAATCTGATGATCGTGACGACGGAATTCCTGACTGATGCTGATCAATTCGATCGATTGACTTGCGAATTGTGCTTTCTATGGTGAGAATGAGCGTTTCCGGGCTGTCCTTCTGACGACCCGACACCCCTCGTACGGGTGGCTACAGCGCGATTTCGGCCAGCGTAATCCCGAAGCAGGATGCCCATGCACTTTGTGCTCCAGGTCGCACAGATCCTGGCGATGGCTTTTGCCGGGTTGGGCCTTTTGATCGGCACTGGCAAGTGCCTTGAAACGGCCGAGCGGCGCGGCTCGAACGAGCTGTGCTTCTATAGCCTGGCGACGATTTTGTTCGACTGCTTGCTGACCGTGGGTGCGGTGCTAGGCGTGCGGTTTCTGACCCAGCCGGTTTCCATGGCCATTATCGCCGTGGCATTCTTCCTGATCTCGGCGGTGGCGGTGGCGGCCGTTGCGCTGGCCTTTGTCGGCCTCGTGCAATTGTTTCTTGACCGGCATCAACACCAATACCATCAAGGCCGGCTGGCGGGCGCTTCGGCACTCCTGTTGAGCATGGTCGCCAGCGCTGGACTGGGATGGCTGGCATGGGACACGACGCGCGAGGGCGTGCCGGCCTCGATGGTGCTGTATCGGCGTGCGGGAGCGCAAGCGGTCGAAGCGGCCGCGGGCAATGATCCCGCCCCGGCCGCCGCGGAACATGCCGATGGTCCGGCCGCCGCCGAGGTTGTCGCGTCGACCCCGCCCATGGACCGGGCGAAGGCCAATGCCCTGTTAAAGCAGTGGAACGACTGGTCGCGAACGGTCCCCTGGCTCAACCGGGAGAGCGGCTACATCTATCTGGACGATCAAAACGTGCGGTATCGCACGCCCGGCAGTAACTGGGTACGAATGAAGCCGCCGGACGCGGGCTTCGAGTTGCTCACCTATCGGCACGCTGAATTGCCCATTCACTTCGAACTTTTTGCAGGGCCGATCGACCCCGGATTTCTGCCGTCGACGGCCAGCGCGGCCGAACTGATCCGGCAAGCGACCAGGCGTACGGTGAGCAATGCCTATGTGTTGAGCGATCGCCCGGTTGTGATCAAGGACCTCAAGGGGCGGCGACTCGACCTCTCCTTTGTGATGAACGGCACGCCGGCCACGCAATCCTGCTGGGTGCTGATCCACAACGGATCGCTCTACAGCATGTTCGTGTCGGGAAACAGCGAGCATCATAGCGTGGTTCTCTCTCAAGCCACGCAGTTGTTCGGCGGCTTCGAGCTGCTCGACCAGCGTGCTGGAGCCCAAGCCGCGGCCAGGCGGGCGAAAAGTGACTTCCGCAGCACGCGGTTCCCGTTCGAGGTCGCGCTGAAGGGCAGCCTCTGGCTCGAGAATACGCGCGGCATCGATGAGTACCGCGGAATTCGCTTCCGCGCCCTGAACGCCACGGAACAGGCCACGCTGGATGTCATGCCCATGTGCCTGTTCGACCTGAATCCACATTTGGCGGCCACCGCCCGCGGGTTTTTGAGCCTGTTTCCGGGACTGCCCACCGCATTGCGGTCGCCTGAAAATCGAACGCCGATTACGGTCGGCGAAATGCAGGGCTTCGAGTTCACTTCGACGATCAAAAAGCGGCTGTGGCGCACGCGGGTCGTCCAGGGCAACGGCTACGCGTACCTCATTGTCGCATCCGTCGCGGAAAGCAATACGAATGCCGAGAAGCTGCTGAGCGATGCGGTGGATCGAGTGCGGTTCTTGGAGAAATTCACGCCGTCGGTCGCCGGCAATTCGACGTTCCGGCAACTGCACGTCTATTCATCGATGATGAACCAGCTCGGGATGTACTACTTCGATGCGCGCCAGCAAGATACGGCGGTGCCGTACTTTCTCCGGGCTCTGGAACTGGAGCCCGAAAACTCGATTGCGCTCTCCAACGCGGTCGAAGCTTACATCGCGTCGGGCCGCTATGCCGACGGCTGCCAATTGCTGGAAGCGCACGCCGAGCAATTGCAATCGGGCAAGTTTCGGGCGCGCTACGCCTCGATGCTCGCGCGGCTCAAGCGCGACAAAGATGCTATCGCCGCGTATTCTGAAGCCTTTGCCGATGGCTACCGCGACACTGCGGTGTTTGCCGAATACCTGCGCCTGCTCCACAGCACGGACCAAACCGAGCGGGCCCTCGAGGAGGCCGATGCCTACCTCCAGCGCGCGGACTCGCAGGCCGTCGCCATCGAAAAAGCCTCGCTCTTGGCCAAAGCCGGCCGCCAGAACGAAGCCGTGGCCCTGCTGGACGAGCGGCAGGCTTCGATCGCCAGCAGCGCCACGCTGAGCTATGCCATGATCGAGGCCTACCGTCAGGCCGGCCAGTCTCAGAAGGCGATGAAATTGATCGACGGGCTGATCGCCGATGGGCACGATTCAGCACAGTCATGGTACGTAAAGCACAACGTCCAGTGCTCGCTGAAGCGTTACGAAGACGCCAAGACGTCGCTGGAAAAGGCCCTGGAAAAATCGCCCGCCGACCCCATCTACAAACAGGCGTTGGAACACATCAATACCGCGCTCGGCCAGGGAGAGAACTTCCTGGTCCGCGAGGAAGTGCCGGCCGTCAAACTGCCGCCGGCGCTCGAGCCGGCGGCCTCGGCGTCGCTGCCGCCGGCGGCCATTTCCGGAGCGGGCGCCTGGTATCGCTTCAAGGCCAAGGCCATCGAGTTCCGGGCCGGCAAGGAATACCGCGAAACGACCTACCGCTCCGTGCAAGTGGTCGACCAGACGGGCGTCGAGCAATTCAGCACGATCAACGTCAGTTTTTTCCCAAAATCACAACAAGCCTTCGTCAACGAACTCTCCGTGTACGATGAACAGGGAAAGAAAGTGGCCAGCGGCAACGTCGATTCGTACTACGCGGTCGACGATACCGACGGCGACGTGGCTTCGCACCGCAAACTCTTGCGCGTTCCCGTGCCGGGACTGCGGCCGGGCTATCGCCTGGAGATGGTCAGCACCGTGCGCTCGATGTACGCCTACGACAGGTTCCCCTTCGAGACATGTCCGCTGAGCTCTTCGCTGCCCATGGCACGCTCGGTCCTGTATCTGCACGGAGACGTGGCCGACATTGTTTCGCAGGCGCCCGCCGGCGTGGCCACCACCAAAACCGAGCACGAACTCTCGTGGTCGCTCGATCATCCCGCGAGTTTGCGGATCGAGCCCTTGGCGGACGCTGCCTCACAGAATCTGCCGACCGTGCACTTGAACGATCGGCGCAGCACCTGGCAGACCGAGGTCGACGAGTACCTGGAGATGATCCAGGACCGGCTGAAGCTGCCGGAGCAGACGCGCGCGCAGGCCTTGCAACTCGTGGCCGGCCTCGACAGCGATGACGCGAAGGTCGCCGCGCTGGCAAGCTACGTACAGCGCAGCGTCACGTACAAGGCCATCGAATTCGGCCGTCGTGCCCGCGTGATGAATTCTTCGGACCAGACCCTCGTGCATTGCTACGGCGATTGCAAAGACCACAGTCTGCTGTTGGTACACCTTTGCGAGGCGGCCGGCATTCGCGCAAACCTCGCTTTGATCAATGCCTCCCAAGACGCCCTGGCCGATATGCCGTCGCTCGACCAGTTCAACCACGAAATCGTGTATCTGCCCAACTCGGGCGGCGGCCGCTTCGTGGACTGCACCGACAAGTACAACGACCTGACCATGCCGGTGCCCTATTCGCTGGCCGGCAAACAGGCCTTGGTGATCGAGCGCGGCAAAGGTCGGCTGGTGCGCGTGCCCGAGTGCCCGCCAGGCATCAACCGGCTCAAGAGCCAGCGCAAGGTGCGCGTGACGCCCGAGGGCGAGCTAGTCGTGAGCGAACGCGTGAGCTGCTACGGCTATTGGGCCGGCTCGATGAGGGCCACGTTCAAAGGGCTCAGCAGCGCCGGCCGCAAGAGCATGCTCGCCGCGCTGACGCCGGGCGCAGGCTTGCTGCAAGTGCTCGACGTGAAGTTGGAAAACCTGGACCACACCGACGCTCCGCTGGTGCTGGTCATCGATTATCGCCTGGATCAGTTGTTCCACCTCGACGGCAATCATTTGTTGGGCCTGCTGCCGCTGATGTGGGAACAACGGCCCCTGGACGTCGAATACACCAGCCGGCGGCAGGCGCCGTTCCACTTGTCGTCGCCCAGTGAGTTCGAGGTCCAAACCGTGCTCGAGTTGCCGCACGGCTACGCACTGGCCCCGCTCGATACTTCCGATTCCGCCGGGTCGGGCGAATTCTTTCGCTGGAAAATGCATGTCACGACCACGCCGGGCGGCGCCACGATTGATCGCCAGTGCGGCCGCGCGGCGGGGCATTTTGCGGCCGAGCGCTATGCCGATTTCTATCGCGAAGCGCAGGCCACGCGCAAGGCCCTGGCGCCCAAGCTCCTGATCCGCCGCATCGGTAGCTGAGGCCTGCGTGCCCCGCGGAAGGGCCCCACGGACCGCAGTCCGTGGGCTGATTGCGGCCCCCCCGGAGCCGGCTATTTGGACTTCGCGCCGCCGGCGGTTGGCATTTAGAATCCCAGTAGCCATCCCATCCTGTTGGATGGCGCTGTCTGTTCTTCGGAGATTGGTCGCCGATATGCCACGCGCGCTTGCCGTTGTTGGAGACTTGCACTACGAGCCTCATTTGGCCGACCGGTTCGTGGCGGCGCGGCGGCAACTCGTCGCGTTGGCGCCCGAGGCCGTCATTCAGCTTGGCGATCACGGCGGTTATAGCCATTGCGGCTCGCAGCAATCGTTCGATGAAGGGCTCGAATTCCTCTCCGGCTTCGACTGCCCGACGCACACCATCATCGGCAATCACGACCTGGAAGGCGCGGAGTTTGCGCGCGACGAGCAGTCGATCGCGGCCTTCTGTCAGACCTTTGCGCTCGAGCGGCCGTATTACACGATCGACCTGGGTGACGCGCTGGGCATCTGCCTGTCGAGCACGGCCTTTCGCACGAACCTCGCCAGCCATCATGAAGTGCATCTCGACCCGGCCCAGCTGCATTGGCTGCGCGCGACGCTGACCGCCCAGCCGGACCGGCCGACCTTTGTCTTTTCGCACGCGCCGATTTTGGGCTCGGGCGCCCGCGTGCTTCAGAGCGTACACCTCAAGTGCCCCAACGCCTGGCTCAATCATACCGACCAGCCGGCGCAGTTCGCGCGCCTGGTCGAAGAACATCCGCAAATCAAACTCTGGTTTTCAGCCCACAATCATTTGGGGCAGCAGTACGTCGATTCGATCACTCGGCTGGGCCAATGCACGTGCGTACACACGGGCGTCATCGGCGACGTCTCGCGCGACGGCCGGCATCAGAGTCGCATGCTCGCCTTCGATGCCGCGGGTTTTGAACTCTCGACCGTCGACCATGACTCGCTTTCGTGCACGGTCGACGTCGAGCACAACTATCGCTCCGGCAGTTGGCGCCGCGTTTCGGCCAGCGCCACGGCCGACGAAAGCGTACACTTCGCCCCGCCGCCAATGCCGCGCGACCGCCAGCAATTGACCATCGGCGACAGCGTGTTCGCCATTCATCGCGACATGGTCGTCGAGTACGATCGACACTGGGCCGCGCCGGTGGGAGTCGTACACGAAGGGCTGGCCGGCGCCGCTGTCCGCGTCAAAGGCGAGACGCTCGAAGTGCTTGGCCCCTTCGGCGGCATCGCCTACCGCCCGGGCATTGCCGGCCGCTACAGCCAAGTCTTTGCTCCCAACCCCTGGCGCTCGGCCCGCCGCTCGGCCTAGACGAACGCTTGCACACGCTGCGGGCCGCACGGTAGCGGGTCAATGACCCGTGCTGCTCCAACTCGGTGGATCGCTGGCTGGGAAGGAATCGAACGAGGCCTGCTGGACGGCGTCATCTTCGTCGAGCGCGGCCCGGCCTTCGCGGGCGATTTGATCCCGTACGCGGCACATGGCCTGCGAAGCGGGACAGCCGGCCGTGGAAATGCCCAGCGCCTCGTACATCGCGCAGCGGCCGGAAACGCCGCGATACACCAGGGCTCCACCGGCTAGCGCGAGCACCGTGCCCGTCAGCCAGCCGCGCCGCAAACCAGCCGCCACGAGCGCAGCGCCGACAGCGGCTGAAGCGACTCTCTCGATTTCGCCCACGTTCACGTTGGCCTGCGGCAGGCTGCCCGGCGCCGTAACATCCGCGTGCATTCCGCCGCTCAATCCATCCCGCTCGGTCGTCCAAGTCATGGCATGATCTCCGAAAGCGCCGGCAATGTGGCGATGTGGAAACAATTCTGGCGGCGAGGGATGAAGCAAACCCTGTGCCAGCATCCGAACCGCAGACAAAAACAGCCCGCGCGCACTCGCACGCGCGGGCTGACGGTACCCAGAGACGCTCCGCCCGCCGAAGCGGAATGTCCCCAGCATTTTACCGCCGCAAGAGGGCAGCGGTCAAATTTGGGACGCTTATCGCCGCGAAGCGATGGCCCAACGTTGCAGGCTCAACCCGTAAGCCGTAACCGCCACGAGAAACATTTCTCGCTTTGCCAATCGTTTTCTATCGAGCGACGGCTTAGGGACTGTGCCAGCTACTTTGCCGCCAGTGGGCCGGGCCTCAGCACGACGGCGGCTTCGCCGGGGATGCGCCAGTTGTCGTCGCTTTCGACGGCCGGGGTGCCGTTGCCGCCGTAGCTGGGCGATTCGCTGGACCATATTAGGCGCCACTCGCGCTGCCAAACCGGAGCCAGCAGCGGCTCGGGAGCGGGGTCCAGGTGCAAGTCGCGGCCAAAGTTGACGATCAGCAGTCGGTCGGAATGGTCGGGCCCGAAAAACCGCAGCACGAAAGCATCGGCGGAGAGCACCGCGCCCGCAAGCCGATCGGCGTCTTGTGCTGCGAATACTGGATCCTCGCGCCGCAGGCGCAGCAGATCACGGTGCAGCAGCAGCGTCAGCGCGTTCCGCTGGCGATCGCTGAAATCCAGCTTCGAGCGTTGGAACGTTTGCGGATCGGCCGGGTCGGCCAGTACCGATTGCATTTCGTCGGTGGCCAGCGAAGGGAACTGCGCCAAAAATTTGCTGCGCCCCTCGGCCACTTGCACAGCTCGCTGCCCGTCATTGTCGGCGAAGTATAAAAACGGGCTGGAGCTGGCGAACTCCTGCCCTTGGAAGAGCAGCGGAGTGCCGGGAATCAGTAGCAGGTAGGCGGTCATCGCCCGCATCCGGCCAGGGCTGGTGAGCTCGTGAACGCGCCTGCCGCGAGCCGAGTTCGGAACCTGGTCGTGATTTTGCAGGAAGTTGACAAACGTGGCCGCCGGCAGGCCGAAAGTGGGCGAGCCGCGGCGAGCCTTCTGCCATGCATAGCGTTGGCCTTGATACAAGAATCCCCACTTGGCCAGTGAAATGAATTCCTGCGGCGAGCCGAGATAATCGGTGTAGTAGGCCTCGTTGCGGCCGGTGAGCCGCACCATGGCCGAATGATGGAGATCGTCGTTCCACAGCGCATCCAGCCCGCATCCGCCGTGTTGGCAGGGCCGCACCAATTGCGTGTGCTGCGGCTCGTTTTCTCCCAGCACGATCACATGCCGGCCGGCCGCCGCGCGGCGTGCCGTTTCGCCGATCACCTGGATGATGTGCGGCTCGCTCGCATCGTTGAGCGCCTGCGTGGCGTCCAGCCGCAAGCCGTCGAGATGAAATTCCTCGAGCCAGTAGCGAACGTTGGTCAGAAAGAACTCGCGCACCGAACCGGAGTTCTTGCCGTCGAAATTGATCGGTTCGCCCCAATCGTTCTGGTAGCGATCGCTGAAGTAATCGCGGCTGAACTCGCCGACGAAGTTGCCCGCCGAACCGAAGTGGTTGTAAACCACGTCCAGCAGCACGGCGAGTCCGTGCCGATGGGCTTCGTCGACGAACGCACGAAAATCATCGGGCTCGCCGTACAGCCGGGTCGGCGCAAACTGGTTCACGCCGTCGTAACCCCAACCAAAGCGGCCGTCGAAATCCGCAATCGGCATGACCTCCAAACACGTGATCCCCAGGCTCGCCAGCTCGGGCAACTGCTTCGTCGCCGCCGACCAGGTACCCTCGGTCGTGAACGTGCCGATGTGCATCTCGTAGAAGACCTGGCCCGGCAGGCGAGCGCCAGGCCAGGCCGCATCGGACCATTGAAAACGGGCCGGATCGACCACTTGCGACGGCCCAAACGGCCCGTCCGGCTGAAAGCGCGAGGCGGGATCCGGCAACCGGTCCGGCTTGCCGTCGAGCTGGAACCGGTAGCGCGTGCCGTGCGTGGCGCTCGGCAGCGTGCCAAAGAAATAGCCGCATGCTTCGCGCCCTAGCGCCAGGCGATCGCCCGCCCCGGCGCCGTCTTCGAGCACGACTTCCATGCGCTGGATCCGCGGAGCCCAGACGCGAAACGAAACGCCGCCCGCCGGCGCGAACTCGGCCCCGATCGGGTAGCGGCGGTTTTGTGCGCTGTGGGCGGATGCTTGCATGGACTGATTACAAAAACGACTGATTCGTTGTAGTCTGCCTCACTGACGCTTGCTGGCGGCACGTACACTTAAAACCGCGGCAATGCGAGCGGCCAGCGGCGAAGCTTCCAAGGCTTCCAATCCGCCGGGTAGTGGAATCGACCAGTTCGGCCATTGTTCAACCGTGCCCGGCATGTTGGTTCGCTCTCGCACCGCCAGCGCATCTTCGAGCGTCGCGGCGACGATCAAGGACGGGCTTTCGGCAAGCAACATGTATGCCCGCTCGATCACTTTTTCCGTCGGCGTATCGCCGGGCAGGCCGCCGCCGTGAGCCAGGCGGTCCTTGATCTGCTGCATGGCTGCGGCACTGGGCTTCAGTCCGATCCGCACTTGCGCGGCCAAGTCTTCGCCCGACCACAGGCCGGCAATCGTCGGCAAATCGTGCGTGGTGACGGCCACCATTGCCAACTGCGGATAATCGCGCGGCGGCGTGGTCTCGAACCACAGCAGCCGGTAAGAGAGCACGTTTCGCTCGGCCAACTGCTCGCGCACGCCCATTTCCACTGTGCCCAAGTCTTCGCCCACCACGAATGCGCCGGCGCGATGGCTCTCCAGGGCGACAATCGCCAGCAATTCGTCGGCCTTGTAACGCACGAAGGCGCCGTGTTGCGGACCCATGCCATGCGGAATCCAGAACAGCCGGAACAGCCCCATTACATGGTCGATACGCAGGGCCCCGGCGTGCCGCAGCACGGCCCGCAGCGTTTTCACCACGGGCTGGTATCCGCACTCACGCAGCTTGTGTGGGATGAAAGGCGGAAGGCCCCAATCCTGCCCCTGCGTGTTGTACATATCCGGCGGCGCGCCGACGCTGCAACCTTGCGCCAGAATGTCCTGCCAGGCCCAAGCATCGGCGCCGCCCGGATCGACGCCAATCGGCAGGTCGTGCATGACTGAAATCTCGGCCGAAGCGCGGGCCAGTTGCTCGTCGATCAGCCATTGCAGCCATTGATGGTAGCGGACCCGATCGCGGTGCTCGTTGATCCACGCGGCGATCGCGGGGCTGTCCGGTCGCCGATATTGCGACGGCCAAACATGCCAATCGGGACCGAGCTGTTCGTTGAGCGTGCAGAACGCCGCAAACTGCTCTAGTTCCGCGCCTTGCTCGCGGCAATAGTGATCGAACCGCTTGTCGCCGGCAAACAGCGGCCAGAGCCGCTCGAGCGCCTGCTGTTTCAGAGCAAAAATGGCATCGCGGTCGATGCGCGAAGTCTGATTCAACGCGTGACCGGCCGCCACCAATCGAGTCAACTCGTCGCCTAGTTTCGCGGCGCCTGGCACTTCCTCGATTCGCAAATACAGCGGATTGCGAAAGCGCCGACTGCCGGGATAGTACGGACTGGATTGCTGGGGCGTGCGCGGGGCAACCGCCCCGAGCGGATTGATGAGCAGCAGCCCGGCGCCCTGGCTGGCCGACCAGCGGGCCAGGCGTCGCAAATCTCCCAAGTCGCCGATGCCCCAGCTCTCGGCTGATCGCGCCGCATACAACTGTGCGGCCCAGCACCAGTGCCCGCCGGCCGGCGGCAGCAGGCATTTCCCTGGCGAGACGATCAACAGCACCGGCTGACCGCCCCCATCGGGCGCAAAGCGATGATAGCCCAGCGGCATGTCCGGCGGCAGCCGATCGCGGATGGCAAGCGTGGTGCCGTCTTCGAGCGTCAGGCTGCCGGAGCCAAGTGCCGGTTGTTCGCCGGGACGGACCACTCGGACCGGGTCCGCGGCTTGCGGCCGATCCGCCGGGCCAACGCCCATGGCTTGCAGCACGCGCTGCTGGGTCTCGGCGGAGATTTCGTGCCAGCAATTCTCGGCATCGCAGTAGCGCCGCGCGATCCCCCATTCGTCCGTATCCATGCAACCTCCCTGGAATCCCTGATTTCGCCGACGACCGTCCCCCCGGGCAGGGCAACTCTCGGGCCATGCCGCTTCCTATACTGCCATTAGAGGCTCATTCTGACTAGGCTCCGGGTTCGTCATGAATACCATACGAAACGTTCACGGCCACAACTATTGCTTCATTGGCCAATTGGTCTATGAAAGCCGCTGCGGAACGCCCGGCGAATGGTCCGACGTCTTTAGCGGCATCGGCGTGCGGCTGTATCAGGATGTGGAAACCCAGCAGCATTTTCTCTGTGTCGAGGCCGGCGAATCCGGCGAGGAGCAATGGTATCGAGCCGAAGGCGCCAGGCTGATTCCGCTGTGCGACGACGATTAACAAGCCCGTGACCGAGGTCGCGGGCTCAATCTCCGGGGTGCTTGACGCACCCACGGCGTGCTTTTTAAGATCCTCCGCAGGCGGCTTAGACCGTCGGCGGCGCGTTGTTTGCTTGGCTCTCGTGAGGCCCGGTTAGCCCATGAGGGCTTTTTTTGCGCATTGGCGCACTGCGAGCCGCGCCCATCCCTTCGACCCTTTGAGGACTGTATGCCGCTGGTCAGCGACAACGGACAGGCTAGCGCGAGCGATCATATCTTCAACCGCCTGCTGTGGGAGGATTCGCAGCAGCGCGACGCTGAATTCCTGATGAGCCGCGAATGGCTGGTGACCAACGGCCTAGGCGGTTACGCGTCGGGATCGATTGCCGGTATTGCGACGCGGCGCTATCACGGCGTGTTGGTTGCCGCGCTGCCGGCTCCCTTTGGCCGGACCGTGATGCTCAATCACGTGTCCGAAGAGCTGCGCTTGCCCGGCGGCCTGGTCGTGCCCTTGGGAG
>DATATB010000079.1:0-18097 GCA_036268995.1 Pirellulales bacterium | reverse complement strand
GCTGCCCACTCGGCTGGGTAGCCGTCTTTAGTGTAAACGGTCAGCGCCGCCTCGTATGCCGCGATTGCTTTCTCCAGGTTCTCGGCTTTGTCCCCCGTGGAAAGACCGGACCACGCGAGTCCGAGGCCGCTCTGCGCAGCTGCCCAATCGTCGGGGTAGCCCTCTTTGGTGTAAACGGTCAGCGCCGCCCCGTACGCCGCGATCGCTCGCTTCGTGTTCTCCGCCGCTTCGGCCTCGGTGGAAGCGAGAATGAGGGGCCAGCCAGTGCCGAGCAGTAGCTGGATTCTGGCCCAGTCGGCGGAGCCGGACGGTACTAGCGTCAACGCCTGTTTGCAGACGTCGACGACGCGCTGGCGGTGCGCGGCAGCGTTCCCCAGGCGCGCAAAAGTGTGGGCCCAAATAACCTTGGTGCGGGCTGCAAGATCGTCGGGTTTGAGTGCAAACGCCTGCTCGTAGGGACCAAGGGCCTTGTCGGGATCGCCCGCCTGATACCAGTTGTCGCCCTCAAGCGCGAGCAGCCGGAAGGCTTCGTCGATGGGATTGCCAGGCTTGCTTTTGAGCTGCTGGATCAGCCGGTCGGCTTCTTCGTGCTGCTTGAGCGCAATCATGCCCAGCGCCTGCTGTTCAGCGTTGCCGCGCTCGAGCAGCAATCGGGCCTGGGCGAGAATCTCGGGCGGGATGGGATCGGGCTGAGTCTGGGCAGCCGCCAGCGGCTTGGGGCTGACGGCCGCAGTGACGTCGGTGACCGCCTTGCGCAGTTCCTCGCGCAGCTCGGCCAGCTCTGCCGTTTGCTTGTCCAATCGGTCCACGAACTCCCGATCACGGCGGTCAGCTTGAAGGCGCAGTTCCGCCAGTTCGTCCTTGATCTCGTAGATTGATATCTTCAGATCCCTCTCGTCAACGATCTGGTCGTACCGCAAGCGGTTGGTGTCTTTCAGCCGCTGGCGATAGGCGGCTTGTAGCGACGCGAACTCCGGCAGTTCGGTGGCGGCCGGATCGACCGGAAAGTGGTCGTCGAGAAAATGATAGATCACCTTCTTGCCGAGCCGCTCGGCTTCGAGCGCTTCGAACTGCGTGTACGAAACGCGGCCGAAGTCCGCGGTCGGCTGTGGCGGCTCCGCGCCGTAGCGCTGGCCCACGAGTTGGATCACCAGCGCGGCGGGCTCGATCCGCTTCCGCAGCACGTCCAGCAGCTCGCCGCCGTCGGTCGCTGCGATCTCTTGCCAGACCGGCTCAAAACCCATCGAATACAGGACTTTGCCGACCAGGTCGCGAGCCGAGCGCAGATCGCTCGTGGCAGAAATGAAAATGACAGGCTTGTTGGCCATCGGATTTTGGTACCCGTGGGCGCCGCGACCGCGAAACGCAGACTTGATCGTAGTAAAGCACTCGGGTGGCAGCAAGAATTCCGGCGGGTTGTGTCCCGGCCGCGGTGCGGAGAGCCCCCACGGACCGCAGTCCGTGGGCTTGGGGGCTTTTTTCCGTTTGACCACTGACAACGGACAACGGACAACTGACTAGCCTGCCGCGTTTGACGATGCCCGGGGCATTTGTTAGTTTTGCCCGTCTAGCCGCTAAGGATCGAACGAAAAACAACTTCGGCTGTTTTTCAAAACCCTCACCCGGCCTCTCCCAGGGGGAGAGGGGTTTGCCGAGAGGTTGTTTTTCGCTCGATCCCAACATTCTGGAATCCGTTCGATTTTTGCGAGGGTCCGCCTGTATGGCATACGAAGTCACGTTGATCACGGGCGATGGCACGGGGCCGGAATTGGCCGAAGCGGCGCGGTTGTGCGTCGATGCCACCGGCGTCAAAGTCAATTGGGACGTGCAGGAAGCCGGCGTCGACGTGATGGAACGCACCGGCACGCCGCTGCCCGAGGCGGTCATGGAAAGCATCCGCCGCACGAAATGCGCACTCAAGGCCCCGATCACCACGCCGGTGGGCACCGGCTTCCGCAGCATCAACGTGCATCTGCGGCAGGCCTTTGGCCTGTATGCCTGCATCCGCCCCTGCAAAATCTACAAGGGCGTGCGCACGTTCTTCAGCCACGTGCCGGTCGACCTGGTGATCGTTCGCGAAAACACCGAGAGCCTGTACGCCGGCATCGAGTTCGAAAAGGGCAAGCCGGAGACGGCCGACCTGATCGAGTTCATCAACCAGCGTTCGCCCGACCGGCGGATCAAAACCGGGCGCGACGAGACCGGCATCACGATCAAGAGCATCAGCGTGTCGGCCACCGAGCGGATCGCCCGCTGTGCGTTCGACTATGCCCGCGAGAACGGCCGCCGCAAAGTCACGTGCGTACACAAGGCGAACATCCTCAAATTTTCCGACGGCTTGTTCCTGCACGTCTGCCGCGACGTGGCCAAGCAATACTCCGACATCGAGTTCGAAGACCGCATCGTCGACAACATGTGCATGCAACTGGTGCAAAAGCCCGAGCTGTACGACGTGCTCGTGCTGCCGAACTTGTACGGTGACGTGCTCAGCGACTTGGCCGCCGGCTTGGTGGGCGGCTTGGGCGTCGCCCCGGGAGCCAACATCGGTCCCAACGGCGCGGTGTTCGAAGCCACGCACGGCAGCGCGCCGAAGTACAAGGGACAGAACAAGGTCAATCCCGTCGCGCTGATTCTCTCCGGCATGCTGATGCTCAAGCACCTGGGCGAGACCGACGCGGCCGAGCGGCTGGAAAAGGCCGTGGCCGACGTGATTGCCGAAGGCAAGAGCGTGACCTACGACCTGAAGGCCGACCGCAACGATCCTTCGGCCGTCGGCACGCGCCAGATGGCCGAAGCCATTTGCCGCAAATTATAACGCGCAGGTCCGCGACCAGCGGTCGCGGCGTTATGTGGCGCGCCACGGATTTTCATGACCTGGTCAGCGGCCGGCGGCGCGGGCTGGCCGCCGCACTGACGCGCGGCCTGCTGCGGGTTGCCGAGACGCCCTACGCCCTGGCCATGCGTGGCCGCAATTGGGCGTATGACCACCGCTACCAGGCCGTCGAGCACGTCGACGTGCCGGTGATCAGCGTCGGCAATCTCACGCTGGGCGGCACGGGCAAGACGCCGCTCGTGGCCTGGATCGCGCGCTGGCTGCGCGAGCATGACGTGCGCGTCGCGCTGGTCAGCCGCGGTTACGGCGCCACGGCCGACGGGCTCAACGACGAAGCGCTCGAGCTGGAAGATCGGCTGCCCGACGTGCCGCACTTGCAAAATCCCGACCGCGTCGCGGCCGCGCGATTGGCCATCGAAGAGTTCGACTGCCAGGCCATCGTTTTAGACGACGGCTTTCAACATCGCCGCCTGGCTCGCGACCTGGACATCGTGCTGCTCGATGCCTGCGAGCCGTTTGGCTTTGGCCACGTCTTTCCACGCGGCACGCTGCGCGAACCGGTCTGCGGTCTGCGGCGGGCGCACGTGGTGGTTCTTTCCCGGGCCGACATGGCCGATGCGGCCCAGCGAGCCGCGATTCGCCAGCGCGTGCTGCGCCAAGCACCCAATGCCGATTGGGTCGAAGTCATGCACGCCGCCCGCGGGCTGGTCGGCGCCGAGGGACAAGAGACGCAGCTGGCAATATTGAGCGGTGCTCGCGTGGCCGCCTTTTGTGGGCTGGGCAACCCGGCCGGCTTCTGGCATTCGCTCGAGCAGTGCGGAGCCGAAGTCGTGGGCTTTCGCGAGTTTCCCGACCATCATCCCTACGAACGCGCGGACGTCGAAGAGCTAACCCACTGGGCCGGATCGCTCGACGTGCAAGCGATCGTCTGCACGCACAAGGATCTGGTCAAACTGCGGCTCCAGCGGCTGGCCGATAAGCCGCTCTGGGCACTGGAGATCGACATCGACTTCCTCGCCGGCCGTAGCGATTTCGAAAGCCAACTGGCCGCCCTGCTGCCAGTAGGCGAGCGATAGCTAGCAGCGCCGGCTACAGCGGCGTGCCCCTGCTGGCTCGAACATTGTCGAGCGGCGGGCGATTTCCGTAGCCCAGTCCCTTCAGGGCTGGGATCCGCAAGCCGGCGCGAATCCCGCCGTTCCGATTCGGCCCGAAGGCCGAATCAGAACGGTGGCACGGGGGGATGCCATCGCGGCCAGCGTCCCCAGTCCTGAAGGGACTGGGCTACGGAAAAACAACGCAGTATTTGGTCTCGCGTTGATCTTCCGACCGGGCCAGGCTTTGTCCGCCCGCGTCCTTTCGGGGTTGGCCCTGGTGCTTGCGACCGGTATCTTCCGCATCGCTCGCGGGGCAAACCCGGCGGGGGGTGGCTGACGGCCCCTTCTGAGTTGAAACCCGTCGGCTGGCAGGTTGAAATGGACTCTACGATCCCAGGCGTTTCCCATAGCCCGTTTGCCGCATGAACTCGACCGATCTCATTGCCGCCTTCGAACGCCTGCGGCGGCCGCGCGTGCTCGTGCTGGGCGACCTGATTCTCGACCGCTACACCTGGGGGGAGGCCGAGCGCATCAGCCAGGAGGCCCCGGTCATCGTGCTCCGCGCCGACCAGCGCGAATCGCGGTTGGGCGGGGCCGGCAATGTCTGCCAGATGCTCCGCGGCCTGGAAGCCGAAGTCACTTGCCTGGGCATGATCGGCGATGATGCCGATGGCCAGTCCCTGGCGAGCTTGCTGGACGAATGGCAAGTCAACCGCGAGTCCCTGCTCGTGGACGCCGGCCGGCCGACAACTTCCAAGGAACGCTTTATCGGCCGGGCGCAAGGCCGGCATCCGCATCAGATTCTACGCGTCGATTGCGAACAGCGCGAGCCGCTCGATGGGCAATTGCAACTGCAGCTGATCGCCCGTTTGCCGGAGCTGGTGCGGCAGCACGACATTGCGCTCATTTCTGACTACGACAAAGGCGTGTGTACGCCCGAGGTGCTGCGGGCGACGATCGACGCGGGCCGCGCGGCCGGTGTGAGCGTGCTGGTCGACCCGATTCGCGGCACGGATTATTCCCGCTATCGCGGCGCCACTACGATGACGCCCAACCGCACCGAGGCGGGCCTGGCCACCGGCATCAAGATCACGACGATCGACGAAGCGTATCAGGCCGGTCGCAAACTCTGCCGCGACCTCGATTTGAAGATGGCCATCATCACGCTCGATCGCGACGGCATGGCCCTGGTGCATGCCGACGGCCGAGCGGCGGCCTTTGCCACGCAGCCGCGCGCCGTCTACGACATCACCGGTGCCGGCGATATGGTGCTGGCCATGATCGGCGTAGCACTGGCCAGCGAGTTGGCGGCCGAAGATGCCGTGCGGCTAGGCAACGTGGCTGGCGGGCTGGAAGTGGAAAAAGTGGGAGTTGCCGTTATCCCGCGTTCCGAGATTCGCGCCCGGCTGCTGGCCGATCTGCCGCAGCAAAGCAACAAGCTTGTGGACCTGGAGCCGCTGGCCCTGTTGGTCGAAGCCCATCGCGCCGCCGGGCAGCGGATCGTGCTCACCAACGGCTGCTTCGATTTGCTGCACGTGGGACACATCCACTACTTGCAAGAGGCGGCCCGACTGGGCGACGTGCTGGTCGTGGGCCTCAACGACGACGCTAGCGTCCAGCGTCTGAAGGGTCCCGGCCGTCCGGTCATCAGCCAGCGGCAGCGGGCCGCCATCCTGGCCGCGCTGGGGTGCGTCAACTACGTGGTGATGTTCGGCGACGACACGCCGCTGGCGCTGCTCGAACGGCTCAAGCCCGACGTGCTGGTCAAAGGTGGCACTTACGCGCCGGACGAAGTCGTGGGCCACGAGTTCGTCGAGAGCTACGGCGGGCAGGTCCACGTCACGCGGCTGGTCGAAGGGATTTCGTCCAGCGGGCTGCTGGCCTCGTTCAGGCAATCGGGCACCCCAGAAACGGATTGACCGGCGCAGGCTGCTGCGTCGAATAACAGGCTGTGCGGAGCCGCGAGCATGAAGCTCGGCATCTTCCTCCCCAATTGGATCGGCGACGTGGCGATGGCCACGCCCACCCTGCGGGCGTTGCGCCGGCACTTCGGCGATGCCGAGCTGATTGGCATTCTACGGCCCTACGTGGCCGACGTGCTGGCCGGCACCCCCTGGCTCGATCGGACGATCTTGTACGATCCACGCTCGCACCAGCCGCACGAGCGCGGCTGGCCGCTGGTGCGCCAGTTGCGCCAAGCGCGGCTCGACACGGCCATCTTGCTCACCAACTCGCTGCGCACCGGCCTGCTGGCTTGGGCCAGCGGCGCGCGCGAGCGCATCGGCTACGTTCGTGGCGCACGCGGGCCGTTGCTGTCGCGCAAGCTTTACCCGTCCCGGCAGCACGGCAAGTTCGTGCCCACGCCGGCCCTGGATTACTTTCTCGACCTGGCCTACGCGGCCGGTTGTCCGCCGGAGTCGCCTCGGCTGGAGTTGGCGACGACGGCCGAAGACGACGAGCGGGCCGATCGCGTCTGGTCGCGGCTGGGCTTGCCCGAGGGCCGCGAAGTGATTGCGCTCAATTCGGGCGGCGCGTTTGGCGCGGCCAAGCTTTGGCCCACCGAATATTTTGCCGTGCTGGCTCGCAGAATCGCCACCGAGCTGGATCGGCAGGTGCTGGTGCTCTGCGGTCCCAGCGAGCGGTTGTTGGCCAAACAAATCGTGGCCGACGCGGGCCACCCCGGCGTGTGCAGCCTGGCCGACGAGCAACTCGGCATCGGGCTCACCAAGGCCTGCATCCGCCGCAGCCGGCTGCTGGTGACGACCGACAGCGGCCCACGGCATTTTGCCGCCGCCTTTGACGTGCCGACGATCACGCTGTTCGGGCCAACGCATATTCAGTGGAGCGAAAACCACCATCCGCTGGCCGTCCACATCCAGCTCAAGCTCGATTGCTCGCCCTGCCAGCGCCGCATTTGTCCGCTGGGACATCACGCCTGCATGCGCAACCTGGCGCCCGAGCAAGTGTTCCGCGCGGTAGCTGAGGAGCTCACGAGCAAGCCCGATTGCAAGGTGGCATGACGATGAAGGAATCAACTTCCCAGCCGGTTCGAACGGTGAGCTCGGCGCAATGCGGTCCGCTAGTGGGCAGCGCTGCCGACGGCCAGTCGGCCCGCTTCGTGCAGCCCATGCGGCGCATTTTGCGTTTCGAAGCGGCGGAAGAAATCAGCAAGCCGCAATTGGCGGCCTTGCTCTCCGATCCCGGTCGGCCGCTGCGCGAGTTCGCGCATCGGCCAGTCAAGCTCAGCCATACGTCGCTGGTCGTTGAAGCCGAATTGCAGCTTGCCGGCGGTCGCGTTCACGTGGCCTACAAACGATCGCGGGCGCGAAGCTGGTGGCGATCGTTGCTGAGCACCTTGCGCACGAGCCGCGCGGCGCGGGCCTGGCAGTTGGGGCGCTACCTGGCCGAGCACGGCGTCCCCACCGCCCGACCGCTGTTCATGCTCGAGCAGTCCAGCGGCGATTATCTGGCGACGCAGTGGATCGAAGGCTCAACGAATTTGCACCTTTATCTGTGGCAACTGGCCGAACGCCCTGCCGACGAGTGCCATGCGCGGCTTCGGCAGGCCGGATCGAGTGTCGCCAGGCTGGTGGCCGCGATGCACGCGGCCGGCTGCTCGCATCGCGATCTTAAGGCGCTCAACCTGGTGGTGGGCGAAACGCCCACGGCCGTCGACACGTGGCTCGTAGACCTCGACGGCGTTTCACGCACGCGCATGACTGCCTGCCGACGCGCACGCAATCTCGGCCGGCTGGCGGCCAGTCTCGACGCGCACCCCTGGATCACGCGCACCGGGCGGCTGCGCGGATTGCTCGAGTATCTGCAATCGAGCGGACTTCCCGCCGACGCCTGGAAAGACTTTTGGCGCGCGATCGACGTCTGGCGCCGTCGCACTCGCAAGCGCATCGCACGCCGCGGCCAGCCCCTGTCGTAGCGGAATTCAAACGCAGCGTACGGCTTAACCGCTGAAACCATTCCGACTTCTGATGTGGCAGAATGCCGCCCTACGGCAACTGATCGACCCACCATTGATATTCTGGCATTGAGGTGTTGGGACGGAATTGAGCGAACAGTTCGATGTCCTGAATCGCCTTTATCAGAGTCGCCTGGTCTGGGTGGCGTACATCAGCCCACCGCTTGACAAGTTCAAGGCAGCAGATCACGGTCAACCCCGCTTCCTTGGCAATGCGGATTGCTTTGCTGTCGTCAGTCGCGATTGTCCACCCTCGGCTCTCGGCCAGGGCAATGCACATTGCTTCTCCATCTGAGCGGAAGAGAGTCGCATAATGAACGAAACGATCAGATTCGTCCTGGCTCTCCGCCTTGCATGGATTGAGCAAGCCACCGGCGAGCAATGGACTCAAATCAACCGGCACCTGGACAATCTGGCCAGGTCGAGTTGCATCCATCCGGCGGATGTACTTGACCTCGACTTTCGCTTCCGCCGGCAACTGCCAAGAGTGACCGCAGGATCGCAAAATGCCTTCGGCGTGCCCCGAAGCTAAAAGATCAATTAGGCAGCAAGCATCAATCGTGGCGTCAGACATTTCACATCCCTGCTAGTCACTGAGCGGCCTCGCCCAATAGCGATCTCTGAAAATCAAGTTGCACGTCACGCTCCTCTCCCGTTGCTTCGCTTACCTCTCGGCTTACCAAAGCCTTGGCAACGATCTCTCGGGCAGTAATGATGTCGCATCGAAGTAAAGCGGCAAGATCCGTATCGCCAATGTCGCCTCGCACGAATGCGTTGACGGCTAGATAGCGATAACGTTCAGGAAACGGCTGGTCGTTGATTGGCTGGGGTAATAGGCCGAGCATTTCTGCAGCTTGGCGAGGAGCGAACTTCGATTCCTTGAGGAACTGCCAACTCCCTTTCGTAATCAGATTCAGTTGTTCCAAACGCAGAGCCATTGCCTCCACGGAAACGAAGTAGAAATGGCTGAGGCGGCGAAGATCCGCCACCTGAAAATCATTCGTCGTGTTCACGATGTCGTGAAAGCGTTGACGGACGGACGTAGCGGGCATCAAGAAACAAAGTGCAAAAGCCTCCGCAAATCGTTCATTCGCAGGCTTTCGCCCGGGCATCGCGAGATAATCAATGCCGGGCTTGAAGCGGTCCACCAATAGATGTCCGTACTCGTGTAGCATCGAAACCCGCCGACGCTCCGCAGGATGTTTTCGGTTGACGAGGATGCAGCAACCGAGGTCTGCCGTATAGGCATACATCCCGGCAATCGTCGAAGGAAGCTCCCCGTAGAAGAGGCGCAATCCTACGCCCCACTCCAACATGCTCCTCAAATGAATGATCGGTTGATCGCCGAAACCAAGCCGCTGTCGTTCTTGCTTGGCAACGTCTTCGGCGAGTTCCGTAGGGTCTAAACGAGGGTTGAGCGTTACTTCTGAGGGGTAATTGAAACGGAGCGGCGCATTCATCAACCGTTCCAAGTCTCGATAATCTTCGGCAAGCCGCTGGAGTTCGTCGATTCCCGCGTTGAGGGCCTGTTCATCGGCTCCCTTCATCTTCTCAGCGACGGCACGCAGATGAGGCTGCAGATCGATCACTGGCTCCGTGGGACGCACCAAATCGTGAACCTTACGCCCTAAGAAGCCCGCGAGCTTGATGATGTCCTCCGGCTTCGTTACACGCTCTCCCTTTTCGATGGCGATGTAGGTTGGCCGACTGTAGCCGAGAAAATCCGCGACTTCCTCCTGCGTCTTACCCCGAGCCTTACGGGCCTCGGCAATTCGCTGACCCAAAATACGTGGGTCAATGGAATTAAACGACGGCATGGCTAGCTCCTTCCATGCTAGGAGTGTGGCAACCGACGAGCTTCGTCCATCGTATCCCACGCTCCTGAGCCTGCGTGATCATCTTCCGCCACTCATCACGATAGGTGCTCAGAAGCGAACCGATCGGCTCCATTGATTCGCCGTTTACCACGACGCCCGTTCCGACCAAGTGCCGACGAAACCTCTGCGGAAACGGCAAGTCCGCTTGGATGTCATCGAGTTGAACGACTTGGTCGAGAAATGCCTTAAGGTATTTCAGGCGCCGATCAGGAATTCGGCGCACGCTCATTACATCAAGAAGATCGTGCTTGTAGGTGCCCCTGGGTTCGGTAATTTCAGCGGTTTCGAGTGATTGCCTGCGAAATATGCACGCCGGGCAAACCCCGCACTGCTTGTGCCGCGATTCTCTGAGCGGGTAATGCACGCACGAGACGGTCAGTTGGGCCAGTCCATCAAGCCCTGCGTCCTTCGCCGGTTGCACCACCTGGCCTTTAGTCTGTTGAAAAAAGGGCAGGTCGAATTGCATTGGCCGTTCCAGGACCAGTCCGAGCAGTTGCGACATGCGACGCAGAAAAGCCGGATGCGTGCTTCTCGTCGTCCTTGAGCCGACCATTCCTGACATTAGTGGAAGGTTAATCGCTCCGATGCCAGACTCGAAGAGTTCGACGTTACTTCCGCCGAGCATCGCTGAGGCCGCACCACCTGCCGCAGCAAATAAAAATGCGCGGCCGCGCTGACTTGATTCTGCTCTGAAATTCGATTTGAGTTCCGGCGTCCAAATCATGGCCGCTTTGACGACCAACGGCGTTATACAGACGTCGCCCTTCGATCCGAGCAACTCGAACTGCTTGTTAATGATCTTTCGCTGAATTGGTTGGTGCCAGACCGTAACCGGCAATTCATGGCGTGAAGGGGCACAAGCGATGCGATTTGCTAGCCCCGCTGCAGAGTCAAGTCCACCGCTGTAAAGAGAAACACGAGCATCGGATGGAATGGGAAACAGCGGCCTTTGGACCTCTTTATTAATCCGCTGGTCATCGTGGGAAAAACTCAAGTCCCAGGTGTCATCGGAAAGAAATTCGATAGTATCGGTCAAACATTCGCGAACGATATCTCCTGCCCAAAAATCGGGTTCCAGGACTCCGACGCTCACCTTGAGCGAGCGAGACCAATGGCGTTGCTGATCTCTGCGCCGACGCCGAACAAGCCGGTCCACAAAGTAGATAGCAGAAGCAATTCGTAACAAGTCAACCAGACGCCCAGGAATCGGCTGCTGAAAAAACCGTTCAAATTGCGCAATGTCAAAACGAAAATGCTGTCCAGCAACAAGTATGAATGGGCTGCCGCTTCCAACCTTTTGGAATGAAATTGAATAAGGCGTCATTTCTTGGTCATCCCAAGTAAGGATACGGTAAGCAAATCCTGAGTCGGATTGGCTACACCGTCTTTCTTGCCGCGACGAACAGTCGGGCTCCAGCTAGGATCGTCAGCGAGCTTTTTCGCGATTCACTGGATGTCTGGTTCCAAGCAACGACGTACCTGAGAGAAGAATCGACGGATCGAAGGGAGGTCCGGCCAAACCGTCCCGCCTGCAAGTTCCTGGATGATCTGGTCGGTGACGCGGTCGACGATTCCATTCGAAAACGCGCCGATCAACTGACAGTTATCGGCATCCGCTTCAGCGGCCGCAGTCTCGGCGAAAAGGTGGGCGTATTCATGACCTTGGCATTTTCGCACGAGTCGTGCGAGTGCCTTGGGATCATTCCTGTTCCGTAGGAACTCCTCGAACGAAACGCCCGCTTCGGCAAATTCTTTGATTGCCTTCCGCAGCGCTTTTGGCAATTTGCGGCTCGCCTTATGCGCCACCATCTCCGGCGACTGCTGTTTTTTGACTGCATCGACGACGTCAATCCAACGCTGTCCGCCAGGCTTTCCAAGATCGAGCGATTCGTTCTCTGCCATGACCGATCTCGGCCAAAGGTTCGATCGTGTCTCTCCGAGGCATTATCGGCCCACGTTTTACAAAGTCAATAGTTATGCATATCTAATTAATAATATTGTAAACTACAAATCTCTGGCCAAAACGGCGAGAACCCCGCATTTATGCCGCAATGATCACTGGCTTAATGGCTTACGAAGGACTGGCTGTGGCGAGATCCATTCCGCCTCGACCACCTGCTCGGGACCATTCGCCAACTCATTGGCAACCTGCCGGCATCCCGCCGCCCCGGTCGACAACGTCGGAATGCTTCACGAATTGCGCTACGCCCCGGTCGCGCCCGGGGCGAGCATGTCGGCCAGGGTTTGGCGCAGCGGCGTGGTGGGGCGCCAGCCGGTGGCCGCTTTGAGCCGGGCCAGCGAGCCGTAGACGTCGGTCAGATCGCCGGGCCGGGGTTGCGAGTCATCGGCCAGAATCGTCGGTTGCAGGCCTGCAAGTTCGAGCATCGTGTCGAGCACGTCGCGCAGGCTGTGTGAGTGGCCGGAGCAAACGTTGTAGACCGCTTTCGGCTGGCCGTGCTCGATGAGTGAAGAATAAGCCGCGACGGCATCGCGCACGTCGACATAGTCACGCCGCGTGTCCAGCCGGCCGCAGCGCAGGGCATCGATTTCGCCGCGCCGGAACGCTGCAATCTGCTCGACAAAATGCCCCAGTGCGAGGCGGCGGTCCAAGCCCGGCCCGGCCAGGTTGAAGGTGCGGGCAACGAGCACTTCCACCTCGGGCGGAACGTCCCCAGTCAGAACTCGCCGCGTCACGGCCCATTTGCTCTGGCCGTACAGAGACTCGGGCTCGCACGTGGCGTCTTCGGTCACCGGCAATTGTGCCGCGCCCTGCCGACCAAGCTCGGCGGCCGAGCCGATCGTCAGCAAGCGGATCGGCAAGCGCGGGTTCAGAGCTGCCAGCGCCGCCAGCAGATGCTCGAAGCCCTGCACGTTGACGGTTTCGATTTCCTCGGCCGGATGAAACGCATTGCAGCCGGCCAGGTGAAACACGAACTCGGGCCGCACACGGGCCACCGCCTCGGCAAGCGGCCCGGCCTGGCGCACATCGCAGGCAGTGTAAGAATCCAGATCGAGCCCGGTATCGGCCGAGCGGCCCAGGCCGGACAAATGGAGCCGCGGACCGTTCCGCAAATGGGCAACGAGCCAGCGGCCGGTGAAACCGTTTACGCCCGTGATGAGCACGCGCAATGCCGGCTTCATGCGGCTTGTTTGCGCTGCGGCAGGAAGCGGGACCGATCGGCGCGAAAATCTTCGATCGCCCGGGCGTAGTCGTCGGGCCGTCCGATGTCGAGCCAGTAGCAATCTTCGCGGTAGCAGAGGATCGGCTGGTCGGCGTCGCGCAGCCGCAGCATCAGCTCGGGCATCGACACGCGCTCGCCCGGCCGCACATACCGGCACACGGCCGGATCGAAGCAATACACGCCCATGCTGACGGAAAAATCGTACGTCGGCTTTTCGATGTAATCGACCAGCCGGCCTTGGTCATCGCTCTCGAGCACGCCCAGGTCGATTTTCACCTGCCGCCGATAACTGGCGATCGTGGCCAGCGGCCGGTTGGTGCGATGAAAGGCCAGCAGTCGGCCGAAATCAAGCGTCGTGAGCAGATCGCCGTTCATCACCAAGAACGGCTCGTCGCCCGACTCGAGCAGTCCCAGGCAGCCGGCCGTATCCAACGGTGTCGGCTCTTTGAAATACTTGATCCGCACGCCGAAGCGGCCGCCATCGCCCAAGAACGCTTGGATCAGTTCGGCCAGGTGCCCGGTCACGACCGTCAGATCCACGAGCCCATAGTGGGCCAACTGCTGCACGAGCAGCTCGATCACCGGCATGTCGTCCAGCGGCACGAGCGGCTTGGGAAAGACAGCCGTGAACGGTTGCAGCCGCGTGCCTTTGCCACCCGCCAGGAGAATCGCCCGCATATGCATGTTCCTTGAATTGGCCGGCGGTCAGATGGCGTATTGTCCCGGGCGATACAACTCGCGATGGGCATCGATCCAATGCACGGTGCGTTCGAGCCCGGCTTCCAGTGAGACCTCGGGCCGCCAGCCGAGTTCGTCGGCAGCCCGCTGGGCCGAGCAGATTAGCCGCTGCACTTCGCTGGCTTCCGGCCGGCGCCGCGCTGACGACGCTACGATCTCCAGTGGCCGGCCCATGATCTGTCCGACCAGCTCCACGACCTGGCCGATCGACACGCCGCGGCCAGTGCCCAGGTTGTAAACGCGCCCGCAGACGCCGTCGACTTCGCCAGCCGCCGAATACCCACGGGCCGTATCGCCGACATACAGAAAATCGCGCACCGGATCGAGCGAGCCCAGCTCAATGCGGCCGCTGGCCAGTGCCTGGCTGATGATCGAAGGGATGACGGCTCGGGCACTTTGGCGCGGGCCAAAATTATTGAACGGCCGCACCGTGACCACCGGCAAGCCGTACGCCGCGTGGTAACTGCCGGCCAACTGGTCGGCCGCGATTTTGGTGGCCGCATACGGGCTTTGGGCATTGAGCGGGTGGTGCTCGTCGATCGGCACGTACTGGGCCGTGCCATACACTTCGCTTGTGGACGTGTGCACTAGCCGGCCGACGCCCTGCGCCCGGCAGGCTTCCAGCACGCTATAAGTGCCCTGCACATTGGCGGCCAGATAGCTGCCAACCGCCTTGTAGCTGTATGGAATCGCGATCAGAGCTGCCAGGTGAAACACAACGTCGCAGCCGTTGACCAGTTCGCGCATCTGCACCGCGTCGATCACGTCGCCGGCGACAATTTCGATCGACCGCCGCACGGCCGGCTCGAGGCGGTCGAGATGCCCGGCGTCGCCGCGTGCGTTGTAATGCACCATCGCTCGCGTGCGAGCACCGGCTTTAACGAGGGCTTCGGCCAAATGGCTGCCGATGAACCCGCCCGCGCCGGTGACCAGCACTTGTTTGCCTTGCCAGCTCATGCGGCGATCCTCGCAGCTGGCCGGGTTGGACTGGCGGCGGCCGCATGCTCGAGCACGGTCAGCAGTTGGCCGGCACGATCGACCAGCGAAAAACGCTCGGCGGCCGCACGAGCTCGCAAGCTCATGCGCTCGCGCAACGCTCCGTTGGTCGCGAGCAGTTCGAGCCGCAAGCGCAGATCGTCGATGTCCCAGGGCGAGTCGATGACAAAGCCTTCGCTCCCCTCGGTGATCAGCTCGGCGGCGCCGTTGGCTCGCGTGGTCACGACCGGCAAGCCGGCCCGCATGGCTTCGAGCACCACCAGGCTGCACGGATCGTAGAAAGTGGGGAAGGCGAATACGTCGGAGGCGGCAAAGCAATGGCGAATGTCGTCGACAAATCCCAAGAACCGCACCTGCCCGGCCAGGCCCAGCCGCCGCGCTTGCCGCCGATGGGCCGCTTCATGCTTGCCGCCGCAGGCCAGCAGCCGGAGATGCGGATACCGCCGGGCGAGCGGGGCAAAGGCCACCAGCAGTTGGCCCAAGCCTTTGAGCTGGTAGTTGCGGGCGACAAACAGGATGACCACGTCCTGCTCGCCCAATCTGTGCTCGCGGCGGAACTCAGCCCGGGCACTGGCCCGATCGGTCAGCTCGCGCGAGGTGTCCAAGCCCCAGGGCACGACGCTGATCCGCGCCGGCGGCACGCCGTGATACTGCTGAAAGTGCTCGGCCACCATCTGCGCCGGGACAATCACGTGCGGCTGGCGCGCGGCGCCGAACTGGCGCCGCTCGATCACCTTGAGGACCCATTGCTTAGGGCTGGTGAGCTTGCTTGCCCACCAGAGCATCCGCCGCAGTGGGCCGCGGAAGCGCCGGCTGTTGAATGCCAGGCTGGCCGGATGCGAGCCACTCACGGCGATCGCCACATCTTGGTGCCAGACTTTGGCCAGCCCGATGATCAGATCGAAGGGTTCGCGGCGCAGCAGTTGTTCGGATTCGTGGGCAAAGCGGTAGCTGCGGAGCCAGCCCAGCCCTGGCCAAGTGCTTAAGCACACCCGGTGGACGCGCGTGCCGGTGGGAAGTTCAGCGGCCTCGACCTGTCGGCTGACGACGTGTACCTGGTGACCGGCCGAAGCGAGCCAGCGCACGAGGCTGGCCGCGTAGTTTTCTGCCCCGCCGAAGCGGCTGCCGACGGCCTCGATATTGACGGCGATCTTCACAGCAGCACGTACACCCAAGAGGCGTTGACCATCGGCGGCCGGGGCCAGAAAAGCAGCGCGCAGCTAGCGGTGCGGGAAATCAACCCCCGGCGATGCTGGCGCGGGGCCGCGATCATAGTCGTAGCCCAAGGGTGCGGTAAAGAGCGAAGCAGGGGCGCGCGAGCCCCCACGGACCGCGGTCCGTGGGCTTTTGCCGACGTGGCTGCTGTTACTAGCTGACTTCGATTTCGTTGATCAGCGTGCCGTCGCCGATCAGGGCCATCGCGGCGTGCTGGGCCAGTTGCTTGCAATAGAAAGTCGAGCAACGGCCTTGCAGGCGGACCGTCGTGTCACGCACTTCGACACGCAGACCGTGGATTTTTCCGCTGGTCCGCTCGTGAACCTCGTGTTTGACCGTTTCGGCCAAACGCCTGGAGGCCGCTGAACGCCCGCTGGCGGTCAGGCGGGAAACGGGACCGGCGGAAAGATCGACATGGTCGAGGTGACTTGCGTTGTCCATTCGCACTTGCACTCCTTGCGTCACCCGTCCGGACGGCTCTGGCGGAACCAAGCCCGCCAGGCGTCAAACGGCTGCTGATTGCCGGCCTCCAACTCCAGGAGTCAGACTCCAACTCCAAGATGATGCCGAAGGCCCGTGGTTTTGCCGGGATTGGGTGCCCGGCGAAGTCCAAATACTTGCACCACGCTGCCTTGCATCGCCCCCAGGCGGCAAGTCAACTCTAATGCCCTGCAACGCCAAATGTCAATCCCGTGGACGGAATCCGTGCGGCTCAAGCGCTGCCGATCTTGCCCAAGCGTGCTAGCACTCGCACGACTTCGGCTGCCAACTCCGCGGCCGGCCGCTGGGCCGAATCCAGCCGGATTTCAGGCTGCTCGGGCGGCTCGTAGGGATCGTCGATGCCGGTAAAGGATTTCAACTCTCCGGCGCGGGCTTTTTTGTACAACCCCTTGGGATCGCGGCTTTCGCAGACCTCGAGCGGCGCATCGACAAAGACTTCGATGAAATCGCCGGCTGCCAGGTTGGCCCGCACCGCATCGCGATCGCGCCGATACGGACTGACAAAGGCCGTGAGCGTGACCAGGCCGGCATCGGCAAACAGCCGGGCAACGGCTCCGATGCGGCGGATGTTTTCCGTGCGATCCAGCGCCGCAAAACCCAAGCCGAAACGTTCGGCCAGCTCGTTGCCATAACGATCGCGCAGCGCACCGGGGCCGGCATTCAAGTCGTGACGCACGTTGTCGCCGTCGAGCAGATAGCTGTGAATGCCTTGCGCATGGAGTTGCTGATCGACCGCATTGGCTACGGTGCTTTTGCCCGAGCCGCTGAGGCCGGTGAACCAGACGACGCAGCCTCGGTGGCCGTTGAGCGCTTCGCGCTTCGCGCGGCTGACGCTGTGCTCGTGCCAGGTGATTTGCGGTTCGCTGGTCATGCTGCCTCGCTGTTGTGACTCGTCATTGCCCCGCGCACAGGCCGGCGGATTGTAACATCCCACGACCGTTTGGCACGCGAGGTGCAAGTTCTGTTCTGCCATTCGTCGGGAACATCCTCCAGTCAGGTTACAAGTTCAAGAGGAGTAGAGCCATGCGGAAGATATCCTTGTTGGCCCTCGTGGCCGGACTGCTCGCCAGCGGCCATGCGCTGGCTCAAACGAATGCAGGTGTTGCGGTGCAGGCGACCACTCCAGTGGCCGGGGCCGCCGTGGGCGCCGCCGCGGCCGCGAATCCGAACCAATGGCGCTATGTTCAGCACAATGGACAATGGTGGTACTACACGCCGCAAAACAGTTGGATGCGCTGGAACGGATCGGCGTGGGCACCGCACACGTATTCGGGCTACGGCGGCTACGGCTACACGGGCGCGCCCTACACGGCCGGCTACCGCGGCTATGGTGCCAATGGTTATTACAACGGGTACGGCAACGGCTACAACAACGGCTATTACGGCAACGGCTACGGCGCGGGTTATGGTCCCTACGGCGCCTACGGCTACGGAAGCCAAAGTGCGAACGTAGGCGCGAACCTCGGCGGAGCCATTGGCGGGCAAGCCGGCGCCAACGTTGGAGCGGCCATCGGCGGCGGGTTCCGCGGCGGTCGCGGGCGCTAGAACTGCAAGGCGATATCCTGTTCATTCTGCTTGAAGAACAAAGCCTCCTCCCCAGGACAACTGGCGGAGGAGGCTTTTTTGATTTCAGAATCCCCGGTCGATGAGTGAGCGTCGCATTTGTAGGTGAGGCTGGGCGGATTTTC
>DATATB010000078.1:0-11018 GCA_036268995.1 Pirellulales bacterium | reverse complement strand
GAAGTTCACGCTGCTCGCGTTCCACATCTGCCTTGGTGCGCCCGCCACGCCGGCGGGCTGCGCAGCCGTAGACGCGCCGTGGATAACGGTCGAGGATGAGTGCGGCAAACTGGCTGCCGCCATCGGCGGAGGCTGCGATCGCCGGAAGTGCCGACCCGCCCCGGCACCAAACACCTCCTGCCTTGTCATCGTTGTCCGCTTCCAGAACCAAGACCGTCAGAAATACGAACAACGTCACGATCAAGGCGAACAGGATCTGCCCAAATTGGGTCCGGAAAAGAAAATCGACGACCGATCGGCGCCACCTTCCCCGTTGCTTCGGCCCATCGGGCAATGTGAGCACCACCGGCCGGCGTCGCCGCCACTTCGGACGGATTGGTCTTTTGCGCTTTGCCATAGTTATCTCCTTTTGAAGTGCGGTAGGCCTGTCGCCGAGGAAACGGATCTCGAGAAAAACGCGTCGGCCACCGGAACTTCGTTGGGAGCCGAGCTTAGGAGCCGCCCATCACGTGACTGTTGCGCCAGGTGATAAATGGTCGCGAAATGAGTGTGGTAGAACGCACGCGAGGGAACGCCAGGCCCGAATGGGGGGCAGTGCTGATTCAAGCCAGCCAGATCCGCGCGACCAATGGCGGCATAACTTGGCGGACGCGCCCGAACCGGTATTCACGGACGGGCTCTGGCGCCTCGACGCTCCCGCCGAATCACTGGCAGGCGTGTATGATGGCAGTGCGCGGGACTGCGCGGAGGTGATACAAGACGATCCGGCGAGCAATCACCGTGACCGATGGCTACGGCATCGCCGTGCGCTCGATGGCGGACATGTGCGGAAATGAAGCCGCTAGCCCGCAGCGCTCGTGCCTGCGGCCATGTGATTGAGCGGTGGCTGTCCAGGTTCCACCGGGACAAGCAGTCATCGTGCGATGTCGTTGCTATTGCTTCGCTATTGGTGGAGTGCCGAAAGAATTGACTTCGACTGTCCAATCGTCGGCATCCAAGTCCAGCACTTTCACGGCGCCCGAATCCATGTCCAGATAACAGTCACCACCTCGGTGCTTTTCGATTCGTGCGGCAAGTTCATCCCCGTGTGGCACGCTAGATAAATACCTGCGCAAGTGCAACTTTCGCACGCTCTGGTCGCGGTTGGTCCGAACGCCAGTTAGCGTAAACGCATGAAGCGGCAGTTTTCCCTCCGCGCGGACTGCCAAGTTGAGCAACAGGTTCCAAGATTTCTCCGCGTCGTTCCATTCCAGCGCGAGGCGTTCGCCATTCCAGAAGACCAATCGCGGACGAACGACAACGAGCAACGCGTATTGAGAGCGGGCCTCTTCGATAATTTCATCGGGGTGTGCGCCTCGACGGTAAATTTCGCCAAGATCGTCTAGTGCTGCGGCGACCTGACGAATCAGGTTTGTGTCGACCAGCGACGCGGTCTTGGTCCCGACTACACGCGCTCGACCGTGACTGATTAATTCAATCTCCTTGACCGTACCGCGATGCCGAAAAAAGGCTTTCAAAACGCCGCCATTCACGCTCAGCGTCTGGGACGCCACGCCCAACCACGGAATCTGCGGATACGGGTGGTAGGCGACGTAGGTTTGCAGTAAAGCGAAGCAAGCGTCACGCAAACGCCGCTCTGGCCCGGCTAGCCATCGCTGCCGGATCAGCTGGTACCGATGATCGATTTCGATCAGACAATTTAAGATCTCTTCTTGTGCTTTGAATGCGCGGTTGCCTTCTCCGCCTAGTCGAATCTGAAGCCGTTGACCAGTGGAATCTAGCCGGTGCTTCCAGAAGTTGCAGCGGGCAACGAGCATACTGCTGACACGATCACCCAACAACTTTACGAACGGAACAGAACGGCGGAATTGGCGAACCAACAGAGCGTCTGTTACGCGGAGCTGCGGGCTAAATGTCGGTGACCAAAAGTCTTGCGACGTGACCATGCCAAGCCAAGGCCGGTCCACTGCCTTCTCGGTCACACTCCGCGGATCGATGTTCGCGTTCTTGTCGGCGGCGATCCACCGCTCATCGTCAGCTCGGTCCGAGTCCGCTAGGACTTCATGCACGCCAAATTCCTCCGCGGCGTTTACCAGCGCGCTAGCGCAAGTCACCACCGAGTCGGCAAAATCGTCGATCTGCCGGCGTTCCTCAGTATCCGAGCTTTCCAAAAGCTGCTCGCAAATGGCCGAAACGATGCGACGAAAGACCGGATTGTCGAGCAGATCCTCGACGACCGGAACCACGTAATCACGTAGCCACGCCTCTAGCTCGTCCGACAGGATTTCATTGGCACCCGATTGAGGAAGTGGCGCCCATTGCGCCAGGCGTTGCATCGCCAACGCGTGTCTATCCATTTCGGCCCCCCCCGAGGTATGAGCCGCCTCGTTGCCATGTTCACCCCGTTCGAATTGCACCGTTCACGGGTAGCAACGGGATAAAGAAAAGTCAACGCTTGATTGTTGAACGCAGCGCGTCCCGCCGATTGTTCGATCTTGATCCATGCCGAGTTTTTCATTTATCGCGCCGTGTGATAGGTGCGCAACAGTAGCTCGGTACCCTGCCGCTGTGATCGTTCCCGTGGCTCGGCCGTTGGCCCCGGTCGCAATCAAAGGCTCCTGCCAACGTGTTGCGGAACTGCTTTTATGTCCGGCGAACCGTTGCTTTCGGCATTTGAAGCAGCGCGGCGCCTGGGAATAACCCGCGCCACCTTGTACGACTGGCTTGGTCAGGCGCGACGGGGCACGCTCGTAATTCGTGGGCAAGCAGCCGCGATTCGCTTCTACCAGGGCGGCCCCAGGGGTCAAGGCCGGATTCGGATCGAAGTGGCGGAGGTAGAAAGAGTTAAAGGCCTCCTCGAGGTTCATCCGCGACAATCGATCCCACGCCGCAGTCCAATTCGAAGGGACGCCTTCCCCGGGATTGTGGTCCCTCTGGGACGACCGCGGCTCCCCTAGGTTGCCTGCCAAATCCAACCGCCGCAGGACGAAAGGTAGGGCGACGTCCCGACGGTAGCCTCGGATAGTTATCTGGCTCCTATTTAATATGACGCAAATCTCCAATTTATTTAGATAAGTCTTTTGGTGGCATTGATTTACGTCACGAATAGGTGGCAGTCTTATTCTTTTCTCAAAGCTAATGGATGGAAGGGCCATCCGTGCGTGATTGTTGACGGGCAGCACGAGCCGAACTGGCCTCTTGATTCGGCCAACAAGCAGGGCCTGAGTTCGAAGGATACTTTAACCGCGTTTTGTTCACGTCACGTAATTGTTGAGCTCCAGACCGTGTGGAGTTCTTCGGGCCCGAGAACTTCCTCAGGAATTCGGTGGCGTGCCGTCAGAATCCGCCCGACGGTCTCGCGAACGGGAGGCTCCAAGAAGGACATCAGCGAATTGAGTTTGTCGGCGCTTGGTCGCTGAGTCGCTTTGTCTTCCCAGCCATCGGGATAGCCAAAGCGATGGGCCGACGCCAGCATCGCGAGATGCAACTCCGTGGCGGGCTCGACTGGCGGCAAGCCAGCTCGCGCGGCGGCGCGCGAAGCTCTCGCGGCGATACGCAGGCCATGCACGTCGAGGTCCCCTACATAGTGGATGCGATGAACGGGTCCATTGAGCATCGCCAGCGAAGGGAGCGATTGCGAGATGGCGTTGCCCCCTCCGAATCCGATCATTCCATATCGGGAGGTGTTCAGCGAACGCAGGACCGTACGGGCCAGCGAATAGGCATCCGCATTCTCGAAGATGACAATCGACGGCGCATCGCAAATGCTTTCGTAGGCCAGCGGAGGCGTTTCAGAAAAGCAACCTAGCAACTCTAGGTCCAGGCGTCCGTCCTCGAAGAGTGTGGTTTGCGCCAGCTCACCCAGCCGTTTCTCGCGGCCCGTCAGTTGGAGCGAGCGATACTTTAGTGGCGCCCTGGCTTGAAAGTCGCCCCGCACAAGACCTTGATGGACACGGAGTAAGAACTCCTCCAATTCAGCCGTCATGCGAGGGAGTTCACTCACCCAGCGGAGCCGCGCGTGCCACGGATAGGTTTTCCAATGGGTATTCTTCGGAGGCGCCGGCGGACGCAACAGATAGACCGCGGTTGGGGTCGCAGGCAGCAGAGAACGGTCCCAACGACTCCCTTGGGGACGCGGAAGTTGAATGACCTGCTGATCGGCCAGCTCTTTGAGGGCCGCCACGAACCATTGCCTGCGATCAGCAGACTGGGCAAGCGTTGGAAATGCCGTAGAAAAGGCCGACCATAAAGTCGTGGTATCGATCCATCGCCGCTGCGAGCGGCGGAGTTGCTTTGCAAATGTGTCGAGCCGCGCTGCGTCGAGTTCATTGGGCATGCAGCTCCTCCGGCGCGGCGGTCGAGTTGCTGGGAACTTCGCGCCGCGCGACGCGTGCGGCGTCAATGACTGGGCTTTCCGATTCCAGTTCGACCACGTGCTGGCCGTTGTTCCGGTTGACCCGATCATTTCTGAGCCGAATCAGGTTGGGGAGGGGGCGGAGCGCTTCATAGTCGTTGACCCCCGTGGTGTAGATCAATTGGATGCCCATCGCTCGCGCCACATCGAGTTGGAGGTTAATAAAGGTCACGCGCGAGGCGCTGCCGATGGGATTGTCGAGCAGGAGCACCCCGGAGGGCTTGTGATGCAGTCCGCGCCGCTTTGCCCGGACCTGCGCCAAGGTGCAATACAGCAGGACGGCGCAGGTCAGCCGTTCCCCGCCGCTGAATTTGGCCAAGTCGGGAATCTCCAGCCGCTGTCCCTTGTGATTGGGATCGGGGTTCAGGACCCGGGCCCGAACCGGCCTGGCGAGTCGGCGCACGGCGCTTTGAATCAGCTGCAAACCGGTGGGCATCTTCTCCTCGTCAACCAACTCGTCAATCAGCTCCGCGAGTCGGCCCCGCTGCTCTGCCGGATCCTCGGGCCAATTGAGACTGATCGTGAGAAACTGCGAGCCCGCGAGTTCGGGAACGCTATCGGGCAAGCGGCTTTGATTCGCGGCCGATCGCAGCACGCTGTGGCCGTCGCCGGCGATGGCCTGGAGTTCGCTGACGAGTTGATTGCGATTCTGGCTGATCTCGTCAAGCTTCTGGTCAATCGTTTTCAATCGCAGCGCAAGCTGTTCCAGAAAATGCTGGATTTGCTCTTCCAGCTGAGCATCGTCGCAGCTACGAAACTGTCGAACGATCTGACTTTTCAGCTGATCGAATCGCTGATCGCTCACCCACTGGCGAACATTCTTGGCAATGGCCTGGCGACGGCCGGTAATGGTCGCGTCGTCTTCCTTGAGTTTCGCCAGCGCCGCATCGAGTCTGTGGAGTTCGGGGCGCAACTCGCTGTCCGATGGCGCGAGCGAAGTGCTCGTCGCAAGCGTCGCTCCGGCGGCCATAAGTCGCGCGAGCAATTCTCCTTGGCCGCGCTCAATGGTTCTCAGTTGGTCCGTGAGTGATCGCATCACCTCCGCCGATTGCTCCGCGGCTTGGTGCGAAAAGCTGGCAGTGGCGGCGCTGTCGAGACTGCGTTGCTTGAGTTCCTCCTGCTGCTGGGCGGAGGCTTCGATGGATGCGATGCCTTGTTCAGCAACCGGCAGACTTTCTGGTCGATCGCTGTCTTCGAGGGCCTCGCTTGCGCCCAGGTCGCGGCAGTGCTGAAGGGCGGAGGCCCGATTGTCGACAGCTTGTTCCCAGGCATTCTTGCTGCTCTTGACCGCGTTGAGGACCACGAATGTCGCCTGGTAGGCGTTGTCGTAGGCTTGTTCGGCATGGTCCGGATCCGCCAGCGACGCCAGCGCAGCGAGCACTTCCTCTTCCCGGATGAGACTGCCCAGGTATTCAGAGTACTTCCGCCGTTGCGGGAGGGCATTTTCTTCATTCTCTCGCGCCAGTTGCAGCAAGCCCTCTTCGCCGACGTTTTCCTCATACTGGGACTTGTGGCGAACGTATTCATCGCGTAGCTTCTGGAGCGGTCCAGGCTCTTGGGCGCGGGGGGCGGCGGATCGATACTCGACTTGAGAGAGCAGCAATCCCGATTGGGATAACTCATGGCGAACGCCCGCCAGCGAGGTTTGTTCCGCGCCCTCTCGTTCCTCAGCTGTCTCCGCCTGATCGAGATAGAGTTTTTTCTCGGTGAGTCGGGCTAGGATGGTGAGTTTGGCTGCATCCAGATCGATGCGCCGCTGAACGGACTTCACTTCGTATTGGTCGACGTATTGCTGCACACGCTGTAAGTGCCGCTCTGCGTTCTGGATGGAGAGCCGGAGCGTCACGAGCTGCTCATCACACTCGGCAATGACGCGTTCGGTGTCGCTGATTTGCTGCTGGATGGATTGCTCGTGCTGTTTCGCCGCTTGCACAGCGGCGGCCAGAGTCTCGATCTCGACTCGCTGCTGGGCAAACCAGTCTCGGGGATAAGTCTGACGGAACGAGCGCAGCCGCGCATCCAGATCAACTATTTGCTTATGCTCGCTTTCCGCATCGCTAATCTGACTGCCGGTCTTCTCCAGTTGGGTTTCTCGTCGGAGGAGTTCCTGCTGTCCGGCGGACCGGTCAAACCAGGCGTCACTATGCGGGCCGAGGACCAGGCAATCCATCAGCCGATTGGCGGCGATCGCCGCTTCCGGAGCCAGCACAAGCGGCATCTCAAACTCGATGGCCGTTTCTGAGGCAATGTCGCAAGCGGCAGCAAAGTCCTCGTCGGCAACGACGATTCCCAAAGCCATTTGGGGAATCGCCTGGACGGTGGCTCGTGGATTGGTGCGATTCTCGGCGATATAGAGCCAGCCCGACCAGGCGCGAATGCGTCCGCCGAAGACTCCAAGAAGTCGCTCGACGTCACGCGTCGGCGGCAGCAGGCCGCCGTCACCCAGATGGTGCACCGCACGCTGGTCTTCTTGAATGGAGACGCGTAAGGCGACCAATTGCTGCATCAGCGATCCGGCGCGGTGACGCACAAGACTGAGCGTCGTGTCGTTCATCTGCTCCAGGTCGGCACGTTCCACCTCCAGCACTCGGCACAGGAGCGGCTCGGACTCTAGTTCGCCGCGCAGGGCGGTGGCGGTGGAAAGCCTCGCCTGGGCCTCTTGTTCACGGGCCCTATCGTGAGCGGATTGCAGCGCTGCTTCCTGTTTCTGATCCGCGAGAATATCCTTTTGATCGCGGTGGTTCTTGAGAGCGGCTACCAATGACGATTCGGATTGCCGAAGTTGGACAAGGGAGTGGGAAAGTCGCTCCTGACCGCTCGCGCCCGTTTCCGCCTGCAAGAGCACGCCATCGGAACTCAACGATTGGAGCCACTGCGCACTTTCGGTCAGCATCTTCTCGACGTGTGAAGCGTTGGTCTCCTGCCTGGCAATTTCCGCACTGCACTGGCTCGCGGAGTTGCGCAGTTCGCGAGCTTGTGACTGAAAGCCTTTGATTCGCTCGGCGGCAGCGACTTCCTGTTTCCGCTTCGCGTCGATACTCGCCTGAAGTGCTTGCGCGTACCGGTCGGCGGCGGCGGTCAGCAAGTCCATCAAAGGCCGCTGCTCCGTTTGACGGCGCTGCAGAGCGGCTCGGTGTTCCCCAGCAATGCGTTCGAATCGCAGGGCGTTCTTGAGCGGAATCGCCGCCTGCCAGATTTTCGCTTGCCGGACAGCTTGCTCATGGCGGGCCTGACTTGCCTCGTGCTCCTTGACGGCGAAGTGCAACCGCTCTTCCGCGGCAAACAGAGACAACGCCGCTGCGCGCTGGCGCAAGTCCTTCGCGCGTCCGTCATGTTCTTCCGCCTGCCGCAGTTCACGTTGATGGTCCTCCGCAAAGCGCGCCGCAGCTTGTTCCAACTCGACGAGCCGCTCGCGAAGGTGGGTGGAAAGGGAAACCAGCCGACCCTGGCAGTCGCCCGCCGCGGCTTGTAACTGCTGTCGCGCGGCGGCGACTTCGGTCATTGGGCCGAGATGTCCCAGCAATCCCTTGAGTAGCTCACGCTCGGGACGGAGACGGTGCTTACTACGACGCAGATCATCGCGATGCTTTTCCAAGTTGCCACGAACGGTATCGGCGAGCGACGGATCGAGGACGAGTTCGAGCAGAAAATCGACGAAGTCTTCGTGATTGTTGAAGCGAAAGAGTTCATCCGCACCCCCTTCACGGTGATTCATGATTACCTGATACCGAAACAGTTCCGGGTCGATGCCGCCACGTTCCAGGACATCTCGCCACTCGCTCTGGTTTTCGGTGATCAGCACGTGGCGGCTTGGAAACTCCTTTTGAAGCGCTTGCCATTCCTGCCGGAAACTGGTGGACGTGAGCCGGGCCGTGCGCTTGCCGTTCTCCTCACGATAGATGGGGAGTCCATCGAGTGTCAGGCGCGGCTCACCGGGGGTGACGCGGCAGGCGAAGTACCATCGCTTGAGGTCGGTTCCTTTCCAGTCGTAGAATGTGCCCGTGATGAAGCGGTCGCCATAGTCATCGAATGCTAACCGGTCTCGCGGACCGTCCAGTTCCCATTCGTACGCGACGACCGAGTGATCCGAGGCCTGGACATATTCAACGAGTTCCCGTTTAGTTTCGGCCGACGTGCCCAGGAACTCCCGGCGGTTAGGTCGGACGCCGGCGAAGAAGAGATTCAAAATTGAAGACTTGCCGCCGCCATTGCGCAGCCAGAGCGTGGAATCGGTGGGGCGTCCGTCGGCATCCCGAAAGTCGAGCAGCAAATCATCGAATCGCGCATTGGGATGGCCCACGGATGCGAAGCGCAGGCGAGTTATTTTGGGCATATGCGGGTTTCCGGGGCGCTGCTGGAAGAGGTCGGTTGGTCGAGCAGGGCTTGAGTGCGTTCGTACAAAGTCGTCGCAGCGAGTTCTTTGACGAGGACGTGATATCTCCAGGTGGCCTGGAATGTCGGGACGTCGTGACGCAATTGCACGAAACACCCCAGCTCCGTGAGTCGAATCAGGTTCCGCTCAATAATGCGACGCGTTGTCCGAGCCCCCGCGCGCTCGTCGCGGGTCTCCTGCACCGCAACGCGATTCTGATAAACACGCCACGCTTCATAGATTCCGGCGCTCACATCGGCAGCGCTGGGATCGGAGTGTCCTTTGGCGACTTCCGCCAATCGTTCACAGATGCGCCGCAAGGTTTCGTCGATTTCATCGACGGCGACAGGCGGGCGGGCCACGACGGCGTCTTCTTCGAGTTCTTGGGGCGTCGGAAAGAGCGTCGCGGCAATCGCGACTTGCACCAAACCATCCAGCAGGCGCTCGTCGGCGTCCGCGCGATTGGGACGAAAGCTCGCGCCCTTGAGGGCAAAGGGGGAATCACCCACCGGTGCCAGCGCCAAACCGTGCTCACCCCAGTCGAGGATCCGCAGTCCCAAACCGTCGGCAACCTGGCTGACCAGGGCGCGGAATTCGGAACGATCCTGAAGTCGGTCAATCAGCTCTTTGTACTCGGCTTGCAGGGCCGGTCGTTCCTTGACGCGTAAGCCCCACTGAATCAGTCGCCCAGCCAAATACGCCTCGGCTTGCTCATTGGGCATGAGTGGTATTTCCAGGAGAAAGGATTAGTTCATCGCCAAAGAACAGGTCTGTTCGGAACTCGTCGCTGGCAGCCCGCTGGACGTACAACAGCGAAGCTTCGCCAGGCTCCGGCGCAAAGCGATGGAGCGTCGCCAGGACCAGGTATTCCTGAAGTTCCTCGGGGCCGCCCCATTCGCTGACCGCCATGAGGAGTTCGGTCAGTCGTGTCGGGCGGTCGATGTCTTGTAACAGGGAGTCGCCGCGACGCCGAATTTCCTCGGGGAACCTCATGAGCTCGTCGGTGTAATGCACGAGGTCCGCTTCCTCCAGCGGGGACGCATCGGCCGGCGCACCGCGCTTGGGCTGCAACATCCACGTCACCAAGTCTGCCAAGGAGACGATTGCGGGTGCCACGGCCCCAAGTAATGGAGCGCCGGCCTCGTCCAGCGTCTGGAGCGCATCGGTTCGAGTCATCGCGAGTAGTGGCTCAAGGACATCCGTCACGAGCGAAGGCAGGTTGACGGTGGCGCCCAGTCGAAATACTTGCCGCTCTTGCTCGTCCAGGAAAGTGTTTCTCGCTCCCATCAATTGACCGTGAAGCGAGAAATGCCTCTGCCGACACTCTTCCACGATCCGGCAGACTTCAGCGACGGGTTTGGCGTTGCTGTCGTTCTCCAGCAAGTCGAGCCGATCGCGAGCGGTGGAGAGAATGCTATCCTCCATATCCGTCCGCGTCTTGATATGGAGCAATGCTTCATCGAGCAACCGCGGAACCGCCTCTTCCCAATCGACGCGCCGGATGTCACGACGTGTGTCGCGCACAATGCGCATGATCTTGTCCCAATACCGTAGTGACTGCAGCCGAGCGTTTCGGGCGGACTGCACTGCTTCCTCAAACTTGCCGCGCTGCAATTGCGAAAACACAACCGCCTCGGCGGCCGCTTGAGCGTCCTCGATGTCCAAGTCCCACGCGCGCAAGTATAAGTTGATCGCCTCGTTCGAGAGTCGAAGCACGGTTCCACCTGCCGGATGGAGATAATCCCACAGCAGGCGAAATTCCAGTTGCCGCACGATGGCCTGGCCCTGGCCTAAATCCTGATAAGCAACGGCGAAGGGTCGGCGTCCGTCGTCGTCATTCGTGAGAGCGGAAAGCACCGCTTCGACGACCACTTGATGCCGCTGTGTGTCGGGATCGACAGCGGCCGCGCGATCCATGGCGACCAGCAGCGGTGTCAGTGACGTGCGGACCCGTGGACGGTCAACCTCCGTATCGAGTCCCACATTTTCGACAATGAGATCCCAGATCTTGATGGCCAAGGCCAGCGTATCGTAGTGCCTGAGTTCGACGGAGCGCAGATTATCTCCGCGTTTGAGATCGAGCAGCGGCTTGGCGTGCAGCAGTACGCGCAGCCGATCCGTCAGCGCTGGTCGCCAAAGAGAGAGATCAATCGAATCATCCGACGCAATGGCTTCGAATTGGTTCCCGCTACGCCGATCTTTCATCCGCCACCGTTTGCCGCAAGTAGCAAC
>DATATB010000077.1:0-4408 GCA_036268995.1 Pirellulales bacterium | reverse complement strand
CACGCTCCGGGCTCGCCACGAGTTTGATACGATGGGCGCGTCTGCCAGCTTCCGTGAAATCCTCGCCACCACCTCGCTTGTTTGGGCTCTTCGAGTTATGCCTGCTGTCTTTGAGAAAATGGGGATTCGCTTTTTGTTTCCCGACAATTGGACGCTCGACGAGAGCGAAATGCTCGAAGGCAACAACACGGTCAGCGTGTACAGTCCCGGCGGGGCGTTTTGGTCCGTAACCCTGCATCCGCCGGGCGTGGATCCGGCTCAGCTCGTGGCCACGGCCGTCGCGGCGATGCGGCAAATATACGACGCCTTGGACGAAGAGCCGGCCGACGAAAGGTTCGCCGGTCGCGAGATGGTAGGCCGCGAAATGAACTTTTACTGCCTCGATCTGACGAACACGGCCATCGCCCGCAGCTTCGGCACGCCGGACGGGACATATCTCGTATTTTGCCAGGCCGACGACCGCGAGCTCGAGCAAGTGGCGCCCGTATTCGAGGCCATCACCCGCAGCCTGGCGACGCAATAAGCGGCGTTCGGTAGGCCCGGCGAGCCGAGCCGGGCGGGGCTTGTGTCGAGCGTCGGCGATAGGTCCCGCTCGGCTCGCGGGACCTACGAAGCGCGCTAGGAGAACAACTCGGTGACCGGCAGCGCGCCGCCGAAGCTGGCTTCGGCCGGGCTGAGCCCGAGTGCGTACATCACCGACGCGAGAAATTCGCCGGGCGAAGTGGGCCGGTCGATGACTTCGGCCCCGAGCCGATCGGTCGCTCCGATCACGCGGCCGCCGGCAATCGGGCCGCCGGCCAGCAGGTTGGTCCAGGCAGCCGTATGATGCTCGCGGCCGCCGCGCTCGTTGAGCCGCGGGCTGCGGCCCATCTCGGCCACGACTGCCACGACGGTCTCGGTCAGCAGGCCGCGGCTTTCCAGGTCGATGAGCAGGGCCGACAGCGCTTGGTCGAGCTGCGGGCAAAGCACTTGGGCGTAGTCGTCAAAGCTCGTGCAAAGCCGCAGGGCGCCGGCGTGCATGTCCCAACTCAGGCCGCCCGACACGCTACGGAAGTGGTTGATCTGCGTCCAACGAACGCCCGACTCGACCAGCCGTCGGGCACGCAGGCAACTTTCGCCCACCTCGTGGCGGCCGTAACGGTCACGCAGGGCTGCCGGCTCGTCGGCCAGGTTCATGTCCTTGGCCAATCGGGCTTGGGTCACGGGCGAAGCTGTGTGCAAACGGTCCCCTGGTTGCCAAGCTTCATGCCGGGAACCCAGGTCCGCAGCAAACTCGCCGGTCCAGCGATTGACGCCCAGTTCCACGTAGCGGCCGGGCAGGATCACGCTTGTCGGGCCGTTGCCAATGGCCGGCGCGCGCCGTGACAACAGGGAACCCGCATACGGTCGAGCTTGCGGCGGATCGAAATCGTCGCCGGTCAGCGCGTAGCGCCAGCCGGTTTCGTGCAAGGCCGGCCCGGGATGGTTCATTCCCCGCACCAGCGCGAGGCGATCGGCGAGGCACGCGAGTTGCGGAAAATGTTCGCAAATCTCGAGTCCGGGGACGGATGTGGCAATCGGGCGCAGCGGCCCGCGGAATTCGGCCGGTGCAGCCGGCTTCAAATCCCAGGTATCGACATGGCCCGGCGCGCCGGTGAGCATCAGCCAGATGCAATGCCGCGCCGGACGCAGCTTGGGCAGCGCGATGGCCCGCCCGGCCAGGCCGGAAGACCAAACGCCGGCCGCTGCGATGCCCGAGTTCAAAAACGTGCGCCGGTTCAGGTCGCCCGGCACGTCGCCCTGCAGTTTTTCAGGCATCGGGCAAACTCTTGGCGGAGTGCTTATTTGGGCGGCGGCGCGGCGAAGGGATCTTCGGCGGCCGGTGCAGCCGGCTTGCCCGCGGCCGGCGGTGCTGCAAAAGGATCTTCAGCAGCGGGTTTTTGTGGCGTGGCGGCCGGTGCCGCAAAGGGATCGTCGGCGGCCGGTTGTTGGGCCGGAGGTGCGCCGGCCGGCGCTGCTGCCGCGGGTGCGCCCGCAGCAGGTGCTCCACCAACTGGCCCCGCCGGTCGTGCGACCGCGACTGGAGCCGGCCGCACCTGGCCATAGCGCAACAGGCGTTGCCGCTGACGCTCGGCCACGGCCGCCAGGCGGGCAGCAGCGCGATAGCGCTCGAGCAACAGACGCGTGGGGCCCTGCACCCGCTCGAGGCTGCGGCCTACGTCGACCACGCTGCTCGCGTCCGAAGACTCGAATTCAGCCCCCTTTTGGAAATCCCGCACGGCGTCGGGCGATCGGCCCAAAAACGTCTCGGCCAGTCCGCGAAAATAATAGACCCGGGGATCGTGCGTGCCGGCCTGCACGGCCGCATTCAGCAGATTGAAGGCTCGGATGTAGTCGCCCGTGTAATAGGCTTCCACGCCGCTGCCATAAAAACCTTCGATTGCCGGGTCCTCGGCCAGGGCCGAAGATGCCAACAGACTCGACAAAACCATCGCACCGAGCGTCTTGCGCCACATGCCAGAGGCTCCGGAATCAGGCCAATAGAACTGGAAAAAACGTCGCTACCCGCCACGCCGGGGGTCTAGGACTCCAGGCGCTCGCCCATCAATCCTAATCCGCCGGTAGCCAAGTTCAAGCATCCTGTGCGGGGATTGCCCACGGTCGGCATCTCGCCGCACAGGATGCGGTGGCAACTACGGAATCGGCCGCACTTCGATGCTCTTGTAGAGCACTTCGCTATTGGGATCATGGCCTTGCAGAGCGAACGTGCCGTGATCGATCTTGCGACCCGGAAAGCCCTTGGCCTCAAAGCCTTCGGGCTCGGTCCAATCGACCACGGTCTTGCCATCCACCTTAACGGTGACGTGCTTGCCGCGAACGCTGATTTCTTCGGTGAACCACTCGTTATCCTTGGCCGGGGCCTCGAACACGTCTTTCACGCCGTACAAGCCGCCGGTCTTCTTGGGATCGCGGTGCGTGTTGTTCACCTGCACCTCGTAGCCCTGCGACGGCCAGCCGCCTTCCTGGTACAGCGTATGAAAGTAGATGCCGGAGTTCGAGCCCGGCCGGGTCATGACCACCGCCTTGAAGTCGAAATCGCGAAAGTCGTGCTCGTGGACCGGGCCGACGTAGAACAGGTGGCTGCGCGGGCCGTGCGCCACGATCGCGCCATCTTTCACCGAAAACGTGTCGGGGTTCTCGCCGGCCTTCCAGCCGTCCAGATCGTGCCCGTTGAACAACTTGATCCAGCCTTCCTCGGCGGCCTGCACCGACGAAGCGGATGACCAGGCCAGAGCGGCCACGATGGCGACCATATACCAAGCGCATTTTTTCATTGTGGGAGACAACTCCATACTGAAGGCTGAACTGAAGGAAGGTAAACCAAACTGCGGCGGCCCACCGCTCGGGGCCGTCGATCCGCCGTGCCTAGTTTGCCCCGCCGCATAGCCGCTGTAAACCGGAAAACGCCGGCTCACTGGAAAACCAAGCGGCGCCGCCAGAGAATAGGGCCGCTGCCGAGTCCCACATCGAATCCAGGCTGAGGAGGACTGGCGCATGGTGAGACGCACGCCGACCGACTCGAGCCCAGCGGCGCTCACCGGCCGCCCGTCGGGATGGGGCCCCACGATGCCCCGCGCCGTAGGGCAATAACCACCGAGCCAGCTTCATGGATCAACGCGGACTTACCTTCAGCCTGCGACGGCTACTCTTGGTCGTAACGTGCACCTCTGTCGTTATGGGCGGTTGCACGGCATTTCTACGTTGGCAAACAACGCCCAGGGTCGCGGCCGCGGACGTCGAGGAATTCATTAAGGCCTCGATGCGAGTAGGAAGTTCAAAGAGCGATGTTGAAGCATGGCTGCACAATCGATTCGAGGCGCGAAGCGAATACCGAAACGCCCTCGGAAGAACCGTGATCCGTTGCTGGATCATGGACTCGGGCCCGCGAATGGATCTAATTCCTTTGGTTGTTTTTCCTGATGACATCCGGATCGAGTTTGTGTTTGATCGCGACGACAAGTTGCTCAGTTATTCGGCGAAACGAGAGAGCCGGTTTTGACGCGACCACGAGCTTGTCCGCCTCTACGGCAAGGTCTTGATCTTGATGTTGCGCCAGCGGACCGTTAGCGGCTTGTCGCTCTTGGTGCCGTGGACTTGCAGGGCGATGAAGCCAGTGCTGGTCATGGTGTCGTGCAGGTCGGCGGCCGGCACGTCGTTGAGCCAGGTCTTAATCGAATCGCCGTCGGCCACGATGCGGAAATGATTCCAGGCATTGTGGCGAAACGCCTTGCGGGCGGGCTCGTTTTCTTTCAGATCGTTCAGCCAGCCGCGACGCGATTCGTCGTAAATGCCGCCGGTCCAAGCGCGCGGGTTCGTGTCGATCTCGACCTGGTAGCCGTGGACCCGGCCATCCCTATAGTCGGGCTTG
>DATATB010000076.1:0-28627 GCA_036268995.1 Pirellulales bacterium | reverse complement strand
TTCTTTTTTTGTATTCCTCCGGTCGCTCACGCTCCCGGCTCGCCAAAGAAGTCGCTCGCGGCTCGCCTGGCCTCAATCGCCATACCTCAATCGCCTGGCACGGGCTCGATCGTGCACCACATCGAGCCTTTGCAGGCCTTGATGGCGTGGTCCTTGCCGTAGGCGTGTACCTGGTCGCGTTTCAGCTCGGCGTGTTCTTTGGTCGTGATCAGCAAAATGGCCCGACCGGCGGTGTCCACCTCTTTGGCGAGCTGAAACCCCTTTTCGGTTTCGAAGGCAAAGAGTTCCATGAGCATGACGATCACGTAGGCATACGTGTGATCCTCGTCGTTCCACAACACGACCTGGTATCGCGGCTGCCGCTTGGGCTTTTTGTCCTGCCGGGCCTGTTGTTCAGACTCTACGGCCGGTTCTGCAACTTCGGCTGCACTGGTCGACACACCGACTCCTTTTTGCACTCCGTGCGTGGCTCACGCTGGCAGTAACTATTATATTGGCGGCCGCAAGCCGGGAGTAGCACGCGGGCGGCGGGCGCCCACCTGCCCCCTGGCAAGGCGGTCCGCCGACTGCCGGCAAGCCACGCATTCTGCCGTCCAATATTTTAACACGAATTCCAGATCCGATGCCAATTATGCAGACTATTGACCGCTATCTGACTGAGCACGCCGCCGACTTCGAGGCCGATTTGTACGAACTGCTGCGGATCCCCAGCGTCAGTGCCGATAGCCGGCATCGCGACGACGTACGCCGCGCCGGCGACTGGGTAGCCGACCAGTTCCGTGGGCTGGGACTGACGACCGAAATCTTTCCGACGCCCGGCCACCCGATCGTCTATGCCGAGTCGCTTGCCGCGCCCGGCGCTCCCACCGTGCTGGTCTACGGACATTACGACGTGCAGCCGCCCGACCCGCTCGGCGAATGGCATTCGCCGCCGTTTGAACCCACGCGGCGCGACGGAAACCTCTACGCCCGCGGCGCCACCGACGACAAGGGCCAGATGCTCACGCACATCAAGAGCACGCAGGCTTGGATCAAGACGGGGAGCCGGCTGCCCGTGAATCTGAAGTTTCTGATCGAAGGCGAAGAGGAAGTCGGCAGCGAGCACCTCGACGCATTCATCGACCGCGAGCGCAAGCGTTTGGCTTGCGACGTGGCGGTGATCAGCGACACGGCCCAGTTCGCGCCGGGCCAGCCGGCGATAACCTATGGCCTTAAGGGCATCGCGTATTTTGAGCTACGGCTGACCGGTCCGCGCCAGGATCTGCACTCCGGCACGTTCGGCGGCGCGGTCACCAATCCGGCCAATGCGCTGGTGCGGATGCTAGCCGCGTTGGTCGACGAGCACGGTCGGGTGCAGGTGCCCGGCTTTTACGACGACGTGGTGGAACTCGATCCGCAAGAGCGAAAGCAATTTGCCGAGCTGCCCTTTACCGAGGCCCAGTTTATGCAGTCGATCGGCGTCGAGGGCCTCTCGGGCGAGGAGGGCTACACGACGCTGGAACGCAAATGGGCCCGACCCACGTGCGATATCAACGGCCTGACCAGCGGTTACCAGGGCGAAGGGGCGAAAACCGTGCTACCGGCCCGGGCCAGCGGCAAGTTCAGCTTCCGCCTGGTGCCTAAGCAGGATCCGCTCAAATTGCAGCGCTCGCTGGATCAGATGCTGCGGGGTCTTTGTCCGCCGGGCATTCGCATGGAGCTGACGAGCTATCACGCCGCGCCGGGCGTGGTGGTGCCGCTGGATAGCCCATACATGGCTGCCGCGGCGCGGGCCATCGAACACGGCTTCGGCCGGCGGCCGGTTTTCATTCGCGAAGGAGGCTCGATTCCGGTCGTCTCCACCTTCCACGATCACCTGGGAGTCGATACGCTGCTGCTGGGCTGGGGCCTCAACGACGACAACACCCACAGCCCCAACGAAAAATTTTCGCTCGCCGACTTCCACCGCGGAATCAAGGCCAGCGCGTATTTGTGGCAAGAACTGGCGGAAGTAAAAAAGGAAGTGAAAAGTGGAAAGTGAAAAGTGGAAAATGTCGGGCAGCAAGCGAGAGATGTTGACCGGCGCTGACGATCCACGGCTTGCTGCATTCCCACTTTTCACTTTTCACTCTTCACTTTTCACTTAATCCCCATGCTCGATCGCAAATTCATCGTAGACCATGCGGACCAGGTCAAGGAAAACTGCGCGTTGCGCGGGGCGCGGGCCGATGTCGACCGCTTCGTGCTGCTCGATGGCAAGCGGCGGGAGAAGCAAACAACCGTTGAAGAGTTGAACCGCAGCGCCAACGATGTGGCCAAGAGCATCGGCAAGGCCAAGGATGCAGCCGAGCGCGAAGCTCGCAAAAACGAGGGACGCGAGCTGCGCGATCGCACGGCGGCCGCCCAATCAGAGCTGGACACGATCGCCGCGGAAATGGACGCGATCCAACGCGCCATTCCCAACATGAGCCACCCCGCCGCTCCGCGGGGCGCCGACGACCAGGCGAATCTGGAAGTCCGCCGCGGCAGCACGCCGCTACCCAAGTTCGATTTCAAGCCCCGCGACCACGTCGAGCTAGCCGAGAAACTGCAACTCGTGGATTTCGAGGCGGGGGCCAAAGTCGCCGGCCACGGCTTTTACTTCTTGAAGAACGAAGCCGTGCTGCTGGAGCTGGCTTTGCAGCGCTACGCGATCGACCTGCTGATTTCCGAGGGCTTTACGCCCACCATCACGCCCGACCTGGCCCGCAACGATGTTTTGCAGGGCACCGGCTACATTCCACGCGGGCCGGAAACGCAGATTTACAGCATCGCCGAGAGCGATTTGAGCCTCGTGGCCACGGCCGAGATTACGCTCGGCGGGCTGCTGGCCGACGAAATCATCGAGGCCGAGCGGCTGCCGCTCAAGCTGTGCGGCATCAGTCACTGTTATCGAACCGAAGCCGGCGCCCACGGTCGGGCCACGCGCGGCCTGTATCGCGTCCACCAGTTCACCAAGGTCGAGATGTTCGCCTTCACGCTGCCGAGCGAAAGCGACGCGATGCTCGACTATTTCTGCCAGCTCGAATGCCGGCTGTTCGACGGCCTGGGGCTGGCCTATCGCGTGGTCGACACGGCCACCGGCGACTTGGGCGGCCCGGCCTACCGCAAGTACGATCTGGAAGCCTGGATGCCCGGCCGCGGCACGGCCGGCGAATTCGGCGAAGTGACCAGCACGTCCAACTGCACCGACTACCAGGCCCGGCGGTTGGCCATTCGCTACCGCACCAAGGGCGAGAAGGGGACGCAGTTCGTCCACACGCTCAACGGCACGGCCGTCGCCATCAGCCGCGCGCTGATCGCCATCCTGGAAAACTACCAGCAAGCCGACGGCTCGGTCCTCGTGCCTAAAGCGCTACAGCCGCTGGTGGGGAAAGAGCACATCGCACGTTAGCTGAGGAGGTCAGTTGTCAGTTGCAACGGACAACGGACACATAAGCGCGCCTGCTTTTTTACGCGCCCGCCATGACGCTTGCCGCTTCATCGCAGAGCTTTTGGGCTTCGGCTGCGGTCGGGGCTTCGGCAATGGCGCGGACGATGGGCTCGGTGTTGCTGGCCCGCACGAGTAGCCATTTGCCGGGCCAGTCGAGCCGCAGGCCGTCGAGGCGATCTTTGGCAGCTTCGGCAAAGTGGCCTTCGAGCGCTGCCAATGCCGCGGGAACTTTTTCGGAAGGAAGTTCCAGCTTGGTCTTCACGATTTCATAGCGTGGCAGCTCGGCCGCTAGTTGGCTCACTTTCATGTCCCGATCGGCCATGGCGGCCAGCACCAGCGCCATGCCGACGAAACTGTCGCGCACCAGGCCGACACGAGGATCGATGGGCCCACCGTTGCCCTCGCCGCCGAAGACTGCCCTGTGCAGCCGCATGGCTTCGGTGACGTTGGCCTCGCCCACAGCCGAGCGGAAAAACGGCACGCCATAGCGGGCGGCCAGGTCCTCGGACATCCGGCTGGTCGAGCAATTGGTGACAATCGGCCCGCGCCGCTCGCGGAGCACTTGATCGACGCACAGGGCCAGCGTGTACTCCTCGCCGAGCCAAGCCCCCTGCTCGTCGATGATTGCCAGGCGATCGGCGTCGGGATCCTGGCAAAAGCCGACGTCGGCCTTCGCGTCTGGGATTTGCTTGAGCACGCTGGCCAGATTTTCGGCCGTCGGCTCGGGCGGATGCTCGAATTGGCCGTCGGGCGGTTCGCCCAGCAGTGTGACCTCGCAGCCCAGGTGCTCCAGCAGCCGGCGGCCCAGCAGACTGCCCGCGCCGTGATTGGCGTCGAGCACGACGCGAAAGCGGTGGCGTCGGATGCGGTCGACTTCAACCAGCCTACACACGGAATCGAGGTGGGCCGTGGTCGAGTCGTCGCAGGTTCGCACGCGGCCCAAGCCTGGTCGCCCAACCGAGTCCACCTGGCCGGAGCGGTAGCGGGCGATGACTTGGGCTCCGGCCTTGGCCGAAATCACGCGTCCCTCGGGCGAAAACAGCTTCATCCCGTTGTATTGCGGCGGATTGTGGCTGGCCGAAATCTGAATGCCGCCGGCTGCCTCATAGTGGCGGATCAGCACGCCGGTGGTCGGCGTCGCCGCCACGCCGGCATCGATCACTGAGCGGCCGCAGAGGATCAGGGCATTGCGGATGGCCTCGGCCAGCATCGGGCCGCTGGCGCGCCCGTCACGCGTGAGCACCACGTCGCCCTGCGGAGCGAGCGCGGCCCAGGCGGTGGCGTAGCGCATGGCGATCTCCGGCGACAGGCTCTCGCCGACGATCCCCCGCAGGCCCGACACGCTGATGATCGGCTCGCGCATTTGGCTGCTCCCTACGATTGGCCCTTTGGTGCGTTGAAGTATAGAACGCCGGTGGCGTATCCGGAAGCCAGCGGCGCCCGCACTTAATTAGCCAATGGTGGCGAAATCGGGTATTTTTGTGGCTATCGCCGCCATCGCACCCGCAGCCCGAATGTGCAGCATGAAGCACGCCATCGATGCTACAGAAACCGCGGGGCTGATCGCGCGTCTGCACGACGCGGTCGGCGCGGGCAAGCTCTCGGGCAGCGCTGCCGACAACATTCGCGCGTGGCTGACCGAGCCGCACTATGCCGAGTACGCACCGCACGTGGCCGAGCACATTCTGGGGCAGCGCTGGCAGGCGCTGGACGACGCCTTTTGGGCCGTGATTCCTTTTGGCACCGGCGGCCGGCGCGGACGCATGTACCCGATCGGCACCAATGCCATCAACGACCGCACCATTGGCGAGAGTGCCGCGGGGCTGGCCAGCTACGTGCTGGACCATCCGCCCGCCGACGCGGGGCTGGCGTGCGCCATTGCTTACGATAGCCGGCACCATTCGCAGCATTTTGCCAGGCTATGTGGCGAGATCATGGCTGCGGCCGGCTTCCAAGTGTTCTTCCTCGACGATTATCGCAGCACGCCGGAGCTGTCGTTTGCGGTTCGGTACAAGCATTGTGCCTGCGGCCTGATGATCACAGCCAGCCACAACCCGCCCAGCGATAACGCGGTGAAAGTGTATTGGTCCAGCGGCGGGCAATTGCTGCCGCCGCACGACGGGGGCGTGATCGAGCGCGTCAAAGCCACGACCCACATCGCCCGGCTGCCGTGGTCCGAAGCGGTCGCGGCCGGCAAGATCGAACTTTGCCAGGAGGAGATCGACCGGGAGTACCAGCGACAGGTGCTGGCCCACAGCCGACCCGGTCCGCGAGGCGTGAAGATCGTGTATTCGCCGATGCACGGCGTGGGCGCGGCGAGCATCTGCCCGGTGCTGGCCGCGGCGGGCTTTGCCGACGTCGAGTTGTTTATGCCCCAGGCGGCGCCCGACGGAGATTTTCGCAACGTGCCGGGCCACGTGCCCAACCCGGAAAATGCCCGTACCATGGACCCGGTCATCGAGCGGGCGAATGAAACGGAAGCCGACCTGGTGCTTTCCACTGATCCCGATGCCGACCGGTTGGGTTGTGCGGCCAGGCTCGCGGCCGGCGGCGCGTGGCAAGTGCTGACCGGCAACCAGATCGGCGCTTTGCTAACCGATTACGTGCTCGATTCCGCCAGGCAGGCCGGACAATTGCCCAAAGACGGCTATGTCATCAAGACGCTGGTCACCAGCGAGATGATTCGCCGCATCGCCACCAGCTATGGCATCGAGACGTTCGGTAATCTGCAGGTCGGTTTCAAACACATTGGCGCGGCGATCGACACGCTGGGGCCCGAGCGATTTCTGCTGGGCGTCGAAGAGTCCCACGGTTATCTGGTGGGCAATTATGCCCGCGACAAGGACGCGACCGTGGCCGCACTGCTGATGTCCGAAATCGCGGCCAAGGCCAAGGCGGCCAGGCAAACGGTACACGAAAAGCTGGATGCCCTCTATTGGCAGCACGGCTGCCACGTGGAAGTCACCTATTCCAAGAACATGCCCGGCCACGACGGCGCGGCGCGTACCCGGAAGCTGATGCTCAAGCTGCGCAACTCGCCGCCGGCCGAGTTGGGCGGGCTGAAGGTCGTGCGGATGCGCGATTATCTCAGCGGGCAGATGCTCGCAACTGGCACGGCTCCGCAGCCGTTCGATGGCCCGCCGGGCGACATGGTCGTGCTCGAACTGGCGGCCGAGGGCAACTCGGTTGCCGTGCGCCCTTCGGGCACGGAACCGAAGGTCAAGTTCTATCTGTTTGCCTATCAGCCGCCCGAATTGCTGGCCGACTTGGAACATGCCAAGTCCGAACTGGCCGCACGGCTCAAACGCATCGGGCAGGAGCTGTTTGCCCTGGCCGATTCGTCCTGAGGCGTCACGCGGTTTATCGGCCCTGTTCCGTCCGCGGAGCCGTGAGCAGGTCGAGGCCTAACAGCAAGAGGGCGATGATGCCGCCAATGAAGAGCGTAGACATGATGCTTCCAACGCGGGAGGACGCAGAATAGGCCGGGGTGCGTGCCTCGCTCGAACCATCGAGCAGGCCGCCGGCAACATGGGTTTAGTTGCCGCCCCGTCCTGGCGAGTCACAGAATATTTTTCCAAAATCCAGGCCGGAGCCGTAGCGGAGTTCGTGAGAATTCCGAATCTTCGCCGCAAGGGCCGTGGGAAGTCGCACGACTTCCGCTACGAGGCATGCCTAACCCCCGCGGCTGCGTGCGGCCCGTTTGCGTTCGTTCTCGCTGAGCAGCAGTTTACGCAGCCGGACTTTGTCGGGAGTGACTTCGACCAACTCGTCCTCCTCGATGTATTCCAAGGCCATTTCCAGGGTCAGGATACGTGGCGGGCGGAGAATGATGTTGCGGTCGCTGCCGGAAGCCCGCATGTTGGTGAGCTTCTTTTCCTTCGTGGGATTGACCGGCATGTCGCCCGTGCGGCTGTTCTCGCCGACGATCATGCCTTCGTAGACTTCGTCGCCGGGGGCCACGAACATTTCGGCCCGCTCTTGCAGGCTGTCGAGCCCGAAGGCCACGGCCTTGCCGCCGGTGATCGAGACCAACACGCCGTTGGGCCGGCCGGCGATGTCCGCTTCCAGCGGCCGGTAGGCCTCGAAACGATGGTGGATGATGGCCGTGCCTTGCGTGGCGTTCAGCAGACGCGTGCGCAGGCCGATCAGCCCGCGGGCGGGAATCGAAAAAATCAAGTGCGAGTACGTGCCGCGGGTGTTCATTTCGGCCATCTGTCCGCGCCGTGCGCCGACCAGCTCGATGACCGCGCCCACGCGATCGGGAGGGACTTCGATCACCAGCGACTCGAACGGCTCTTCGACCACGCCATTGTGCTCGCGCGTGATGACGCGCGGCTTGCCAATCGACAGCTCAAAGCCTTCGCGGCGCATGGTCTCGATCAGCACCGAGAGGTGCAGCAGCCCGCGGCCCGAAACGGCGAAGCTTTCGCTGGCTTCGATCGGGCGCACTTGCAGGGCCACGTTCTTTTCCAGTTCTTTCATCAGCCGCTCACGCAAATGCCGGCTGGTGAGATATTTGCCCGACCGGCCGGCCAAGGGCGACGTGTTGATGCCGAAGGTCATTTCCAGCGTCGGCTGGTCGACTTCCAGTCGGGGCAAGCCCCGAGGTTCGTCGGGATCTGCGATCGTGTCACCGATTTCGATCTGCTCCAAGCCGACGATAGCCGCGATATCGCCGGCCGTGGCCTCTTCGACTTCGAGGCGGCCCAGGTTGTCAAACACTTGCACCGAGACCACACGGCCGAAGTTGATCTCGCCGCCGGCCTGCACCAGGGCAGCCCGCTGGCCGCGCTTGATGCGACCCGACTGGATACGCCCCACCGCGATGCGGCCGACATATTCGGACCAATCGAGCGTCGTGACCAGCATTTGCAGCGGCGATTCGTTGTCGATCTCCGGCCCGGGAATCGACTCGAGCGCCAGGTCCAGCAGCGGCTTCATGGAGTCGGTCTTGCGATCGTACTCGGGCGAGGCCCAGCCTTCGCGGCTGCTGGCGAAAATGTAGGGGAAGTCGGCCAGCTCGTCGTCGGCGCCCAGATCGATAAACAGCTCGAAGGTCTCGTTGAGCACCTCCAGCGGCCGGGCATCGCCGCGATCCACCTTGTTGATGACCACGATCGGCTTGAGCCGGCACTCCAGGGCCTTGGAGAGCACGAACCGCGTCTGCGGCATGGGCCCCTCGGCCGCATCCACCAGCACCAGTGCCCCGTCGGCCATGCGCAGCACGCGCTCGACTTCGCCGCCAAAGTCGGCGTGGCCGGGCGTATCGATGAGGTTGATCTTCACCCCCCGATAGGGAATAGCAATGTTTTTCGCCAGGATCGTGATGCCGCGTTCCCGTTCCAGGTCGTTGGAGTCGAGGATCCGCTCGCCCACCAATTGGCTAGCGCGGAATTCGCCGCTTTGGCGCAGCATGCAATCGACGAGCGTCGTCTTGCCGTGATCGACGTGGGCAATGATCGCAATGTTGCGGATATCCGAGCGGCGCTGGCCTCCGAAGGCCGGTGCGCCGAGAGTCTGAGCACTTGACATCATGTGGTTTTCGTCGGTTGACCGGGGGTTTTGTATCGGTGACGGCTGCTAGCATCCCGCCCCTTGCGAGGCGGGCAGTTCAATTGTTGGTTTCTGGGCTGCCTTGAGCCAGGCGGCCCCCGGCATGAAAACCGAGCGCACCAAGCGCGGCATTGGACTCGGATGCCGCTCCTGTTGATCAAGGATCGAGGGGCGGCCGGCGTCTCGATGGCAGGCAAAGCGACGTGCACAGTCTGACAGCAACGGGCCTTATCCTACCACGACACCCCCAGTAGGCAGCAACGGCAATTGGAGGAAGTGGAAAGTGAATAGTGAAAAGTTAAAAGTGGGGGAGAAGCGTGGCTGTCTGGGCTCCTTATTATTCACTTTTCACTCTTCACTTTTCACTCGTTCCCCCCTCGTCCCACGCTACCAGCAGCCAGCCGTCGTCGGCCTTGAAGTTGTGGGCCACCAGGGAACCGAGCTTGGCAAAGTTACCCGGCAGTTTCAGGCCGTGGAAGACGACCTGTGGCTCGAAGATCTTGTTGAAGCGTTTGCGGAGCATCTTTTCGACTACCTTCTCACGCACGCCCATCGCTTTTCCCGGCCCCACAGCCGGCGGATAGACGCTCAGCTCGCCCTGGCGATCGGCCCGCATGCCGTTGGGCGTGCTCACCAGCTTGTAACGGGCGGAAACCGTCATGGCCTGAAAGGTTCGCCCGCCCGACTTGTAGTGCTGGCCGCGAATCGTGATCACGGCTTCATCATTGTCGAAAGCCATCGTCACCGGATCTTCTCCGGCAAATTCGATGGCCCAGGGAGCGGAGTCTTCCTCCTGGTCCTGTTTCATGCTGGGGGGCAACGAGCCGAAGGTATCGATTGCGCCCTGTTCGACTTCCTCACGCGTGAGCGTGCGGCCACCGAGCATGTCGGCCGCCAGGTTGTTGACGAACGATTCGTGCAGTTGCACGTAGATCTCGCCTTGCTTTGCCAGTTGCGGGGGCGGGCCGGGCGCTCCCAAATGCTCGTCGCTGCTTTGGGTCGCCGTGATGCGCAGGCCGGTCGGATCGCTGGAAATGTCAAGCTGCCGCGGAAAGGCCTCCTGCCGCAGCAAAGGATTGCGCAGCCGCGCGCCATACAAGCGATTTGCCCGATCGATCAGGGTGTCGGCTTGGAGGTCCATCTGGGTGGCCAGCTTAGCGCGGGCGTGCTCGCTGGAGATGCGATCGCTGAGCGGCTTTTTCTCCGGGATGCGTTTCCAGGCCGCTTTCTCGATGATTCGACCGATCAGGCCCCCGCGGTTTGTTCCTACGCCGGTGACACAGCTCGACGACATGGCGTTGGCCGCAGCCGGCTGAGTGTGCAGCCCCAGGGCGTCGAAATACAACATCTTCTGGGCCCAAAGTCCCGTTTGGGCCGAAGCGTAGATCACCACCGGACCGTTGTAACCCACGGTCGTCGACGAGGCGGTGCCGGTCATCGTGGTGGCCATGGCCGCGTGGTGCGGATCGCTTAACAGTTGTCCGGTGACCTGGCCCAGCGTGTGACCGGTGCCCGTGATGTAGGTGCCCATGATCGTGTCTTGCAGAGGCCGTGTATCGTCGACCGGGCGGGCGATACCGGTGGTCACCAATCGGGCCGAGGCACACACCAGGACATTGGGACGCGAGAACCGGCGCCGCAGCGCGGCGACCAGTCCACGAGCCTGACCTGTGCGCTGGAGTGCGCCGACCGCCCGGCCCAAATCTTTGCTCGCCACCGGCTGCCCGCGTTGCGAGGCATCCAGCGCGCGGCCGATCGTTTCGAGTTGCGCTTGGTATTGTTTAACGTCGGGGCTGGCGAGCGCCGCCACGCCATTGGCATACGCATTCAGCCAATAGCGCACATTGGTGAACCAGGGCAATTCCAAGCCGGGGTACTTGTCGCGATATTGCTTCAGCACGTCGCGCAGTTGGCTCGCGTCCGGCTGTACGCCGTGAGCGAGTTGGGCGCTCAATTGGTTCCACTTCAAATAGTTCTTCCAACCAGCGGCTTCGGGACTGCTGGCCAGATAGGCGTCCAGTGCCGCCAACGACTCGAGCAGTTGGGCCTTTGTGTTGGCGACTTCCGCGGGCTGTATCGGCTGATATTGCGAGCCCGCCGCTTTCAATAGCGTGCTGAGCTGCGCGTCCTCAGCATTGGCCGGAGAACTCTGCAAAGGCGCCGGATCCGTGTCTTTCCCCGCCAAAATAGTGGCATTTGCCGTGGCCGGCGAAACTTTTTTCCCAGAATTCTCATTCGGGTGGACGTTTTGTCCGTAAGCGACAGCAAGCATGCAGCTTAGCGCCAACCAGGTGGCCGGGACGAGATAGCGCGTGGATCGCCGCATGCAGCGCCTCTTAATCATGTTGTAACTCTTGTGTTGGCTTAGCCTTATCAACTAAAAAACCCACGCGCCGCGCCGGGGGCCCGTCACGTCCGTTCGGCTAAGGGCCTAATCCCAGCCGGTTGAATCTCGCTAGCCTACCTGATAAACCCGTAGTCTCCAATCGTTAAGGATTGCTGGAACGGAAGAGTCATCCAGCAACCGGACACTTCCAAGGACGTAGGCCTCGAAGCTGTATGAACCTGAAGACCACGTTTGCCAGATGCCCACAGCGCCCGCCGCGATCGTCGGGGCACGTCATTTCGCGGGGGCGCCGGCCGTGTGCCGCAGGTTCACAGCTCGTATGCACTGGGCGATTGATCTCGCCTTGACGCTCGCGTGCCGGCCTTACCTGTTTCTCGGGTGAGGCATTTTTCGCGTTCGCCGGAAACGTCTCTATACGACGGCCTGCGGCCATGTTGCGCCGCAGGTCAAAAACCAAGCCGGTTTGTTGACAGGGAGTATCACCTCTATGACTGGGTGGAAAAAAGTTGCGGTGTGGACTATTGCGGCGCTCGTGCTGGGCGCAACCATCGGGCCGCCGTCGACCACGGCCGCCGAATTTCGACTGTTTAACTTCAAATGGGGCAGCAAGCTGGGGCAGTGGAACGCTGCCCGCAAGGCCAAGAAGGAGGCGGCGGCCCAGCTGAGCAAACGCATCGTCTGGCAGACCGACTACGCCCAGGCCATGGCCCAGGCCCGGCGCGAGCAAAAAATGCTGCTGGTGTATTTCCGCTCGAACGGCGCGGATCCGCTGCGCGACGAATTCGAAAACTCGCTCCGCGATCGCCGGCTCTACGAACCGATGTCGAAGTCCGTGATCGTGTTCCTGCCTTTGGACGCGGCCAGCAAGACCGGCAGTCAGCCGAGCACGCTGCTCAGCCATCCGGCCTTCGAAGAGCTGCAAAACGGACCAGGCGTTGCCATGATCGACCTGACCCATCACGATCAGGAGTATTACGGGCACGTAGTCAGCACACTGCCGCTGTCACAGGGCAAATACTATCGCTACCAGTCGGACCATCTGGGGGTAGTGTTCGGCCTGCCGCCCGGCACGCTGACGCAGCGGACCCTGGTGTTTGCCGTCCGCATCCATCCGGAGCGGCCTGCTAGCACCGTGGGCGAATTGCTACCGGTCCTGGCCGAAGAGGCCAAAACGCATTCCAACTACCAGGCCGCCATCCAGGTGCAGGGGCACCACCACTGGGATGTCCGCTTCCAACGGCTGTCGATGGTGCTTCCCGCCGGCTTGCAGGGCCGGGAAGTGTGCGCCGAAAGCTGGCCGAACGAGCGGCTGGTGGACGCCGCGGTGGATTGCGTCGACTGCTGGCGGCAATCGTCGGGCCATTGGAGTGCGGTAAGTGCCCATCACCCGGTCTTCGGGTACGACATGCGGCGTGGGGCAAATGGGATCTGGTACGCCACAGGGGTCTTTGGTACACACGAGTAATGTTGGCCGGGCGGAATCCGCCCGCCAGCGCCTAAAAGACCAGCGCCGAGCCCCCGTCCGACGCCCAGCGGCAGCGGATGGGGGCTCTTTTATGCGCCCGCCGTTGTCAGTGGTCAGTTGCGGCGCGGCAGCGGGTCGTGGCGGAAATGCTCGAGGCGCTTTTCCACCTGCTTGTTGCCCGGCTCGAGCGTGCTGATCTTGGCAGCCCACTGGAGGGCCTGGTCGCGGTCGCCAAGCTGGAAGAACACTTCGGCCAGCGTGTCGAGATATGCCCAATACTCCGGCTCCAGCGCCACGGCCTGCTGGGACATTTTCAAAGCTTCGTCAAGGCGGCGATGACAGACAGCCGCCAGCCACGCCGCCGAGTTGAGATGATAACTGCTATCGGGAAATCGTCGCAGGATGCCCTGATAGAACTGGTACGTACGTTCGAACACTTGCTCGGCCGCGTCAATGCGGCCGGCCGCTTCGAGCAACGGCACCAGCGTAGTGGGCAAGTCGACGTCACCTGGCATCGATTCGAAGCCTAGCGCCGCTTCGGCCAGTGCACGATCCATTTCGCCCGCCTCGATGAGCGCTCGCGCTTGCGTACGATGGATCACATGACCGAGCCGGATCATGGCGGCAGGGTCGGCAAACGAAAAATCGGCGGCGTTCAAAGTGCAGCGTTCCCAATAGCGTGCGGCCGCAGCGGCGTCGTTGAAAAAACTTGCGGTGTGCCCCAATCCTTGATTGGCGTTGAAAGCATCCGTCGTGGTGCAGCCGGAAAACCGCATAATCCGCTCCCATTCGTCGGCCGCCTCGCGATAGAGTTCCAAAGAGTAGAGCAGTTGTGCGATCTCGTTCCGCTTGGCCACGTCGGCCAGCAGCGAGAGTTGGGCTAGCTCGAGTTCGTATTCTCCCGCTCTTTGCTGGCCGGCGCGCAGCAGCGAGCAACCCCGCATGTAGCGAGCGCGGATTTGCGACGGATCCTGCTGGAACGCCAGGGCGAATCGCTCCGCGGCCGACGCCCATTGCTTTTGCCCAAACAACATCGTGCCCAGTTGCATGTTGACGTTTGCCGAGCGTGATTCAGTCGCGGCTCGGCTCAGAACATCGATGGCCAACTGCTTGTACCCGTATCGATCGCAAGTCTGGGCGAGCTGAAGCTGCTCGTCGATTCGCTCCAGCGGCTTCTGCTTGCCGACTAAGAGTTCGGCCCGGCGTAAAAACTTCAGCGAGGGTTTGTTTGCCGGCGGCAGCCGGAGGCTGGCATAAGCCAACTCGTCGGCGAGGCTGAGCCGCTGGGGCGACGGCTTTTCTTGCGAGTCGCGGCTCAGCAGGTCCCACCAAAAGCGGACCGCTTGCGAGTTCGCGCCGCGCCCGTACAACTGGTCGAAGCCCGAATCGGATTTAACGAGCTCCAGCACTCGCAAACCATGCACGAACGCCTGCGGGGGACATCGAAGCTTGCGATACGTCTTGAAGAGCTCAAGCTGGTTTCGCTGGTCGTGGGGCTTGGTCGCCTCGGCCAGCTTGTCGACCAATTCGATCGCCGCCTCATGCCGGCCAACTCTCACCAGAATCACCGCGGTTTCGAGCGCCGCTTCGTAGTAGACCTGGTCCGTCGATCCTTCCGGGTTTTTGGCCCACGCCTGGCCGTCCACCTTGCCCAATTCCAGTTGGGGATAATAGCCGTGCAACCAATCCAGATAGCTGCCTTGCGACTTGTCGATGCCGACGCATGCGAGCGCTTCGAGCATCCGCCCTTGCAAGGCCAGGTCGGACATCTTTTGCACAACGTTGCGGCTCCCTCGCAGATGGATGGCGTCGGCCGTGTGGTCGTTGATTTCCAGGCTCTGAAAGGCGCTCGCCAATTGCCGCGTCTCGGCTTCGATCTTGAGCGACTTAATTTGTTCTTCCAGTCCGTCCTTGTCGCCGGCAAGTCGATACACCGATGCCAACCAGACGCTCTTATCACGAATGCTGGTGGGCACCGACAAGGCCCGCACCCCCTGCCAATCACCCAGCTCGACCAGTAAGTCGCGTTCCAGGTCTTCGTCGCCGGATTGTGTGGCTGCTTTCACGGCGGCCGGCAAATCACCCTTAAGCCGGAGCAATAGCGCGAGCAATTTCATCTCGTTCGACCGCTTCGGCGCGGCTTGCAAGGCCTTGATCCGCTCGTCAGCCTGACCACGCAAGGTGAGATAGCAGGCATAATCGCGGTTGTCGCCCGTGACGGTGGATAATTCCTTGACAAAATCTTCGAGCTTGGCGAAGTCGCCGGTGGCCAGCCAGATACGCGCCAGTGGATAGCGGGCCTTCCAAGCCGCCTCGAAAGTTTGCGTTCGCAGCCGGCCGGGCGTTTCGCGCGACGCCAGCCGCCACAAGACGATCGTCGCCTGGTAGCGCGCGAGCACAGGCAGGACACGAAGCTTGTCCTCTTCGCTGCCAAACCGAAAAGTCTCGGCTGCCTGGATCAACTCGGCCGGCATCTCGGCCGAAAGGCCCAGCTCGATGCGATCGAGCAAATGCCGCGCGGTCGCTGAGACTTCCAGATCGTTGCTCTTGGCGGCAGCTTCGAGCGCCGGGTAGGCCACCTTTCCAAGCTTCCACAGAAACTCGCGCGCCGCGACGCGTGTCTCAAGCCGGTTGGCGCCTAAGTCTTTGATGGCTTGCGCAATGGCCGGAGGCGTCGGTGTTGTTTCGGCCACCACGACGCTGGGAGCCAGCAGCAACGAAATCGCAAGGACGAAGGTGAGCCTCATGACCGTGCATTCTAACCGATGGCGTCAAGCGAAGTGCTCGTCCGCCGGCGCGCCGCCCAATTCTTCCAGGTGCGCCACGCGCCGCGTCCAAGCGCTGGTCTGCCAGTTATCGACCGTGCGGCCTTCGGTCATGAAGGGCGGCACCTTGTAGACGAAGAAATCGCCCAGCGCTTGCAAAAACGGCTCGTACGTCGACCGCAATTCACGCAAGGCCCGTTCGGCCTCGGGCCCGTCGGCCAAGACCATGCCGGCCTCGGCCAGCATGGCCCGCAATCGCGCGTACGTGGCCGTCGGCAGCCGGTCGTCGCAGAGCTCGCACGGCGGGGTTTTGAACACCAACGCCAGATCCACCAGCGCATGACGCGACATGGCAAACGTCAGCCTGGCTTGATACGAATCGATCCCCTGGATGCCGGTCGCAATCACCGCGCACGTATCCAGGATCGCCGCCAGGCCCGCCAGCCACGATTCGTTGTCGTGTTGCGACCGATAGAAACAGACCACCGGGAACGACAGGCTCGTCTCCAGCAACTGGGCCGACCAGGCCTCCCATTGCGCCAAAAACGGATCCAGCTCCGGCGTATGGCTGCTGCGCGCCACGCGCAACAGCAACTGGCCGGCCGTCGGTGGCGAGCCGGCCCGGGCATCGAGCAGGGCGACTTGCAGTTCGCGGGCCGAGAACGACGTGTACAACACCGGCAGATAGCCGATGATCACGGCCAGAAAGCCAAAGCCGGTGCCGGCCTCGATCACGGCCAGCAGGCGCCCGACCGCACCGGAGGGCGTGATGTCGCCAAAGCCGAGCGTAAAGAGCGTCACCCCGCTCATGTAGAGATACGTCGAGAATCCGGCCTTCGCTGCGGGTGGGTTCATATTCAGTGGTCCGCCGATCGACCATTGAATGACGGCAAAACCGATGGTTAGCCCCACCACCCAAGCCACGAACAGGCCCAGGATCGAAGCCGGGCCAAAAATACTCAACAGCGTTTCGCGGCGTTTTCCCGGCGGCAGGTGCAGCGCCAGCCAGCGAAACGGTCGCCAGGTCGCACGATAGTAATACCGGGCCAGCCGCACGCTGCGCATCACGCGCCGCGGCAAGACCATCGTCTCGAACCCATCGACGAGGATCAGCAGAATCAGCAGCAAGCCGAAAATGCATCCGATGGCCGACAAACGAAGCTCCCAATCTGGGGGACGCGATCTTCCCGCCGCTGCCGAGGTCTCGGCCGCGAGGCTGCCCTGCATGCGAGTCAGGCGGCGATCAAAAGCACGCTCAAGCTATGTCGCACCGAAACACAAAGCAAGTGCCCAACTGAGCTTCGGGCAATTGTCCGCACCAGCCGCGGCGTTTTTTCAGGGGATATCCCACCGCTACCCACACGGATATAATTACCGCACTGAAAGACCACACCGGCGATCCAGATCGCCATTCCGGGACGGACTCTCCGGGCCATGGACTCCTTGTGTAGCTGTGCTCAAGTGTTGTCAGTTGTCCGTGGTCCGTTGTCAATTGATATGCCAATGGACGACGGGCTTCGGACCAAGAACCACGGACAACGGGCCACGGACAACGGACTAATCCGCTTTGTCGCGGCCCTGTTGTGTGGCTGGGTTCTCGTGGCCGGCAGTTCTGCCGCGTTTGGCGCCGAGGCCGAAAAGCAAAAGCCAGCCGCCGATGCAGCGGAAAAGGCGCCGGAAGAAGCCGACAAGGTGCCGGCTGACGACGCCCAGCCGACAGCCGAAGCGCCGGCAGCCGAGAAGCGGCTCGGCCGCTTTATCCCGATCCAAGCGCCTTTGAACGACAAGCTCGACCGCCGCGTGCGCGATTCGGTGCGCGCGACGATCGAAAAGGCCAAGAGCGAAGGCCGCCGGCCGGTATTCGTATTCGAAATCCACTCGGGCAAGACCGAGATTGGCCAGGCGCTCGATCTGGCCCGCTTCATCGCCAGCGACGAGCTCAACGGGGCGACGACGATCGCCTATCTGCCCGAAACCGTGACCGGCCACAACGTGCTTGTGGCCATGGCCTGTCACGAAATCATCATGAGCGAAGACGCCGATATCGGCGAGGCCGGCAAATACGAGACGGTCATCGAGCCTTGGGTTCGCGACGCGTATCGCCAGATCGCCAACGGCCGCAAGACCGTTCCCGAGGCGATTGCCTTGGCGATGCTCGATCCGGCTGTGGAAGTGGTGATGGTCGAAACCGACGCCAGCCGCGAGTTCGTGCTGGCCGACAAGCTGGCCGAGCTGCGCAAGAAGCGCTCGTTCCGTACCTGGAAAGTGGTCAAGCCGGCTGGCAAGCCGGGTTTGTTCTCGGGCCGGCAGGGCCGCGAGCTGGGGTTTGTCAGCTATCTGGCCGCCAATCGCCAGGCCGTGGCCGACATTTGGAAGCTGCCGCGCGAAGCGCTCGTCGACGATCCGGCACTAGCCGGCAACTGGCGGGCCGTGCGCTGCTACGTAAAAGGCCCCATCACGTCGCAGCTCACCAGTCAGCTTCAAACCATGCTGCAGGATGAGATCCGCCAGCGCGACGTGAACTTTATCTGCGTCTGGCTCGACAGTCCCGGCGGATCGCCGGCCGATAGTCTCAACCTCGCCAATTATCTGGCAGGCCTCGATTCGAACAAACGCCGCACCGTGGCTTACATTCCCGTCGAAGCCCGGGGCGACGCGGCCTTTATCGCCTTCGCCTGCGATCAAATCGTGATGCTCCCCACGGCCCTGCTGGGCGGCCCGGGAGCGGCACCGCTGGAAGGCGACGATCTGCGCTTCGCCGCCACTGGGCTGGAGGAGATCGCGCGGGCCAAGTTCCGCTCGCCCGCCCTGGCCCGCGCGATGGTGGACCCGGGCGTGACGGTCTTTCGCTGCGTGCGGATCAAGGACGGCGCAATCAATTACTGGACCGAGGCCGAGTTGGCGGCCCAGCCCGACGCGGACCAGTGGCACAAGGAAAAGCAGATCACCACGCCCGGCCAGCCACTGCGGCTTTCCGGCTCCGAGGCCGACGAGTTGGGCGTGGCGACCGATGTGGTCGACAACTTCGCCGATTTCAAGTCGCTGTATGGACTGGAAAACGATCCACAACTCATCGAGCCGGGCTGGGCCACTGCCTTGATCGACGTGCTCAACAGTCCAGGCGTCAGTTGGCTGTTGCTGTTCATCGGCCTGGCGGCCCTGTATGCCGAGTTGCATGCGCCGGGCATCGGCGTCGGCGGCATCGTCGGCGCCCTGTGCTTCATGCTGTATTTCTGGAGCGCCTACTTGGGCGGCACGGCCGGCTGGCTCGAAATCCTGCTGTTTCTGGCCGGCATTATTTGCCTGCTGCTGGAATTCATGGTGTTTCCCGGCTTTACGATCTTTGGCATCACGGGCGGCCTGCTGGTCGTCGGCTCGCTGCTGTTGGCCAGCCAGACGTTTGTGTTGCCGCACAACGAATACCAGGCCGAGCAACTGATTCGCAGCCTCAAAGTCATCGTGGCCGCCGGCGCCGCCACGATCGCGGCGGCCGTGCTCATCAATCGCTACTTGCCGCATGCGCCGATGTTCAATCGCATGCTGCTGGCGCCGCCCTCGGGCGAGGAACTTTCAGACATTGCCCGACGCGAGGCGCTGGCCGAGTTCGAGCATCTGCTGGGAGCCACTGGCATCGCGGCGACGCCCCTGCTGCCTGGCGGCAAGGCGATCTTCGGCGATCAGCTCGTCGACGTGATTGCCGACGGCGAAGTCATCGAGCGCGGACAAGCGGTCGTCGTCGTCCGAGCCCGCGGCAACCGCGTGCTAGTCCGCGCCGCCGGGTAACGCTCGCTCCTCGCTCGTAGCGGAACTCGTGAGAGTTCCGACCCTAGTAGAGGCACTCGTAAGAATTCCGACCCGTCCTGGATTGGTCGGAAGTCTCACGACTTCCGCTACACGCAATCGATCCTTGCGGCGGGGCGTCCAGCGCCCGCGCCGCTTGCCGCTGCCGCTTCCAGCCCGTAGTCTGCTGATATGGATCCGATCATTTGGGCTGTGCTACTGATGGCGTTGGGGTTGACCACCGCCATTGTCGAACTTTTTATTCCCACCGGCGGCATCTTGGGCCTGGTGTCGCTGGGTTCGCTCTTAGTTTCGGTCTGGCTTGCATTTCGCGAAGGGCCGTGGGTTGGCCTGGGCTTCCTGGCTTTTGCCGTGATTGCGATACCGGGCGCGTTGGCGATGGCGCTGCGCTGGTGGCCGCAAACGCCGATGGGCCGGCGGCTGCTATTGGAAGTGCCCACGGCCGATCAGGTGCTGCCCGACAGCGCCCGCCGCCGCGAGCTGAAAAGCCTGCTGGGCGAGATCGGCGAGACCAAAAGCTGGATGACGCCCAGCGGCGCGGTCGAAATCCGCGGTCAGGTGATCGACGCCTTGAGCGAGGGCCTGGCGCTGGAGCCGGGCCGCCGCGTGCGCGTGGTCGAAGTGCGTGGCGGCCGGGTCGTGATTCGGCCCGTCACCGAAGAACCCGAAGTCAAACGCGCCAGCGACGATCCTTTGAGCGAATCAATCGAGTCCATCGGCCTCGACCCCTTCGACGATCCGCTGGCGTAAAATTTGCCTCCCGCGGGGCTTGCTACCGATTTTCTGGCCTGCCTGCCGCCGACAGTGGTACAATGCCGATATGGACGAGCAGTTCAGCCAGCCAATAGAAGTCATCGCCGGGCAGGCGGTGACTGTCGCCCCCGGCTTTCAAGAGCGTTCGCTGTCGCATCCCCGGCTGCTGCGGGCGCAGGCCAGATTCTCCGGTACCAGTTCCGTCGTGGTTTTGGCCGGGCTTGTCGTAATCATTGCCACAGTCGTCTCCATTGTGCTTCAGCTCGTGGCCTGGGCCGTTCTGACGTGAGCCACGAGTGCCAGGCGCCGTTTTGAGTTTTGAGAGTACCGAACTCGGGGCAGACTGAAGCGAGCGTCGGGCGAGTTCTCCCCTTGCTTGACAAGCGCCGGCGGTCAAGCGACGATTCTGGCTTAGGCGGAACCTCTTTCCGCCGGTCGCTGCCAGGAGTTCAAAGTGGGCCAACCGCACAATCTGGGCATTGCTACGATCCTGGCGCTGTGCGCGCTAGTGATCTTCGGCCTGATCTTTCTGGCGATCTTCGCCCGCTATTTCCGCTTCTGGATCCAGTCGGTCACCACCGGCGCGAGCATTGGCATTTTCGACCTGCTGGGGATGACATTCCGCAAGGTGAACCCCAACGTCATCGTCCGCAGCAAGATCATGGCCGTGCAGGCGGGCTTGGGCGAAGAAACCGGCATCACCAGCAAGGCGCTCGAGGCCCATTACCGGGCCGGCGGCAACGTGCCGCTGGTGATCCGCGCCATCATCGCGGCCAAGAAGGCCAAGACCATCGACCTGGATTTCAAGCTGGCCACGGCCATCGACCTGGCCGGCCGCAACGTGCTCGAGGCCGTGCAGACCAGCGTGTATCCCAAGGTGATCGACTGTCCCGGCAAGAACTCCGGCCGCGCCACGCTGGATGCCATCGCCAAAAACGGCATTCAACTCAAGGTCAAGGCGCGCGTCACCGTCCGCGCGAACCTCAATCAATTGATCGGCGGAGCCACCGAAGAGACGATCATCGCCCGCGTGGGCGAGGGCATTGTCAGCGCCATCGGTTCGTCGGAACGCCATGCCGACGTGCTGGAGAATCCGGACCGCATTTCCAAGGCGGTGCTGGCCCGGCGGCTCGATTCGCAGACTGCCTTCGAGATCGTGTCGATCGATATTGCCGACATCGACGTGGGCGACAACATCGGCGCCCGTTTGCAGGCCGACCAGGCCGAGGCCGACATGCGCGTGGCCCGGGCCAATGCCGAAAGCCGGCGTGCCATGGCCGTGGCCCAGGAACAGGAAATGATCGCCACGATCGAAGAGAGCCGCTCGAAGGTGGTCGCGGCCGAGGCCGAAGTGCCGCAAGCCATCGCCGATTCGTTTCGGGCCGGCACCCTGGGCGTCCTCGATTACTACAAGCTTCGCAACGTGCAAGCCGATACTGAAATGCGGTCCGCCATCGCCGGCACCGGGCAGGGCTCGCGCAACGGTCAGCGGGGGCCCTCGACATGATCCCGCTGCGGCCGCTGCTGGCCGACCTGGCGCTGCTCAAGGCCATCATGTTCGTGGTGGTGATCGCGATTTATGCGATCAACCACTTGCTCAGCGGATTGAAGAAGCCGCTGGCCGGACCGCCGCCGCGCGTGCCCCCTCCTGGCACGCCGCCGGCGCGTCGCCCGCCGGTCGAGGCCGAAGCCCCGGCTGCCAATCCCGATCTGAACGCCGAGCTGAGCGATTTTCTGCGCCGGGCCGCTGCCAAGCGGCAGCAAGCCGGAGGCCAGCCGTCACAGTCTGCACCGACGAATGTCGAGCGGCCCGCCACGCGGCCGCCCCGCAAACGCAAGAAGTCGGAACCGCCGGCCCGGCCGCCCGAAGAACGGCTGAGTCAGCGCCGCGCCTTGCCGACGCTCGACACGCGGGCCATGGACGAGCGCTCGCTCGCTACGCGCCCGGCCGAGCAGCTTGGCGATCATGTCCGCGAGTCGTTCGACCGGCAGTTGGGTCTACTGGCTGCCGACAGCGAAAAGGCCCCGGGAGCCGAGCCGCCTCCGACGGCCGAGTTGCAATCCAGCGTGGCCGTCGAAATGTCCGCGCTGTTGTGCAATCCTCAATCGCTGCGCGGAGCGATCATCCTCAACGAAATTCTCACGCGTCCCGAGCATCGCTGGTAAGTAAGGAATCCGACAACTCATGAAGATCGAATCGGCAACGCCAGGCAAAACGCGCCTGGGGTGGATCGGCACTGGCGTGATGGGCTCGAGCATGTGCGGCCATTTGCTGGCCAAGGGCTACGCCGTCACCGTCTTTAATCGAAGCAAGAGCCGCGCCGAAGCCCTGCTGGCCAAAGGCGCTCACTGGGCCGACTCGCCCAAGGCCGTCGCGGCCGCCAGCGACATGGTGTTTACCATCGTCGGTTTTCCCAGCGATGTGCGCAGCGTCGTGCTCGGTGAAAACGGCACGCTCGCCGGCAGCCGCCCCGGCACGGTGCTGGTGGACATGACCACCAGCGAACCTTCGCTCGCAGAAGAGATTGCCAAGGCGGCGGCGGCCCGCGGGGTGGCGAGCATCGATGCGCCGGTATCGGGCGGCGACGTCGGCGCCCGCGAGGCCCGACTGTCGATCATGATCGGCGGCGACAAGTCCGTAGTCGAGGCCGTGATGCCGTGCTTCGAAACGCTGGGCAAAACCATCATCCACCAGGGCGGGCCCGGCGCCGGCCAGCACACCAAGGCCGTCAATCAGGTGCTGATCGCCTCGAACATGATCGGCGTGTGCGAAGCCCTGCTCTACGGCTATCGCGCCGGACTCGACCTGGAAACCGTGATGAAAAGCGTGGCCTCTGGCGCGGCCGGCAGTTGGTCGCTGTCGAACCTCGGGCCGCGCATCATCGCCGGCAACTTCGATCCGGGCTTCTTCGTCGAGCACTTCATCAAGGACATGGGCATTGCCCTGGCCGAGAGCAAGCGCATGCAGTTGGCCATGCCGGGGCTGGCCCTGGCCCATCAGCTTTACATCTCGCTAGCCGCTCAAGGCCACGCCCGCAGCGGCACGCACGCGCTGGAGCTGGTCCTGGCCAAGCTCGCCGGCATCGATTGGACCGCCCGGCAGGCGGCCAGCTAGCGGTAGCATAACCGCGCGATCACCAGCAGCGCGAACAAGACGACGATCAAGCCTGCGAGCAGCCAGTCGATCTTGAAGGCGAGGCCCGGCTTGAACATTTCGCACCGTCCGTGACTAATGAACCACTCCGCCCGCGGCAAAGGCCCGGATTTCCGGCCCCGTCGTTTTCTGATGCGACGCAATTGTACCCGGCCGAGCAGGCGCTGCTAGCGCGGCTTTCGGGCCGCCCCCTGGTTCGAGTTGTCGACAATCCACATGAATCCCAAATCGTGGGCTCATGCTTGCGTAACCATCCCGTTTTCGCTTTCGCGAAATTGTTCGGCAAGGCCTGCACCGGGCCGGTAAAATGCCGCTGTACAGACGGCGTCGCGTGATGCGCGTCTGAAGGGAGCAGCCCTCTTTCCGGCCGCCCACGCTGCCCGCCAGAGCAGCCGGGGCGATAGACGATCATGGGACACGGCCACGACGACCCGCGAGCGGTTCCCGCGACGTGCCTCGATGACATTCTGATCACCGAGGAGTTGTCGAGACGCATTCCCCGCCAGCCCGACTACCGGGCGGAGAACGAAGCGTTCCAGGCCTTGGCGCGGCAAATGTGGAACGAGCCCGAAGCGCTGCTCAAGGCGCTGACGCACACCGCTTTGCGCTTGTGCCGGGCGGGAACCGCGGGCGTCAGCCTGCTCGAGCAAACCAGCAGCGGCGAAGAACTCTTCCGCTGGGTGGCCCTGGCCGGCGCGTGCGCAGCTTACGAGGGCGGCAGTTCACCGCGCGACTTGAGCCCGTCGGGAATTTGCCTACAGCGCAAGGCGCCGCAGTTGTATTCCTACCCGGCTCGGCTGCTGACGTACTTGAGCCATATTCAGCCTCCGGTCGTCGAGGGACTGGTCATCCCCTTTGGCATCGAGAAGCCGATCCTGGGCGCCATCTGGATCAACTCGCACGACGAACAGCGCAAATTCGACAGCGAAGACGTGCGCGTGATGACGGGGCTGGCCGAGCTGGCTGCCGCGGCGCTGCATCTGTCGACGGCCGCGGAACACAATGCCCGGCTCTGCCTGGCACTGCAAGATGCCGACCGCCGCAAGGACGAGTTCTTGGCGACGCTGGCCCACGAGCTGCGCAACCCGATCGCCCCGGTCCGCAATGCCGTGCAGGTTCTGTGGCTCAAAGGCCCGGCCGTCCCCGAACTCGATTGGGCTCGTGGCGTGATCGATCGGCAGATGCAGCAAATGACCCGCTTGATCGACGATCTGCTGGACATCAGCCGCATCTCCCGCAACCAGCTCGAGATTCGCAAGGAACGGGTCAAGCTGGAGACCGTCATCCAGGGCGCGGTCGAGATGAGCCGCCCGCTCATCGAACAGCATGGCCACGAGCTCACGATCGCACTGCCGTCTGAACCGCTCGTCCTCGAGGCCGATCTCACGCGGCTGGCGCAAGTGTTTTCGAACTTGCTCAACAACGCCGCCAAGTACACCGAGCCGGGCGGGCGCATCCGGCTGGCTGCCACGCGCCAGGGAAGCGATGCGGTGGTGACCGTGACCGACACCGGGGCGGGCATCGCCGCCGAGATGCTGCCGCGCATCTTTCAAATGTATACCCAGGTGGACCGGACGCTCGAGCGCTCCGAAGGCGGCTTGGGCATCGGGCTGGCGCTGGTCAAGCGGCTGACCGAAATGCATGGCGGCAGCGTCGAGGCCTCGAGCGATGGCCCGGGCCAGGGAAGCGAATTTGTCGTGCGCTTGCCGCTCCACCTGGCGACCAGCATGCCGCATGGCGGCGGCGCCGTCGCCAAAATGCCGGTTCCCACCTCGAGCTTCCGCATTCTGGTTGTCGACGACAATCGCGACGCAGCCGATGCCCTGGGCATGATGTTGCGGCTGCTGGGCAACCAACCGCGCATGGCGTACGACGGCCTGGAGGCCGTGAAAGTGGCCGGCGAATTTCAGCCCGACGTGGTGCTGCTCGACATCGGCTTGCCGAAGCTGAACGGTTACGAGGCTGCCGAGCGCATCCGCGCGCAGCCCTGGGGCAAGCGCATCGTGCTGATCGCGCTCACCGGCTGGAGCCAGGACGACGACAAGCGCCGCTCACGCGAGGCCGGCTTCGACCACCACATGGTCAAACCCGCCGAGCCCGCGGCATTGATGCAATTGCTTGCCGGACTGCAGACCTCGGTGACTTGAAGCGCGCGGCGCGGCACGATCCATCAGCAGATATTGATTTGTTCGTGCCAAAGCATTAGCATGGCCGCCAGAAGCGACTGCTGCTCCGCCCGCCGCTGTGCCCCGCCCAACGATTGCCTCCGCTGCAAGGGCCTCGCCGCATGCTCACGATTCAAGCTCCGCCGAATCGTCGCGGTAAGTTCTGCGACGGCCATACGCGTCGCGACATGCTCAAGATCGGCGCTTTGGCGCTCGGTGGGTTGTCGCTGCCGCAACTGCTGGCGGCCGAAGCCCGGGCCGGAATCAAGAATTCGCACAAAGCGGTGATCATGATTTACCTGGTCGGCGGCCCTCCGCACCAGGATATGTTCGATCTCAAGCCCAATGCTCCCTCCGAAATCGCCGGGCCTTGGCGGCCGATCGACACCAACGTGGCCGGCATCCAGATCTGCGAAGCGTTTCCCAAGCTGGCGCGGATGATGGACAGGCTGGTACCGATCCGTTCGATCGTCGACGCCCAGACCGATCACGACGCCGTGCAGTGCTATACCGGCCGCACGCATCGCCAAGCGCCGGCTGGCGGCTGGCCGCAATTCGGCTCGATGGTCTCGAAGCTCACGCAGCCGGTGCAGCCGTCGGTCCCGCCGTTTGTCAGCCTGTGCTACAACTGCACGCACGGTCCTTACAACGAGCCGGGGCCGGGCTTTCTCGGCATTGCCCAATCGCCGCTGCGGCCGCTGGGGCCCAGCCGCGACGACATGGTGCTGCAAGGCGTGACGCTGGGGCGCCTGGGCAATCGCAAGGCCTTGCTCACTAGCATGGACCGACTGCGGCGCGACATCGACTCCAGCGGCGCGCTCACCGGCATGGATGCGTTCGCCGATCGGGCCATGGAACTGCTGACCTCGTCGCGGCTGGTCGACGCGCTCGATCTCTCTAAAGAAGACCCGCGAATCGTGGCCCGCTATGGCCACGGCAACGAGCAGGTGTTTATCGACGGCAACGGTGCGCCGCGCGTGCCGCAAAGCTTATTGCTGGCGCGGCGCCTGGTCGAAGCCGGCTGCCGCGTCGTCACCGTCAATTACAGCAAGTGGGATTGGCACGGCGGCACGGGCAACTCGATCTTCAAGCGCGAAGCCGAAGACTTTCCGGTCTTCGACAACGCGATGTCGGCTCTGCTCGAGGATTTGCATGCCCGCGGAATGGACCAAGACGTGACCGTGCTGGCGTGGGGCGAATTCGGCCGCACTCCGGTGATCAGCAAGCAGGTCGGCCGCGACCACTGGCCGCGCGTCTCGGCGGCGCTGCTGGCCGGCGGCGGCATGCGGACGGGCCAGGCGATCGGCGCCACCGACCGGCTGGGCGGCGAAGCGGTCGATCGGCCCGTTCGGTTCCAGGAGGTGTTTGCCACGCTCTATCGCAACCTGGGGCTGGACGTGCGCGGCAAGACGTTTCCCGACCTTCACGGCCGCCCGCAGTTCATCCTCGACTCCGACCCCGCCCCGCTGCGCGAACTGGTTTGAACGCTCGGGCTTTGATCAGCGCCGTAAGCCCTCTTTTTTCGACTTGCTTGCATTGTTCGGCGGCAGGGGCGAATATACAGGCGACGGCGGCTGAGGGCTGCTTTTGGCTTTTGGCCGGACGCAGGCAAGGAGCACCTTCCATGATTGCGCGTCTTCTCGGCCGATCGTGCGTCGCTGCGAGTTACCTGGCGGGCCTGCTGCTTTTTTGCCAGGCCGCAAATGTTCAGGCGCAAGGCGTCGTCCAGGCGGCGGCGGCCGCCCGGCTGCAGCGCGGACGGGAGCTGTTCAGCCGCATCTGGATACCGGCGTCCGCACCAGGCCAGGGCGACGGACTCGGCCCAATGTTCAACGATGTGAGTTGCGTTGCCTGCCATAGTCTCGGTGGAGTCGGCGGCGCGGGGCCGCGCGATAAGAACATCCGCTTGCTGACCGTCGTGCCGCCGGCCGGGCCACACACCGCGACCGAGCAGGCGGATTTCGGTCGCCGCGTCGCGCGGGTACTGCCCGCCTTTTGGACCGGCACGTCCCTGCGGTCCACGGTCGTCCTGCACCACAGCAGCACCGATCACGACTACGCCACACTGCGCGAGCGGCTGTTGTTTGGGATTCCGCCGCTTGAGGGTGATCGCAAGGCGCGAGCGATCAAGGCCGTTTCGAGCCGCAAGCGGTTGCAATCTCCGGTCAAGTCAGTCAAGGTCGACGGCATCGCGTTTCGCTCCAGCGAGCGCAACACCACGCCGCTGTTTGGCTTGGGCCTGATCGACAAGATCCCGTCGAGCGCACTCGAGGCAATCGCCACCGAACAGCCCAAAGAAAACCCGGGCGTGAGCGGCCGCGTCGCTCCTGGCGGAGGCCGCTTTGGCTGGCGCGGACAGATCGCGACGCTCGAAGATTTCGTGCTCACGGCCTGCTCCGTCGAACTCGGTCTGGAAGTGCCGGAGCATCATCAGGCTGCCAATCCGATGCTCGGCCCGGCGGCGAATGCGCCGCTCGACATGACCGCGGACGAGTGCGAAGCGCTGGTGGTGTTCGTGGCCAGCCTGCGGCGCCCCGTCCAGCAAGAGCCGACCGGCGCGCGCCAACTCGTTGCGGTGCGCAATGGCGAACAGTTGTTCGCTTCCGTCGGTTGTGCGGCATGCCACGTGCCCGACCTGGGCGAGGTCGAGGGTCTGTACAGCGATCTGCTGCTGCACGACATGGGCGCCGGGCTGAACGACCCGGTGCCAGCCGGTCCGCATACGATGCAAATCCAGACGCAGGTGGGAACTCAGACGGTCAAGAGTTCGGGATACGCCGGCGGCGTCACCAATGTGTTCGCCGTGTTTTCGACTTCGGAATTCACCGTGCCTACCAATACTGGCCAGGAATGGAAAACGCCGCCCTTATGGGGCGTGGCCAGCTCCGCGCCATACTTGCACGATGGCCGCGCGGCGACGTTGGACGAGGCCATTCTGCTGCACGGCGGCGAAGCAGCCGACTCCGTACGGCGGTACTCGCAGCTTCCCTCCGATGGACGTGCCCGGCTGATCGGTTTCTTGCAAACGCTGGTTGCGCCGCACTAACCTCGCCGATTGTGCCACAAAACTGCGGGCATACGGGACTGACTTCAGGCAGCATTACAGCAAGTCGCGAGCGCTAGCGATTACATTGTCGTCGGCGGACAGGCTGGACCTCGCTGACAGGCCAAGT
>DATATB010000075.1:0-1510 GCA_036268995.1 Pirellulales bacterium | reverse complement strand
GACAGGCGCTCGATCGGCGTGCGGCGGCCGACGTCGATGACGTGCTCGGCGTAAGTGGCGGCCTCCTGCACCGCCATCCAGGCCAGCGCCAGGCCGAATTGCGGGCGGCGATAGCACAACTGAACATAGGCATCGAGCGAGCACACGTGCATGCGCAGTTCGCTGATCGCCATGACCGAGTAGCTCGCCCGCTCGTAGAAACTGCCGGGCAGGCCGATGATATCGCCGGGCAGCACGACGTTGAGAATCTGCCGCTTGCCGTTGCGCAGCAGTTTGTAGCGGACGGCATACCCGTCCTTCACGAAGGACAGCTTGCGATATTCGTAACCGTCGATAATGAGGTCGTGGCGGCGGCGGATGGTGAACTCGCCGTCGACGATGGCATCCAAGGCGTCGAGATCGGCCTGATTCAAGTCGACGTGGCTCAATAGCCGCGCGACGTACGGATGTTGCCGGTTCAACGCATGACGCGGCGTGGACATAAGCTTATCCATCACGCAGCCTAATCCGGTTCATTAATTTGAATCAATGATCGCGCCAAAAGCGGCCGGGCATCGCTTCGGGCACACTTGCCAATGCCACTCTTTCCCCTCTGGAGCGGGTGGGTATGACCAAGCCTTTTTTGGCCGCGCTCGGTTTGGTGCGGCCAATTTTTAGCGGGGCCCCGTCATGGACGAGATGCGCAACGATTTCGCCGACACCGTCGGCCGCCGCGCGGCCACGGTTTTTGTCGTGCTGCTCGGCTTGCTGTTTGCCTACGGCTATCTGCGCGAACTGATTTAGCCACGGCCCAACTGCCGGGCGGCTGGTTTGGTTTGCCCCTTTCCAGCCGTTTTACGCGGGGGGAGCCCCGGCCTCGCCGCTGGGGCTCCTCTGCGCGCCTACTCCGCGTCACGCCGATTTGAGACGAAACTTTGGGGAACGATGGCGCGAGCGGGGACGTTGCCTCTGTATCCACATAGGAGAGGCACAAATCATGAAGTTCCGTAGATTGATTCTCGCGACCACACTGCTCACCGCCGCGACCGGCTTTGCCTTCGCGCAGAGCGCCCCGTCACCAAATAATTCATCCGGTCCGAACGTTCACGCGACCACACCGTCGCCGACCGATATGTCGAGCACGGGTGACAACATCAAGGGCGTTCCGTCACGCGGCACTGCCGTGAAGGGAAAGGCGACCACCGGCGCCGGTATGACCGAGCCAGGAACGAAACCCACGTCGCAGAAGAACATGAATGAGAGCATGAAGAAGAACGCCAGCCCGGCTTCGCCGGCCGAAGGCCTCCAGAAAGAGAAATAAGCGGCCGGCAGTCAGCCGTTGCTGCAAGTCCCGCCGGCGTTCGCGCCGACGGGATTTTTATTGCGGCATTTCTTATTGCGATTTTCCCATGCGGCTGAGCTTGAGCACGGTGTAGACCGTGTCGCTTGCCGGCGTCGCGATGCCGTATTGACGGCCGAGCGCGCGCACTTTGCCGGCCAGCCAGTCGAGCTCCAGCCGATTGCCGCGCTC